>JAATFX010000122.1 GCA_015654925.1 Enterobacterales bacterium | reverse complement strand
GTCCAGGGCCGAGGTCGGTTCGTCGAACAGCATGATTTCCGGCTCCATGCACAGCGCGCGGGCAATGGCGACGCGCTGCTGCTGGCCGCCGGAGAGCTGTAGCGGGAATTTATGGGCCTGATTGGCGATATGCACTTTAGCTAAAAAGTGCATGGCCAGGTCAACCGCCTGCTTGCGTTTCATCTTGCGCGCAAGCGTAGGACCCAAAATCAAATTATCCAACACGCTCAGATGCGGGAAAAGATTAAACGACTGAAACAGCATGCCGGTGCTTTGGCGAATGCGATTAATGTTATGGATATTGTCGTTCATTTCGATGCCGTTGACCCGGATGAGGCCCTGATGATGCTCCTCAAGCCGGTTAACACAGCGGATCAGGGTTGATTTGCCCGACCCTGATGGCCCGCATATCACCACGCGCTCTCCCTTGGCCACCTGTAAACTGACATTATCCAGCGCCTGGTATTTACCATACCATTTGCTGACGTTGCTGATTTCGATCACCGGCGGGGCGATGGTATCACTCATGATGCGACTCCTTGGTGGGTTCCCTCTGGCCGGCGTCCGGCATCGATACGTTTTTCCACCCATAGCGCATAGCGCGACAGGGTAAAACCAAACAGCAGATAGACCGCACAGATAAATAAATATATTTCTACATAAAACCGCCGCCACAGCGGGTCCTGCATTACGGAATTGGCGGCGGTAAAAATATCGAACATGCCGATAATGATGACAAAGGAGGTGTTTTTCATTGCGGCGATCACGTGGTTGGTCATCGCCGGCAGGCAAATGCGCAATGCTTGCGGCAAAATGATATGGCGGGTGGTCTGCCAATAATTCAGGCTGAGCACCGTTGCCGCCTCATACTGCCCGCGCGGCACCGCTTGGAGCCCTCCCCGGATCACTTCCGCCTGATAGCAGGCGAAAAACAGCGCTATACCCACAACCACGCGCAGCAATTTATTTATTTCCACCCCGGTCGGCAAAAACAGCGGGAAAACATTGACGGCGACAAACAAAATGGTGATGAGTGGTACGCCGCGCAGCCCTTCGATAAACATCACCGACAGGCTGCGATAGAAGGCCAGCGCCGAGCGGCGGCCCAGCGCCAGCAGCATGGATACCGGCATGCCCAGTATCACGGTGCCGCTGAATAACAGCATCGTCAGCGGCAGCCCGCCCCATTCGGACGAGGGAACCGGCCGCAGGCCAAACGGCCCGCCCGCGAGCAACAGCGCCATCAGCGGCACGGTCAGCAGCCACAGCGGCAGCAGAATACTCCGGCGCCAGCAGCGCGGCATCAGCGAAAGCGCCACGGTAATCACATAAATCACCATCGCAATCACCAGGCGCCACTGCTCGTCATAAGGATAAAGCCCGAACAGGATCGGACGGTATTTTTCGCCGATCACCGCCCAGCAGGCCCCGCTGGCGGCCCGGCATACCGCCGGATCGTCCGCCACCCAAACGGCATCGATGATTCCCCAGCGTAGCGCCCCGCCGGCGACCCACGCGATAGCGGCCGCCAATGCCAGGGTCAGGACGGTTTGCCACAGGCTGCTGAACAGGCGTTTACGCGCCCAGAGAAATAATTCGTTATACAACATCATGGCTTTATCTCTCTTTGATCGCCGCCAGTCGGTTAAAGATATTCATCAACAGCGAGGCGCTCACGCTGATAATCAAATACACCACCATCAGCAGGGCAATCACCTCCATGGCCTGGCCGGTCTGGTTCATCACGGTGTTGCCGATGTTAACCAACTCCGGGTAGCCCACCACGACGGCAATCGAGCTGTTTTTCATCAAGCTGACATACTGGCTGGTGAGCGGAGGAATGATGACCCGCAGCGCCTGCGGCAGCACCACATAGCGCGTAACGTGCCATGGCTTCAGCGACAGGCTGTTCGCCGCCTCAAGCTGGCCATGGGGCACCGACTGAATGCCGGCGCGGACGATTTCCGCGATAAAAGCGGAAGAATACAGGGCGATGCCCATCACCAGGGCGGTGAATTCCGGGGTGATCGTCAACCCGCCGGAGAAGTTAAATCCCTGGCGCACCGGTACATCCAGCCGGTGCGGCATACCGTTTAGCAACCAGGCCAGCAGGGACGGCGCGGCCACCAACAGCAATAAAAACGGCGTAGCATGAAGATAGCGTCCGCTGCGAATCGCAAATTGGCGCAGGCCGGCGCGCAGCAACAGCGCCACTACGATAGCCAGCGCCAACGCCAAGCCGGCGGCCTGCCAGCCCGCATCGGCCGCCGGCACGGTCAGCGTCAGGCCGCGGTTGGTCAGGAAGCCGACGGTTCCCAGTTCAATCGCCTGGCGCGGCGAGGGTAGGTTGCGAATCACCACCGCCCAGAAAATCACCTGCAAAATCACCGGAATATTACGCAGAACATCCACATAGACGCCGGCGACTTGCTGTAACAGCCAGTTTTGCGAGGTGCGGGCGATGCCGATTCCCAAGCCCAGCAGGGTGGCGATAACGATGCCGACGGCCGAACAATACAATGTGTTGAGCAGCCCGACCAGCAACGCCCGGCCGTAAGAGTCCCGCGCCGAGAAGTTAATCAGCGTTTCACCGATAGAAAATTGCGCCGTCTGCCCGATAAAATCAAAACCGGTGGCGATATGCTGCGCCCGCAAATTCTTCGTTACGTTGATATATAAGTAAGCGCCGGCCAGAACAATCGCCAATGCCAGCAGTACCTGATAAATCAAGGCGCGCCAACGCCGGCTGGCGGGCAACAGGCTGGCTATCGCCGGCAAAGACTGCGCCGGCCCGGGGTGTTTCCCTGAAGTCGAAGTCATAGGCATTTTATTGTTTACCGGATAGGCAACCCGTACAGCAGGCCGCCCCCGGTCCAGAGATTATTCAGGTCGCGCGCCAGCGGGGTCGGAGTGGCGGGGCCGAAATAACGTTGATAAATATCGCCATAGTTGCCTGTCTGGCGGATGAGGTTATACGCCCAGCGGTTATCCAGCCCCAGCTTGGTGCCAAAATCGCCGTTAACCCCCAGCAGCGCCTGGATATCCGGATCGTTGGATTGCAGTTTTTCGTCCACATTGGCTTGGCTAACGCCCAATTCCTCGGCATCAAAGGTGGCATACACCACCCACTTCACAATGTCATACCATTGGTCGTCACCCTGTCGTACCGCCATCGCCAGCGGTTCTTTGGAGTAGATACCGGGCAGGATCACATGATCCTCGGCTTTTTCGGCATCAAAGGCGCGCACGCCGGGTAGGGCGACTTTGTCCCTGGCCAGGACATCGCAGCGGCCCGAGAGGTAGGCGGCGACGTATTCTTTATTATTCTCAATCACCACCGGCGTGTAGTGCATGCCGCGCGAGCTGAAAATCTGCTCCACGTTATGCTCGGAGCTGCTGCCCGGCGTGATGCATACCGTGGCGCCGTCCATATCCTCGACTTTTTTCACCCCGGAATCGGCCCTGACCATAAAACCGGTGCCGGTGTAAAATGTCGTCGGGGCGAAATTAAGCCCCAATGACGCGTCCCGCGACAACGTCGCGGTGATATTGCGCGACAGCACATCCACTTCACCGGACTGGATGGCCGGGAAGCGCTGGGCGGTGGAAAGGGCGCTGAAGCGTACCTTGTTGGCGTCGCCCAATACCGCTGCGGCAATCGCCCGGCAAAAATCGATATCAAACCCCTCCCACTGGCCTTTGCCGTTAATGGCGGAAAAACCGTGGCGGGCGGGATGAACCCCGCACACCAGTTCGCCGCGCGCGCGCACTTTTTTCAGGGTTTCGCCGTTGCTGTTGCCGGCGCCCTCCGCCGCTGCGTAGTGGCTCAGGCCGGCGGCCAGTAGTAAGCTGGCGGCGGTAATAACTGTTTTTTTCATAACCGGTACTCCTTAACGCAATGTTATAAAAATCGGATGCGGTGCGCGTACGTTTACGCCCTGAGACCCAATAAGCCTTGCCAGAACAACTGGACGCACAGCAGCAGCATGGTGACGCGGAAAATCAGCCTGAACCGCTGCTCGGGCATGTTTTCCAGCAGCGAACTGCCAAGCCAGGTACCCAGCACGCCGCTGGCGATCATGGCCGCCAGCATCGGCAGCCAACCGGCATACGCGAATCCCGCGAGGCCGAAAGCGATAATCTTCAGCCCGTGCTGCATGACCATGCAGGTGGCGTGGGTGGCGATCAGCCGCTGTTTGATCAGGCCCTGGGCGCTCAGCAGGCCCGCGACCAGCGGACCGGTGGCGCCCACCACCATGCTGCCCAGGCTGGTCAGCGCGCCGCCCAGCACCAAAAAAGCGCGGCTGGCCGGCTTGGCCTGCTGCCGGCGATGGAAAACCGACCATAAAATAAACAGCGCCAGCGCCATCTTGGCGATGCCGTCTGGAATATGCAGCGCAACGGGCGTGCCCAGCGCGACGCCCGCCACGCTGCCGAGCGTAAACCAGCCGATGCACGACCACAGCACATAGCGATGCTGAATAACGGTGCGCCCCAGGTTTGAGCCTAGCTGCACGATGCCATGCACCGGCAGCATGCTGGCGGCCGGCATGCCCAGGCCCATAATGGCCAGCAGCGCCACCCCGCCGCCCAGGCCCATGGCGGCGGTCAGGGCGGAGGTTAAAAAACTGCTGGCGATCAACAGGGCGGCGAACCACGGGCCGATCTCCGGCGGGAGAAGCTGGGTTATCTCCATCTCAGAGGAAGTTATCCTGGTTTAACCGCTGGTAAAGCCGCCGTGCGCCTTCGTCGCCCAGCGCCAGCGCGGCGCATTGCAAAAATTTTTCTTCCATCAGACTGTCGGGCAGGGGATTGTCATAGGTCGACCCCCGCGCGCCGGCGACGAATTGCGTCAGGGCGCGGCCATCGTGCGTGGTGATGGCGACCTCGGCGCCGCCGGTATTGTCGCTGTCATACCGGTAAAGCGAAATCCGGCTCATCAGCGCGCGCGTTGGCGGCGCGGCGAACAGGGTTTCATCGATAAAATCATCCAGCGTCAGCGTACCGTCAATCAGGGCGCGGGCTATGCAGTAATGCAGGCTGAATTTGGCGGCCAGCGGGTTTTCCGGGTGCGGCACATTAATATGCGGATAGCGAATCGGGTGAACACCCACCGAGACGCCGGCAATCTGATCCGGCGTTAACCGGTGTTGCTCGCGCAGACTGAGAATACCGTCCAATGGCGACAGGATGGCGTAACAGCAGGGGAAGGGCTTTTGCTTGTTGCCCTTGATGCGATCGAGCAACATGGGATCGCCGGTCCACGGCGTGATAAGCGGCGTAACGTCATAGTTATCGGCGCCGCCGTTAAAGACGTTCAAATAACCGTGATGATGTTCAAACGCCAGCTCGCCGGCGCTGAAGCCCTGTTGCGCCAGGCGTATGGCCAATACGGCATTGCGATTGGCATTGCCCACCCCCAGCGGTTTGGTTTCCGTGCCGAAGTTCGATTTAATGCCCGAAACCAGCGTGGTCACGATGGCGAGCGCCGCCGCGGTCTGCGTTTCGCTCAGTTGCAATAGCGCGGCGCAGGCCGCCACGGCGGCAAAGACGCCGACGGTGGTGGTCGGATGCCAGCCGTGAGTGTATTGATAGCGGCCTACGCTATCCCCCAGCCGCGCGGCGGTTTCAAAACCGGTGACGTAGGCCTGGAGAATGTCTTCGGCGGATGACTCCTGTTCGTCGGCGATGGCGAGCAGGGCGGGCAATACCGCCACCGAAACATGGCCGTGCAGATGTGAGTTGGAATCATCAAAATCAAGCATATGGGCGGCGGTGCCGTTAATCAGGGCGGCATCCAGCGCGTTAAGTCTCAGGTCGGTGCCGAAAATGCGGCTGCGGCCGGTGGCTGCGGCGGGCACCACGGCGGCGCGCAGTTTCCGGCTGCCGGCCTGCTGACTGCCGGCCAGCGTCACGCCCAGCGTATCGATAATAGCGGTGCGCGCGCGCGAGCGCGCCTCTGGCGGCAACTCGCGCTGATAAAAATCCAGGATATGACGGGCAAACTGATGGGACAGAGTCATGGGCTTTCCTTGTGTTTTAGTCAGGACCGGCCGGCAAGCAGCGTCGTCAGCTCCAATAGCGAGCCGGGCTGTTCAAAATGGGCGGCCGTCTGATAGAGACGTTCACTGATAGCGGTTCCGACGACCGGCACGGTCAACTGCTCGAATTTGTGCCGCAGTTCCCCATCGGTGAGCGGGTTTTCCGGATGGCCGCGGAACATGGCTGTTTTGCCATGCAACCAGGTTCCGTCTGCCAGTTCGATGTCGATATAGGAGGTGTATGGCGGCTGGCCTTCCACCGCCTCTATCTCAACCAGGGCCAGCAAGGCGCGGCCGGCGGCATCGTCCACGGTTTGCTGGGTAAAGTCGGTGTGCGTGAGCGAATAACCGCACAATGCGAGGGCGATGCAATGCTGTATGCTGAATTTGGTTTCCAGCGGGGTGCGCGGATTGGGAATACCTGAATTCACCAGCCCCATGGGATGAACTTTGGCGAATACCCGCTTGATGGCTCTTCCGCCAAGCAGGGGATAAAGCCCTATCGCGGTTTCAATCGAGGCATGCGTACCGCGGCAACTGGCATAAAGCTTGTAGCCGTTGCCCAGTAATTCCCAGCGGGCGCCAAAATCGAGCGGGGGAACGGTAATGTCGCCCTGCTGGATAAAGGTCTTCACCCAGCCGTCTGATTCATAAAAATGCCGGGACGAGATAAATCCTTCGGCGGCAAGCTGCGCCGCCAGGATACCGTCCATCGCGGCTTTACCGGCATGGAACGGTTTGCCGTCCGTGCCGGAAGATTTTTGTAATCCGCCCATCATGGTGGCGGCCGCGCCCAGGGCATGCGCCGCTTGCCCGGCATCCAGGCCGAGCAAAGAAGCCGCGACGGCCGCGGCGCCCGCGCGCCCGACCACCGACGTGGGATGAAAACCGCGGCGCTGCAAATTGCGGCCAACGCCGGGGACTCCGCCCCCGCCCAGCCGGGCCATGATTTCATAACCGGTAATAAAGGCCACCAGGGTAGCCTGTTCGCCGGCTTGCAACGTTTGCGCCAACGCCAGCGCGGCCGACCAGCAGGGCCCGCTGGGATGGCCGGCGCCGGCGGGGTGGGTATCGTCATAATCATCGGCATGGGCCATAGTGCCGTTAATCAAGGCGGCTAATGCCGGCGCGGTAGTGCCGCCCAGGATGATGCGCGCCTGGCCGGATGCTTGCCATAACCGCGCCGTGCGGCTAACCGCCCGCACCACATTGGCGCCGGCGGCGCTGATGGACACGGCCAGATAGTCAACCAGCGCGCGTTTGGCTTCATGCAGCACCGGCTCGGGAATCTGCCATGCGGGGACCGCAACGATAAACTGTGCTAATTGATCGCCACGATGCGGTTGACCAGCGTCAGAAATCTCACTCATTTTTGCTCCTTGCGCATCCGGCCAGCCGGGTGCAATCATCATATGTATTCATTTGTATACAATAAAAATACCTAATAAATAAAGGGTTAATTATATGCTTATTTAAATGAGTGATGAACAATATCAGGTTATGATTATTTTAAGTAATGCATTTAGTTAATAATGATATTCTTAAAATGAATAAACAAAATATTAAATTTAATTTTCACTAACCTAAATGATTAAAAAACCGGTTTATCCACTGCCATTCATCCGGAAAAAATGCTATATCTACACCATGAATATTGCGGTTTCGCCGAGACATTATCTTGAGATTACCTAAAAATCATCAAAACCTTTCCCCGTTTGAAGCCCTGTTAGCCGCCATTGAAGCCGGCGACATCGTTTCCGGCGAGCGTCTGCAAGAAATTAAACTGGCCAAACAGTTCGGGCTCAGCCGCACGCCGATCCGCGAGGCATTGCATCGGCTGGAGGCCCTGGGGCTGGTGGAACCCGGGCCGCAGCGCGGACTGGTACTGGCGACATTGAGCTATGAGCGGCTGCGCCAGCTGTTCGCTGTGCGTGAAGGGATGGAGCGATTGGCCATAGAGCTGGCGGTGGCCAATGCGTCCGCCGACGAATTGCAACTGCTGGATGATATGACGCGGGTAGAAAGCAAAATCAGCGACGCCCGGATGCTGCATGATCATAACCGATTGTTTCACAGCCAAATTTATCGCTTTTCCCATAACCCCTACCTGGAAGAGATGATGACCAATCTGCGCGTCCATCTGTCGCTATTGCCCGGCACTACCTATCAGGTGCCGGCTCGTCGGGAAGAGGCGAGAGCCGAGCATAAAGCCCTGGTCGACGCCATGGCCGGACGGGATAAAGCGCGCGCGGTAACCATTGCCTGTGACCATTTGCGCAATGGCCTGCGGGTACGCATGGCCATGATAAATAGCGCCGGCGGCTAATCTGCCCGCTGCGAGGCAGCCCGGCGCGTTGACGGTCCGGGCTGCCCATTGCCGTTATGCATTTTCTGCGCAAGCAAACCTGTTTTTTTGATTTCGCTTTAGTTGTATACAACAGTATACTCATAAAAATATATTAATTATCTTATGATGTGAGTCCGGATTTTATTAGGGCGTCATTGCTGTATGTATTGATTGATGAAGTGAGTTTTGTATTTAAAAATATTCAATGACAGCGTAATTAATACAGATATGCGGGAGAGCATGGTGGCTTCATGTTGAATTCGGTCGTTCGGCGTTGTGTGCAGGCATTGCTGGTGGTATGGCTTATGGCAACGCTGGTATTTTTTTCACTACATGTCATTGGCAGCCCCATTGATATTTTATTATCGCCCGACGCCACCGAACAGGACCGGCAACGGCTGATCGTGGAACTGGGCCTGGATAAACCGCTCTGGACCCAGTATCTGTTCTATTTGCAGGGGCTGATGCAGGGGGATTTGGGCATAAGCTATGTGTTTAACCAGCCCGCGCTGCTGCTTATCTGGCAACGCTTCCCGGCGACGCTGGAACTGGCGGTCACCGCCACGCTATTGGCGGTGGCGATAGCGCTGCCGCTGGGGATTTATGCCGGTCTCAAACCCGATAGCATACCGGCGAAAGCCATTATGGCGGGCAGTATCCTGGGGTTTTCCCTGCCGACTTTCTGGGCCGGCCTATTGTTGATCATGTGCTTTTCGGTATGGCTGGGCTGGCTGCCCAGCGGCGGGCGCGGGGAAACGGCGGGCATGTTAGGGGTTCAATGGTCTTTCTTGACCCTTGACGGATTACGCCATTTGCTGTTGCCGGCGATAAATCTGGCATTATTCAAGGCATCGCTGCTGCTGCGCCTGACCCGCGCCGGGGTACGCGAAGAACTGCCCGCCGGTTATATGCGCCTGGCGCGGGCGCGCGGCTTACCGGGATCGCGCATTGTTTTCATTCACCTGCTTAAAAATATCGTTATCCCGTTGATTACCGTGATTGGCATGGAGTTCGGCGCGGTGATTTCATTTTCGGTGGTGACCGAGACGATTTTTGCCTGGCCGGGCATGGGGAAATTGATTATCGACAGTATCAATATGCTGGATCGGCCGGTGATCGTCGCTTACCTGATGGTGATTGTCGTGCTGATTGTCGGCATTAATATGCTGGTCGATATCATTTACACCCTGCTTAATCCGCGTATCCGTTTTGGCGCGGAAGGGAAATCATAATGGCTGATACCGACGTCCAGCAGACCCGCCATGAGCGCCATGCGCCGGGGTTTTATCAATTCCTGCGCGTCTACGCGCGCTCACGGAGCGCGGTTGCCGCCGCGGTATTGCTGCTGCTGTTGATCCTGGTTACGGTAATGGCGCCCTGGCTCGCGCCGCAGAATCCCTACGATTTAGAGCAATTGAGCATCATGGATGGCCGGTTGCCCCCCGGCAGCATCAGCAGCAGCGGCATGACTTTCTGGCTGGGGAGCGACGATCAGGGCCGCGATATGCTATCGGCCATTCTGTATGGTTTGCGCATCTCACTGGGCGTCGGTTTTATCGCGGTCTGCTTTGCCGCCATAATCGGCGGTACCGCCGGGCTATTGGCGGCTTACCGGCGCGGTAAAACCGAGAGCGTGATCATGCGCATGGTCGATCTGCAACTCTCCTTTCCTTCCATTATGGTGGCCTTGATCCTGCTGGCGTTTTTGGGTAAGGGAATTATTAACGTGGTGTTGGCGCTGGTGATTGTCGAGTGGGCCACCTATGCGCGCGCTACGCGCGGCACGGCGTTAATCGAGGGGGGGAAGGAGTATATCGATGCGGCCGCGTGCCTCGGTATTCCGCTGCGCCAAATTTTACGGCGTCATTTATTACCTAATTGCCTGCCGCCGCTGATGGTGATCTCGACGGTGCAGATTGCGCGGGCAATTGCGCTGGAAGCGACATTATCGTTTCTCGGCCTGGGGGTGCCGGTCACGGAACCGAGCCTGGGGATGTTAATCGCCAGCGGCTATCAATTTATGCTCTCGGGGCAGTATTGGATCTGTTTTTATCCAGGACTGGTGCTGATGCTGACCATTGTCCTGATTAATCTGGCGGGGGATCGCTTGCGTGACGTCCTTAGCCCGCATTCCCTTTGACCCTGCGCAGGAATAGACCCGTGGAACCGCTA
The DNA here is from genome assembly GCA_015654925.1 of Enterobacterales bacterium. GTDB lineage: Bacteria > Pseudomonadota > Gammaproteobacteria > Enterobacterales > Enterobacteriaceae > Acerihabitans. The sequence goes on along the minus strand of JAATFX010000122.1, from coordinate 6,569 downwards.
TTAGAGGTTAAACAATTAAGCGTCGATCTGCTGGTTGACGGACATTGGGTGTCGATTGTCAGCGATATCTCTTTCAGCCTTGATGCCGGGCAAACCCTGGCGCTGGTAGGCGAATCCGGCTCGGGCAAAAGCGTCACGGCTTCGGCGCTGCTGCGTATCCTGCCCGCGGATAAAAGCCGCCTGCGCGGTGAAATCGCGCTGGCCGGCGAATCATTGCTGCAACTTGATGAGACGCGGATGCGCGCTATCCGCGGCGGCGAAATCGCCATCGTCTTTCAGGAAGCATGCTTAAATCCGGTTTTTACCGTGGGTTATCAGCTCATCGAGCATTTAAAGCAGCACCGGGGGCTAACGGGGCGGCAGGCGCGGCAGGAAGCGATTGCGCTATTGGAAAAAGTGCGCATGCCGGCGGCGCTTGAACGCCTGGACGAATATCCCCACCAGCTTTCCGGCGGCATGCGCCAGCGCGTAATGATCGCGCTGGCGCTGGCCGGCAGGCCAAAAGTGCTGGTGGCGGATGAACCCACTACGGCGCTCGATGTCACCATTCAGGCCCAAATCATCTCGTTGCTCAAACAGTTGCAACGGGAAGAAGGCATGGCCATCCTGTTTATTACCCACGACATGGCGCTGGTGGCCGAAATGGCCGATCGCACCATGGTGATGAAAGGAGGGCGGCTGCTGGAGGAGAATGCTACGCCGACGCTGTTTCGCCAGCCGCAACACGCCTATACCCGGCTCCTGCTGGCCGCCGCCAGCGGCGAGGCGATAGCCGTCCCGGCTGTTCTGGACGAGCGGGCGCCGGTATTGCTGGCGGTGGAATCGCTCACCTGCCGGTTTGATATCCGCAAAGGATTATTTTCTCGTGTCGCCAGCCGCGTGCATGCGGTGGAACAGGTGTCATTTCATCTTAAACGCGGGGAAACGCTGGCGTTGGTAGGCGAGTCCGGTTGCGGTAAATCGACGCTCGGCCGGACATTGGTGGGTTTGGTCGCCGCGCGCGCCGGCCGGGTGATGCTCGATGGCGAGCCGATAATATTCCCCGGTAAGCGCCAGCCGGGGAGATGGGCGCGCCGGATCCAGATGATTTTCCAGGACCCATGGGCCAGTCTCAATGCGCGCATGACGGTGGGAGACGCGATAGCGGAACCCTGGCTGGCGCACGGTTTGGGCAATCGCCGGCAGGCGCAGGAAAAAGTGGCTGAATTGCTGGGCCTGGTCGGACTATCGCCGGCGATGGCCACCCGCTATCCCAATGAATTCTCAGGTGGGCAGCGCCAGCGCATATGTATCGCGCGCGCATTGATTCTCGAACCGGCAGCGATCGTGGCCGATGAGTCGGTGTCGGCGCTGGATGCGGCGGTCAAAGCGCAAATCATCGCGCTGCTGGGCGATCTTCAACGCAAACTCGGCCTGGCCCTGGTGTTTATTTCGCACGACATGTCCGTCGTCCGGCGTTTCAGCCATCGCGTCGCCGTGATGCAACGCGGGGTAATCGTGGAAACCGGCAGCAACGAGGATATTTTCGCCAGGCCGCAACATCCTTATACCCGCCGATTGTTGGCCGCCGTGCCGGTAGCCGATCCTGGCCGCCGGGACAGGGTGTTGACGCTGGACAACAGCGAGATACCCAGTCCGTTAATGCCGGCCAACGCCGTCATACCCGAGCTGCGCTACCATCAAATCGCGCCGGGTCACCATATGGTTATTAATCGCTGAGGTGCCTGTGAGTCCATCGCTTACGAGTCAACTGGCCCGGCTTGCCGTCGATGCCCGGACCCTGCCGGCGACTTCCGCCGCGCTACATCACGCCAAATGCGCCGTTATCGACACGCTGGGCGTAATGATCGCGGGCCAACGGGAGCCGGCGGTCGTGCAGCTTGCCCGGACGCTGCGTCTGGCGACGGATGCGCCGGCGCCGGATCGGCTGGGCTGGGCCATGCTGTCCGGGACCGCCGCCCATATATTGGATTACGACGATGTGGCGCTGGGCGGCCATCCCAGCGCGGTACTGGTTCCGGCGCTGCTGGCGCTGGCCAGGCAAATCCCCTTGCCGGGCGGGCGGTTTTTGCGGGCCTATACGGCCGGTTATGAAGTATGGGGGGAACTCAGGCGCCGGCATCCGGTATTGGCCCATACGGCGGGATGGCATCCAAGCGGTATTACCGGCCCGATCGCCGCGGCCGCCGCCTGTGCCTGCGCCCTGGATCTGGATGCGGTCCAAACGCGGCATGCCCTGGCCATCGCCGCTTCGCAAAGCGCCGGTTTGGTGGCCAATTTCGGTACGCCGGTCAAAGCGCTGCATATCGGCCGCGCGGTCCAGGGCGCGGTGCTGGCCGGCCTGCTGGCGCAACATGGCATGACGGGTAATGGCCGGGTGCTGGAACAAGAGGACGGCTGGTTAACCACCTTCTCCCCGCATCATGGGCCGGACCGGCTCAGTCCGATTGCGTACGGCCGGCATGACTGGCTGCTGGCAACCCGGCCCCCGGCGATCAAATGCTATCCGGTGTGCTATGCCGCACATCGGGCGATCGAGTCGGCCCGCCAATTTCATCATCAATTTGACGGTAAGTTGCCGGAGATAGCCCGGATCACCCTCGTGACCAGCCGGCGGCACAGCGATATTTTGCGTTTCCGCCGGCCGGTTGACCGCATGCAATGTTGTTTCAGCCTGGAATTCGCCGTCGCCGCCACGCTGCTTGACGGCACGGTAACCCTGGCATCGCTGAGCGAATGTTCCCGTCAACGGCCCGCGCTTCGCCAACTGATGGCACGGTGTCAACGGCAGGTTAACCCGGAACCGGATGTAAATCGTGACGGTTTTGCCGCAGCGGACTGGATTGAGGTGACGACGGCGGGGGGGGAGTGGCGGCGGGGGCAACCTATCATGCATGCCGCCGGCGATGTCCCCGCGTCCTTGGGCGACGGCTATCTCAGGCAAAAATTCATCGATTGTTTGCTTTGGGGCGGGGAGCTGGACGCGGCCCCGCCGCTGTTTGACGCCTTGATGAATATGGAAGCGGTTCCTCGGGTGGGCGATCTGCCGCTGTATTCCCTGCTGACGGCCACGGACGCCTGGCCCGGGGATAATATTGCGCCTGGCTTACCGCCGGGATAGACAACATTCCGTAATGATTGTACCGCATTACGCACTATTGGAGAGAGACGTGAATATCAACCGAAGGCAATTCCTCGGCGGCGCCGGGGTATGGGCGGCCGCTTCTTTTATTCCCCTGGGCATCGGCTGGCCCGGTTCCGGCTGGGCGGCCAAAGCCCCGGAACAATTAACGTTGGCATTTAGCAATGAGCCTTCGTCCCTAGACCCGCACTGGCATATCGTCAGCGCAAATGCGGCGCTCACCACCTATTTATTCGACCGGCTGGTCTATTCCGATGAAAAACAGCGCCCGCAGCCGGGACTGGCCAAATCCTGGCGGGTGATTGACGACACCACCTGGGAGTTTGAATTACGCCAGGGGGTACAGTTCCATAATGGCGCGCCGTTAACCGTTGACGATGTCATTTTTACCTTTGACCGCGCGCAAAAAATCGTCGGCTCGCCGTTCTCGCTACGCGCTTACCTGAGCGATAAATCGGTCGAAAAGGTCAGCGACAGCGTGCTGAGGATTACCACCAGCCAACCCAATCCGATTGTGCCCAATGAGCTGGCCACCGTGGCGATCATCAGCCGCGGCGTGGGGGAGCAGGCGAGCACCGCTGACTATAACAGCGGCAAAGCCGTAATTGGCACCGGGCCTTATAAGCTGGTGAGCTATATTCCGGGCAATCGCATCGCGCTAACGCGCAATGATAATTATTGGGGCAATAAGCCGCTGTGGAAAGATCTGGTTATCCGACCGATCAGCGCCGACGGCGCGCGCATCGCGGCATTAATGTCCGGGGATGTGAATGTCATTGAAAAAGTACCGCCCATGGATATCCCGCGCCTGGCGAAAACCAGCGGCATCAACCTGACCCGCAGCGTTACCAATAGATCCATTTTTCTAACCTTCGACCATCACCGGGAACAGTCTCCCTTTATCCGCGGCAACGACGGCAAGCCGATTGCCAATCCCCTGCGCGATCTGCGCGTCCGCCAGGCGTTCGCGCTGGCCATCGATACGGGGCTGATCGTCAAACATATTCTGGAAGATGGGGCTAAAGTCGCGGATCAATTGGTGCCGGAAGGGATTTTCGGCCACAGCGGCCAACTTAAGCCGGTAACGGCCGATCCGGCCAAAGCCAGGCGATTATTAACCGAGGCCGGCTATCCGGACGGGTTTCGAATCACGCTGCACTCCCCCAACGATCGCTTTATCCGCGATACCGCGGTGGTGCAGGCGGTGGCGCAAATGTTAACGCGCATCGGCATCAAAACCGAGGTGGATACCATGCCGAGCAGCGTGTTTTATAAGCGCGTCACCGGCGACGATCAGGGCAGCGAGTTCAGCTTCTTTCTGGTGGGGTATGGCAGCGCCACCGGCGAATCGTCGTCGCCGCTGCGTTCATTGATACATAGCATCGATAAAACTAAAGCCTATGGCTCAAGCAACCGGGCGCATTACAGTAATCAGCAGGTCGATAAACTGATAGAACAAGGCCTGGTGACGCTGGACGACGCCAGGCGCGAGGCGTTGTTCATCGCCGCTATCGAACTGGCCATGGGGGATGTGGCGCTGATCCCGCTGTATTACCCGATCAGTATCTGGGCGATGCAAAAGCCGCTCGTTTATCCGGGGCGGAGCGACGAGCAAACCAACGCCATGGAAATGACCCTCGGGGAGGGGAAACGCTGATGTCGGACACAGGAACACGCATTGCCGTGGATATTGGCGGCACTTTCACCGATATCGTCTTGCAACGGGCGGATGGCGAGTTGTTTTCCGCCAAACAACTGACCACGCAGGCCGCCCCCGAACAGGCGGTATTGCAAGGCATTCACGATCTGCTGGAGCGCACCGCCACCGCCGCATCCAGCGTTACGGCGGTGATTCATGGCACGACGCTTGCGACCAACGCGCTGATTGAGCGAAAAGGGGCCAATACGGCGCTTATCACCACGGCGGGGTTCCGCGATACGCTGGAAATCGCCCATGAGCACCGCTTTGACGTGTCGGATCTGTATATGCAGCGTCCCGCACCGCTGATCCCGCGCGAATTGCGCCTTGAAGTGCCTGAAAGGACGGCCGCGGACGGCTCCATACTTAAACCGTTGGATACGCAAGCGCTGGCGGCATTATTGCCGGTGCTGGACCGGGCGCGAATCACTGCCGTGGCGATTGGTTTCCTGCATAGTTACGCCAATGGCGAGCATGAATGCCAGGCCGAAGCGTTTTTACGCCGCGCCCGCCCAGAACTGAATATCACGCTTTCCCACCAGGTTTGCCCGGAAATCCGCGAATATGAGCGTATCTCCGCCACCTGCGCCAATGCGTATGTTCAGCCGGCGATCAGCCGGTATCTGAGGCGCCTGGACAGCGGGCTGCGCAAGAGCGGTATCACCGGCAGGATGTTGCTGATGATGTCAAACGGCGGTCTGACGTCCCTTGAGCAGGCCTGCCGTTTCCCGGTGCTGCTGGTGGAGTCGGGGCCGGCCGGCGGGGCGGTGTTCGCGGCCCATATCGCCCGGCAGCTCGATATCGACCGGGCCATGGCGTTTGATATGGGAGGCACCACCGCCAAAGTGGTATTTATCGATGGGGGCGTGCCGCAATACGGCCGCGAACTGGAAGTGGCGCGCGCCTATCGCTTTTTAAAAGGCAGCGGTATGCCGCTGCGTATTCCGGTGGTGGATATGGTGGAGATCGGCGCCGGCGGCGGCTCCCTTGGCCGGCGTAACGCCCTGGGGCTGGTGGATGTCGGTCCGCAAAGCTGCGGTTCCGAACCCGGTCCCGCCAGCTATGGCCGCGGCGGCACCCAGCCGGCGGTGACCGATGCCGATCTGATCTTGGGGAAAATCGATGTGGCGCAGTTTGCCGGCGGCAAAATTGCGCTGGCGCGGGATAAGGCCGTTGCGGCATTGCAACAGCATGTCAGCGATCGTACGGATGCCGGCGCGCGTCAAGCGGCCATGGCCATGGTGGAAGTGGTGGATGAAAACATGGCTAACGCGGCGCGGGTCCATGCCACCGATCGCGGGTTAAATCTGGAAGGGCGAACCTTGATCGCTTTTGGCGGCGCGGCGCCGATGCACGCGGCGCGTATCGCGCAAAAGCTGGGAATTGATACGGTAGTGATTCCCAAGGGCGCCGGCGTGGGGTCCGCCCACGGTTTTCTGCTGGCGCCGGTGGCCTGCGAGGTAGTAAAAACCCGGCTCCTGGCCTTGGAACAGTATACGGCGCAGGCGGTGAACGCCATTTTCGCCGAGCTATACCACCAGGCGCGGGCGGCATTGTCCGCGCCGGGGGCCGACGCCGACGCGTTGCGGCAGGAGCACACGGTCTATATGCGCTATCGCGGGCAAGGGCATGAAATCCCGGTGCGCCTGGCGGGCAAGATAAACTATGCGCACGCGGATGGCCAATGGTTGCTGGCCCGGTTTGAAGAAGAGTATGCCCGGCATTTCC
>JAATFX010000038.1 GCA_015654925.1 Enterobacterales bacterium | reverse complement strand
CTTGCCGGTAACTTGGCAGACTCGGGACATGTCTATTCTCCAAAAATCTAATCAGCTCGAGCTTCGTAAAAAGGTGTTAGCCGCCTCGTCAGGCTTTAGAGCCCATCTCAGCACATTCACTGAGGAGAGACTTTCAACAGATTTAAATCTGCTGAGATAGGCTCTCAACGCTACACCCAGGATTCTCAAAGGTGGCGTAGTATACGCTTTGAAGCGCAAGTGCTCAAGTCCCGCGCAGCTAAAGATCCCTGAGGATCGCGCAAAAGAGACTCACAGCCACCCTTTTTCGGCAAAAGAAACGTATTCTCCCGCTCCAAGGACCAGGTGATCGAGTACCCGGATGTCCAGAAACATGCACGCCTTTACCACTAAATCGGTCACTTCCCGATCGGCGCGGCTGGGCTCCGCTCTTCCCGACGGATGATTGTGCGCTAAAATAACCGCCGCTGCATTGACTTTAAGCGCCTCGCGCAGTATTTCCCGCGGATGCACTTCAACGCTGTTCACCGTGCCGTGGAACATTTCCTGATGGTTGATCAACCGATGCTGGTTGTCCAGGAACATGACCACAAACACCTCGCGCTCGCGGTGAGCCAGCAATAACCGAAGATAGCTGCGGGTAATGTCCGGGCTGGTCAGCGCATCCTCGCGCATCAAATGCGAAGAGTAAAAGCGGTGCGCCATCTCGCCAATAGCCTGTATCTGGGTGCATTTCGACGCGCCCAGCCCTTTTACGGCGGATAAGGACTGGCGGTCCGCCGAAATGAGTTTATGGAAAGAACCGAAGTGATCCAGCAAATGTTCGGCATATTGCATTACATGCATGCCCTTTATGCCGGTACGCAGGAACAGCGCCAGCAGTTCGGTATTGGTCAACGCCGCCGGACCGAATAACAGCAATTTCTCACGCGGCGCCAGTTTATCGTGCCATCCTTTTGATTCCGTCATGTCCCCGTCTCCCCATATCCATCCGCCGATTATGCCATCCGGCGCCGCTGCGCTCGACGGCGGCAGGAGAAAATTGCGGCGAGGGCTGTAAATTAACACAGGATGCTGCACAAAAAGACAGATGGCTATGAACGCCAAGGGTTATGATAAAATGTTTTTTACTTAAGCTTACAAGCGGGCAATCGAGATGACGGAACTTTCCGGCAAACATATTGTACTTGGCGTTAGCGGTGGTATCGCAGCCTATAAAAGCCCCGAACTGGTGCGCCGTTTGCGCGACAGGGGCGCGGAAGTGCGGGTGGTAATGACCCCCGCGGCCAAAGCGTTTATTACCTCACTGACGCTGCAGGCAGTATCGGGATATCCCGTCTCCGATGATTTGCTGGACCCGGCGGCCGAAGCGGCCATGGGCCATATCGAGCTGGGCAAATGGGCGGATTTGGTGCTGCTGGCCCCCGCCAGCGCCGACGTGCTGGCGCGCATTGCCGCCGGCATGGCCAACGATCTGCTGACCACCGTGTGCCTGGCCACCGCCGCGCGCATCGCCGTCGCGCCGGCCATGAACCAGCAGATGTACCGGGCGCCGGCCACCCAGGCGAATCTACGCATCTTGGAATCCCGCGGCGTGCTGCTTTGGGGGCCGGATAACGGCAGCCAGGCCTGCGGCGATATCGGTCCCGGCCGCATGCTCGATCCGCTGGACCTGGTGGATTTGGCGCGGCGCCACTTTACCGTCGATATTTCCCTGCAGCACCTCAATATCATGATAACCGCCGGCCCCACCCGGGAAGCCCTCGATCCGGTACGCTATATCAGCAACCATAGCTCCGGCAAGATGGGATTCGCCATCGCCAAGGCGGCGGCGGACAAAGGCGCCCACGTGACGCTGGTATCCGGCCCGGTGGATTTGCCCACGCCGCGCGGCGTCTGGCGCATCGACGTGACCAGCGCGCAGGAGATGCAGGAAGCGGTGATGAAGGACATTGAACAACAGCATATTTTTATCGGCTGCGCCGCCGTGGCGGACTATCGCGCCGCGCAGCAGGCCCCGGAAAAAATAAAAACCCAGGGCGCCGAAATCACCGTAAAAATGATCAAAAACCCTGATATCGTCGCAAGCGTCGGCTCCATGACGACTCATCGTCCCTTTGTGGTCGGATTTGCAGCCGAAACCCAGAATATGGAAGAATACGCCCGGCAAAAACGCATCGCCAAAAATATGGATTTGATTTGCGCCAATGACGTTTCCCTGGCCGACCGCGGTTTTAACAGCGATGCCAATGCGCTGCATTTGTTCTGGGAGCAAGGGAATACGTTGTTACCACTGAGCGGTAAAGCGCTGCTTGGTCAACAATTAATCGACGAGATTGTCACCCGTTATGATGAAAAAAATCGATCTTAAAATTCTGGATAAACGCATCGGCGATCGGTTCCCGCTGCCGGCTTACGCCACCACTGGCTCCGCCGGCCTGGATTTACGCGCCTGTATCGATGATGCCGTTATCCTGGCGCCCGGCGAAACCACCCTGATCCCTACCGGCCTGGCGGTGCATATCGCCGATACCGGCCTGGCGGCGGTCGTATTGCCCCGCTCCGGCCTGGGACATAAGCACGGCATCGTATTGGGTAATCTGGTCGGGCTGATTGATTCGGATTATCAAGGGCCGCTGATGGTGTCCGTATGGAACCGCGGACAGCACGTCTTCACCATTGAACCGGGCGAACGCATAGCGCAAATGGTCTTCGTGCCGGTGGTGCAGGTGGAATTCAACGTCGTTGCGGATTTTACCTTAAGCGAACGCGGCGAAGGCGGTTTTGGCCACTCCGGCCGGCAATAAGTTTTAACGGGCGGTTCTTCCCCGGCATCGACAATTCATTATATCAACGCTGTCATGGCCCAGGCCGTGACAGCCGATGCCTGATGTTTGTTCATTTTTGATGGTTTTTACCCAGGGACCTATTCGGTATGGCAGAAAAAAAGAGTGTGAAACGCAATCGCCGCGAGGAAATTTTGCAGGCATTGGCGCAAATGCTTGAGTCCGGCGACGGCAGCCAACGCATCACTACCGCTAAACTGGCGGCCACCGTCGGCGTTTCCGAGGCGGCTTTATACCGGCACTTCCCCAGTAAAACGCGGATGTTCGACAGCCTGATCGAATTTATTGAAGATAGCCTGATATCCCGTATCAACCTGATATTGCAGGACGAAAAGGAGACCATTAATCGTCTTCGTCTGATTTTGCAGCTGATTTTGGGTTTTGCGGAGCGTAACCCCGGCCTGACCCGCATTATGACCGGCCATGCGCTGATGTTTGAACAGGACCGGTTGCAGGGGCGCATCAACCAGCTGTATGAACGCATCGAAGTACAATTGCGCCAGGTACTGCGCGAGCGCAAGCTCCGTGAAGGGGAAGCGTTCGAACTGGACGAGGCCCTGCTGGCCAGCCAGCTATTGGCGTTCTGCGAAGGCATGCTGGCGCGCTTTGTGCGCACCGAATTCCGCTATTCGCCCACCCATGAGTTTGAAGTGCGCTGGCCGCTGCTGATGGCCCAGCTGCATTAAGCCATGCCAGGCCCTCACGGCCGTTCGGTTTGCGATAGATTGCGGTAGCGGCGGATCGCGCTTACCGCCGCTTCAACCCTTCAGATGCCGTATTGGCGCTGATAGGCCCGCACCGCCGCCAGATGATCGGCCAGTTCGCTTTTCTCTTCCAGGTAATCAATCAAATCCGCCAGGGTCACGATGGCAATCACTTTGCAGTGATAATCGCGCTCCACTTCCTGGATGGCCGAGATCTCGCCCCGGCCTTTTTCCTGCCGGTCGAGGGAGATCAGCACGCCCGCCAGCTTGGCGTTATGGCCGGAAATAATATCCATGGACTCGCGAATAGCGGTACCGGCGGTAATCACATCGTCAACCAGCATCACATTGCCCTGCAGCGGGCTGCCCACCAGATTGCCGCCTTCGCCGTGATTCTTGGCTTCTTTGCGGTTAAAGCAGTAGGGCACGTCGCGTTCATAATGTTCCGCCAGCGCCACCACCGTGGTAGTCGCAATGGGAATGCCTTTGTAAGCCGGGCCGAATACCAGGTCGAAATCAACGCCGCAATCCATCAGCGCCGCGGCATAAAAACGCCCGAGCAGCGCCAGATCCCGACCGGTGTTAAACAGGCCGGCATTAAAAAAATAGGGACTTTTACGGCCTGATTTCAGCGTAAATTCGCCAAATTTCAAAACCTGTTTGTTTAAAGCGAACTCGATAAACTGGCGCTGGTAATCTTTCACGGACCCTGCTCCTCATTACGGGGCGCCATAAGCCGGCGCCTTTATTCAGTTGATTACGCTACTGACGGGTGCCCGACGGCACGGCAAACCATTATGCAATGGTTATTCCGCCAATGCGGCTTTCTGGGCCAGCACCAGCGTGTCGATGCCGCCGCGCGCCAGTTCCAGCAGGGTAATTAACTCTTCCTGGCTGAACGGCTCGCCTTCGGCGGTGCCCTGCACTTCAATCATGCGGCCGTCTTCCGTCATCACCACATTCATGTCGGTTTCCGCCGCCGAGTCTTCCACGTATTCCAGATCGCAGCGCGCTTCGCCGGCCACGATGCCTACCGAAATCGCCGCCACAAAACCTTTAAACGGGTTGGTTTTCAACTGGCCTTTTTTCTGCATGACCCGCAAGGCATCCGCCAGGGCCACGCAGGCGCCGGTAATGGACGCGGTGCGGGTGCCGCCGTCGGCCTGCAGCACATCGCAGTCCAGGGTGATGGTATATTCACCCAGCTTGGTCAAATCCACCGCGGCGCGCAGCGAGCGGGCAATCAAACGCTGGATTTCCAGGGTGCGGCCGCCCTGCTTGCCGCGGGAGGCCTCGCGGGCGTTGCGGGTATGGGTGGCGCGGGGCAGCATGCCGTATTCCGCCGTGATCCAGCCCTGCCCCTGTCCTTTCAGAAAGCGCGGTACGCCGTCCTCCACCGTAGCGGTGCACAGCACCCGGGTGTCACCGAATTCAATCAGCACCGAACCTTCGGCGTGCTTGGTAAAATGGCGGGTAATGGTGACTGGACGCACTTGCTGTATCGCTCTGCCTGCTGGACGCATTGGGTCTCTCCGGGCTGGTATTTCGTGTATTGGCTGCGCATTATACGGTCTTCGGCGCCATATGCCTATCATGCCCGGCCGTGCGACGTTATAATCCCCCCAACTTTTTTATTGAGACGGGTACGCATATGATCCGCAGTATGACCGCATTCGCACGGCGTGAAGTTAAGGGTGACTGGGGCAACGCCGCCTGGGAGCTACGTTCGGTTAATCAACGCTATCTGGAAACGTATATCCGTTTACCAGAGCAGTTCCGCGGTTTGGAACCGGCCATCAGGGAACGCACGCGCAACCGCCTCACCCGCGGCAAGATAGAATGTAATTTGCGTTTTGACGTTAATCCCAACGCCCAAAGCGCGCTGATTTTAAACGAACCCCTGGCCAAACAGCTGGTTGAAGCCGCCCAGTGGGTGAAGATGCAAAGCGACGAAGGCGAAATCGATCCGGTGGAAATTCTGCGCTGGCCCGGCGTAATGGCGGCCGAAGAGCAGGATCTGGACGCCATCGGCGCCGAACTGCTGGCGGCGCTGGATACCACCATGGATGATTTTATCCTGGCCCGCGAAACCGAAGGCGCCGCCATCAAGATCATGATCGAGCAGCGCCTGGCCGGCGTCAGCGCCGAAGTGGCCAAGGTGCGCCTGCAAATGCCCGATATCATCGTCTGGCAGCGGGAACGCCTGGTGGCCAAAATGGCCGAAGCCCAGGTGCAGTTGGAAAATAACCGCCTGGAGCAGGAACTGGTGCTGCTGGCCCAGCGCGTGGACGTTTCCGAAGAGCTGGATCGCCTGGAGGCCCATGTAAAGGAAACCTACAACATCCTGAACAAAAAGGAAGCCGTCGGCCGCCGCCTGGATTTTATGATGCAGGAATTCAACCGCGAATCGAATACGCTGGGGTCCAAGTCGATAAACGCCAGCGTGACGACATCGGCGATAGAACTGAAAGTGCTGATTGAGCAGATGCGGGAACAGATACAGAATATCGAGTGATTTTCGTATCACGTCTTATAAACGACAACGCCCTGTTTACAGGG
>JAATFX010000049.1 GCA_015654925.1 Enterobacterales bacterium | reverse complement strand
GGATGTGTTCCATCAGGCCTTCGACGCTGATATTTTCATCATCGATATAGGCCAGGCAACCGTTGATCACTTCCGTCAGGTTATGCGGCGGAATGTTGGTGGCCATACCCACGGCGATACCCGACGAGCCGTTGATCAGCAGGTTGGGGATCTTGGTGGGCATGACATCCGGGATCTGTTCGGTGCCATCATAGTTCGGCACAAAATCAACGGTGTCTTTTTCGAGGTCCGCCAATAATTCATGGGCGATTTTCGACATGCGGACTTCGGTATAACGCATTGCCGCGGCGGAGTCGCCGTCGACGGAACCGAAGTTACCCTGGCCATCCACCAGCATATAACGCAGCGAGAACGGCTGGGCCATGCGCACAATAGTGTCGTAGACCGCGGTATCACCATGGGGGTGATATTTACCTATAACGTCCCCGACCACACGGGCCGATTTTTTGTAAGGTTTATTCCAGTCATTACCAAGTACGCTCATCGCAAATAATACGCGGCGGTGTACCGGCTTCAGTCCATCACGTACATCCGGCAGCGCACGTCCGACAATAACGGACATGGCGTAATCCAGATATGAGCGTTTCAGCTCTTCTTCGATGTTGACCGGTGTTATTTCTCTGGCAAGGTCGCTCATGCAGCCGCTATCCCTCTACTAATTGAAGCATCTATACCCTAAATAATTCGAGTTGCAAGAAGGCGGCAAGTCCGCGAGTCCCCTGGAGCATAGCTCACTATGTGACTGGGGTGAGCGGGCGCAGCCAACGCACAGGTAACTTGAAGTATGACGGGTATACCCGGATTTGAAGGTGCCAAAGTATACCATAATTCGGCGATTCAGGGAAAATAGTCGGCGACAAAAACCGCCCTGCATAGTGGTTTCGGCTGCTTACAACGCTGGTGAGTTATCCCGTTAGCGGTATACTTGCGTTATTTACGCATGATAAGCGCCAAAAAGGAGTGTCCGCTATGAATCCGGAAGTCAACAACCCTCAGTCGGCGGTTCGCCATGAGAATGTCGATCGGCAGGAAATCGCCAAGTTCGACGCGGTCGCCTCGCGCTGGTGGGATTTGGAGGGCGAATTCAAGCCGTTGCACCGGATTAATCCGTTGCGCCTGGATTATATCCTCGGCCGCGCCGGGGGGCTGTTCGGTAAGGCGGTGCTGGATGTCGGCTGCGGCGGCGGCATCCTGGCGGAAAGCATGGCGCGGGAAGGCGCGCAGGTCACCGGTCTGGATATGGGCGCCGAGCCGCTGGCGGTGGCGCGCCTGCATGCGTTGGAAACCGGGGCGAAGATCGCGTATATCCAGGAGACGGTGGAAGATCACGCCGCGGCCAATCCGGGCCGTTATGATGTGGTGACCTGTATGGAAATGCTGGAGCACGTGCCGGATCCGGCGTCCATTGTGCGCGCGTGCGCGCGGTTGGTTAAGCCGGGCGGCGATGTGTTTTTTTCCACATTGAACCGCAATCCGAAGGCGTGGCTGATGGCCATCGTCGGCGCCGAGTATTTGCTGCGTATCGTGCCGCGCGGGACCCATGATATCAAAAAATTTATTAAGCCTTCGGAGTTGTTGAACTGGCTGGAGGGTACGCCGCTGCGCGAGCGCCATATTATCGGGTTGCATTACAATCCGGTGCGCGTTCGTTTTAGCCTGGGCGGCAATGTGGATGTGAATTATATGGTGCATACGCGCGCCGAGGTGTAGGTGTGGTGGGTGTGGGGGCTGGCGCCCCTCTGGGGCCTGGTGGGGTTCCAGCGGGAGCGGTGGCCGGCTGGCATCAGGTCCGGTGGGGCGGCGGGTTTACCGCGCCAGGGGGCGCTCGGGCGGGCAGGAAAGCCATGCCCGCTTCGACCCCCACGGCACGCTTCCCCGCCGGTTGGCGGTGTTGCCGTTCCAGCGGGTTCGGCGGCCGGCTGGCATCAGGTCCGGTGGGGCGCGGTTTAATAAATCAGCGAATAATTTCTTTTAGAATTTTTTATGCACAGCGATTGACATCCGCTAAGCGCAGGCTAAATAGCGGTTTAAAGAATCCGTTAACATTTCACCCCCAAGTTATCCACACAAAGGAACGTTTTCGTCCCTTGCAATAGCCCTGGTTTGTCACTATCTTGTTATCAAATTAACGAAAAAACCCTACATATAGTGTTTTTCCCCCAAGGGAAACACTATTTTTACTTATGCGCCCGCATAATGATAGGGATCACTCAGACAGGTATGAAGCCTCATGAACCAGAGTCTGCTTGTAACAAAACGCGACGGCAGTAAAGAAAAAATCAACCTCGATAAGATCCACCGGGTTATCGATTGGGCGGCGGAAGGACTGGAAAACGTCTCCGTTTCCCAGGTGGAATTACGTTCCCATATTCAGTTTTATGATGGCATTAAAACCGCCGATATTCATGAAACCATTATTAAGGCGGCGGCGGATTTAATTTCGCGCGATGCGCCGGATTACCAGTATCTGGCCGCCCGCCTGGCGGTGTTCCACCTGCGCAAGAAAGCCTACGGCCAGTTTGAACCGCCGAAGCTTTACGATCACGTGGTGCGCCTGGTGGAGATGGGCAAATACGATCGCCATCTGCTGGAAGATTACACCGCCGAAGAGTTCGCCGAAATGGACGGTTTTCTCGATCATTGGCGGGATATGAATTTTTCCTATGCGGCGGTCAAGCAGCTTGAAGGGAAGTATCTGGTGCAAAACCGGGTCAGCGGCCAGATTTACGAAAGCGCGCAGTTCCTGTACATGCTGGTGGCGGCCTGCCTGTTCTCCGGTTATGCCCGCGATACCCGCCTGGATTATGTGCGCCGGTTTTATGACGCCATTTCCACCTTTAAGATCTCGCTGCCTACGCCGATCATGTCGGGCGTGCGCACCCCGACGCGCCAGTTCAGCTCCTGCGTGCTGATCGAGTGCGGCGATAGCCTGGATTCCATCAACGCCACCTCCAGCGCCATTGTCAAATACGTGTCGCAGCGTGCCGGTATCGGCATCAATGCGGGCCGTATCCGCGCCCTGGGCAGCCCGATTCGCGGCGGCGAAGCCTTCCATACCGGCTGCGTGCCTTTCTACAAGCATTTCCAGACCGCGGTAAAGTCCTGCTCCCAGGGCGGCGTGCGCGGCGGCGCGGCCACGTTGTTCTATCCTATGTGGCATCTTGAAGTGGAGAGTCTGCTGGTATTGAAAAACAACCGCGGGGTAGAGGGCAACCGCGTTCGCCATATGGATTACGGCGTGCAGATCAATAAGCTGATGTACCAGCGCCTGGTGAAGGGCGAGGATATCACGCTGTTCAGCCCGTCCGACGTGCCGGGGCTGTATGACGCGTTTTTTGCCGATCAGAATGAGTTCGAGCGGCTGTATACGCAGTATGAGCAGGATGACAATATCCGCAAGCACCGCGTCAAGGCGGTGGAACTGTTCTCGCTGATGATGCAGGAGCGCGCGTCCACCGGCCGTATCTATATCCAGCACGTGGATCATTGCAATACCCACAGCCCGTTTGACGCCGCGGTGGCCCCCATCCGCCAGTCGAACCTGTGCCTGGAAATCGCGCTGCCGACCAAGCCGCTGGAGGATGTGAACGACGAACAGGGGGAGATTGCCCTGTGCACCCTGTCGGCGTTCAACCTGGGAGCCCTTGAAAGCCTGGATGATTTGCAGGAACTGGCCACCCTGGCGGTGCGCGCCCTTGATGCCCTGCTCGATTACCAGGACTATCCGATCCCGGCCGCGCAGCGCGGCGCGATGGGGCGCCGCACCCTGGGGATCGGCGTAATCAATTATGCCTATTACCTGGCGAAAAACGGCGTGCGCTATTCCGACGGCAGCGCCAATAACCTGACGCACCGTACGTTCGAGGCCATTCAGTACTATTTGCTGAAGGCTTCCAACGAGCTGGCGAAAGAGCGCGGCGCCTGCCCGTGGTTTAACGAAACCACGTATTCCCAGGGTATCCTGCCCATTGATACCTATAAAAAGGATCTGGACGCTATTTGCACCGAGCCGTTGCATTATGATTGGGAGACGCTGCGCAGCGAGATAAAACAGCACGGCCTGCGTAATTCCACCCTGTCGGCGCTCATGCCTTCGGAAACTTCGTCGCAAATTTCCAATGCCACCAACGGCATCGAACCGCCCCGGGGTTATGTCAGCATCAAGCAATCGAAAGACGGCATTCTGCGCCAGGTAGTTCCCGAATCGAACCGGCTGAAAGACGCCTATGAGTTGCTATGGGAAATGCCGAATAACGACGGTTACCTGCATTTGGTGGGCGTGATGCAGAAATTTGTCGATCAGGCCATTTCCTCCAATACCAATTACGATCCGTCGCGGTTCCCTGCGGGCAAAGTGCCGATGAAACAGTTGCTGAAGGATTTGCTGACCGCCTATAAATTCGGCATCAAAACGCTGTATTATCAAAACACCCGTGATGGCGCGGAAGACGCGCAGGAAGATATGCAAGCGCTGGCCGGGGCCGACGATTGCGAAAGCGGCGCCTGCAAGATTTAATACTGGCCGCGGGCGGCGCTGATGCCGCCCGTGGGTAACGGGAGAGACCATGGCCTATACGACATTTTCACAGAATAAAAACAACCAGTTGCTTGAGCCGATGTTTTTCGGTCAGTGCGTTAACGTGGCACGTTTCGACCAGCAGAAATATGATATTTTCGAAAAGCTGATTGAGAAACAGCTTTCCTTTTTCTGGCGGCCGGAAGAAGTGGACGTGTCGCGGGATCGTATCGATTACCAGGCGCTGCCTGAGCACGAAAAACATATTTTCATCAGCAACCTGAAATACCAGACCCTGCTGGATTCCATTCAGGGACGCAGTCCCAACGTCGCGCTGCTGCCGTTGATTTCGATTCCCGAACTGGAAACCTGGGTGGAAACCTGGGCCTTTTCGGAAACCATTCATTCCCGCTCCTATACCCATATTATCCGCAATATCGTCAACGACCCGTCCCTGGTGTTCGACGATATCGTCACAAATGAAGAGATCCTCAAGCGCGCCAAGGATATCTCCGGTTATTACGATCAGTTGATTGAAATGACCAGTTATTATCATTTGCTGGGGGTCGGCACCCATCAGGTGAATGGCCAGGAAGTGGTGGTCAACCTGCATGAGTTGAAAAAGAAGCTTTATCTGTGCCTGATGAGCGTCAATGCGCTGGAAGCAATCCGCTTTTATGTCAGTTTCGCCTGTTCGTTCGCCTTTGCCGAGCGCGAACTTATGGAAGGCAACGCCAAAATTATCCGGCTGATCGCCCGCGACGAAGCGCTGCACCTCACCGGCACCCAGCATATGCTGAACCTGATGCGCTCCGGCGAAGACGATCCGGAGATGGCGGAAATTGCCAAGGAGTGCGAACAGGAGTGCTATGACCTGTTCGTGCTGGCGGCCGAGCAGGAAAAAGAGTGGGCCAGCTATTTGTTCCGCGACGGGTCGATGATCGGCTTAAATCGCGATATTCTGTGCCAGTACGTGGACTATATCACCAATATCCGCATGCAGGCCGTCGGCCTTGATTTGCCTTTCACCACCCGTTCCAATCCCATTCCGTGGATCAACACCTGGCTGGTTTCCGACAATGTACAGGTGGCGCCGCAGGAAGTGGAAGTGAGTTCTTATCTGGTCGGCCAGATTGACTCCGAAGTCAACGCCGACGATCTCAGCGACTTCCAGCTATAACCCCATGAGCATTCCTATCGTCAGTCTGCGTCCCCTCGGGACGCAGCTCGCCTGCGAAGCCGGGCACCGCTCGCTGCTGGAAGCGCTGGAAGCCCATAAGATTGCGGTGGAGTTCCAATGCCGCTCCGGCTACTGCGGGTCATGCCGCCTGCGCCTCGTGCAGGGCCGGGTTAAATATTTGCAGACCCCGCTGGCCTTTATCCAGCCCGGCGATATCCTGCCCTGCTGCTGCATCCCGCTGGAAGATATCGAGCTGGAGCTTTAACTTATAACCTTTCGGTCTTTCCCTTCGTTATGGCGCTGGTTATGCTGAGCTTTATCTTTCAACTTCATTAATAAGCAAGCAATAGATATGTCCCAACTTCTTACTACGGCCCACGCCGCCGCGCTGGACGGTGATATTTCGCCCGCGGGCGAACCGGTCTTGATTCGGCACGCCGCCGATATTTCCGCCTTGGTCAATAACGGTACGCAACAGCGCAGCCACGCGGGCATAATTATCGGCATCGCCCTGGGCGGGGTGTTTCTTGACGCTTACGATCTCGGCGCGCTGGCTTTTGGGATAAAGGATATCACCCGGGAGTTTAATCTTACTCCGGCCGGCACCGGCATGGTGGCCTCGGCCATCACCTTCGGCGCCATTGTCGGCGCGTTTTTCGGTGGTTACCTCACCGATAAAATCGGCCGTTACCGGGTGTTTATGGCGGATATGTTATTCTTTGTCATTGCTGCCCTGGCCTGCGCTTTTGCTCCTAACGAGTGGGTATTGGCCGGCGCGAGATTTGTCATGGGGCTGGGGGTCGGCATCGATTTGCCGGTGGCGATGGCTTTTTTAGCCGAATTTTCCCGTCTGCGGGGACGGGGCAATAAAGCGGCGAGCATTGCCATGTGGTGTCCGACCTGGTACGCCGCCATCAGTATTTCCTATCTGTTGGTGTTGCTGCTATACGGCGTATTGCCCGCTGGATATACCGACTGGCTATGGCGTCTGATCCTCGGTTTTGGCGCGGTGCCCGCCCTGGCGATCATCGCCATCCGCAGCCGTTATATGAGCGAATCACCGGTATGGGCGGCCAATCAGGGCGATCTGGCCGGCGCGGCGCGCATCCTGCGCCGCTCTTACGGGGTCAATGCGCAGGTGGCGCCCGATGCCAGCCCGCAATACCCGACCCCGGTGCATCGCGCCCGCTGGGGCAATTACGCTAAACTACTGCAAGGCATTTACCTTAAACGTACGGTGCTGGCGACGGTGATAGCGGTAGCCTCGTCGTTCGCGTATAACGCGGTGGCCTTTGGCCTGCCGGTTATCATCAGCAGTTTCCTGGCCCAATCGATGCTGACCACGATCCTGGTATCACTGGCGCTCAATTTGCTGTTCGCGTTCGTCGGCGGTCTGATTGCCGTGCGCTGGGTGCCGAAATTCGGCGCGTGGAATATGACGGTAGTGGGTTATGCGTTGCAACTGGCGGCGCTGATCGGACTGGCGCTGATTGGCCGCCCGGCCAACGGGACGGATGCGGGGCTGGCCATCGCCATGTTGGCGCTGTTTTTGTTCGGCCAGGGGATCGGGCCAGGGTCCCATAGCATGACGTTCGCCTCGCTAAGCTATCCCACTTCCCTGCGCGGCGTAGGGGTGGGCTTCAACCAGACCCTAATGCGCGCCAGTTCCACGGTGTCGCTGTTTTTGTTCCCGGTGCTGGCGGCATTGCTGGGCACGGGGGTCTTCTGGGTGATCGCGCTGGCGCCGCTGGTCGGACTGACGGCGCTGTTGACTATTCGCTGGGAGCCGTCGGGTTATGATGTGGATGCCGAGGATTTCACTGCCGTCGAAGCGTCGCCGGATCGGGCCATCTAGGTACGGCAAGCGTGGTATGACATTAGGCGATCGCGGCTGAGCGGCGGTTACATCCTGGCGGCTGGACGGCCGCCAGGTCGGGCAATGCCGCGCTGGCTTAGTCCAGCGTGGCGGCAATACGTATCCAGCCGTGTTCGCCATAAACCTGCCAGCCGTTCAACCAGCGGCGCAGCATATTGAGCGCCATCAGCGAAACCATTTCCTGGCGTGTTTTCAGCCCGTGCCGCTGAAGGCTGACGGCGAAGGTGACGGTCTGGGCATAATCGCGTTCAGGCGTATGCAGCGCCAGGCTGAGGCTATCCTGCTCCAGGCTGCCGACCACCAGCGCCAGGGAAGTGCCGTGGCTGCGCGCCAGCCCAGCGGCCTGCCGCGCAAGCCGCGTCAGCACCGTCTGCGCTTCGTCCGCGCCGCCCGGCGCCGCGCCGTCAATCGTCAGCCATTCACCCGCGGCGACCGGCATGCCGGCGCTCTGGCATTGCCAGGTCAGCAGGCCGGCGGTGAACTGTTCGCCGATGGCCAGGGTGTACGGCCGCTGTTGCAGGCGCTGGGCCAATTGGGTAGGCAGATCGTCCGTGCCTTCATAAATCGCGCTTTCCCCCGCCACTTCACGCACTTTTTGCCAGGCCAGTTCCATGGCGTCCCGTTCGTGGGCCGGTCCCGTGAGCTTTAACTCAATAATGGGCATGGACGAACGATAGCCCAGCACCACATCTTCGGGCAGCGGCAGGCTATCGAGCTGGCTGGCCAATTCGCTTTCGGCGCGGCCGAAGGTGGTCAGACGCAGGCATAGCGGCGGGTCCGGCAAATCGAAACGTTCGCGCAGGCGCGGCACGATTTCCCGCTCCACCATCACTTTAAATTCGGAAGGCACGCCCGGGGTAAAAAACATCAGGCAGCGGTTGAGCTGCAGGGCAAATCCGCAGGCGGTGCCCACCGGATTATCGATCATTTCCGCATTGGCGGGAATTTGCGCCTGTTTGCGGTTGCTCGGCGCCATTACCCGGCCCCGTTCGGCGAAAAACGCTTCGATTTTCGCCAGCCATTGCGCATGCTCCACCAGCTCTTCGCCCGCCGCGGTGGCGGCGGCCAGCGCGCTGAGATCGTCGCTGGTCGGGCCCAGCCCGCCGTTGACGATCATGATATCCGCGCGCAGGCTGCGTTCGGTCAATGCCGCCACCAGTGCGGATAGATTATCGCCCACGGTCATGCGCGCGCTCATCGGCAGACCTTGCTCAAACAAATAGTTCGCCAGCCAGGCCGCATTGGTATCGATAATCTGTCCATGCAAGACTTCGTCGCCGGTGCACAGCATTTCTACCCTAAGCATGCTTCTCTCCTATGATCTTGATACCGCCACTTTAGAAAGGCGGACCGACAAACACAACCTTTCTTTAGGGATTTAATGCGAATTGCTCCTGCGCCCATTCCCTTATCTGGCTGCGGGGAATTTTAATGCCGCCGCCGGCGGGCGCAATCGGTTGCCCGCTGGCGGCGGTTCCCGTGAGCGCATCCATTAATAAGTAGTAAGCCACGGGACGCTGCCAGGGCGCCAGCAGCGGTTCCAGCCAAACGCGCAGCTCGGCGAAAGGCAGGTCGGCGTCGATCACCGCCACCGGACGCTGGCCGAACTCCGCATCGTCCACCGGCACCACAAAAGATTGGCGGATAGCCGGATGGGTCGCCAGAATACGCTCCACATCCTCCGGTTGCACCGACTCGCCGCCGCAGAAAAACACATTATCCAACCGGCCGGTGATGGATAGCTCGCCGTCCACAAACCGGCCGCCGTCGCGGGTATGGAACCAGCCGCCCTCGTCGGTGAACGGCACCAGCCGGCCCTGTTGCCAATAGCCCGACGCCATGCTGCTGCCCCGCAGCCACACTTCCCCGTCCACCAGCCGCGCTTCCCGGCCCAGCAGCGGCATGCCCACGCCGGGTGACGTATTGGCGCGCTTGCCGCAGACGGTGGAGGCGAATTCCGTCAGTCCATAACCGCACCAGCAGCGCACGCCAAGCGCTTCCGCCTGCCGGGTCAGGTCCGGCGCGATGCTGGCGCCCCCGAGCAAGACGTCCTGCAGGCTCAGCTCAGCGGGGCCGCCCTGCAATAGCCGCCATAGCTGGGTCGGCACCAGCGAGGCATGGGTGAAACCCGCCAGGGCCTGCTCCAGCGGTAAATCGCCCGCTATTCCGAGCGTCGCCCCGGCCGCCAGCCAACGCCAGACGATGCCCTGTCCGGAAACATGAAACAGCGGCAGCGACAGCAGCCAGCTGTGGCGATGCTGGAAATTCATTAACTCGATCACCCCTTCAGCGCTGGCCAAATGGGCGGCGAACGTATGGGCCGCCGCCTTGGGCAGCCCGCTGGAGCCCGACGTCAGGGTCAGGGTCGCCAGCCGGTTAACCTGCCAGGACGGAACGGCCGGCCCGGCCATCGGCAAAACATCGGTGCGCAATGGGATAATGGCTCCCGGCCAGGGTAATGCGCCGGCGCACCAGCCGAAATCGATATTCAGCGTGGGCAGGCGTTGCGCCAGCAATTGCGCCGGTAATTGCGGGCTCAGCGGCAAAACCCGCGCTCCGCACTGCAATGCCGCCAAATAAGCCAGCAGCATTTCCAGCTGATTTTTCCCACGCAGCGCCACGCCGCTGCCCACCGCGACCCCGGCTCGCCGCCATGCGGCGGCCAGCCGGTCGATATGGGCCGTCAGGCTGCGCCAGCTCCAGTCGCCGTCCGGCATGCGCAGGGCGATGCTATGGGGAGTTTGCTGCGCCCAATGACGCCAAGGCCAGGTATCGAAAGTAATCATAATCGCATATTCATTAGTTAATCTGCGCCGATGGCGCCGGTTGCGCCCCTTAAGGGAACCGGGCCAGCGGTCGTAGTTGATCCGAGAATGGTTGGTCCAGGGTTATGACCGGCAGCGTGCTGCCGGGCCAGGGCCGGATGAGCTGTGAGCGCATCAGCGATAACGTATCGAGCCCCGGCTGGACCCGGGGCGTCAGCCAGCCGGCCAGCCGGGCCAGCTGGGTCAGTCCCAGGCTGGATTCGATGGCCGAACTGATAACCGCGGTCAGGCCGGCCCGCTGCGTTTGTTCAATCAGGGCACGGCAGCATGCGAGGCTGCCGATCAGGGAAGGTTTAATGATCACCGCCGCCACGCCGGGCTGCGCGGCCACCTGAAAGCCCGGTTCCCTGACGCTTTCGTCCCAGGCGATGGCCAGGCCGGTATCCCGGGCAAAGGCCAGCGAATCGCCCGGGGCGGCGCAGGGTTCTTCAATAAAATCGATACGTCCGCTAAGGGCCGGGTCGAGATAGCGGGCGAAACCGGCGGCCTTGGCGGGCGTCCAGCTGCGATTGGCATCCAGCCGCAAATGCAGATCGGGCACCGCTTCGAGCAGCAGATTCACCGTCAGGCTATCGCGTATGGCTTCGTACATGCCCACTTTGACCTTGGCGATCTTCTCGCCGGGCAGCGCGGCCAGCATCGGGATCAGCATATCGGGATCGCCGGTGCACAGGGGCACGGTGCGGTAACGGTCCGCGGCGGGCAGCCATCCGTCCAGTTCAGCCAGCGCGCAGCTGATGCCAAAGGCTACCGACGGCGGTACGGCCGGATCCGGCGCCGAACCAACCGCGGCGGCGGCGCCCTGCGCCAGCGGATCTTGCCCGGCCGTCCAGCGCGCCGCAAACGTAAGCGCCGCCTCGGCGGCCTCGTCCAGGGTTTCCAGGCTGAAACCGGGCAGCGGCGCTATTTCGCCCTCGCCTATCCGGCCGTCCCGTTCCAGGCGCACTATCAGGCCATCGCGGCTTTTCAGCCGCTGGTTGCGTAATACCACGCCGGCTTCCATGGGCAGGCTATAACGATAAAGCGTCGCGCTGCGCATCAGGGATTCCGTTTGAATTTGCTAAAATCAGGCTGGCGTTTTTCCACAAAGGCGTTGCGGCCCTCCTGCCCTTCTTCGGTCATATAAAACAGCATGGTGGCATTGCCCGCCAATTCCTGCAGCCCCGCCTGGCCGTCGCAATCCGCATTCAGCGCGGCCTTCAGGCAGCGCAGCGCCATGGGGCTGTTTTGCAGCATTTCCCGGCACCAGCGCACGGTTTCTTTCTCCAGATCGGCCAGGGGCACCACGGTATTCACCAGCCCCATATCCAGCGCCTGCGCCGCATCGTACTGGCGGCACAGGAACCAGATTTCCCGGGCTTTTTTCTGGCCGACGATGCGCGCCATATACGCCGCCCCCCAGCCGCCGTCAAAAGAGCCGACTTTTGGCCCGGTCTGGCCGAAGACGGCGTTATCCGCCGCCAGGGTTAAATCGCACATCATATGCAGCACATGCCCGCCGCCGATGGCGTACCCGGCCACCATCGCCACCACCGGCTTGGGGCAGGTGCGGATTTGCCGTTGAAAATCCAGGACATTGAGATGGTGCACGCCGCTATCGTCTTTATAGCCGCCGTAGTCGCCGCGCACTTTCTGGTCGCCGCCAGAACAAAATGCCAAATCACCTTCACCGGTAAGAATAATCACGCCGATGCCATCGTCATAGCGGGCGTCGGACAGGGCCTGGATCATCTCTTTTACCGTCAGCGGGCGGAAAGCGTTGCGCACCTGGGGGCGGTTAATGGTGATTTTAGCGATACCGTCGGCGGATTTATGATAACGGATATCCACAAAATCGCCGCTGCAATCGCGCCAATCGGTGGGGGCATACCATTGTTCTTCGCTGGGTTTAAGCATTATGCGTTCCTTTAATAAAGCGGTGCAAGCAGTGAAAGTAGTTGGCCGGCGAACGCCGGTGGATTTGCCCGATGAGCATTATGTCCCGCCCCGGGCACCAGGGAAAACGGCAATCCCTCCTGGCGGGCCAGGCCGGCGAATTTGTGGTCCCGTTCGCCGCACAGGTAACCGAACGGCACCGGCAGCGCCCGCAAGGACGCCAGCAGATCGGGCTGGCAGGCCAGGGAAGTGGCTTCAAGCATACCGGCGACGGCCACGCCGTTATTGGCGGCGCGCAGGGCGCACAAACCGCGGCGTTCGGGCTCGGATAAATCGCTGAATACCGGTTGGCGGTACCAATCCGCCAGGACCGACGCCATGGGCTGGCGGCCGAACCGCCGCGCCCACTCCCGGTCGTGCCGGCAACGCGCCTCGCGCTCCGCCTCGCCGGCCAGCCCCGGATGCGCGCCTTCGACAAATACGCCGCATAAGCCGGCCTGCGCATCGCGGCAGGCATGGTAAAGCGCAATGCGCCCGCCCAGGGAGTAACCGATAAGAATATAACGCCGGATATTCAGCGCGGCCAGGGTATGGGCCAGCCCGTGGGAAACATCGGCAAACCCTTCGGCCGCGATCATTGCCGAGCGGCCGTGCCCCGGTAAATCCAGGGCAGCCTGCGGCCAGTCGCGAAAAAACGGCAACACCGGCGCCCAATCGTCCGCGCTGCCGAGCAAACCGTGCAGCCATACCAGCCAGGGGCGCTCGGCATTACCCTGGCGCACGACATCCGCCGCCCAGACGGCGCCCTGGCGATTCATGCCTGGGCCATCGCGGCAACCAGCCGGCGGAAAATATCGGCCCCCTCCCGGGGCGGAACCTTCAGTTCCACCAGGGTGGCGGCGCCGGGCTGCGGCAGGCGCCAGGCCTGGCGCACGCATTCCCGCAGCTCCGCCATATCGCGGGGTTGCCGGTAATGCAGGCCAAACAGCGCCGCCGCGTGGCGGAACTCCACCTGCTGCGGCATAACATAAAAACGTTCCCGCGCCGCCTCGGGCGTGGGTAACAGGGAGAAAATCTGGCCGCCGTCATTATTGACCACCACGATCACCACCGGCGCCGCCGTATGGCGATACAGGGCCAGGGCATTGAGATCGTAAAGCGCCGACAAATCCCCCACCAGCACCAGCAGCGGCCGGTCATCGGCGCGCAGCACCCCGGCGGCGGTGGCCAGCAGGCCGTCGATGCCGCTGGCTCCCCGGTTGCCATAAACCGGATACCCCGCCGGCAGTTGCGCCAGCGCGTCCACCAGCCGGATAGACAAACTATTGCCGACAAACAGGCGGCCGTCCGGCGGCAGCAGTTCGGTCAAACGGTGGGCGAGCTGGGCCTCCCCCAGAATACCGTCGGCCAGGGCTGCCCGGATTTGCCGGCGCGCCAGCCCGGCGTAGCCGGCTAACTCCGCGGCCCAGGGAGCCTGCGCCTGCGCGGGATGGCGGTCGAGCCAAGGGCCGATGGCAGCGGCGATCCGCCGTCCCCGGTGATGGCCGGGATCGAGCCGGCCGGGCAGCGGATCGATCAGCCAATACTCCTGCGGCCGGCACTGCTCCTGCCATTGCAACAGCCGTTTACCGGTGAGACTGCCGCCAAACTGGATCACCAGTTCCGCTTGTTGCAGCACCCGCCGCGCCGCGGGATGGGCCAGCCATAAATCTGCATAAGGCAGCGGCTGGCCGGTTTGGGATAACACATCTCCGATCAGCGGCCAGCCAAGACTCGCGGCCCAGGCGGCGAGCCGTTCGCCCTGCTCCGCCGGGATGCGCCCGGCGACAACCACCCCTTTACGTTCGCGCCATAAGTGCCAATCGCGCGCGGCGGGGCCGGCGTCGCCGTACGCCGGCGGCAGGCTGAGCCAGGGCCGATCGCTTTGCCACCAGTCACCGAGGTCCAGCGACCAGGTATCCGGCTCGTCAGCATCCGGCCCATACAGCGGTTCGGCGAACGGGCAGTTAATATGCACCGCGCCGGGCACTTGGGCCGCCAACGCCTCGTCCAGGGCGGAGACCAGCCAGCGCGCCGGAATATCGGGCGATGGGCGGGGCAGGTCGATACGCCGCTGGGCAAAAGCGGCAAACAGCCCCTGCTGGGGGATGGCCTGGTTGGCGCCGCAGCCTATGAGCTCCGGCGGCCGGTCGGCGGTAAGCATAATCAGTTTTTCCCCGGTCAGGCTGGCTTCGATAACCGCCGGATAGAGATTGGCCGCCGCGGTGCCGGACGTGACGATCGCCGCCACCGCCTCGCCGGTCGCCTTGGCCAGCCCCAGGGCCAGATGGCCCAGGCCGCGCTCATCGAAATGGGTATGGCAGATTAGCGAAGGATGGGCGGATGCCGCCAGGGTCAGGGGGGTGGAGCGCGAACCGGGCGCGATACACATATGGCGTACGCCATGACGGACGAGGGCTTCAATCAGCACCTGGGCCCAGCGACGGTTAAACAGCGTTGCAGACATAGTGGTCATGGCCTGGATACCAAAGTATGAGTGTACCAACACCGGAAATAGCGGTCAAAATACGGACTATCTGCCATTTCACCTCCGGTGACATCAATGCAACAGGCCGAACGCCGACTCGGCGCAATGGGGCCGCAGTGGAGCCGCCGTGGAAAATTGCCCCTTTGGATCAAGCGCCGCCACGGCATTATATTTTGTTCTGGCCGCGAGATTTTGATATAAAGCCGGATTAGGTTATTTCGGCAGGAATTGATCTCCCAGGCCGGCAAACAGCGTTCTCATGCCGGCGGCCTTATTGTCGATCTCCCGCCACTCCTGCTCCGGGTCCGAGCCGTCCACGATGCCCGCGCCGGCATACAGCCATGCGGCCTGTCCTTCCAGCAGCGCGCAGCGCAATGACACGCAGAACTCCGACCGGGCGGCGGATAAATAACCGGCCGAACCGGCATACCACTGCCGATCAAACGGCTCATGGCGGGCAATAAATACCCGCGCCGCGCCGCGCGGCAGCCCCGCCACCGCGGCGGTCGGTTGCAACATGGCGAGACAGCGGGCATCGCTGGCGCAGTTCAGGCGCGCCAGGATGGTTCGCCGCAGGTGCTGCACGGTGCGCAGCCGCACGATTTCCGGCGCCATCACGTCCAGCGAGACCGCCGCCGGCCGCAGCCGCTGGCAAATATCGTCCACCACCAGCAGATTCTCGCGCTGGTTTTTATCGTCGCTCATCAGCCAATCGGCCAATTGCTCCGCGCTGGCCGACGGGCTGTGGCTGGCCACCGTGCCGGCCAGCGCCTCGGTATCCAGCCGATCCCGGCGCCGCCGGTACAACCGCTCCGGGCTGGAGCCTAAAAAGGCCCGCTGCGCCGACCAGGCCAGCATAAAATGATAACAGTGGTGATTGACCCGCCGGCTGGCGTCCATCAGCGCCGTGGGGCTGAGATGGCCGCTGAACCCGAGCCGGGTGCGCCGCGCCAGAACCACCTTGGCAAGGCCGTCCTGGCCCAGACTAGCCAGTGCCTGGGTCACCATTTCCCGCCACTGCGGCCATTCGGGCTGATGGACCGCGTCTTGCAGCCGCACGGACCAGGGCTGCGAGGCGCGCGCCGGCGCGGACTGGCGCAAAAAGGCCAAAAATGCCTGCGCGTCGGCAAGTACGGACACGGGACTGGCCAAATTCAGGATCAGTTGGTGCGCGGCACCCTCGCGCTGCCAGGTCAGGCGCGGCAAAAACAGGCAGCTTTCCGGTTCGTCCCCGCCGGCGCCAAAAGCGTTAAGGCCCCACAGGCGCAGCGCCGGGAACGCCGGATGTTGGGCTAAAAACGCCTCGGCCCGCTCCGGGCAAGAGAAGCGCATCAATTCGCCCGCGGCCGCCGTTTCCTGCGCGCCGTCGCGATCCTGCCAGTAAAACTGCGGGTATAACGCGGACGCGTTTAACCAGTCGAGCATGGGTGCATGCGCGCCGGGCGTCCAGGGGATAAGGATTTGATATAAACCGGGGTCGGCGGTCAGGCCCGCGTCAATATGCTGTTGCAGCGATGTTTTGAGTAACGACAGCATAAGCCACCCGTGCCCCCATAACCTAAATAAGAGTATGGATTATACGGTCGGCGGACCTAAAAACGAAAGAATAGCGCACTTTAGTATGATAAAAGGCGGTGTTATCAGCGGGGTGATAGTTAATAAGCTTTTTTTAGCCGCGCCGGCAGGGGATGCCGGCTGGTTGATGGCGCCAGCCGGCATAACCAGGACCAGCCGGTTAGCGGCGGGCCAGCAGCAGCCCGACCACCAGGCCGACCGACGCCCCGATGCCCACGCCGTGCCAGGGGTTTTCCTGCACATAATCGTCGGCGCGATAGACCGCCTGTTTTGCCCGATAATAATAGTTATCCGAAGCATGACTGATACGGTTTTTCACCTCTTCCAGCGCGGCTTCCGCGCGGTTTTTCAGTTCCACATACTTTTGATCCGCCTTGTCGCCGGAATAGGCCAGCACTTCTTCCAGCGTTTCGGATAGCAACTGCACGTCATCATCAACATGAGTTTCATGCGGTTGGATAGGATCTGTTGGGGTTACCATATTTTTTCTCCGTGTTCTGATGAATTGCGTCATCCTAACTATAGTCACGATTTTTAACGATCGGCGAATAATTACGTCGGGATCATTCTTAAAATCAATTCGCTACCGCGCCGGACGCCGGTTGCAATGACCGGACGTAATCCGCCAGCCCCTGGATATCGTCATCGGTCAGGGATTTTTTAGCCCGCTCTTCCCCGCCGCGGGTGGGAATTTTGCCGTCCCGGCGATCGGTCAGCGCGGCGACGAATTGCTCGCGGGTCAATGAAATCAGCGGCGGGGCTTTGCCAAACGCCGCCC
Organism: Enterobacterales bacterium; assembly: GCA_015654925.1. Lineage (GTDB taxonomy): Bacteria > Pseudomonadota > Gammaproteobacteria > Enterobacterales > Enterobacteriaceae > Acerihabitans. The sequence continues at coordinate 2,701 of JAATFX010000049.1, read as the reverse complement.
GGTCGGCCTTGCGGCCATGGCAGTCGGCACAGGTCTGGGCATATTTTTGCGCCCCGTCGGTAGCCGCCAGCAGCGGCCCGCTCACGCAGCATAACAGGGCGCCGATCAGCAACCGTTTCATGATTTGCCCCCTTGCGCCTGCTGGAACATCGCGGCGAGCGCCGGTTCGCCCTGCAATCCCTGGTGCGCTTGCAACACCGTGCCCTGCGCGCTGAGCAGGTAGGATGTCGGCGTACCGATCACCTGATAGCGCTCTTTGGTAATGCCCAACTGATCGCGCACCACCGGATAACTAATGTGCAACCCGGCGATAAAGGGGGTGATATCCGCCTGCTGCGGGTCGGTATTCACCGCCACCACCACCACCCGATCGCCATAGGTTTCGGTCAGTTTTTGCAGGGTTTGCATATCCGCCGCGCAGCCGCCGCAATCCGACGACCAGAAGGTCAGATAAACCGGTTTGCCCTGCCATTGTTCCAGCCCTACCGGCTGGCCTTTAAGATCGAACGCCGCCAGCGCCGGCGCCTTGGCGCCGATAGCCACTTGCTGTTCTTTACAGGCGGACAGGCCGGTCAGCACGACCAGCAGGCATGCCAATTTAACCGCGGGACGCCAGTTCATGGTGATTATTCTCCTCGCCTAAAAACTTGCCGTGTTGCAGCCGGATGATGCGATCGGCAAAACGCCCCAGCTCGGGGTTATGGGTGACCATCACGATGGTGCGCCCCTGGCGATGCAAGTCGGTCAATAAGTCGAGCACCCGCTGCTCATTCTCTTCGTCCAGATTGCCGGTCGGTTCGTCGGCGAACACCACCGGCGGTTCGTTAACCAGCGCACGGGCGATACACACCCGCTGCTGCTCCCCGCCGGAAAGCTGGCTGGGCAGATGGCCGACGCGTTCGCCCAGTCCCACCTGGTCAAGTACGGCGCGGGCGGCCGGTTCGTCCACTACGCTATGATAATGCTGCGCCAGCATGACATTTTCCAACGCGGTGAGAAAGGGGATCAGGTGAAACTGCTGGAACACCAGGCCTATCTTCTGGGCGCGGAAGGTACGCCGGCCCTCGTCATCGAGCGCGGCGGCATCCACGCCGTCGAGCAATACCTGCCCTTCGCTGGCGGTATCCAGGCAGGTCAGGATATTCATCAACGTCGTTTTACCGGAGCCGGAGGCCCCCATAAACGCCACGAACTCCCCGCGCCGGATGCGGATATTGATATCGTCCAGCGCCGTGACCTTGCCGAAACGCTTATACAGATGGCGCGTCTCAATCACATAATCCGCCGCGGGCAGCGGTTGCACCAACCGGATAGGTGAAGTCATAATTTATTCTCCTTTCAGGACCAGCGCCGGTTCGACGTGCAGGGCACGCCTGACGGGCACAATGGCCGCAACCGCCGCCACCAGCAGGGATAACGCCAGCGTCAGCGGAAAAACGGGGGCGCGCAGGGCGATGGCGGCATTAAATACCGCATGGCCCAATACTTGCGCCAGGACAAAACCGATCAGGCTGCCGCAAATCACCGCCGCCAGGGCGATAATGCCGGTTTCAGCCAGCATTTGCAGACTGATATCGCGGGCGCTGGCGCCCAGGGCCTTTTGCAGGGCGAATTCACGCGAACGTTCGCCCACAATCGCCATCAGGGTGGTATTCACGCATAGCGACGACAGAATCAGGATGACCGCCGAGACCAGCCCCATCAGCCCTTTGATTTTATCCAATACCTGCCCTTCGGAGGCCGACACCTTAAGAATGGGCCGCACATCCAGGTCCGGGTATTGTTGCTGCAACCGGGCGGCGAACGCATCCACCTGGCCGAGATCGTTATTCACGCTCAACATCGCGTTGCTGATATCATTGGGCTGGCGCAGCCATTTTTGCGCCAGGTCCAAATTCACGATCAGCATATTGTCGGTGGCATCGCCGGCTTCGACGATGCCTTTGATTTGCAGGCTTTGGCGCTGCTGGCCGTCCACCAGGGTGACCTTGTCCCCCAATTTAAGATGCAGGCGCTCGGCCAGCTTAACGCCGATCATGGCGTGGCGATCGTCGAAACTCACGCCAATCCAATCCCCCTTGACCTGCCAGTAAGGCACCAGTTTTTGCAGGGATTCAAACCAGACTCCCATCAAAACCACTTTTTCCAGTTCGGTGCGGGCCATGCCGTAGAGATAAGGGCTGGCGGCATTAATCAGCCCTTGGGGAGCGCCGTCGATAATGGGTTGCAGGGCGGCCTCCGGCAGGCTGTTGCCGTGGCCGGGGCCAAGATAGAAATTGGCGCCGAAGGTGCGCAATTCCTGGCTCATTTTGGCATTGATATCAAAATAAACCGAGGCCATGGCGGTGACGATGGCGGCTCCCACCGTCAGGGCTGCGAACACCACCGCTACCCGCTGCATGCGCAGACGCAGGGCGCGCACCACCAGCAGCCAGAACATGCCGTCCAGCCGCCCGGATTTTCGCCCCCGGGCCAGCGCCGGGCCGGTGGCGTTAGTTGCCATACAGCACCTCCACCGGATAGAGTTTGGCGATACGCCGGGCCGGGAACCAGGTGCCGATGACCGCGATCAGTATGGCGATCACCAGCACGCTCGGCACCACGATCCAGGCAAAACTCAGCGGTACGCCAAACAGCATCAGGCCGATGGCTTTGGCCAGGCCCCAGCCGGCGATACAGCCCAGCAGCCCCCCCAGCGCGC
>JAATFX010000067.1 GCA_015654925.1 Enterobacterales bacterium | reverse complement strand
TGAGTACAAGGGGGTTTTGGTGATGTGAGGTAACGCGCGGTAATTTCATGAATGGTGTCCCCGACAGGAATCGAACCTGTAACTAGCCCTTAGGAGGGGCTTGTTATATCCGTTTAACTACGAGGACCGGACAGCGGGCGTCATTATACCCGATTCGCTCCCGAAAATAAGCACATAACGATTTGATTGCTCATTCCCTAGGCAACGGCGGGTAAAAAAGGCGTTTTGGGGCCGGGCGCTGTCGTCCGGCCATTGTACTTATAGCCATGCCCGACCCGCTAATGCGATGCGCCGAGCGGGCCAACCTGGTTATGCCTCTTTGGTATCCTCGCCGGCGCTTTCATTGCCATCCCGCGGCGCTTGATCATGCTGGTTCTTGCCCGCCTTGCCCTGCTTCTTTGCGTCCTGTTTGCGTTGGCTGCTCAGATCGTTGCGGATTTGCGCGTGGCTAAGCAACGCGAAGATAAACGTACCGCCGACGATATTCCCCGCCAGGGTGGGAATGGCGAACGGATAGAAAAATTCATACCAGGGAATGCTGCCGTTGAAGACCAGATAAAAAATTTCCACCGAACCCACCACGATATGGGTTAAATCCCCAATGCCCACCAGATAGGTCATCAATGCAATAACCAGCAGCTTGGCGTTGCCGGCCTGGGGCAGCATCCACACCATGGAGGCGATAATCCAGCCGGCTATGATGCCGTTGGCAAACATATCGGCCGGCGGATTCGCCATTACCGCTTGCGAGATGGAGACAAACGCCTCGCGGGTCTGGCCGTTGAAAATCGGCATATGCAAAAAACCAAAGGCAACCGCTGCCGTACCCGCCAGGTTACCGGCCAGCACCACCAGCCACAGGCGCAGCAAAATGATAAAATTATGCCGCGAAGGTTTATGCATAATCGGCAGCACCGCGGTCAGCGTATTTTCGGTAAACAGCTGCTGCTTGGCCATGATGACAATGATAAAACCGAAGGTATAACCCAGATTTTCGATAAAAAATCCGGCGGCGCCCTCGGGCAGGCGGGCGTGCAAAATCCCTTTGGCCATCAGCGAGGCGCCCATGGATAACCCGGCGGCTACCGCCGACCAAAACAACGCCTGGCCGTCACGCTCCAGCTCTTTTTCGCCTTCCTCCCTGATTTGTTCGTGAATAGCGGCGGCGGGGGAGGGCAGATTCTCCTCTTTCACCTCGATCTTCTCATTGGCATCATGCTCTTCGCTGTCGACGACGACTTCGGAGTCGTTACGTTTATCGGCGTCTTGCCGGCGTTTTCCGGACGTGTCGCTCATCAACCGATCTCCCTGTGGCGCTAATGAAAAGTAAAAGTTATTTCCATTAAGCGTAGCGGCTTTCCTTCTCGGCCGCGTATAAAAGAGGTTTGCATGGTGTCGGCCGCTACCGTCACGTCTTTAATTGTCACTGCGGCGGGCAATACGTAACAAAATTTTAACTTTGCTGGCATTGGTTGCGTTTTATTGATCTAATACAAGAAGTGTTCAGACCTCCAATGAATGCACCGGCTGCAACTACGTCGCGATAGTTGCCTATGCTATGATCTTGGCCACGTTGATGAAGAGTTGAGTTCCTGATGCTGGAAGCACATAACCTGGCCTGTATCCGCGACGATCGCGTGCTGTTTTCCGCATTGAGCTTTCGCATTGCGCCCGGCGAGCTGGTGCAGGTAGAGGGCGCGAACGGCGCCGGCAAGACATCGCTGCTGCGTATTATGGCTGGGCTGGCCCAGCCCGACGACGGCGAAGTGAGCTGGCGGCAGGCGCCGCTGCGGCGCGAGCTCGGCCGTTATCATCGCGATTTACTTTATATCGGCCATCAGGCGGGGATTAAAACCGCGTTGACGCCATTTGAAAACCTGGCGTTTTTCCAGGCCGCCCAGGGCGGCGGGCGCGATGATGACGCCATCTGGCGCGCGCTGGAGCAAGTCGGTTTGCTGGGATATGAAGAGCTGCCGGCCGCCGGTATGTCCGCGGGCCAGCAGCGCCGCATCGCGTTGGCCCGGCTGTGGCTGACCCCGGCCGCCTTATGGATACTGGATGAGCCGTTGACCGCCATCGATAAACAGGGTATTGCCCAATTAATGGCTTTATTTTCCGGACATCGCGCGGCGGGCGGGCTGATATTGCTCACCACGCACCAGAGCCTGCCGGGACCGTCCGCCGGGATACGCAAGATTGCCCTGGCGCCTAACCCGGCGGAGGGAATGCCATGTTTTGGCTGATTTTGCGCCGCGAATTACGCCTGGCGCTGCGTAATCGTACCGAAATTATCAATCCGCTATGGTTCTTTCTGATTGTCATTACCCTGTTTCCCCTGGGGATCGGTCCGGAACCCCAGCTATTGAAGCGCATCGCGCCGGGCATTATCTGGGTGGCCGCGTTGCTGGCTTGCCTGTTATCCCTGGAACGATTGTTTCGCGACGATTTTATCGATGGGTCGCTGGAGCAACTGCTGCTACTGCCGCTGCCGCTGCCCGTCACGGTACTGAGCAAGGTATGCGCCCACTGGCTGGTCACCGGACTGCCGCTGTTGATGATTTCGCCGCTGGTGGCGCTGTTTTTATCGCTGGACGTTTATACTTGGCAGGCCACCGCGCTGTCGTTATTACTGGGTACGCCGACCTTAAGCCTGCTGGGCGCTATCGGGGTGGGGCTGACCGTGGGGCTACGCAAAGGCGGGGTGTTGTTAAGCCTGTTATTATTGCCGCTGTTTATTCCGGTGCTGATTTTTGCCACCGCGGCGATAGATAACGCGGCGCAGGGGCTGCCTATTGCGGGTTACCTGGCGATCCTGGGGGCGCTGCTGGCGGGCAGCGCCATGCTGGCGCCGTTTGCCGCCGCCGCCGCGCTGCGGGTCAGTCTGCAATAAGTCGCCGCGCACGTAATGATTTTTACTAAGAGCAAAAAATAACCATGTGGAAAATGCTACATCAGTGGTCGAAACCGGAGCGGGTGTACCGGCTCTGCGGCCGTGCGATTCCCTGGCTAGGGACGGGGGCGGCGCTCGCGTTGCTGCTGGGCTGGGTCTGGGGGTTTGGTTTCGCTCCCGCGGATTACCAGCAGGGCGAAAGTTACCGCATCATGTATATCCACGTGCCCGCGGCCATGTGGTCAATGGGCATTTACGCGGCGATGGCCGTCGCCGCGTTTATCGGCCTGGTGTGGCAAATGAAAATGGCCGATCTGGCCGCCGCGGCCATGGCGCCGGTGGGCGCGGTATTTACTTTAATCGCGCTGGTTACCGGCTCCGCCTGGGGAAAACCGATGTGGGGCACGTGGTGGGTCTGGGATGCCAGGCTGACATCGGAACTGGTGCTGCTGTTTCTCTATCTGGGGGTGATGGCGCTGTATAACGCCTTTGAAGACCGGCGACTGGCCGGGCGCGCCGCCGGCATTCTTATTTTGGTGGGTATCGTTAATATCCCCATCATCCACTATTCCGTGCAGTGGTGGAATACCTTGCACCAGGGCTCGACCAATATGCAGCAAAGCATTGACCCGAGCATGCGTACCCCGCTGCGCTGGGCGATCCTCGGCTATTTGCTGTTTTTTATTACCCTGACGCTGATGCGCCTGCGCAACCTGATCCTGACCCAGGAACGCAACCGCCCCTGGGTCGAGGCGCTGGCCGCCAAGGAGACTTCCCGATGAGCCCCGCTTTTGCTTCATGGCCGGCATTTTTCGCCATGGGCGGATATGCCGTATATGTCTGGCTCGCCGTGGGCGTGACCTTATTGTCATTGCTCGGCCTGATTGGCCATACCTGCTGGCAGCGCCATCATTTGTTGGGCGATATCCGCCGGCGGCAGGCACGGATACGGCGTATGCGCCAGGGCCGGGCGGGCGCCGCGCCGCACGGTCAAACCGCCGGCGCCATGACGCGGGAGGATAGCGAGTGACGCCGCGTCGTAAAAGCCGCCTCTATCTGGCGGTGGTGATGTTAATGGGCGCCGGGCTTATCGTAACGCTGGTGCTCTACGCGCTCAGTTCCAACATCGATCTGTTTTATACCCCGCGGGAAATCCTGCAGGGTAAAGGCGAACAGCGCGAAATGCCCCATGCCGGCCAGCGGTTGCGCATCGGCGGCATGGTCATGCCGGGATCGGTTAAGCGCGATCCGCAAACCCTTAAAGTGACCTTCAGGATTTATGACGCGGTGGGTTCCATTCCGGTCAGCTATGAAGGCATCCTGCCGGATCTGTTTCGCGAAGGGCAAGGGGTGGTGGCGCAAGGGGTATTGGGGGCGGACAACGTGGTGCAGGCCAGGGAAGTGCTGGCCAAGCATGATGAAAATTATACGCCCCCCGAAGTGGCGGACGCGATGAAACCGCGCCATGACCCCGCAGACATCCAGACCACTTTACAAAAGGCCCCGCAATGATCCCTGAACTTGGCAATTTTTTGTTGTGCCTGGGTATCGGCCTGGCGCTATTACTGGCGGTTTACCCCCTATGGGGGGCGGCCAGGCAGGACGCACGCCTGATGGCGGCGGCCCGTCCGTTGTCCTACGGGCTGTTTTTGACCATCGCCGGCGCGTTTATTTGCCTGGTGTATGCGTTTGTGATTAACGATTTCACCGTGGCTTATGTGGTGAATAATTCCAATACCGCCTTGCCGGTCTATTACCGCGTGGCCGCTACCTGGGGCGCCCATGAGGGTTCGCTGCTGCTGTGGGTGCTGTTGCTCAGTTGCTGGACGCTGGCGGTGGCGCTATTTAGCCGCAGTATGCCGGATGAAGCCATTGCGCGGGTGCTGTCGGTCATGGGGATGATTAATGCCGGTTTCCTGGCATTTATTGTCCTGACCTCCAATCCGTTTAGCCGTACGTTGCCGGATGTGCCCATCGACGGGCATGATTTGAATCCGGTGTTGCAGGATATCGGCCTGATTTTCCATCCGCCGCTGCTTTATATGGGGTATGTGGGGTTCTCGGTGGCGTTCTCATTCGCCATCGCGTCGCTGATTGCCGGCCGGCTGGATACCGCCTGGGCGCGCTGGTCGCGGCCATGGACCCATGCCGCCTGGATTTTCCTGACCATCGGCATCGTGCTTGGCTCGGCCTGGGCCTATTACGAACTGGGCTGGGGCGGCTGGTGGTTCTGGGACCCGGTGGAAAACGCTTCGTTTATGCCCTGGCTGGCCGGTACCGCGCTGCTCCACTCCCTGGCGGTGACCGAAAAACGCGGCACCTTTAAATCCTGGACTGTGCTGCTGGCCATCGCGGCGTTCTCGTTATGCCTGCTGGGAACCTTCCTGGTGCGTTCCGGGGTGCTGGTGTCGGTGCATGCCTTTGCCTCCGATCCGGCGCGCGGCATGTTTATCCTGGCGTTTTTGGTGCTGGTTATCGGCGGCTCGCTGCTGCTGTACGCCATCAAAGGGGGCAAGGTGCGCAGCCGCGCGCAGAACGAGGTGTTTTCCCGCGAGACGTTTTTACTGGGCAATAACGTCCTGCTGATGGCCGCCATGCTGGTGGTGCTGCTGGGTACGCTGCTGCCCCTGATTCATAAACAGCTGGGCATGGGCAGCATTTCCATCGGCGA
>JAATFX010000016.1 GCA_015654925.1 Enterobacterales bacterium | reverse complement strand
CCCAAACATGTTCTATGAGACAATTCAAAGGCCGAGGAATATGCCCTTTCGGCCTTCTTTTGTCAATGGATTTGTGCAAATAAGCGCCGCTTGACTACGCAACGCCTGTTACAATGTGATGGCGCAGGATTCTACCAGTTTCAGCCCGGGGAATACAGCCTTTGAGATGAAAAAAGCGATTATCTGCAATAAAGAAATGATTTAGCGCCGCGGCGCCCGTAATGGGTGGAGAGGAATACACCGCATGGGGCAGAATAACCTGCGAAAAAAACCTGACCGGACAAAATAAGCATGGCTTTCACCGCCGTTACTGTCAAAGATTGGATTAGCGGGTTAACCTTATCCGCTGTACAAGGTATAATCCGCCGATTTCCACTGTCTTGAGCCTGCTATGAAGCTTATTCGCGGTTTACATAACCTTCAGGCGCGTCACCACGGGTGCGTGCTCACTATTGGCAATTTTGATGGTTTTCATCGTGGGCACCAGGCGTTGATTGCACAATTGCAGACCGAAGGCCGCAAACGCGGCCTGCCGGTAATGGTGATGATTTTTGAACCCCAGCCGCAGGAACATTTTGCCGGCCGGGACGCTCCGGCGCGCTTGACCCGCCTGCGGGATAAAGTGAAGTACCTGGCCGAAGCCGGGATTGACGTAGTATTGTGCATAACCTTCGATGCGCGGTTTGCCGCCATTGGCGCCGAGACTTTTGTTTCCGAGCTGCTGGTGAAAAAACTAGGCGTGCGGTTTCTTTGCGTGGGCGATGATTTCCGCTTCGGCGCGCGGCGCGAAGGGGATTTCGCTTTTTTGCAGCAGATGGGCACCGCGGCGGGTTTCGAGGTGATGAGCACCGCCACCTACACCGAAGGCGGCAGGCGGATCAGCAGCACGGCGGTGCGCGAGGCGCTGGCCGGCGATCGGCTGGTGGTCGCCGAAATGCTGCTGGGGCACCCTTACCGCATCTCCGGGCGCGTGGAGCACGGCGACGAGCTGGGCCGCACCCTTGGGTTCCCTACCGCCAACGTATCGCTCAAGGGCCGCCCCGCGCCGATTAACGGCGTATATGCGGTGGACGTGTACGGGCTGGGTCCCCAGACCATCGCCGGCGTGGCCAATATCGGCACCCGGCCGACGGTGGCGGGGCTGCGCCAGCGGCTGGAAGTGCATTTGCTGGATGTGACGATGGATCTTTACGGTCGTCATATAGAAGTCGTGATACGCGCGAAATTGCGCAATGAGCAACGGTTTGCCTCCCTTGATGAGTTGAAGCGGCAAATCGCGAATGATGTGGTGACCGGCCGGGAGTTCTTCAGGTTGACGGCGCCCTTTTAAACTCTCTCACCGAAAACGGAACCGAGAATCGAATGAGTGATTACAAAAATACCCTGAATTTACCTGACACAGGGTTCCCGATGCGTGGCGATCTCGCCAAGCGCGAGCCTGGCATGCTGCAAAACTGGTATGAACAGGACCTGTACGGGCTGATTCGTAACGCTAAAAAAGGCAAAAAAACCTTTATTCTGCACGATGGCCCTCCGTACGCCAACGGCAGTATTCATATCGGTCACTCGGTTAACAAAATTCTTAAAGATATTATTATCAAGTCCAAGGGTTTGATGGGCTACGACTCTCCTTATGTCCCGGGCTGGGATTGCCACGGCCTGCCCATCGAGCTGAAAGTGGAACAGCTGATCGGCAAGCCCGGCGAAAAGGTTAGCGCCGCCGAATTCCGCGCCGCCTGCCGTAAATATGCCGCAGAACAGGTGGCCGGGCAGAAAAAAGATTTCATTCGCCTTGGCGTCCTGGGCGAATGGGAAAAGCCCTATCTGACCATGGATTTCGCCACCGAGGCCAATATTATCCGGTCGCTCGGCAAAGTGATCGGCAACGGCCATTTGCATAAAGGCGCCAAGCCGGTGCACTGGTGTATCGACTGCCGTTCAGCGCTGGCGGAAGCGGAAGTGGAGTATTATGATCGCACTTCCCCCTCCATCGACGTGGCTTTCCAGGCGGTTGACCCGGCAGGCGTCGCGGCGAAATTCGGCGTGACCGATGTCGCCGGCCCGGTGGCCCTGGTGATCTGGACCACCACGCCTTGGACCCTGCCCGCCAACCGGGCGATTTCGGTCCATCCGGACTTCGAATATCAGCTGGTGGCGGTAAACGGGCAAAACTGGATACTGGCCGCTGAGCTGGTGCCCAGCGTCATGCAGCGCGCGGGTGTCGCGCAATGGAACGTGCTGGGCAGTTGCAAGGGCAGCGCGCTGGAACTGCTGCGCTTTCAACATCCGTTCATGGGGTTTGACGTGCCGGCGATTCTTGGCCAGCACGTCACGCTTGAGGCCGGCACCGGTGCGGTACATACCGCCCCCGGCCACGGTCCGGATGACTACGTGATCGGCCAGCAGTACGGTTTGGAAGTGGCCAACCCGGTAGGTCCGGACGGCTGCTATCTGCCGGGCACCTTTCCCGCCCTGGACGGCATGCAGGTCTTTAAAGCCAACGACGTGGTGGTGGAACTGCTGCGCGAGCGCGGCGCCCTGGTGCATGTGGAAAAATTGCTGCACAGCTATCCGCACTGCTGGCGCCATAAAACGCCGATCATTTTTCGCGCCACGCCGCAGTGGTTTGTCAGCATGGATCAGCACGGCCTGCGCGCGCGCTCGCTGGAAGAAATTAAAGAAGTGCAGTGGATACCGGGTTGGGGCCAGGCGCGCATCGAAAACATGGTGGCCAACCGTCCCGACTGGTGTATCTCCCGCCAGCGCACCTGGGGCGTGCCGATGTCGCTGTTCGTGCATAAAGACACCGAAGAGCTTCATCCGCGCACGCTGGAACTGATGGAAGAAGTGGCCAAGCGGGTGGAACAAGACGGCATCCAGGCCTGGTGGGATTTGAATCCCGTCGACTTGCTGGGCGCGGATGCGGAAAATTATACCAAGGTGCCTGATACCCTGGATGTCTGGTTCGATTCTGGTTCAACGCATTCATCGGTAGTGGCGGTGCGTCCCGAATTCGCCGGCCACGGGCCGGATATGTATCTGGAAGGCTCCGATCAGCATCGCGGTTGGTTTATGTCCTCGCTGATGATCTCGACGGCGATGAAAGGCGAGGCCCCTTACCGCCAGGTACTGACCCATGGTTTCACCGTCGACGGACAGGGGCGTAAAATGTCCAAATCCATCGGCAACGTGGTCAGCCCGCAACAGGTTATCGACAAGCTGGGCGCGGATATCCTGCGCCTATGGGTGGCATCCACCGATTATACCGGTGAAATGGCGGTATCCGATGAAATCCTCAAGCGCTCCGCCGACGCGTATCGCCGCATCCGCAATACCGCGCGTTTCCTGCTGGCCAACCTGAAAGGCTTCGATCCGGCCCTGCACTGCGTGCGGCCGGAAGATATGGTGGTGCTGGATCGCTGGGCCGTGGGCCGGGCGCAGGCGGCGCAGGTGGAAATCATCGCCGCTTACGACAGCTACGATTTCCATAACGTCGTGCAGCGCATGATGCAGTTCTGCTCGATTGAAATGGGCTCGTTTTACCTGGATATCATCAAAGATCGCCAGTACACCACCCAGGCGGACAGTATCGCCCGCCGCAGCTGCCAGACCGCGCTATATTATATCGTCGAGGCCCTGGTGCGCTGGATGGCGCCCATCATGTCGTTCACCGCGGATGAAATCTGGGGCTTTATGCCCGGCGCCCGCGGACAGTTCGTGTTTACCGAAGAGTGGTATGACGGCCTGTTCGGACTGGACGCCGATGAAACCATGAACGACGCTTATTGGGAGACGGTGCTGAAAGTGCGCAGCGAAGTCAATAAGGTGCTGGAGCAGGCCCGCGCGGATAAGCTGATCGGCGGTTCTCTTGAAGCGCGGGTGACCTTGTATGCCGACGACGCGCTGGCGCCCGTCCTGAACGCGCTGGGCGATGAGCTGTATTTCGCCTTGCTGACCTCGCGCGCGGCGGTGGCCGGGTATGATGCGGCCGGGGACGACGCCCAGCAGAGCGAAGGTCTTAAAGGTCTGAAAATCGCGCTGGTGAAGGCCGAAGGATCGAAATGCCCGCGCTGTTGGCATTTCGAGACCGATATCGGCGACGACGCCGCGCATCCTGAAATTTGTGGTCGCTGTGTCACTAACGTGGCCGGCGCGGGCGAAGAGCGCAAGTTTGTCTGATGAATAGATCACTGAGCACCACCGGACTGCGCTGGCTGTGGCTGGCGCTGATTGTCCTGATTATCGATCTGGGCAGCAAGCACTGGGTTATGCAGCATTTCATGCTGCATGAAACGGTCGCCATCATGCCGTTCATTAATTTTTTCTATGCCCACAACAACGGCGCGGCGTTTAGCTTCCTGGCCGATAAAGACGGCTGGCAGCGCTGGATGTTTGCGGTTATCGCCCTGGTGATCGCCGTGACGCTGATGGTCATGATGTATCGCTCGGATCATCGCCGGCGTCTGACCAACTGCGCTTATGCGCTGATTATCGGCGGCGCGCTGGGCAATCTGTTCGATCGCCTGGTCCACGGCGTGGTCATCGACTTCATAGATTTTTATGTGGGCGATTGGCATTTCCCCACCTTTAACGTGGCGGACTCCGCGATCTGCATCGGCGCGTTTTTGATCGTGTTGGAAGGGCTGATACGCCCGGCCGACAAAACCGCCAAGCAGAAAGGTTAAGCGCCCATGAACGAACAGGTGCAATCCGACAGCGCGGTGCTGGTGCATTTCGATCTTAAGCTCGAAGACGGCACCCTCGCCGAGTCCACCCGGCGCGACAATAAGCCGGCATTGTTCCGCCTGGGCGACGATAGTTTATCGGCGCCGCTGGAGCAGGCGTTGCTCGGCCTGCGGGTGGGGGATAAAAAATCATTTTCCCTGGCGCCGGAAGCGGCGTTCGGTCCGTCGAATCCCGATTTGATTCAGTTTTTTTCCCGCCGCGATTTCAGTGAAACCGGCGTGCCGGAGGTGGGTACCATCATGCTGTTCACCGCCGTCGGCGGCAACGAAATGCCGGGGCTTATCCGCGACGTGGCCGAGGAATCCATTACGGTGGATTTCAACCATCCCCTGGCCGGCCGCACGGTGTATTTTGATATCGACGTTCTGGCAATCAATCCGCAGCAGGAGGATAAAAATGCGCATCTTACTGGCTAACCCTCGGGGTTTTTGCGCCGGTGTCGATCGGGCCATCAGCATTGTCGAACGCGCGCTGGAAATCTATGGCGCACCGATTTATGTGCGCCATGAAGTTGTGCATAACCGCTATGTGGTGGATTCCCTGCGCGCCAGCGGCGCCATCTTTATCGAACAAATCGATGATGTGCCCGATGGATCTATTTTAATTTTCTCCGCCCACGGCGTATCGCAGGCGGTGCGGGCCGAGGCGAAAAACCGCGATTTAACGGTATTCGACGCCACTTGCCCGCTGGTCACCAAGGTGCATATGGAAGTGGCGCGCGCCAGCCGTAAGGGCACCGAGGCCATCTTGATCGGTCATACGGGGCACCCGGAAGTAGAGGGCACCATGGGACAGTACAATAACCCCGCGGGGGGAATGTACCTGGTGGAATCGCCGGCGGATGTCTGGCAACTACGGGTTAAAAATGAAAATAATCTGTGCTTCATGACCCAGACGACGCTATCGGTGGACGACACCTCCGAGGTTATCGATGCGCTGCGCGAACGTTTCCCGCAAATTATCGGTCCACGTAAGGACGATATTTGCTATGCCACCACCAACCGCCAGGAGGCGGTGCGCGAGCTGGCTGCCGATGCGGACGTGGTGCTGGTGGTCGGGTCGAAAAACTCGTCCAACTCCAACCGGCTGGCGGAACTGGCGCAGCGGGTGGGCAAACCCGCTTACCTGATTGATAGCGCGGCGGACATCCAGGAAAGCTGGCTGCAGGGGATCGGCACCATCGGGGTCACCGCCGGGGCTTCCGCGCCGGATATCCTGGTACAGGCGGTGATTGGCCGTTTGCAGGCCCTGGGCGGCCAGGGCGCGGAGGAGCTTATCGGACGCGAGGAAAATATTGTGTTCGAGGTGCCGAAAGAGTTGCGGGTGAACGTGAGGATGGTGGAGTAAACGCGGGTTCGCCTGCGGCGCGGTGTCTTACTCCACCCATTATCAAACAGGGTTCCTTTCCGGTGATACGCATGGGGCTTGGGGGCGTATCGTATAGAGTAGGGCTACCCCGCGATTTGCTGCCAGGTACGATCCCGCTCTTCGAAAACCAATTTTTCCATTGATTGATTAATCTCCGCGTCGGCGAGCATGCGCATGAGAAGGCCGATATGGCTTTCTTCATCGCAGGACTCGGTGTACAGCGCCCGCAGCGCCACATCGGCGGTGCGCGGGAGGCTGCTTTGGCCTTTTTCCCAGCGGGCCAGGGTTTGTACGTCAACGCCCATCAATTCGGCCAGCGCTTTTTGCGACATGTTCATTTCGATGCGCAGGAAGCGGATTTCTTCGGCATCGAGCGGGCTGCGGCGGCTGACCAGGGTCTTGGCGATAAGATGATGCAGGCCGCCGGCGTCTTCGATGCTGGTATAGGTTTCGCCTTCGAGGATTTGGCTGTTATAGCCGTTGGTCAGCCAGACCGTGGTCAAGCCACTTTCCGTATAGTGATACATGATTTACACCTCGTTAATTAACCATTACCGTAATCACAAACGCCGATGGATCTGTTTCAAACCGCTTAAGCACCACCACGACTTCAATCAACTCCCCGGCCGCCATGCCCTGCAGATTGCACTTCCAGTCCCCGGCGGGGGTTTGATGCGGGAGCTCGGTAAACCTGCTTCTGACATGGCCCAGCACGTTTAAGATTTGCCTGAGTGTGACTCGCCGTTCAAGCATGCGTTGTTTCGCATGCGCGCTAAGCAAAATCCGTCCCGTATGGTTGCTTGCCAGGTTATTGATGATTTTCCGGGCGGAACCTTGGCTAAGGGGAAACTCCTTAACCGTCAAAGGTGTTTTAAAGTCCATTTTACCACCTATCAATTTGACAGCTGTCATTTTGATAGTTTTATCCGAAAAAAGCAACCTCTTTTACAGTATCGCGCTGTGGCGGACGCTCGGCGAAGTCGTGCCCGGTTATTCCCCTCGGCTGGATTATTCCAGCCTGAACCGGTGCTCCGGCGCGCCGGTGGCGCGGGTTTCCACATGCAGCAAGGCGCCGTCGATTTCACCGGGCGAATCGAGGTTTTTGCTGGCGCTGGTGATGAATAGTTCATTGCGTCCCGGACCGCCGAAGGCGCAGCAACTGGGCTGGCGCACCGGCAACGGTAAATTTTCCAGCAAGGCGGGACCACCATCGCCGATAGCGTAGCGGCTCACGCAGGCGTGACCGAAGCGCGCATTAATAAGCTCCCCGGCCGAGGTCAACGCCGAGCCGTCGGGCGTCAGGCCATCGGCGTCGAACACCCGCAGGCGATCGGGGTTTATGGCGGCGGCGTCGCTGCCATAAAACCTTTTTTCAGCGCTGTCGGCAAACCATACGGTATCGCCATACCAGGCCAGGGTATTGGGAATGGTCACATTGCCCATCATTTTGCGCGGCCCGGCGTCGCCGGCGGCATAACGATACCAGCCGCCGATAGGGCGCTGTTCCGCTAGGTCCATGGTGCTGAACCACAGCGACCCGTCGGGGGCGATGGCGGCCTCGTTGGATCGGGTTCCGGCGGCGTCGGCGGGGTAGGGGCATACCATCTCAAGGGCGGCGTTATCCCCGCCATACTGATAAAGCTGGATGCCTTGCTGCGACACCACTAGGAACAGTTCCTCACGTTCGGTCAGCAGTACCCCGCTGAACAAGCAATCCAACCGGCGCTGCTCGATATGCCGCCGACCGGGCCAGTATCGCAACAGGCGATGCCGCAGGATATCAACCCACAGCAGCGATTGGCTGCGGCTGCACCAGACCGGCGTTTCCCCCAGGGCCGCGCGGTAATCCCCTATGGCGTGGACCGGGGAAGTAAAAAAATGATTCATCCTGACTCCGCTGACGCGATTATCGGCTGTAGGCTTTGAGTATAGCCTGTCCGCATGGACGGTTAGCGGCGTAAGTTAAATGCATGCAGATGAATAAACATTCATTTTCCCTGCCGGGTCAATCAGCCGCGCCGGGTAAATTGCCGTTACTGATATCAACCCGCCTGCGCCCTATAATTCTAATTTCCGGGCAAATCTGCTGGCGGCAATCCGGGGCCGCGGTTACCCTGAACTGAGTTTATCAGACTAACTATCAGAGAGTATGTATGAGCATAACACCAATCCGCATCGCCATCGCCGGCGCGGGGGGCCGCATGGGCCGTCAATTAATCCAGGCGGTGCAGCGGTCGGAGCAGGCTTGTCTGGGCGCGGCGCTGGAACGCGCCGGTTCAAGCCTTATCGGCGCGGATGCCGGTGAGCTGGCCGGCATCGGGACCACCGGTATTCTGGTCAGCGCCAGCCTGGAAGCCATAAAAGACGATTTTGATATCTTCATCGATTTCACCCGTCCGGAAGGCACCCTGACGCATCTGGCTTTTTGCCAGGAACTGGGCAAAGGGATGATTATCGGCACTACCGGCTTTGATGAGGCGCAAAAAGCCAGGATTCAACAGGCCGCCCAGCGCATAGGCATTGTTTTCGCCGCTAATTTCAGCGTTGGCGTCAATGTAATGCTTAGGCTGCTGGAAAAGACGGCCGAGGTGATGGGCGACTATTGCGACATCGAAATTATCGAAGCCCATCACCGGCATAAAGTAGATGCGCCTTCGGGAACGGCCCTGGCCATGGGCGAGGTTATCGCCGGGGCTTTGGGACGCGACCTGAAAGATTGCGCCGTCTATAGCCGCGAAGGCCATACCGGCGAACGTAAGCCCCACACCATAGGCTTCGCCTCCGTGCGAGCCGGGGATATCGTAGGCGAACATACCGCCATGTTCGCGGATATCGGCGAGCGGGTAGAGATTTCCCATAAAGCGTCAAGCCGCATGACATTTGCCAACGGCGCGGTTCGCGCTGCAGTTTGGCTTAAAGGCCGTGAATCAGGGCTTTTCGATATGGGAAATGTGCTGGATTTAGCAAGTTTATGAAGTACCGAACCATCGTGATGTGGTAATTTCAATCTTAACGTTTTGATTGGGGGGTAATTATTTTATTGCCCCTGCGTTTTTTTGGTAAAACAAGCGTTTTGATGGAATAGTTTTTTTAGATGATGATAAATGGCCATTTTATCCTCCAAATGGCATTAATAAGACTCTTTATTCCGGTCATGGTGGGTTTGAACATCCCATTTTTCATTTTTAACAATAATCTTGCCAGGCAACCGATTGCCCGGGCCATAAATTACCCCCTTTTGCGGCCCTTATCCCGGGAAAACAGCTTAAATGCTATTATTTAGCAAAAAATATCACCCTGGGGTGGACAAGTGGCCGCCTCATCATTAAAATGCGCCCAATTTGCCGAAAATCTACCTTGAAGGTGTTTTTTGCATTGATTAAGATCGCTAAATCTGAATTAATATGCAAATACAATGACTGAATATTCCTTGGAGGGTGTTTTGATAAAGTCAGCGCT
>JAATFX010000130.1 GCA_015654925.1 Enterobacterales bacterium | reverse complement strand
GTGGTCCCACCTGACCCCATGCCGAACTCAGTAGTGAAACGCCGTAGCGCCGATGGTAGTGTGGGGTCTCCCCATGCGAGAGTAGGGAACTGCCAGGCATCCAATTGATAAGCCCTCTGTGAAAACAGAGGGCTTTTTCATATGCTGCAAAAAACCGGCACGCCGGAAAGACGCCGTGTTTCACGGAGCTGAAATGCGCCCGCGATCCCCCGGTGCGCTAGACCCACCGCACACCGGGCCTCGCTCCAGCCGGCCAAACCCTTGCCGGTCAAACCGGCACCCAGCCCTAGTCTGAACCACCATGATGGCGCACAATATTATCCCGCAGCGAGATGAGCTCCTGATTGAGCCGCTGCAATTGTGCAAGCTCCATTTCCGAACTGCTGAACAACATCTGGGATAGACATAAAGACTCATCCTCCAGCCGCTTCCCTTTTTCAGTAATAGAGATCATCACCTGCCGCTCATCCTGGGGATTACGCACGCGCTCGATAAACCCTTCCCCTTCAAGCCGCTTAAGCAATGGCGTCAAGGTACTGGTTTCTAACGCCAGCGTCTCGCCGATACCGCCTATGGGCAACTTGCCCCGCTCCCACAAAACATTCAGCACCAAATATTGCGGATAAGTTATCCCCATTGCATCGAGCAGCGGCTTATAAAGCCGCTTGATGGCGATGGAAGTGGAATAAATGGAATAACATAATTGCTCCGCCAGGCGGGGACGATATGCCACGAAATTCTCCTTAAACGTCGGACTGCTGCCATCATACCATCAGCTGGATGCTGTTATCTATCGCGAGAACAAATAGCTTGACACTTAATTGGCTAATGATATATTTATCACAATATAATTTATCGCGATAAGTAATTCATTACTCTAACGACTCATTGAGGAAACAAAAATGCTTAAAAAAACGCTGACCATGATCGCTGCCGGCTTGGCCCTGGCCTTCGGGGCGCAAGGCGCCGCACTGGCAAGCCCGGTAAAAAATATTGTTCTGGTGCACGGCGCTTTTGCCGACGGCTCGGGCTGGGAAGCGGTTACCCGTATTCTGGACAAGGCGGGCTACCACGTCTCAATTGTGCAGGAACCGCAAACATCGCTGTCCGATGATGTCGCCGCCACCCGGCGCATCCTCAGCCAACAGCAGGGCAAATCCCTGCTGGTTGGACATAGCTATGGTGGTTTTATTATCAGCGAAGCGGGACAGGACCCCTCCGTTGCGGGACTGGTATATATCGCCGCCTTCCAGCCGGGAAAAGGCGATACGCTGGCCGGCCTGGCAGCCAAAATCCCCGCGGCCACCCAAGGCATAACGCAAACCAGCGACCATTTTCTCTATCTGAAGCCTGAATTGTTCCATGCCGATTTCGCCGCCGACCTGCCCGCCCGCCAGGCCGATTTTATGGCCCGGTCACAGGTCATGCCGGCCGCGGCTATTTTCTCAACCGCCGCGGCGGAGCCGGCCTGGAAAACCAAACCAAGCTGGGCCGTAGTGGCCACGCAGGATCGGGCCATTAATCCCGATCTGGAACGGTTTATGGCTAAACGCGCGCACAGCAAAGTTGCGGAAGTAAAAGGCAGCCACGCGGTGTATGCCTCCCAACCACAAGAGATAGCGACGTTTATCGAAAAAGCGGCGCAAAGCTTATCCCAGTAAGCTTCACTCGCGGGACGAAGATATGTCCATCATCAAATCAGGCCGTATCCAGCGGCCTATATCCATGCAGGATTAACAAACGTGGTCGGCTATTCGCTTTCAAACCATTCGCTGTTCTGCCCTTCAATAATTTTTATTGAACGGATCATCTCTTGTAAATGATTACGCATCGCATGCTCGGCGGCCTGGGGATCGTGGGCTTTGATTGCATCAACAATCGCCTGATGTTGCACCAATAATAAACTGGGCGGCGACACCTCATTCAGTGTCAAAAAACGCACCCGGTCCATGGCGGCCTTAATATTTTCCACGGTTTCCCATGCCAGCTGACAATCGACGGCTCGGGAGATCAATAAATGGAATTCATCATCCAGGATAAGAAACTCTTGCTGCTGGTCTGCGCTGGTCGTCAGGGCTTGACGGCTCAGGTTATGTTCCATCAATTGCAAATACTCCGGCGTCACTTCCAGCGCCGCCCGCCGCACAATCGCGGTTTCAATCACTTCCCGGATAAAACGGCCTTCAATTACCAGCTTGGATGATATTTTCCTAACGAAGGTTCCCCGCTGGGGTAAGACCTGCACCAGGCCGGTCTCGGCCAACTTGATAAAAGCCTCGCGTACGGGCTGGCGTGAAACATTAAAATTGGACGACATCTCTTTTTCAGAAAGATAAGTGCCGGGTTTAATCTGGCAGGACACGATATTCTGGCGTAAATACCGGTAAATCTGCTGATTCAGGGGTTCGCCATTGGTTAATATAAATTCGCGCACCGGGATTATCTCCTGTCAGCCGGCTATCCGTCTCGCGCCGGCATATTGATTCCATAATAACATGGTAAGGGGACTCCGGCGTATCGGCGCCGCCGAGGCGACGTCACCGATAGCAGGAATTTTCTTATCTCCGGTTATTGCAAGCTATAGCACCATAAATCAGCCTCCTGCGAGGCTGGTTAATCATGATTGCCGCAGTGAAACGCTAGCGGCCTGCTTTGGCGCTTTCACCACAAAAAACACTAATATGGCTCCCAGCGCCGCAATACCGCCGGCTAACAAAAACGCGCTGTCGAACTTACCGGTATTTTGTACGATAAACCCGGTGGCCACCGGCCCGACGATGCCCGAAACACTCCCGACCAAGTGGATAAAACCGCTGGCGCTGCCTACCTTCGATTTATGCACCACATCCTGAATAATGGCCCAGTAGATGGCGCCGGTAAGATAAAGAAAGAAGATGGATACCGACATCAGGATCACCGCGGGCACCACGCTGGTGACGGTGCCCGCCAACGCCACGCACACGGCCGCGGCCAGCAGGCAAACCACCAGGACAATCTTACGTGACAATAAGAGCTTGCCGGTCACCTTGAAAATTTTATCCGAGACCATGCCGCCCAGGGCTAAACCAACAAAACCGACAATCCAGGGAATAACCGTGGTCAGGCTCATTTCTTTAATATTCAGGCCATGGGCTTGAACTAAATAAGAAGGGAACCAGCTTAGGAAGAAAAACAAAATATAGTTATAGCAAAAAAATGCAAAGGCAGTGGCCAGTATAATTGGCTGGCGTAAATAAAATCCCAGGCCATGTTTAGCTTGCGCTAATTCTTCTTCAGCGGAATGAGTCTCCACTTTAAGCTGTTCGATTAACGCTTTTTCTTCCGCGCTCACACGTTTACTTTTAGCCGGATTATCCGCTACGGCAAACAGCCATATCCCCATCCAGACAATACCGATAGCCCCAATAATCATAAAGGCGGGACGCCAGCCGAACGACAACGCCAAATAGCCCACAATCGGTCCGGCTACCGCGCCGCCCAAGGGTGAGCCCGCGCTCAGCAATCCCATCGCCGTGGCCGCCTGTTTTTTGGGGAACCAACCGTTGATCATCTTGTTGGCCGACGAGCAAATAGGCCCTTCCGCCATGCCAAACAGGATGCGCAGGATCAGCATGGAATAAAAACCGGTGGCGATAGCGGTCATACCGCAAAATATTGACCACAGGCCTACCGCCGCGGCCATTACCGCGGTCGGACCGAATTTATCGACCGCCAGGCCGCCGATAAAATTAAATATGGCATAACCAAAAAAGAAACTGCCGAAAATAATACCGAACTGCTCGGCGTTAAGCGTTAAATCTTTTTCTATCATCGGCACGGTAATAGATAAGGCAACACGATCCAGATAATTGATCATGTAAACCAGCGCTAACAAGAACACAATGGTCCAGCGTAAATTTTTGGACATAAGAACTCCACTCGGTATTATGCTGATAATGTACTCTGTCTTCTGTAGGGATAGTCAGAGGGGGCGATGATTGCATTCATCGCCCGTCGTAGGTGCAAATAATTTATATTAAGCGAACTTTAGTAGGACTTTGCAGCAATGGCGCTGATCTTGTTCAAATAGCGTCAAGGCGGCTGCCACATCCGCGGCATCCATGCAATGAGTCACCAATTTAGCAACGTCGATTTTGCCTTGTTGCATCCACTCAATAACCTGCGGGAAACGATGGCTATTGAGCCTGGATGAGAAAATGGAAATTTCCTTACTGGTGATGCTTTGCTGCGTCACGCTGCTGGCTTCGCCGGAAAAACCCATCAAACCGATACGTGCGGCGGGGGAAGCCAGGTTAACCGCTTCTTGCAGGATAGCGGGATGACAGGCGGCATCCACCACCAGCGTCGGGCGAATACCCTGTCTTTCCAGCTCGCTTTGCAGCGACAAATTGCTGTTATTGATCACTTGATCCGCACCGTTATTGCGCGCCATATCCAGACGTTCCGGGATGCGATCGGCCACGATGACCTGGCTTACGCCATACACTCCCTTTAATACCTGGACCACTGTCAGGCCTATGGGGCCGGCGCCATAGACCAGCGCCACATCCCGCGGCGCGGGTTGTAAAAACGCCGTCATGTTGGCGGCAATAGTAAAGGGTTCCACCATGCTGGCCAAATTGTCCGGAATAGACGCCGGAATTTGATAGGCGTTTTGTGCCGGTGCGCACGCATAATCGCTAAAACCGCCGTCACGATGCACGCCGATCACTTGAAGTTTGGTGCAAACGTTGGGCCGCCCCACTGAGCAGGGATAACAGTGGCCGCAGCTGACCACCGGGTCCACCGACACCCGTTCGCCGATGCGCGCCGCGTCCACGCCCGCGCCCACCGCATCTATCACGCCAAAAAATTCATGGCCGATAACGCGGGGATATTTAGCAAAAGGGTTATGGCCGTGGAAAATATGCACATCGGAACCGCAAATCCCGGCATATTTCACCCGTACCCGCACTTCGCCATTGCCCGGCTGGGGGATCTCGCGCTGCTCAATCACCAACTGTCCCGGTTTTTCAATCACGATACTATTCATGGTGCCCTCTCATTACCAGTTCCACAGCGTGCCGTCAGTTAAACGGGCCACGGGTAAATGCGCCGGTTCGTAGGGGTATTTCGCGGCCAGTTTCTCGTCAAATTCGATACCCAAGCCGGGTTTATCGCCCGGATGCATATAGCCGTCGTCGAATGTCCAGTTATGCGGGAACACCTCCAGCATCTGTTCGCTATAACCCATATATTCCTGCACGCCGAAATTAGGCACCCACAAATCGAAATGCAGCGCCGCCGCCATGCAAATCGGCGAAAGATCCGACGGGCCGTGCGACCCGGTACGGACCTGATAGAGCGAGGCGAAATCCGCGATGCGGCGCATGCCGGTAATGCCGCCCGCGTGGGTGATGGTGGTGCGGATGTAATCAATCAACTGTTCTTCGATGAGTTGCTTACAGTCCCAAATACTGTTGAATACCTCGCCTACCGCAATCGGCGTCACGGTATGCTGGCGGATCAGGCGGAAGCATTCTTGGTTTTCCGCCGGGGTGGGGTCTTCCATCCAGAACAAACGGTAAGGTTCGGCGCTTTTGCCGAAGCGGGCGGCTTCAATGGGCGTCAGGCGATGATGCATGTCGTGCAGCAAATGCTCGTTAAAGCCGAATTTGTTGCGCACCGCCTCGAAAAGCTTGGGAGTGAAATCGAGATATTTTTCCGTGGACCAGAGCTGTTCTTCCGGCCAGTTGCCTTTGGTGGCGGGCTCATAGGCCTGTCCTTTACCTTTGGCCATGCCATAGGTGGTTTTCATTCCCGGCACGCCGCACTGCACGCGAATGGCTTTAAACCCCTGTTCCTGGTGCTTGGCGTAGTCGTCCAGCACTTCGTCGATGGAATGGCCGGTGGTGTGGCAGTACACCATGACGCCGGTGCGGGACGCGCCGCCCAAAAGCTGATACAGCGGCATATTGGCCGCTTTGGCTTTGATATCCCACAAGGCCATATCCACGGCGGAGATAGCCGACATGGTGACCGGTCCGCGGCGCCAGTACGCGCCCTTGTAAAAGAACTGCCAGATATCCTCGATCTGATGGGCATCCCGGCCAATCAATTGCGGGCAAACATGATCCTTGAGATAGGAGGCGACCGGTAATTCACGGCCGTTAAGCGTGGCATCGCCGATACCGGTGAGTCCGTTATCGGTGGTAATTTTCAGCGTGACGAAATTTCTGCCGGGGCAGGTAACAAATACTTCCGCTTTAATAATTTTCATCAAATAAGGTCCTTAAGCTTTCCAGGTCAGGCTAGTAAATCGTCTATGTCTACTACCATACAAGTAGATTGGATACAATTTTGCAACTTCGATCACATTTTTGCGTTTATCATTGGCCTCGGTAAAAATTTAACGGGAACGTGACCTCGATTCCCACTGATTTACCGGCGCTACGGGCGGCGGTATTAATGTTTGGTCCAGTCCTGATACTCTTTTTTCAGGCGCAGCGGAGCGGTTTCCGGCATCATCGCCAGCCCTATTACCGAGATAACGCCCAATATCGCAACATAAATCGCCAGGCCGTAATAATGTCCGCCGGTGGCTTGCAGAATTTTTATGGCTACCAGGCCCAACACGCCGCTGCCGATAAGAGATCCGATTTGCCAGATAAGCGCAATACCGCTACAACGGATATGCGTTGGGAACAATTCGGGAAAGTAAGACGCCTGGGGCGCGTAGCACATGCTGTGGCCCAGGGTCAGAACCACGATCATCACCAATTGGGTCAACCAGTAGTTGTCCTGGTTGATCGCCAGGAAGAACGGGACAATCATAATCACCTGTAGCAACGCGCCGAGCATATAGATGGGTTTGCGTCCGAAGCGATCCGAAAGATGGCCCATCAGCGGGATGGCTACGATTTCCAGGGCCACCGCGACGATCATCGTCTCCATCACCAGGTTGGTATTGAGATTGTTGGCTTTGACATAGGCCAGTACGATAACGGTAAACATGGCGAACACGCAGGCTTCAATCAGTTTGGCGCACACCCCTTTGACGACAATGCCCGGAAAATCACGGATAACTTCTACGATTGGCCGGGATTCCTGCGCTTTGGTTTCCCTGATTTTGGCGAACACCGGCGACTCATCGATACGCAGGCGGATAAACAGACCCACTACCACCAGCAGCAAACTGAGCAGAAATGGAATGCGCCAGCCGAAGTCCATCATCTGCGTCGGCGACAGGGTGGCATTAAGCGCGGCAAACAGCGCCAGCGGCAGCAAGAAACCCAGCGGCGCGCCAATTTGCACCCAGCTGGCAAAAAAACCGCGGCGCGCGGGCTGAGAATATTCCGCGGTCATCAAGACCGCGCCGGCCTGCTCGCCGCCAACGCCAAAACCCTGCAATATACGAATAAAAATCAATAAAATGGGCGCCCAAACGCCTATTTTTTCATACGTTGGCAGCAGGCCGATGCAAAATGTGCCGAGACCTACGATCAGGATGGTAATCACCAGCGCTTTTTTCCGGCCCACTTTATCGCCGATATGGCCAAAGACAATGCCGCCGATCGGCCGCGCCAGAAAGCCCACCGCATAGGTGGCGAATGCCGCCAGGGTACTAACCAGAGGATCGGCGCTGGGAAAGAACAGGTGGCCGAAAAATAGCACCGCGGCCGTGCCGTAGGCGAAAAAATCATAATATTCCGCCGCGGTGCCGATAGCCGAAGCCGAGGCGACGCGACGGATAAGCGACACATTTTCTTTTTCGGTAAGGTATTCTGAAGAGGCTGCCATTTTTTACCCTCTGGTTTTGAGCGCGCCCTATTTTTATGGCGCCCGATAGGGTAAAAATAATTCTGAACCTACTACCATACAAGTAGATAATATGATTTCTTCAGGCTGGATCACATTTACTTAACAGATGGCCACGGCGCACGTTAGTGCCGGGGGGACCAGAGCCGCCCGCGGCGGCCCTGGTAAAGGGTTAGAGCGTTTCGTTAAGACGATTGCCGCTGGCGGTATCAAACAGATGCAGGCTTTCCGGCTTGGCTTCCAGCCATAGCGGCCGATCGGGCTGGCCGTTAACCCGGCCGGCGAATTGGATATGCAGTGGAAATCCGCTCCAGTCCACATGCAGCAGGCTGGTTTCGCCGGTCACTTCCATCAGCCGCAGCGTAGCGGGGGGCTGGTTGGTGGCCGCCGCCTGGATAAAATCATGGGGGCGGATGCCCAGGGTTATCGGCGCCTCCCCCTGCAACCGCGCCGCGGCATGCCATTTTTGCGGTAAGGGGAACCAGAGATCGCCGCAGCGCACGCCCGGCAGATCGTCGCGCCGCGTAATATTTCCTTCCAGCAGGTTCATCGGCGGCGAGCCGATAAAGCGGGCGACAAAAGTATTCACCGGTCGATCGTAGATCTCCAGCGGTTGCCCCTGCTGCACAATCATGCCCTCTTTCATGACCACGATTTGATCCGCCAGCGTCATGGCTTCCACCTGATCGTGGGTAACATAGACGGTGGTGGTTTTTAACTGCTGATGCAGGGACTTGATTTCGGCCCGCAGTTCCATACGCAGTTGGGCATCAAGATTGGACAGCGGCTCGTCAAATAAAAATACCCGCGGATTGCGCACCATCGCCCGCCCCATGGCCACGCGCTGGCGCTGGCCGCCGGACAATGCTTTGGGCAGCCGCTGCAACAAGCGTTCAATGCCCAGCATGCGGGCAACCTGCTCCACCTTGGTCTGTTGCTGCGGGCGCGGCACTTTTTTTACCTGCATATGGAACGCCAGGTTTTCCGCCACCGTCAGATGGGGATATAACGCATAGCTCTGAAACACCATGGCAATGTCCCGATCCGCCGGGTCCAGATCGTTAATCCGCTGTTCATCGATAAAAATATCGCCGTCCGATACCGTATCCAGTCCGGCCAGCAGGCGCAGCAGGGTGGATTTGCCGCAGCCGGAAGGGCCAACCAGCACGGTAAAACTACCGTCGGCAATGGTTAAATCCAGCGGGTTGAGTACGTTATGTTTGCCATAACGTTTGGCGACTTTCACTAATTCTACGCTAGCCATGGATTACTCCTCCCCGGCAAAGGATTGTAGGGAAGCCCGGTCAGGGTACTGACGTGGCGAGCTGCTGATGGCCTGGCTGGCGACACGTATGCCCCAGCGCAGCGCCTGTCGTCGGTTATAGCCGTAAAGCAGGGCGCTCAGGAAACCGGCATTAAAGCTGTCGCCGGCGCCGATGGTATCCACAATGGCCACCGCGTCGGCGGCGCAGGACAATACCCCCTGCGCATCGCATACCATGGCGCCGTCGCCGCCGCGTTTGATCACGCAGGCGCCGCCGGCGGCCAACTGCGCCGCCAGACGCTGGCCGGCCAGGGGCAAATCGGCGCTCTGCGCCAGCCCAAGCGTTTCCACTTCATTTAACAATAAATAGTCGCAATAGCCGAGCCAGCGGGCGATTTGCTGGCGCAGCCCGTCGCTCCAGCCTTCCGGCGGCCAGCCGGTATCCACCGCGATTTGAAATCCCCGGTGGCGCAGCGCGGCCAGCAGTTCGGGATAATCGTCGAATAGCCGCAGGCAGAGGAACGTGCCGCACAGCAGTACGATATCCCCCGGCGCGGCGCGGGGCGGCAGTTGCATCAGTACGTCTTGCCGGCACAGGCGCACGATATGCCCCTGGTTGCTGAAAAAGGTGCGTTCTTTGTCGGGATGGGTCAGGCCCACGGTCAAGGATGTTTCGCAGGCATAACGCGGCCAGAAGGGAGCGCTGTCGGCAAAATAACCCGCCAGCCAGCTGGAAAAATGATCGTCCCCCTGGTTGGCCACCGCCCGGTGCGGCGTTCCCAGCGCCGCCAGCGCCAGCGCGCAGTTGCCGGCCGAGCCGCCCGGACGCAGCGCGCTGTGTTCCAACATTGCCTCGGTTCCCCGGGCAGGCCATTGGTGCAGCGTGCCCATAATCAGATCAATATTGATATTACCGACCACATACAGCGTGGCGTCGCTCGCAGGTTTTAGCATGGCAGTGTCCACATCATCCTTTATTTTTAACCTTTGCTGCCGCCGCTGGCTAAACCGCTCACCAGGGACTTTTGCAGCCAAATAGCGATAAACAGCGGGGGCACCGAGGCCAGGATACCGACGGCGGCGATCAGGCCATCGTCCGTCGCCCTGCCGGCGGTAAAGCCTGCAATAGTGACCGGCAGCGTTTGCGCCGCGATATTATTGGTAAACAGCAGGGCGTAAAAAAATTCATCCCAGGCCAGCAGCCAGCCGAACACCGCCGAAGCGGCCACAGCCGGCTTGGCCAGGGGGAGGGTAATGCGCAGCAATACCTGCCAGAAACGCAGGCCGTCGAGGCGGGCGGCTTGTTCAATATCCAGCGGCAAGGCGTCGAACTGATTTTTCAGCATCCAGGTCAGGAAGGGCAGGATCAGCGAACAGTAAACCAGAACCAGCCCGAGATGCGTGTTAAGCAGCGACAGCTGTTGCAGGACAAAGTAGAGCGGTAGCACGAAAGCTACCGGCGGCACCATATAAATCGCCAGGCTGCCCATTAGCCAGCCTTCGCGGCCGGGATAACGGGAAAAACTAAACGCGGCCGGCAGGGCCAGCAGCAAGGAAATCACCGTGGCGCCGGTGGCGGTAAGAATACTGTTGCCCAGGGCATGCAAAAACAGTTCGCCCGGCTGGCCCGGCTCCAGCGATAACAGCCGGGTATAACGGCTGAAATCCCACTGGCGCGGCAGCCATTCCAGGGGAACGCGCGCCAGGTCCGCCGACGAGCTGACGCTCATCAAAAACAGCCAGAGCATGGGCGCCAGAATGGTGATTGCCAGGATGATGGCCGCCGCGTAGCGTAAAATAACGCGAATATGACGTTTCATTCTTCGATCCCCCGCCGGCGCTGGCGCGCTAACATCAACATATAAATGGCAATCAGCACGCCGCACAAGATAGTCATCAGGATGGCATAGGCGGCGCCGCTGCCGGCGCGCAGGTAGCTAAAGGATTCCTGATAGACAAAAAAGCTCAGGGTCTTGGTGCTGTCCACCGGACCGCCGCGGGTCATGACATAAATGATGTCGAAGATTTTAAACGCGTCGATGGTTCTTAAGATCAGCGCCACGCCCAGCGGCGCCAGGATAGCCGGCAGGGTAATGGCGCGAAAACGGCGCCAGGCGCCGGCGCCGTCGATGCGCGCCGCCTCGTACAGGTCCTCGGGGATGGATTGCAGCGCCGCCAGCGTCAACAAAGTCACCAGCGGGTAGTTCTTCCAAATATCGGCAATCATGACCGAATTCATCGCCGAGTCGGGGGACCCCAGCCAGCTGCGGTAGTGGTCTATCAGACCGGTTTGGGTCAGCAGCGCGTTGATGCTGCCGTAGTCGGGATTAAAATTAAGCCGCCACATCATGGCGTTAACAATGGTCGGCAGCGCCCAGGGCAGGATCACCAGTACGCGCAATACGCCGCGGCCATAGAAGTGCTGATTGAGCAGCAGCGCCACCAGTACGCCCAGCACCCCTTCCACCGCCACCGATACCACGGTGAAGTAGAGGGTGCGCGCCAGGGATGCCAGGAAATCCGGATCGGTGAGGGCATACAGATAATTGGCGAAACCGATATAGGCGGGCATGACCCCGCTGTCAATCAGCGCGGCGTCGGTAAAGCTGAGCCAGAGGGTCCTGGCCAGCGGCCAGGCGGTCAGCAAAAACATCATCACCAGCATGGGTGCTAACAGCACCCATGCCTGACGACGCTCACGTTGTGGCAAACTGAGCATAAACATCCTTAACGCAAACGTTCCGCGCCTTTGGTGGCCGCCTGCATGGCCGCGTCCGGCGTCGCCTGATTTTGCAGCACTTGCTGCAGATTTTGTTGCAGCAAACTGGACAGCTGTGAATAAGCGGGGATTTCAGGGCGCGATAACATCACGTTCAGGGATTGTTTCGCCGCGGCGATGACCGGTTCCTGGCCTTGCTGAACTTTCGGATCGTCATACGAAGACTTCCAGATGGGCAGGCTCAGCCGGGAGTATTTATCCTGTACCGGCTGCGACGTTATATAGCTGATGTACTGCCACGCCTGGTCGGGATGCTGGCTGGCTTTGGCAATGCCCAGGCCCATGGAGCCATTGACCGCGGAGACGCCGCCGGCCGTGGAACCCGGCGCCGGTACGATACCGACATCGCCGGCCACTTTACTTTGCTTCGGATCGTTGGCCATGTTGTACATGTAGGTCCAGTTCAGCGCAAAAGCGGCATCGCCGTTGGAGAAGGCTTTACGAACATCTTCTTCCAGATATTCGCGGGAATTAGGGTTGGTCAGGCCTTTATCCAGCGTCTCTTTCATATAATTGACGGCCTGCATGGCACCGGGATTGGTAAAGTTCAGTTTGCCTTGTTCGAAGAATTGGCCCTTGAAGGCCGAGACCAGCGTGGTGTAATCGCAAATCAGCGCTTCGGCCTGCGACCAGCTCCAGACCAGCGGATATTTAACAATGCCTTTTTGTTTTAAAATCTCGGACTGCTGCTCCACCTGTTGCCAGGTTTGCGGCGGGGTGGTGATCCCGGCTTTGGCGAGCATGGCTTTATTGTAATACAGATATTTGGTGTCCAATATCCACGGCAGGCCCCAGACTTTATCCTGATAGGTTACGGTGCTCATGGCGCCGGGAAAAATCTTTTGGCTATCGGCGGTATTAATCCGCGCCGTAACGTCCTGCAATAAGCCGAACTTGGTGAATTCCGCCGGCCAGATGGCATCGAACAATACAACATCATAACCATTGCCGCCGGCGCCGCGGGCCGCCACGATTTTATCGTGCAAGGCTTCGTAAGGCACAAACTCCAGGTTTACGTCGATATCAGGATGCTGCTGGGTGAAATCGGTGGTCATGGCGCGGATATCGCTTTCGCTATAGGCGGCCTGGGTCATAAACAGCGCGTTGATCTTGGTGTTAGCCAGGGCCGATGCCGACAGTCCCAGCGAGATGACCGACAGCGCGCACAGCGTCAGGGCGGGATATATTCTCTTCATTTTCATTATCTCTCCGGAATCAGATTGCGGGGGTGTGTAGTTATTAAATCAATTTGATTGCTTTAATGGCCGAAAGCAATGGCCAACATCTCACCTTGTGACCGATATCTCGCCACATTTTTTTAACATTAAGGCCTAAGTTGCCGTTACTGGCGATCAACTGTGCAATCCTCATGCCGAAATTTGTCCAAGGCGATTAATAAATCAATTTGATTGCTATAAAACATCTGCACATACTGACGCAACGGTAGCAGGCGGTAGGGACTAATGAGAACATCGGGAACCAATCTGGAGCATGCCAGGGCGCATAACCGCCGCGTGGTCATCGAGGCTATCCGGCTGAACGGCGAATTAACGCGCGCCGAGCTGGCGCGTCTGACGGCGCTGACTCCCCAAACCGTATCCAACATCGTGGCGGAACTCGGGCAAGCCGGAATTTTGTCCTCCCATCTGCCGCGCCGCGTGGGAGGCCGGGGGCAGCCGGCGGTACCCGTTACCCTTAATCCGGACAGCGCCTACTCCATCGGCATCCATCTCGATCATCAAACCTTATTGATTGTGCTGGTGGATCTTACCGGCAATGTGCGCTTCAGGCGCCTTTGTTTGGTGCAAAAGCCCCAGCCCGGTGCAACCCTGGGATTGATTAAGATGCTGTTGGCGGAAATGAAACGGCAGGCTCCCATCGACTGGGGCAAAATGCTGGGCATCGGCGTTGTGATGCCGGGGCCGTTTGGCGTCGAAGGGCTCTCGTCCCAAGGACCGACCACGCTGCATGGCTGGGAAAACGTGGATGTGGAGGCGGAGCTGTCGGCCGCTACCGGATTGCCGGTCACCCTGGAAAATGACGCCACCGTCGCGGCCATCGGCGAGCGGTTTCACGGGGTGGCCAAGCAGCTGGATTCATTTATTTATCTCTATATCGGTACCGGGCTGGGCGCGGGGATCTTTACCGACGGCCATATTTATACCGGCCACGCGCATAACGCCGGAGAAGTGGGGCATATGGTGGTACAGCCGGAGGGACGGTCCTGTTATTGCGGCAATCATGGCTGCCTGGAACGTTATTTATCCCTGCAAGCGGCTTACGAGGCCTGTGGTCTGGACCCGATGACCGCCATGCCCGACGATTTGCTGGCGGTGGATGAAACCTGTTTTGACCGCTGGGTCGAGTCGGCGCTGCCGGCCACCCGCCAGGGGATCAATATCCTGGAATGCGTGTTTGATGCGGAGGCGGTGATTATCGGCGGCCTGATGCCCCAGGCGCTGCTGGAGAAAATCGTAAGGCGCCTGTCGCCGCTGCTGAGCTCGGTGCGCAGTAAATACCGGGACGGCAGCCGGGTAAGGATAGGTATGACCGGCACCGATACCGCGGCCCTGGGCGCGGCGGCGCTGCCGATTTTCGATGAATTCAATCCGCAGTATGAAGTGCTGCTCAAATAACCCGGCCATCCGAGGCGGATGGCCGGGCCGGCATGCGGGATCAGTGCAGGATCTGCGACAAAAAGGCGCGGGTGCGCTCCGATTTCGGCTGGGTGAAAAACTCGTCCGGCGAGGATTGTTCAACGATCTCCCCGCGATCCATAAAGATCACCCGATCGGCCACGGTGCGGGCAAAACCCATTTCATGGGTTACGCACAGCATGGTCATGCCGTCATTGGCCAAGCCGATCATGGTATCAAGCACCTCTTTCACCATTTCCGGGTCCAGTGCCGAGGTCGGTTCATCAAACAGCATGATCTTCGGTTTCATGCACAGTGACCGGGCGATGGCCACCCGCTGCTGCTGGCCGCCGGATAGCTGGCCGGGAAACTTATGGGCATGCTCGACAATCCGCACCCGTTGCAGGTAGTGCATGGCCAGCTCTTCAGCCTCTTTTTTCGGCATTTTGCGCACCCAGATTGGCGCCAGGGTGCAGTTTTGCAACACCGTTAAATGCGGGAACAGATTGAAATGCTGGAATACCATGCCGACTTCGGTGCGTACGCGCTCGATATTGCGCAAGTCATCGTCCAGCAAGGTGCCGTCAACCACGATTTTCCCTTGCTGATGTTCTTCCAGGTGATTGATGCAACGGATGGTGGTGGACTTGCCAGACCCCGAGGGGCCGCATAATACGATGCGTTCGCCGGCTTTCACATGCAAATTGATATCTTTCAATACATGGAATTGACCGTACCATTTATTGACATTTTCCAGCGTAATCATCAAACGGTCAGGCTGGTTGGCGTTATTTTCGCTCATGTGGTACCTCAATGCGTGGAGGAATGTCCGGTTTGAAAGCGCTTTTCCAAATGTTGGCTATAGCGGGACATGCTAAAACAAAAAATCCAA
Source organism: Enterobacterales bacterium (assembly GCA_015654925.1). Classification (GTDB taxonomy): domain Bacteria; phylum Pseudomonadota; class Gammaproteobacteria; order Enterobacterales; family Enterobacteriaceae; genus Acerihabitans. The sequence continues at coordinate 3,837 of JAATFX010000130.1, read as the reverse complement.
TAAACAGCCGCGGCAAAGACATAACCTTCCGTCGACATTCCGAGCCAGGCCGGGTCAACCGTGGCCTGCTGTACGCTACTGAACAAATCAAATAGCCCGATAATTACCACCAGGCTGGTATCTTTAAACAGCGCGATAATGGTATTGACCAGGCCGGGGATTACCATTTTCAGGGCCTGCGGCAAAATCACCAGCCCCTGGGTTTTCCAATAGCCCAAGGCCAGCGACTCCGCCGCCTCGTATTGGCCTTTGGGCAGGGCCTGCAAGCCGCCGCGCACCACTTCCGCCACATAGGCGGATTGGAACATGATGACCCCTACCAAAGCCCGGATCAGCTTATCAATATTGGTACCTTCGGCCAGGAACAGCGGCAGCATAACCGACGACATAAATAACACCGTAATCAGCGGCACGCCGCGCCAGAACTCGATAAAGATAATGGAAAGCCATTTAACCACCGGCATATGCGAACGCCGGCCCAACGCCAGGATGATACCCAGGGGGAGCGCGCCGGCGATACCCACCGCCGCGATGATAAGCGTCAGGGTCAGCCCGCCCCACTGGCGGGTTTCCACCCGGGATAAGCCGAAAAATCCGCCGTACAGCATCACCCAGGTAAAAATGGGAAATACCACCGCCCAGCAGGCGATATAACGTCCACGCCTGGGCATGGCGCGCCAGAACATGGGCAGCAGGCTCAGCAGGCCGACTACCAGGGTCAGGTTAATGCGCCAGCGTTCGCCAAAGGGATAGAGGCCATACATAAACTGGCCGAAGCGGGCGTGGATAAACACCCAGCAAGCGCCGTCGCGGGTGCAATCAGCGCGGGTGGAACCCACGAAATTTGCCTGTAGTATCAGCCAGTTAATCAATGGCGGAATGATGATCCATAATAGCCACAAGCAAAACAGCGTCAACAGGCTATTGCCGATACTGGAAAATAAATTCTGGCGCATCCAGAGCACTGCAAGGGCCAGCCGGCTTCGCGACGCTGTCGCTATGGGTTCTTGCGGATTCAAGGTCATAGTCATAAGTGTCTCTTAGCGCTCAACCAAAGCTTTACGCTGGTTGTAAATATTCATTAAAAACGAAATCGCCAGGCTGATAATCAAATATACCGACATGGTGATGGCGATAGTTTCAATGGCTTGTCCGGTCTGGTTGAGCACCGAACCGGCGAACAAGGACACCATATCCGGGTAACCGATGGCGGCCGCCAGCGACGAGTTCTTGACGATATTCAAATACTGGCTGGTCAGGGGAGGAATGATGACGCGCATTGCCTGCGGCAAAATAACCTGATTGAGGGTCACCGGATTCGGCAAACCCAGCGACCGGGCCGCTTCGTGCTGGCCGTACGGCACGGATTGAATTCCTGAGCGGATCACTTCGGCGATAAAGGTCGAGGTGTAAACCGACAATGCCAGGGTCAACGCCGCCAGTTCGGGAATCAGCACCATGCCGCCGCGAAAATTAAATCCGCGCAGCTGCGGCAAATCCCAATGGATGGCCGCGCCGGCCACTAGCTGGGCTATGCCGGGCAAGGCAATCAGCAGTACGATGATCCAGGGCCAGCTGCGCCGCAGTTCACCGGTCGCCATCTGATGGCGGCGGTTCACCCGGAACAACGCCGCCGACACGACGATGGCCAGCACTAGTGCCGCCAGCGTGGCGATAGCACCTTCGCCCGCCGTAGGCAAGGGCATATATAAGCCGCGGTTGCTCAAAAACATCAGGTCAAAAGCATTAACCGCCTGACGCGGACCGGGCAAATTGCGCAGTACGGCAAAATACCAGAAAAAGATTTGCAGCAGCGGCGGGATATTACGGAAAATTTCGATATAAATCGTAGAAAGTTTGCGTAACAGCCAATTCTCCGACAGCCGGGCGAGCCCGACAAAAAAACCGATAAAAGAAGCAAAAACAATGCAAAGAGCGGAAACCAATAAGGTATTCAGTAATCCGACTATAAACACCCGGCCGTAGGTGTCGCCCTGTTCAAACGGGATCAGATGTTGCACGATGCCGAAGCCGGCGGAGTCGGTTAAAAAGCCGAAACCGGAAGTAATGCCGCGGTTGTTGAGATTGGTCAGGGTATTGTGCAGGATGTAGCCGCCGAAAACGAGAAACACCACGACGGCCAATATCTGGTAAATCCAGGCGCGAACCGCAGGGTTGGTCAACGAGAAGGCACCTTTTACGGTTTGGCGTTGTTGCATGTGGGAAGCCTCAGAGTGAAATAATCTGACAGAAACACCGGCATACGATGCCGGTGTTTCTGCACTGTGGCTGGGGTGATTAACGAACCGGCGGCGCGTATTGGATGCCGCCTTGATTCCATAATGCATTCAGGCCGCGTTTGATTTTCAGCTCGCTGCCCGCACCAACGTTACGATCGAAAATTTCACTGTAGTTGCCGACCTGCTTAATGATTTTAAACGCCCAATCGTTCGGCAATTTCAGCTGTTCGCCGAAGTTGCCTTCTTTACCCAGCAGATGGGCCATATCAGGCGTCAGCGGGTTGGCGACCATTTGGTCGACATTTTTCGAGGTTACGCCCATTTCTTCCGCATCCAGCATGGCATACAGCGACCATTTGACAATGGTAAACCAATCGTCATCACCGCGGCGCACCACCGGGCCCAGCGGTTCTTTTGAAATCACTTCCGGCAATACGACATAATCATCCGGTTTGCCCAATTTGATACGCAGCGCGTAAAGCTGGGACTGGTCGGAGGATAAGGTATCGCAACGGCCGGATTCCAGCGCTTTGGCGCTTTCGTCCGAACGGTCGAAGGTCACCGGGGTAAATTGCATTTTATTGGCTTTGAAATAGTCGGCCACGTTCAGCTCGGTATCGGTGCCGGCCTGGATACATACGGTGGCGCCGTCCAGATCTTTAGCGCTTTTCAGCCCGGCTTTCTTATGGGTCAGGAAGCCGATGCCGTCGTAATAGTTAACGCCGGCGAATACCATGCCCATGGACGAGTCGCGGGAAGACGTCCAGGTGGTATTGCGCGACAGGATGTCCACTTCGCCGGATTGCAGGGCGGTGAAACGCTCTTTGGCGGTCAGGGGGGTATATTTAACTTTGGTATCATCGCCAAAAACGGCCGCGGCTACGGCGCGGCAAACATCCACATCGATACCGGTGAATTTACCGTTGGCATCGGCATAGGAAAAACCCGGCAAACCATCGCTGATACCGCATTGCACAAAACCTTTCTTTTTCACCGCATCCAACGTCGTGCCTGCATGTGCCTGGTTGGCTAGCGCAAACAGCGTGGCCGCGGCAACCAACGTAGAAATCATCATTTTTTTCATAAAGCATCCTGTGAGGCAGAAAATTAAAGCTAATGGTTTTGATGCACCTTTGCTGCGCATCCTTAAAAGGCGGTTGGCTTAGCGCCACTGACCGTACGACGAACTTGATATAGCAAATGGGATGCCAAAATGGCAGCAGCCCGCCCAATCAGTGAACTAACATATTTTTAACATGGCTTTAGGCCATAAACTGGGCAATGGGGCACGTTTTTGGTGCGCGCATGAAGGATTTGCACCAATGCGAGGCGCCTGGGCTTCCCAGCGGCGGGCAATTAACTGGGTCTTGGGTCTGGCGCGGGCGCGGCGTTAGTTCCCCCGGCCTGGGCGCCTGATGATAATAAAGCTTGCGCTGGCCCGGGGATTATGAGTAAATAGCGTCAACGGTTTGTAGTACAGACCTATTTATGTAAGCCATTTTAGTAAAGTTGTTCAAGTAAAAGCGATAGTCTACCATCACTTCTTCGACGAATTTCCTTCTTAAGTGCCCATAAGTAATCCCTGGCAAACAGACCT
>JAATFX010000118.1 GCA_015654925.1 Enterobacterales bacterium | reverse complement strand
GTGGTCCCACCTGACCCCATGCCGAACTCAGTAGTGAAACGCCGTAGCGCCGATGGTAGTGTGGGGTCTCCCCATGCGAGAGTAGGGAACTGCCAGGCATCCAATTGATAAGCCCTCTGTGAAAACAGAGGGCTTTTTCATCTACTAAACCGACAGCAAAGCCAAACGAAGCACCTGAGCGCTGCGCGATATTAAATCCAACGCCCTATCCCGCTGGCGATAAAACTGCGTCGTCATCATCAAAAACATTTCCGGCGTCGCCCGATCGGCACTGTCGGTGAGAATTCGCAAACCGGGAAACGCGCCGCCGTGATAGCTAAGATCATAATGAAAATCATCGGTGGAGCTATAACGTAGACGATGCCATAACGCCAACACCTCCCTGAGCGCCGCCTGCCAACGGCAGGCATCATCTTGCCACAGCGCGGTCACCTGCTGCAGATCCACCGCCAATGCATCCATGGCATCCACCAGCGGGTCCAGATCAAACGCGGGATCCAACATTGCCTGCAGTTCACGCAACTCATCACACAACCGATCCCGATAGCGCAGCGGATCCAGCGGCAGCGCCGTCAGGGTCAGCAACTCATTTAACCAATACTCATGGATCCGGCAATCACGCCACAGGATCTCCAAACTGACTTTATCGTAACTATCCTCCCCGGTATGCCACCACCAGCCTCCGCCGCTGCCGGGCGAAAGCGAGTTTTTCTCAAACGGCTCCTCGCGCAAGGCAAAATGCAGCGGCAGCCCGCTACCCCAAAACGATTGATCGCCGCCTTTACCCAACGGCATAATCCGCTGCGCGGGCCGCCCCGTAACGTGCTGAACCGCCCGTTGCAGGAAAGCGGCATCTTCGGCGCCGCTGGCATTAACCACTACCTGCAGCGCATCCATGCAGCCGGGAGAATCAACATTAATATGCGCCACGCATTGCGCTCCCAACTGCTGACGATAACGATCGGCATACCAGGTTGAACCGCCGTAACGGGCATTGGAATGCCCCGGCCACCAGGCGATGCGCAAACCGCGCTTCATATCCGCCGTGGCCAACTGCTGGAAATGGACGGCCATAGCCAGGCATAACGCATTACCGGTAGCGTTATCGGTGACGCCCTCATGCCAGGAATCATAATGCGAAGAAAGCAAAACGAACTCGGAACTTTTCCCCGGAATATCCACTACCGGCAGGCTACAGGTGGCCACGCCCGTTTCCAGCTCGGTATAGATCCGGGCGATCGGCGCGCCGGAATGCTGGGCGCACAGATCCAGGAGCTGCCGTCCCTTCTGTTGATTAAGCGAAATAACCGGTAAACGGGGATAACGCTGACGATCGTCGGGCACCGGCGTGCCCCAGATCGGCCCGACGGTCTCCTCATGCAGCGCCGGCTCGGCGGAACCCCATATATGAACCAAACCCCGCGCGCCGGCGGCATCCAGACGCTGGACATAATGTTCAAATCCTTGATCGGCAATCACAATTTTATCCCGCACCTGGGCGGACCATTGCGCCAATTGAATATCCGCGATGACGTCCAGCGAGCGCGCATCGTAAAATAACTCCCCTTCGGCACCCTCGGAACAATGGGCCGAAAACGAACGGGTCTTGGCCTCGCAGGACCAGTCCGGATAGCCGGGCAATTGCAAGCCGCCGGACAGCGGATTGCTCAGCAGCAGGGAACATTGTTCCAGCCGCGGCGCCAAGCCGTACCGGTATAACAAATCGACGATATAACGCGCGGAGTGCTCGGCATCGTCGCTGCCGGATAACCGGTGCAACCGCGAAAACTGCCGCAGCAGATCGTCCATCAGCGGCAGCAGTTGGTCAGAATCGAGCTCAGTGCGCAGCATTCGCCTGCTCCGGTTGATGGACCGACAGGTCGATATCGCCAAAATAGTGCTCTTTGATGTTCTCCCAGGTGCCATCCGCTTTGATTTTCGCCAGGCCTTCGTTTAACAACGCTTTGATTTTGTCATCGCCTTTGCGAAAACCATAAGCCGACCCGATGCTGAACAACTTATCGTCGCGTACTTCAGGACCGGCTAGCGTAAAATCCTTCCCCTCGGGTTTGTTCAGGAAGCCGAACGTGACCGCCACCGCGGGACTTAATGCGCCATCCAGCCGTCCCGCAGCCAGATCCTGGTAAATCATATCCTGGTCGGCATAGGGCACGATATCGATCCCCTTCGCGGCCCAGAATTGATTGGCGAACATTTCCTGGATGGTCCCCTGCTGCACCGCGATATGTTTGCCTTGCAAAGAGGAAACTTCGGGCAACAGATTGCTGCCCTTGCGAATGACCAGCCGGGTGGGAATGTGATAAATAAAATCACTGAAATCAATGGCTTTTCTGCGCTTTTCCGTGGCGCCCAACGGCGAAATCACGTCCACTTTTTTCGCTAATAAAGAAGGAATTTCCGCATCGAAACTGCTGACGACAAACTGGCATTTAACCGACATCGCCTGGCAAACGGCATTGGTAATATCGATCTCAAAGCCGCGCGGCGTACCGTCGGCCTCGCGGTATTGAAATGGCGGGTAGGTCAGGTCGGCGCCAATCCGGATCGTATCATCCGCCGCTTGCGCCACGGAACAACCGATGGCCAAACCTGCGATCGCCAGTGCCCAGAATATTTTCATTATTATTTCTCCCGCCGTATTTGAGTGCTGAGTTTCCAGCGTGAAAATTCATCGCGTACCGTATGTAATAACGCATCATCCAGACACAGGTCGACTACCGTCATCGCCAGGCCTTTAGCCGCCTGCACCATACCGTCCAACCCGGCCGGCGAACGGGCCGCCTCGACGAACTCCGGGGTATGCGGAAACACATCGCCGATACGGATATAAGGATGGATCGTCGCCGCTATCTGGCTGACATTACCGATATCCGAGGAGCCAATGCCACCATTCACCGGCGCCGGAAACACCTCGATGCCCAGTTGCTCCAGATTGCGCTGGAAACCGGCGGCCAGCGCCTGGTTATTAATGCGCTCGGCATAGGTTAATCCCGGTTCGATTTCAAGCCGCGCACCGCTCATATCCGCGGCGCCCTGGGCGGCGGCAAACACCTTCTCCCTGACCGGGGCCAGACCCTTGACCGTGGCGGCCCTCATCAGGAATTTTGCTTCGGCGTAGGCCGGCACGATATTGGTGGCGCTACCCCCGTCGGTAATAATGCCGTGCACCCGCACATCATCGGTAAAAAACTGGCGCAGCGCGTTAACACCCACAAAAGTATGAATTACCGCATCCAGCGCGCTAATGCCTTTTTGCGGCGCGGAGGCGGCGTGCGACGCTTTGCCAAAGAATTTGAAGATGGCATCCACGCAGGCCAGACCGCCGCGGTTAACCATGGTTTTGTCCCGCGGATGCACCATCATCACCGCATCCACGTTATCGAAAATGCCGCCGTCGGCCAGAATGATTTTACCGCCTCCCTCTTCCTCCGCCGGCGTACCTACTACCAGCAGGCAGCCGTTTAGTTTGGTAAAAGCGGATTTAAGGGCCAGCGCGGCGGTGATGGACGCGGTGCCGATTAGGTTATGGCCGCAGCCGTGGCCCAGGCCGGGCAATGCGTCGTACTCCGCAAGCAAGGCTATGGTCGGGCCGGGCCTGCCGCTGTCAAAGGTGGCGCGAAACGCGGTGGCCAAACCGCCGAGGGGCTGCTCAATGTGAAAACCCGCCGCGCGTAAAGGCGCGACCAGGGCTGCGGCGGACTGTATTTCCGCAAAACTGAGTTCGGGATTGGCGTGGATCTGTAGCGCCAGGCGCTTGGATTCAGGCGCCAAATCATCAATGGCATAAATAATTTTATTCTTTTGCTCTAAAATGGTGCGTTGATTCATGCTTTATCCCTATCTTGGTGCCTGTCACCGTGCGGCTAAGGCCCGTATATCACGGCTTACAGGTCAGATATAGAGGATTCCAGCGCGTAATCCCAATTAAGTGTTTTTATGGCCGCTAGGCCAGAACCATAAAATATTTTATAGTGGCTTATCACGACAATCTGGAATAAACGATGAACGAAAAGGATTGGTTGATTATCCGAACGGTTTATCAACATAAAAATATCACCCGCGCGGCCGGGCATCTCTATACCTCGCAGCCGGCGCTGAGTTATCGCCTGCGGCAAATTGAACGTAAATTGGCGATTAAGCTATTCGATGATGGCGGCAAAGGCCTGGTCTTCAGCGCGCAGGGCGAATATCTGGCCAGCCATGCGGAAAAGATATTGCGCGATTTGCAGCAGTTGAAGATCAATTTGCATACCCTGAACGAACAACAGCAGGGGGAACTGCGTATCGGCGTCTCCAGTAATTACGCCGCCTATCGGCTGCCGGAACTGCTGGCGCGTTTTCGCCAGCAATATCCCGGGGTCAGCCTGCACTTGATCAGCGGTTATAGCGAAGAGATATTCCACCGCCTGCAGCGCGATGAGATTGATCTGGCCCTGGTGAAAGACGACTTTAACTGGAAGGAAGGCAAGCAGCTTATCGATGAGGATAACTACTATTTGATAAGCCAGCATGAAGTCGATTTCGGCCTGCTGCCCCATCTACCGCAAATCAAGATACATCACGGCCCGCATATTACCCAGCTTATAGAGCGCTGGTGGAACGCCAACTTTGTCCTTGCGCCGCGCGTGGCCATGACGGTGGATAAGCTGGAGGTCTGCCTGGCGATGGTCAATCATGGCTTGGGATATGCCATTATCTCCAGCTATCTGCCGCTGCCGGAGACGCTTTACCGCTTGCCGATAAGCGTAGACGGCCAGGCGGTTAAAAACAAAACCTGGCTGCTGTATCGGCACGCTTGCGACCATGCTCCCATGGTATTGCCGTTTATCACGATGTTAAACGAGCGCGCCCTGTGGGCCGAGAAGGACTAGTGGTTAAGCAAAATTAACGCTTAAGATGAAACATTTTCAACTAATGGCTGAACACTCGACATCATTCGGTAAAAGCTGTATCTTCAGGCATCTGGATGTCTAAACGTATAAACGTATGCTTTGAGGTTCTAAGGTTATGCCGATTCGGGTTCTTGATGAGTTGCCAGCTGTAGATTTTTTGCGCAATGAAAATGTCTTTGTCATGACGTCTTCCCGCGCCCGCACCCAGGAAATTCGCCCATTAAAGGTGCTGATACTCAACCTGATGCCCAAAAAAATCGAAACGGAAAATCAATTTCTGCGGCTGCTGTCCAATTCCCCGCTGCAAATTGATATCCAACTGCTGCGTATTGATAATCATGAATCGAAGAATACCCCGGCGGAACATCTCAATACGTTTTATTGCGATTTTGAAGATATTCAAAACGAAAATTTCGATGGGTTGGTGGTTACCGGCGCGCCGTTGGGCCTGGTGGATTTCCGGGATGTGATTTTCTGGCCGCAGATCGATCGCGTATTGCAATGGGCCAAGGGCCACGTGACGTCAACGCTGTTTGTTTGTTGGGCGGTACAAGCCGCGCTGAATATTCTGTACGATATTCCCAAAATGACCCGCAGGGACAAGCTGGCGGGCGTGTTCCAGCATCAAACCCTAAAACCCCATGCCTTGCTGACCCGCGGCTTTGATGAAACCTTCCTGGCGCCCCATTCCCGTTATGCGGATTTCCCGACGCAGATTATTCGCCAGCATACCGATCTGGAAATCCTTGCGGAGTCCGAACAAACCGGCGCCTACCTGTTCGCCAGCCCGGATAAACGCCTGGCCTTCGTGACCGGCCACCCCGAATACGACGCGCTGACGCTGGCCAGCGAATATCATCGCGATCTGGCCAGCGGCCTTAATCCCGCCATACCGGCGAATTATTTCCCCAATGACAATCCCGAACTGCCCCCCAAAGCCAGCTGGCGCAGTCACGGGCACCTATTGTTCGCCAATTGGCTTAACTATTACGTATACCAGATTACGCCATTTGATTTGAAGAAAATGAATCCGACCCTGGATTAAACACCGGCGGTCAGGGGATGATTGGCCGCGGCGCGCTACTATATGTCAGCGCGCCACGGCGTAGCGCTCAGATAAATGGCACCAGGTTAGAAGGTAATGCAGCTGGCGCCCTGTTCGGCACCGGACAGCTGGCTGCGCAGGGCGCCGAACAGCTCCCGGCCGCAGCCGATATGCTCGGCGCTTAAATCGGGCTGTGCAACCACCCGCTGCGCCAGTTCGGCGTCGTCCACCAGTAACGATAATTCACCGGTCACCCCATTAACGCGCACTCTATCGCCGGTACGCATTTTGGCCATTAAGCCGCCGTTATAGGCTTCGGGCGTAACGTGGATCGCCGAAGGCACTTTACCCGACGCGCCGGACAGGCGTCCGTCGGTCACCAGGGCAATTTTATATCCCCGATCCAGCAACACGCCCAGCGGCGGCATCAATTTATGCAGCTCCGGCATGCCGTTGGCTCGCGGGCCTTGATAACGCACGACGATGACGCAATCTTTGTTCAGCTCGCCGGCGTCAAAAGCCGGCCCCACGTCATGCTGGCTTTCAAATACCACCGCCGGCGCTTCGATAACCTGATTGGCTATGGGCACCGCGGACGTTTTCATGACCGCCCGGCCCAGGTTGCCGTCCAACACCTTGGTACCGCCGTGGTGTTCGAACGGGTTTTCAAGGCTGGAAATGACTTTCGGGTCGAGAGAGATTTCGGTACTTTCGCGCCAGGCGAGCTTACCCTCGTCCAGCCAGGGTTCCATGGTGTAGCGGCTTAAGCCGAAACCGGCGATGGTATTGACTTCTTCATTGAGCAAGCCGCCTTTCAGCAGTTCACGGATTACCAACTGCACGCCGCCCGCATCGTGGAATTGGTTGATATCCGCCGGACCATTGGGGTAAATGCGCGACAGCAAGGGGACCGCGTCGGACAATTCGGAGAAATCATCCCAATTGATGATAATGCCCGCGGCGCGAGCCATGGCCACGAGGTGCATGGTATGGTTGGTCGAACCGCCGGTGGTCAGTAACGCGATAATGCCGTTGACGATGACTTTCTCATCCACCAATTGGCCGATGGGCAGGTAATTACCGCTATTTTCCGTCAGGCGGGTGACCTGGATGGCGGCGGCGTCGGTCAGCGCATCGCGCAGCGGCGTATTCGGCTGGATAAACGACGAGCCGGGCAAATGCAGGCCCATCATTTCCATCACCATCTGGTTGGAATTGGCGGTGCCGTAAAACGTACAGGTGCCGGCGCTATGATAAGACGCCGCTTCCGCTTCCAGCATGCCTTCGCGGTCCAGCTTGCCTTCGGCATACAGCTGGCGGACGCGGACTTTCTCTTTGTTCGGCAGGCCGCTGGGCATTGGGCCGGCGGGAACAAACACCGCGGGTAGGTGGCCGAAGGATAACGCCGCCATGACCAGCCCCGGGACGATTTTATCGCATATGCCCAGATATAAAGCGCCGTCGAACATATTATGCGACAGGCCAATCGCCGCCGACATTGCAATAATCTCGCGGCTCATCAGCGACAACTCCATGCCGTCCTGGCCCTGGGTCACGCCATCGCACATGGCCGGCACCCCTGCGGCCACCTGGCCCACCGCGCCAACGCCGTGCAGCGCGTTTTTCAGGCGTTCGGGATAGTGCTCGTAAGGCTGGTGGGCGGAGAGCATATCGTTATAGGAGTTGATAATGGCGATATCATTGCGGGTCATGCTTTTCAGCGCCGCTTTATCCGCGGGCTGGCAGGCGGCGAAGCCGTGGGCCAGGTTGCCGCAGGCCAACTGCGAGCGGTGCACCGTTTTTGACCGCGCGGCGTCAATACGCGCCAGATAAGCAGTGCGGGTGGGTTTGGAACGTTCGATGACGCGTTGCGTCACACGGGCTACGGTAGGATTCATCATTGCCTCACTTAAGTTTGAACGATTCAAAACGGTCCATGCCTGGGCGGGATCGCGTTGAACTGCGGAATTTGGTGACCTGGCCGCCCGGCAAGCCGCTGAGGCGCTTTTATTATAAAATGTATAGGTAGCGAAGCAGCCCGGAGGTCGTCATGCCAATGGTGCGCCGGCAGCGCGCCGGGAAACCACAGAGTTATATCCGCGCCATCATGGCGGGTGAAAATAATAAGTTGAATCGTTTCAGCTATTATAGTCCGAAATGGCCGGACGCGTCTGGCATCGCCCCGGCCGGGTATTGCGCCGGCTGGGCGATGGGCTATCTCTTCAAGCCATCGGCCGGCAGGCGCGCCTGCTTACCCGTTGTTTTCAGCCGGCGTGCTGGTCGCTATAATTCTTGATGTAGTTGACGGTATCGGCGATCACCTGTTCCACCGGCTGATCGATATTGATTACGGCGACGTCTGTTTCATCCGCGCCGGGTTCTTCCAGGGTCTCGAACTGGGTGACCAGCATCTGGCTCTTGAAAAAGTGGCCTTTGCGGGCTTTCATACGCGCCTCGATCACCTCGAAATCGCCTTTAAGATAAATAAAGGAAAGATTGCCGTTACCCTTACGCAGGCGGTCGCGGTAATGTTTTTTCAGCGCCGAGCAGACGATAATGGATACGGCATTGGTGCGCTGCATGGCAAACGCCGCATCGTTAATTGCCGCCAGCCAGGGCGCGCGATCGTCGTCATTCAGGGCGTGTCCTGCCGACATCTTGTCGATATTGGCGCGCGGATGCAGGAAATCGCCGTCAAGAAACGCGGCCGAAAGCTCACGGGCCAGGGCACTGGCCACCACGGACTTGCCGCTGCCTGAAACGCCCATTAAAACGAAGATATGGTTTGGTGTAGTTGTCATCGTAAGGCTCCGTGGCCAGGTAATAAGTTCATTTATGTTACCGGTAACATTATGCGGATTTTTATGGAGGTTTCCACTGGCATCGTCGTTTTTTCATGCTAATTGTGATCCAGTTCAAGAAAACAAATGTAGCGCGAAACATTTTTCTTACATTTAAGCGTCTGTTTATCAGTGCGCGCGGCGAGCTGAAAAAGTCTCATGAGACCCCGCCGTCGTTCACGCTTAACTTATGCTAGGATGTTCTGCCTATTTTGGCGTAATACACATTTTTTTTCGGCGGTGGATGGGGTAATGGTGAACAATCGAGTTGACGGGCTGCGCCGGCAGTTGGAGCAGCGCATTTTGGTGCTGGACGGCGGCATGGGCACCATGATTCAAAGATACCGGTTAGAGGAAGCTGACTACCGGGGCGCGCGCTTTGCCGATTGGCAAAGCGATTTGAAGGGCAATAACGACCTGCTGGTGCTCAGCAAGCCCGAGGTGATTTCGGCCATTCACGCCGACTATCTGGCGGCCGGCGCCGATATTCTGGAGACCAATACGTTCAACTCCACCGCTATTGCCATGGCCGATTACCATATGGAGTCGTTGGTCGGCGAGCTTAACTTCGCGGCCGCCCGCCTGGCGCGGCAATGCGCCGATGAATGGAGCGCGCGAACCCCCGATAAACCGCGCTATGTGGCGGGCGTATTGGGCCCCACCAACCGCACCGCGTCCATATCGCCGGACGTTAACGATCCGGCGTTCCGCAATGTCGGTTTCGATGAGCTGGTCGGCGCTTACCGGGAATCGATCCATGCGCTGGTGGAAGGCGGGGTGGATCTGATCATGGTGGAAACCATTTTCGATACCCTGAACGCCAAGGCCGCCATTTTTGCCATTGAAACCGAATTCGAAGTCATGGGCATCGAGCTGCCGGTGATGATTTCCGGCACAATTACCGATGCGTCGGGGCGTACCCTGTCCGGCCAGACCACCGAAGCGTTTTATAATTCGCTGCGGCATGTAAAACCGCTGTCGTTTGGTTTGAACTGCGCGCTGGGGCCCGATGAGCTGCGCCAGTATGTGGCCGAACTATCGCGCATCTCCGATTGCTATGTCAGCGCCCATCCCAACGCCGGCTTGCCCAACGCTTTTGGCGAATACGATCTCGGCCCGGACGAAATGGCTGGACATATCAAGGAGTGGGCGAGTTCCGGCTATCTGAACATCGTGGGCGGCTGCTGCGGCACCACGCCGCAGCATATCGCCGCCATGGCGCGGGCGATTGAAGGCATAGCGCCGCGCGTACTGCCCGACCGGCCCATAGCATGCCGCCTGGCGGGGCTTGAACCGCTGAATATTGATAAAGACACCCTGTTCGTCAATGTGGGCGAACGCACCAACGTTACCGGTTCGGCCCGCTTCAAGCGGCTGATTAAAGAAGAAAAATATAATGAAGCGCTGGCCGTGGCGCTACAGCAGGTGGAAAGCGGCGCGCAGGTCATTGATATCAATATGGACGAAGGCATGCTGGATTCGCAGGCCGCCATGGTGCGCTTCCTGAATCTGATTGCCGGGGAACCGGATATCTCCCGGGTGCCGATTATGATCGATTCGTCCAAATGGGACGTGATCGAAGCGGGACTGAAGTGCATCCAGGGCAAAGGCATCGTCAACTCCATTTCCATGAAAGAAGGGGAGGCGGCCTTTATCCATCATGCCCGCCTGGTGCGCCGTTACGGCGCCGCGGTGGTGGTCATGGCCTTTGATGAAGAGGGGCAGGCGGATACGCGTCAGCGCAAGATAGAAATTTGCCGCCGGGCCTACCGTATCCTGACCGAAACCGTGGGCTTTCCGCCGGAAGACATTATTTTCGACCCCAATATCTTTGCCGTGGCGACCGGCATCGATGAACATAATAACTATGCCCAGGACTTTATCGGCGCCTGCGCCGATATCAAGGCGGAACTGCCCCATGCGCTGATTTCCGGCGGCGTGTCCAATGTGTCGTTTTCATTTCGCGGCAATGACGCGGTACGTGAGGCTATCCATGCGGTGTTCCTTTATTATGCCATCCAAAACGGCATGGATATGGGGATTGTCAACGCCGGGCAACTGGCTATCTATGACGACCTGTCCGATGAGCTGCGGGAGGCGGTGGAGGACGTGGTGCTTAACCGTCGTTCCGACAGCACCGAGCGGTTATTGGATCTGGCGGAAAAATACCGCGTCGGCAAAAACGACGACAATACTTTGCAGCAGCAGGCCGAGTGGCGCGGCTACCCGGTGAACAAGCGTCTGGAATATGCGCTGATCAAAGGGATTACCGAATTTATCGAGGCGGATACCGAAGCAGCCCGGCAACAGGCGGAGCGGCCGATTGAGGTAATCGAAGGGCCGTTGATGGCCGGCATGAATGTAGTGGGCGACCTGTTCGGCGCCGGTAAAATGTTCCTGCCGCAGGTGGTCAAATCAGCGCGGGTAATGAAGCAGGCGGTGGCTTACCTGGAGCCGTTTATCCAGGCCGGCAAAGAGCAGAAAAAAGCGGCGGGAAAGATCCTGCTGGCAACGGTGAAAGGCGATGTCCACGATATCGGTAAAAATATCGTTGGCGTGGTGCTGCAGTGCAATAACTATGAAATCATCGACTTGGGCGTGATGGTGTCCATGGATAAAATCCTGAAGTCCGCCCGGGAACTCAATGTGGATATTATCGGCCTGTCCGGACTAATCACCCCGTCCCTGGATGAAATGGTCAACGTGGCCAAAGAGATGGAGCGCCAGGGCTTTACCCTGCCGCTGCTGATTGGCGGCGCCACCACCTCCAAGGCGCATACCGCGGTGAAGATCGAGAAAAATTACAGCGGCCCCACTGTCTATGTGCAAAACGCCTCGCGCAGCGTGGGGGTGGTATCGGCGCTATTATCGGATGAGCAGCGCGATGACTTTGTGCTGCGTATCCGTAAAGAGTACGACACCGTGCGTATCCAGCATGGCAGGAAAAAACCCCGCACCCCGCCGGTCAGTCTGCAAGTCGCCCGCGATAACGACAGCGCCATGGATTGGGAGGCATATACCCCGCCGGTAGCCCACCGCCTGGGCATTCAGTCCGTCACGGCCTCGATCGAGACGCTGCGCAACTATATCGACTGGACGCCGTTTTTCATGACCTGGTCGCTGGCCGGGAAATACCCGCGCATCCTGGAAGACGAGGTGGTTGGCGAAGAGGCGCGGCGATTGTTTGATGACGCCAATGCCCTGCTGGATCAATTGTCCGCCGGAAAACTGCTGAATCCCCGCGGAGTGGTGGGGATTTTCCCGGCCAACCGGGTGGGCGACGATATCGAAATCTACCGCGATGAAAGCCGGCGCGAGGTTCTGGTCGTCAGCCATCATTTACGCCAGCAGACGGAAAAAAGCGACTTCGCCAATTATTGCCTGGCGGATTTCGTGGCGCCGAAATCCAGCGGTAAAGCGGATTACCTCGGCGCGTTTGCCGTCACCGGCGGTCTGGAGGAAGATGCGCTGGCGGCGGGTTATGACGCCCAACAGGACGATTATAATAAAATCATGGTCAAGGCCCTATCCGACCGTCTGGCCGAGGCTTTTGCCGAATATCTCCATGAGCGGGTGCGTAAAGTTTATTGGGGCTATGCGCCCAACGAAAATCTCAGTAACGAAGAGCTCATCCGGGAAAATTACCAGGGGATTCGTCCGGCCCCGGGTTATCCCGCCTGTCCGGATCATACTGAGAAAGCGGCCATCTGGCAGTTACTCAATGTCGATGAGAACGCAGGCATGCGTCTGACCGAATCCTATGCGATGTGGCCGGGCGCGTCGGTATCAGGCTGGTATTTCAGCCATCCCGACAGCAAATATTACGCGGTGGCGCAAATCCAGCGGGATCAGGTCGAGGACTACGCCGCGCGTAAAAATATGCCGGTGGCGGAAATCGAACGCTGGCTAGCGCCGAACCTGGGTTACGACGCGGATTAACAATCGGCGGCCGTGATAATGCATAAGGCAACCCGGTAGGGTTGCCTTTTTTACTTCCATAAATAAGTAATGCGATGCTAATCAATTATTCCCAATAATATATTTCTGTATCCCGATGTGACGAATCGTTTAGATTTAGTCATACTCGAACTTAGCAATATTAAAAGTGCCGTTTTTGTATAATAAGTTATTTGCCCTTACATATCTCCAGAGGTAATGGAATAAAGCCGTTTACCTATAAACAGCAGAGGACGACCTTATGTTCGCTACGAATCAGCAAGGTGTCATGGATAAACAAGATAAAATTGATTATCTGCGTAAACTCGATGAACAATATATGTCCTGGGGCGACACGGTTCATTATCAGTCGCGCCCTATTATCGCTCAAAGCTGTCGCGGTGAAACGGTTATCGATATAAATCAGCATATTTATATTGATACTCAGATGTGGCATTCAAGCTGTAATTTTGGTTATCGCAATCCTGAAATAGAGCAGGCGATGAATCGTCAAATGTGCAGTCTACCCCAGGTGAGTGGCGATTTCCTGCATGAGGAAAAATTGCTGTTAGCCAAACAAATTTGCGACGCTGTCTATGAACGAACCGGCTTGAAAGGACGCGTGTCGTTTAACGTTGGCGGATCCATGGTGGTGGAAGATGCGCTGAAAATCGTACGCAAAAATACCCGCCGTAACCGTGTTGCTTCAATGATGGGTGCCTACCATGGCCGTTCGCTCACGGTATCGGGCCTATCAAGCAGCCACCGCTACCGTCAGTACTTTGGTGAATGTGCCGACCGGGCCATCATGTATCCCTTTGCCCATTGCAGCCAATGCTATTATGAAAAAAAAAGGGAAGACTGTAACGACTATTGCGCCAGGATGATCGCCAAATCCCTGGATACGGATTTTTATGGCGTTGCCAGCGACGACAGTAATGAAATCGGCGCCTTTTTTCTAGAGCTTTGCCAGGGGCGGGGTTATACCATACCGCCCAGAAATTTCTTTAAAAAATTTGTTCCCGAGATGCAAAGGCGCGGCATATTAATCGTCGATGATGAAATACAGGTTGGCATGTATCGGACCGGGAAAATATTTGCTTTTGAACACTATGATATCGTCCCAGATATTATCACTTTAAGTAAATCTTTCACTAATGGTTTAAGTCCGTTAAGTGCCGTTTGGGCGCGGGAAGAACTGGTGAGTAGGGACATTTTTACCCCAGGCCATGCCCACAGTAATTTTGCCAATCATTCACTGGGCACGGCTGCGGCATTACAAACCTGGCGATATATGATGAGCCGGGATTACGAAAGCCAGTTGCCCGTCAAGTCTGAGTATTATTTGCAAGGTTTACAGCGGCTAAAAATGAAATATCCTTTTATCCATCAGGTGGACGGATTGGGCATGTTATTTAATATGACATTTACCGATAAGCAGGGACGCCCCTGGAAAAATGCAGGAAAACGCGCCGTCACCCTGGCACAGGATAATGACTATATCTACCACGGTGAAATCTTCCGGCTCATTCTTAATAGCGGCGGATATTACAATGAAGGATTGAAGCTGGCACCCTATTTGGATATTACGATTGCGCAAATCGACCGTACCATGGCGCTGTTAGATCAGGTGCTGGCCAGACTGTCAGAGAGCGGGGTTTGATATGTCCGCGGTGGTGAGCCTGGGAGTAGGAAAGCTACGGTACCTCGATCGACTAGAGCCGAAAAACGGCGACTGGCCGCGTTGGCAGGTCTGTTATTGCGGCATATGTAAAACCGATCGCCTCCTGGCCTGGTCGACCGGTACTGAAGGACTGGTGCTCGGACATGAGGTCGTGTGCCGGGACGGGCGCGGCCACTACTATGCATTGAACAATGAGATCAACTGCGGCAACTGTGATTACTGCCGCGAGAATTTAACCAGCCACTGCCGGCATCTTTATGAACTGGGCGTCACGCACCATGGCGGTTTTGCCAACTGGCTGAGCGCTCCGCCGCACAGTTTGTATTTATTGCCGCTGCGCGATGCCCGATTGGGCATGCTTGTGGAGCCGCTGGCCTGCGCCATCCACGGCGTCGAGCGATTATGCATAGCGCTGGCTCTGCAACAGGTCGCTGAGCCGCGCATCTTGATTATCGGCTCCGGCGTGGCGGGCAAGATGCTTGCCCATCTGCTTTATCATCGGGTTACGGCCCGGCTGACGTTATGCGATATCGACGCCGAGGCTATGGCCTGGGCGCGAAACATGTCCATCAAGTGCCGATCCATACCCTTTCACGAACACTACCATGTGGTGATCGAATGCTCTGGAGGCCAAGGGGCCCTGGCTTTAGCCCTTTCTGCCGTACGCCGTGCCGGCGCGGTGATGATCTATGGCATACCGGATAGCGGCGAAGCGCTGCCCATCTCGATGCGGGACATTTTTAACCGCGAGCTAACTCTTCTGGCGTCCATGGCGGGCTGCACCCAAGAGACATTCTCCGAGGCAATACGCTATTTGGAGCAGCATCAGGCCTTTTTTGCCACGCTGCTGGGTAGACAGGTCTCCTTGCAACAGTTGCCCGGAGAACTACTTCATAACGCACCGCAGGCGGGTACGCGCAGTTGGGTCACCGTTACCCCCCAATGAAACAGGCGCACTGCTTGGTAACCGGCCATTGGGGACCGACGAATCAATGGGAATAGGGGGAAGTATGGATCAACATGAACAAAAAGTGTTTTTGGCCACGCTGGTGGCGGCATTCAAATCGACACATCGTTATATGAAACGCAACTATTTACCGACTAAAGGTGTGGCTAAAACGTTACCACCTTCCTGAGAAAAATCCTTTTCTGCGGCCAGTAAAGGGTTACGGGTGCGAACTCGGCCGGGTAAATGCAGCGTCAAATGGACAGTTTTTTGGTGACGGAGGAGGGGGATATGGAACGTTTTCGCCACAAAATAGTGGTTATCTCCGGCGCGTCCAGCGGTATCGGCGCTGCCGCCGCGCGACGTTTTGCCGCAGAAGGCGCGACCGTAGTGCTGGCCAGTCGCAATGAAGGGAAATTGCGCCAATTGGCAGACTCCCTGACCGGAGGGGCCGTGCTGATCGCGCCGTGTCGTCGCTTCACTCTACTTCGACGTCGATATGCAAAGCATCATAGCGCCAGTATTCCAGGTCGCAATCGATAATGCGGGCATATTGATCGCGGTTGATCCGGGTAATAAATAGCGCCGGACTGTTATCCGCCACTTTCAACGCCTGTGATGCCGGCGCGGGAAAAGTGGTAGGCAGCATGGCGAACCGCACTTTGCCATAATGGATGGCATAACGGGTGGCATAAAGCTCGGTGAGCGAAGACGTCAGGTCCTCTTGCAAAATAGCCGGGAAGTATGCCGGGTTGAGATAATGCTCAACGTAGAGCACCGCCCGGCCGTCAATGCGCCTTATCCGGCGTATACAAAAAACCGGCGAATGCGCTGGCAGCGCCAGATGGGCGCATATCGCCGCCGGGCCGCTTATTTTGGCGGCATCCAGCACTTCCGTTGCGGGTTTTCGTCCCTGTTCGCGGGCCATGGCGTGAAAATGGCTACGCTGTAGCGGGTTATAAACGATCCTCGGCGGGCTGACAAACCAGCCCCGGCGTTCCTCGCGGTAAATCATCCCCCTGGCTTCCAACTGTCCCAGCGCTTCGCGCAGCGTAATCCTGGTAGTGGCGAATTGCCCGCTCAGGAGTCGCTCGGCGGGCAAACGATCGTTATAAGTTAATTCCCCCCGTTCGATCCAGCCCGCGATCGCCTGGCAAATGGCGGTAACGGCGGTTTGCCTGGACAGGCTGGCGCGGAATGCTGCTTCATTGTGCAGCATTATGGTGACCCTTCTGCATAGTTGTAGTGCACATTTTTCTGCCTTTGCGGATGGGGTGGTAAAACCATAACAAAAAATCAGCTAAAAGAATTACTGACATCAAATATTCATCTTACTTCGGTAGATTGGCTTGGTTCTTGCTGGACTAGACCAGCAGCGCTTGTCACTTTCACTTTATCATCCGGAGCATCGTCTATGAAACTTCTGTTCGCTTCTGTGTTAACCACCGCCATTGTGTTGGCCAGCCAGACCGGTTACGCCGCACCCACGGATTTATCGGCACTTGAGAAAGCGGCGCGCCAGGAAGGCGAGGTAAATAGCGTCGGTATGCCTGATAGTTGGGCCAACTGGAAAGATACCTGGGCCGATTTGGCCAGTAAATATGGTCTTAAGCACAGCGATACCGATATGAGTTCGGCGCAGGAGATCGCCAAGTTTCTGGCGGAGAAAAACAATGCTAGCGCGGATATTGGCGATGTAGGGTCTTCTTTTGGCCCGGTCGCCGTGCAAAAAGGGGTGACGCTGCCCTACAAACCCAGCACCTGGGATCAGATACCCGCCTGGGCAAAAGATCAGGATGGCAATTGGGCCCTGGCTTATACCGGCACCATTGCTTTTATCGTTAATAAGCAAACCGTAAAACAAACACCGCATAGCTGGGCTGATTTGCTCAATGGCGATTACAAAGTGACCGTGGGCGATGTCAGCACGGCGGCGCAGGCGGTAAACGGCGTTCTGGCGGCCACCTATGCCATGGGCGGCAACGAGAAGAATCTCAAACCCGGCCTGGATTTCTTCGCCAAGCTCGCCAAAGCGGGGCGCCTGGGGCTTAACAATCCGACTATCGCATCGCTGGAGAAAGGCGAGGTGGATGTGGGCATCGTGTGGGATTTCAACGGACTTAATTACCGCGATACTATTGATAAGACCCGTTTCGATGTGTTGATCCCGTCCGATGGCTCCATCACTTCCGGCTATACCACCATCATCAATAAATATGCCAAACACCCCAACGCGGCTAAATTCGCACGCGAATATATCTTCTCCGATGCCGGTCAGATCAACCTGGCCAGGGGTTATGCCCGGCCGATCCGAGTCGAAAATATCACCCTGCCCGAAGATGTAAAAGCCAAACTGCTGCCGGTTGAACAATATAAAAATGCCCACCCCATCGCCGATCAGGGTGCGTGGGAACAGAGCGCCAAAACGTTGCCGCGCCTGTGGCAGGAAAATGTCATGATGGCCATGCAGCAATAATAGAGGAGTCCAGATGAAGACCCTATTGGTGATTTTGGACGGACTGAATTATCAGGTGGCCTATGAAGCGATGGGCTATCTGCATGGGGAATGCGCGGCGGGGCATGGATGCCTCTATTCGCTGGAGTGCGAGCTGCCGTCGTTATCGCGCCCGTTGTATGAATGCATTCTCACCGGTATCCCGCCGGTGGAAAGCGGCGTGGTGCATAATGATGTGGTGCGGTTGTCGCATCACCGCAGCATTTTTCATTATGCCCGCGCGGCCGGCCTCACCACCGCGGCGGCGGCTTATCATTGGGTGAGCGAGCTGTATAACCGCGCGCCTTTTGACGCAATCCGCGATCGGCATACGGTTGAACCGCAGGCAACCATCCAGTACGGTCATTTTTACCATGCGGATCATTATCCCGACTCACATTTGTTTGAAGATGCGGAAAGCTTGCGCCAGCGTTACCAGCCTGATTTCCTGCTGATCCATCCGATGAATATCGATGATGCGGGCCACCGGTTCGGTTTATCCTCGCCGCAGTACCGCAATGCGGCGCGCACGGCGGACGGCCTGCTGTCGCGCTATTTACCCGCCTGGCTGGCCGAGGGTTATCAGGTGCTGGTGACGGCGGATCACGGCATGAACGACGATCGCAGCCACGGCGGCATTCTGCCCGAAGAGCGGCAGGTGCCGTTATTTGTGTTCGGCGATGCCTTCAGCCAGGAGGACGCCGCGCCGCTGCAAACCCAATTATGCGGTACGATTTGCCGCCTGCTGGGGGTGGAGCACGATCGCCCCGTTTGCCGGGAGTTGCTGAAATGAAAGGCAAATGGCTGGCGGCGGCGGTGATGCTGCCCTTTGCTGTGGTATTCGGCGCGTTTCAAATTGCGCCGTTCCTGTGGATGGCGATCCACAGTTTTAATAGTGAAATCGCGGGCTGGGGCATGGATAACTACCGGCAGATTTTGACCTCGCCGTTTTATCGCCAGGCCATCGCGTTTTCACTGCAAATCACCTTCTGGTCCAGCGTATTTGGCCTGCTGATTGCCCTGATCGGCAGCTACTCCCTGCGCCAGCTGGGCGCGACCCGCCTGCGCACCGCGGTCATGTCTTTTACCAATATGACCAGCAATTTCACCGGTGTTCCGCTGGCTTTCGCGTTTGTCATTCTGCTCGGCACCAATGGCTGCGTTACGCTTATCCTGCGTCATTATGGCTTGCTGGGCGATTTCAGCCTATATTCCAAAACCGGCCTGATGGTGCTGTATACCTATTTCCAGATTCCGCTCGGGGTGCTGCTGCTTTACCCGGCTTTTGACGCGCTACGGGAAGATTGGCGGGAGTCCGCCGCTTTGCTGGGCGCCGGCAAGATGCGCTACTGGCGTTATATCGGTTTGCCGGTATTGGCCCCGGCGCTGTTGGGTACGTTTGTTATTCTGCTGGCCAATGCCCTGGGCGCCTATGCCACTATTTTTGCCCTGACCAGCGGTAATTTTAACGTTATCCCGATTCGTATTTCCGCCCTGGTGGCCGGCGATTTGGAACTCGATCCGAATATGGCCAGCGCGCTGGGGATGTTTCTGGTTTTGCTGATGGTCTTTATCACCCTGGTCCACCAATGGCTGATGCGCCGCAGCTATACCCATAGCCGATCCTGATGTGTCGACACCCGCTTATTATGGAGGCTGATGATGTCGCGTATTGAAATCCTCTATCACCGCAGCGTGGTGACGGTACTGCTAGTGATCTTGTTATTGCCGCTGGCCGCCACGCTGGTTTATGCTTTTTCCAGCCAATGGGGCTCCACCATTTTGCCGGAAGGCTTCACGGTGAAATGGATGGTCCAGTTATGGCAGGACCCGCGTTTTCTGATAGCCCTCGGGCATTCGCTGCTGATTTGCTTCGGCGCGCTGGCCCTCGCCGTGATGCTGGTGCTGCCGCTGATGTTTGTGATCGCTTATTATTTCCCGCAGTTGGATAACGTGATGAATATCTTGATCCTGCTGCCCTTCGCCGTGCCGCCGGTGGTCTCGTCCGTAGGGCTGTTACAGCTATACTCCGACGGCCCCCTGGCCCTCACCGGGACGCCGTGGATTTTGGTCGGCTGTTATTTCACTATTGCGCTGCCGTTTATCTATCGGGCGATTACCAACAATATGCAGGCGATACATTTACGGGATTTGATGGACGCGGCGCAACTGCTCGGCGCCAGCACCACCCGGGCGGCGCTGCTGGTGGTGCTGCCTAATCTGCGCAAAGGTTGCATGATCGCCGTCTTGCTATCGTTCTCGTTTTTAATCGGTGAGTTTGTCTTCGCCAACCTGTTGGTAGGCAATCGTTTCGAGACGTTGCAGGTCTATTTGTACAATAGCCGCAACGGTAGCGGCCATTTCACCAGCGCCCTGGTAATCTCCTACTTTTTCGTGGTACTGCTGCTGACTCTGGTGGCGAATACCGTTAACAAGGACAAGGAATAATCATGCCTTATCTGGCGGTAAAACAGCTTAATAAACATTACGGGGCGACCCAGATATTCGAGAATATCGATTTCAGCGCGGCGGAAGGGGAATTCGTCACGCTGCTGGGACCGAGCGGCTGCGGTAAGTCCACATTATTGCGCTGCCTGGCGGGGTTAACCGAGGTGGACAGCGGGCAAATCCTGTTGCAGGGAGAGGATCTGGTGCCCCTGGCGCCGCAGCAGCGCGGCATCGGCATGGTTTTCCAAAGTTATGCGCTGTTTCCCAATATGACGGTGAATGGCAACGTCGCTTTTGGCCTGAAAATGCAAAAGCTGTCGGCCAACGAGATCCGCCGGCGCGTAGACGAAGTGCTGGCGCTGGTGGAGCTCAATGAATTTGCCCACCGTTACCCGCACCAGCTCTCGGGCGGGCAGTGCCAACGGGTGGCGCTGGCGCGCTCGCTGGTGACCCGGCCGCGGTTATTGCTGCTCGATGAACCGCTCTCCGCCCTCGATGCCCGTATCCGTAAACATCTGCGCGATCAAATTCGCCGCATCCAGCAGGAGTTGCGCCTGACCGCCATCTTTGTGACCCACGATCAGGAAGAAGCGTTGACCCTGTCCGATCGGGTGGTGTTGATGAATAAAGGCAAAATCGTGCAAAACGGCAGTGCCGAAATGCTTTATACCCAGCCGGTGGATGCGTTCGCCGCCGGGTTTATCGGCAGTTATAATCTGCTTAGCGCACGGCAGGCCGGATTGCTTACCGGGCGAACCTGGCGGGCGCAGGTCGCGGTGCGGCCGGAGTCTATTACCCTGGTCGGCGCGGGACAAGGAATCGATGCGCTGATTCTCAGCCATAGCCTGCTGGGTAACGTGATCCGTTATCGGGTACAGGCGCAAGGCGTTGAACTATCGGTGGATGTATTAAATCGATCGGTGGCCGATCTTCACCCAAACGGTACGCGGATTGGTCTACAGTTAGATATAACGACATTGTGTGAGGTGGCATGAGCCTGGCGTTGTTTGATTTGGATGACACATTGATTAATGGCGACTGCGCCAGTTTGTGGGGCCGCTATATGGTGCAACGGGGCTGGGTGCGAAGCGACAGGTTTATTCAGCGGGAACAGGCATTGATGGTAGAGTACCAACAGGGGACATTATCCATGGAGGAGTACATGTCCTTTACCCTGCAACCGCTGATCGGCCGTTCCATCGGCGAAGTGGCGCAAGGGGTTGAAGATTTTATCGATAAGGCCATCGTGCCGGTGATGCGCGAATCGGCCCGCAGGTGCATCGCGGCGCATCGGCAAAAAGGGGATCGCGCTATTGTCGTTTCGGCGTCGGGTGAGCATCTGGTGGCGCCCATCGCCCGCCGCTTCGGTATTGAGGAAACATTATCAATACAGTTGGAAGTTTGTGATGATTCTTATACCGGTAATACCCGCGGCATATTAACCTACCGCGAGGGTAAAGTGACCCGATTGCTGAGCCTGCTGGAGAATGAGCCCGGGGCGCTGGCCGGGGCCGCTTTTTATTCCGATTCCAGCAACGATCTGCCGCTGCTTCAGCAGGTCGGCCACCCTTATGCGGTCAACCCCGACGATGTATTGTTGGGGCATGCGCAACTGGCGGGATGGCCGGTGCTTAGCTGGTGATTATTCCGGCAATTGTCGGGCGCATTTCGACCTATAGGGAGTTTCAGTACGCGTGTTGACCTTGTTACATCTGCTTTCCGCGGTTGCATTGCTGGTATGGGGCACTCATATCGTCCGTACCGGCATTATGCGTGTTTACGGCGCCCGCCTGCGGCAGGTGCTGAGTAGAAGCGTAGAAAAAAAACCCATGGCATTTATCGCGGGGATCGGCGTTACGGCGCTGGTTCAAAGCAGCAATGCCACGGCGATGCTGGTGACGTCGTTTGTCGCCCAGGGCCTGGTGGCGTTAACGCCCGCCCTGGTGATTATCCTGGGCGCCGATGTCGGCACGGCGCTGATGGCCAGGGTACTGACTTTTGATTTGTCCTGGCTTTCGCCGCTGTTAATCTTTATCGGTGTGTGCCTTTTCTTAAGCCGCAAACAATCGCGCGTCGGCCAAATCGGCCGGGTCTGCATCGGCCTGGGGCTGATTTTACTGGCGCTGGAACTGATAGTGGCCGCCTCGGCCCCCATTACCCAGGCCAGCGGCGTCAAAGTCCTGTTTTCCTCCCTGACCGGCGATGTGGTGCTCGATTCCCTCACCGGCGCCCTGTTTGCCGTTATCAGTTATTCCAGCCTGGCTGCGGTTTTGCTTACCGCGACCCTTACCGCCACCGATGTGATTTCGTTTAAAGTCGCTTTATGCCTGGTGATTGGCGCCAACTTGGGCAGCGGCATCCTGGCGATGATTAACGCCAGCGGGCAAAATGCCGAAGGAAAACGCGTGGCGTTGGGTAGTTTGTTATTCAAACTGATCGGCTGCGTGGTGGTATTGCCGGGGATCTCGTTTCTGGCCGGTTTGCTTGAACGCTTGCCGGTCAGCGCCGCCGAGCTGGTGATCTATTTCCATGTATTTTACAACCTGATCCGCTGCCTGATTCTGGTGCCGTTTGCCGGGCCGATGGCGCGGTTGTGTACCCAGTGGATCGGCGATACGCCGGTGAGCGATCTCGGGGTGCGTCCGCGGCATCTGGATACCAGCGCGCTGGATACGCCCGCGCTGGCGCTGGCCAATGCGTCCCGGGAAACCTTGCGCATGGGCGATGTGGTTGAAAGTATGTTGCTGCTGCTGCGTGAAGTGTTGCACGGCCAGTTGAATAAGGATCGTGAAATCCGGCGCCTGGATGATGATGTGGATGTGCTTTATACAGCGATCAAACTCTATCTGGCGCAAATGCCCAAGGAAGATTTGGAAGAAGCCGACTCCCGCCGTTGGGCGGAGATTATCGAGATGGCGCTTAATCTGGAACAGGCGGGCGATATCATCGAACGAATGGCCGGCGATGTCGCCGCCAAATCGCTGGCGACCCGCCGGGCATTTTCCACTGAAGGGCTGCAGGAACTGGATACATTGCATGAGCAGTTGATGGCCAACCTGCGCCTTAGCCTGTCGGTGTTCTTATCCGGCGATATTACCAGCGCGCGCCGCCTGCGCCGGGCCAAACACCGTTTTCGCATTACCGATCGCCGTTATGCCCATGCCCATGTCGATCGCCTGCATCAGCAGAACGTGCAAAGCCTGGAAACCAGTTCCCTGCATTTGGGCCTGCTGGGGGATATGAAACGCGTGAATTCCTTATTCTGCTCGGTGGCCTATAACGTGCTGGAATTGAACCAGGAGGATGAGGTGGATGACGTCGACAACCCGCGCAATAAAGCCCCCAACCCCCTGTGAAGCGCCCGCGGCATCCTTAGCCGAATAAGTTGCCGTGCAGCGTTTTAACCACCTGCTCGGCGTCTTGGCCGGGAACCAGCAAACATAAATTATGACTGCTGGCGCCATAGCAAATCAGCCTGATATTAAACGGGTCCAATACGCCAAACACATCTTTTCCCACCCCGCAGGCCTGCGAGAGCTTATTGCCGATCAGGGCAATCAGCGCCAGATTCTCCTCCACTTCCACCCGGCACAGGGATGAAAGCTCGGTCAGCAATGACGTGGTCAACAGGCTGGCGCTGGTAGACGTGGAGCCGGTGGTATCCATGGTCAGCGCCACGCTCACTTCCGAGGTGGTAATCAAGTCCACGGAGATATAGTGGCGCGCCAGAATGTTAAACACCTCGGCCAGAAAGCCGCGCGCCTGCAACATATTCAGGCTGTGCAAGGTCAGCAACGTTTGCCGGCGGCGCAGGGCTATCGCCCGGAACAGCGGCGGGTTTTGAGTCTTGTTGCAGACCATGGTGCCTCCGGCATCGGGATCTTTACTCGACCCGACAAACACCGGAATATCGCTACGCACCGCCGGCAGCAGGGTGGCCGGATGCAAAATTTTTGCGCCGAAGGTGGCCATTTCCGCCGCTTCTTCAAAGCTGATTTCGTCGATACGCCTGGCGTCGGGCACCACCCGGGGATCGGTGGTATAGATGCCCGGTACGTCGGTCCAGATATCGATACGTTTGGCGTTCAGGGCTTCGCCCAGCAGGGCGGCGGTATAATCGCTGCCGCCCCGGCCCAGGGTCGTGGTCCGGCCCTTGGCTTCGCTGCCGATAAACCCCTGGGTAATTACCAGGGCTTCTTTGAGCCTGGGCAGCAGCAAGCTTTGGGTTAACTCCCTGAGCGTGGTTATTTCCGGCTCGGCGTGGCCGAAGCGGTCATTGGTGCGCATTACCTTGCGGATATCGAACCAATGGGCCTCCACCTGGCGCTGGCGCAGAACTTCCACAAACAGCAGCGTCGACATGAGTTCGCCATGGCTGACCAATTCGTCGGTGAGCGCATGGGAGGTCGCCAGCCCGGCCGCCTCCGACAACATGGCGATGTTATCAAGCATACGGTCGATTTCTTCGCGAATCACCTGGGAATCGGCCAGCCGATCGATGATGGCATACTGAATCCGCCGAATTTCATCCAGATGAAAAGCGCGTCGCTCCGGGTCTTTGCCTTCCGCCAATGCCACCAGCAGATTGGTGACGCCCGCGGAGGCGGACAGGACCACCAGGCGTACGTCGGGATTGGACAGGACGATATCGGCACTGCGATCCATGGCCGCGAAATCGGCCACGCTGGTACCGCCGAATTTCGCGACGATAGGGGAATGTAAGTCTTTTTCTGCCATGCTATTAATGCCTCGTGTCAGGGTGTCCCTTGTAGACGACGTTTTATTATTGCTTGGCACGAGTCAAGAGCGGAAAACAGGGAGCAGGCGTAGAGAACTACGATACACCCAGAAGCGCCCCACCGTGCCTATCGCCCAATGGCGAAAAAGCGGGTGACAACCCAGGGGATTCAGCCCATGCGGTCGGTAACGGCGGCCCGTTTGCCGGACGTTACCTCGGCGTCGCTCCCCCTCGGGTTTCATCAGCGGATAACGGCTCCTCCGAAACCTTACCTGGGCGACGCGCCTCTTCTGGTTCACGCAACGGGTGCGCTACTAGAACCCTACAAATAGCGGGTAATTTCACTCGTGTCAACGAACAGTTCATTGCGGGCGGCATTTTGCCCCATCATCCTTCCGTTATCCTTCTTTAGTGCAATTTTGCCTTACTCTGTTAATCTGAATCATAGGCGCCGGGCCGATGGGCCAGTGGCGCAATCAACATCAATTGAAGGCGTTGATCGCAATAAAAGACCGCGCAAGGAGCGGGCAAAGCGATACAATCGGCTTCATCGGGACGTAAAATTTCTCATTTATTATTTTTTCAACAAGTGTTTTCTCAACTTTTTATTTCATAAGAAGAGCGTTACGCATGAAAAATATCAACCCTAGCCACACCGCGGCCTGGAAAGCGCTGCAACAGCATTTTGAACAGATGAAAGATGTGCGCATCAGCGATCTGTTCGCACAGGATAAAAACCGTTTCGACACCTTCTCCGCCACCTTCGATGACCAGATGCTGGTGGATTTTTCCAAAAACCGCATTACCAGCGAAACGCTGGACAAGCTGCAGGCCCTGGCTAAAGAGTGCGATCTCAGCGGCGCCATCAAGTCGATGTTTTCCGGTGAAAAAATCAACCGCACCGAAGAACGCGCGGTGTTGCACGTGGCTCTGCGTAATCGCAGCAACACGCCGATTCTCGTGGACGGCAAAGATGTCATGCCGGAAGTGAACGCGGTATTGGCCAAAATGAAGCAATTTTGCGACCGCGTGATCGGCGGCGAGTGGAAGGGGTATACCGGCAAACCGATTACCGACGTGGTCAATATCGGCATCGGCGGCTCGGATCTGGGACCTTACATGGTGACCGAAGCGCTGCGGCCATTTAAAAATCACCTGTCCATGCATTTTGTTTCCAATGTGGATGGTACCCATATCGCTGAAACGGTAAAACATCTCGACCCGGCGACTACGCTGTTCCTGGTGGCATCCAAGACCTTCACCACGCAGGAAACCATGACCAATGCCCACAGCGCCCGCGACTGGTTCCTGAAGACCGCCGGCGACGAAAAGCATGTGGCCAAGCATTTTGCCGCGTTGTCCACCAACGCGAAGGCGGTGGGCGAGTTCGGTATTGATACCGATAATATGTTTGAGTTCTGGGATTGGGTCGGCGGCCGTTATTCGTTGTGGTCGGCAATCGGTTTGTCTATCGCCCTGTCGGTGGGTTTTGAGCATTTTGAACAACTGCTCAGCGGGGCCCATGCCATGGATCGCCATTTCAGGGATACACCGGCGGAACAGAATTTGCCGGTGCTGCTGGCGCTGATCGGTATCTGGTATAACGATTTCTACGGTACGGAAACGGAAGCAATCCTGCCTTATGATCAATACATGCACCGTTTTGCCGCTTATTTCCAGCAGGGCAATATGGAGTCCAATGGTAAATATGTGGATCGCGACGGTCATCCGGTCACGTATCAAACCGGACCCATCATCTGGGGTGAACCGGGCACCAACGGCCAGCATGCCTTTTATCAGTTGATTCACCAAGGCACCAAAATCGTTCCGTGCGATTTTATCGCCCCGGCCATAAGCCATAATCCCTTAAGCGATCATCACGCTAAACTGCTATCGAATTTTTTTGCCCAGACCGAAGCTCTGGCGTTTGGCAAATCGTTGCAGGTGGTCGAGGATGAGTTCGCTGCGGCGGGCAAAACGCCGGATCAGGTCAAACATGTCGCGCCTTTCAAGGTATTTGAAGGCAACCGGCCGACCAATTCCATTTTGCTCAAGGAGATCACTCCCTACAGCCTCGGCGCGCTGATTGCGCTGTATGAGCATAAAATCTTTACCCAAGGGGTGATCCTCAATATTTATACCTTCGATCAGTGGGGGGTGGAATTGGGCAAACAGTTGGCGAATCGCATCCTGCCAGAACTGGCCGCCGCCGACAGCGTTACCAGCCACGATAGTTCTACCAATGGCTTAATTAACCGCTTCAAAAATTGGCGTCATTGATAACGAGATAGCATAATATAGCGGTCAAAGGATTGACCGCCAGCGTAAATATTTGGCGTTATTCTTAAAAAGGCCGGGTGACTTATTTTTGACACAACCAACCGAACGGTATAAAACAGGCAATAAGCCCTTGGCAACGCATAATAAGCCGCGTAGCCGGCCTTACCTATTTTTAGTATTAGTTAAGTTAAAAAGAGTAAGTCAAGCAATGCGGGAGTGGGAATAGTCTGATTTTTAATGCCTCGCTGAACTTCTGTATCTCCGCATAATTGTTTCAAAAACAATATTGCTAGTGTTTAAAGCTAATTATAGGCTTTATACTAGTGAAATATTCTGGTTTCTATGGCTCAAGTCTTTTCTTGCGCATTTTTTCAACTAATCCCCGCCTGATGAATGCAAGATATATTTTATTGCATTATATTGCTTTATGATGCTTATATAAGGCAAATCAACATTTCATTGCTTTATAGTCATCATCCTCATGAATCAAAGGTAATAAATATGAATAAACTGTTTAGTGTAGTAATAGCTGCGATGTTGATGGCTAGTGGTTCTTATGCGCTTGCTGCCGCACCGGCAACCACCACCGGCAACAGCAGCGGCAATACCGCTACTGCGTCTGGTTTAAGCGCCGGTGCCGCTACGGCAGTCGGCGTTGGTGCCGTGGCGCTGATTGCGGGTGCCGCGTTAATCGGCACCCACAACGACGACGACGGCGGCCAGGGCATTACGCCTAGCACCGGTACCACCACCTCAACGGTGCAGTAATAATAACTACTCGATAACCACACGCAAGTGTGGTTATTTTTTGGTCTCCTTTCGTTTGGGATAAACGACGTGCGCTATTTATTTACGTTGGTGGTGTGCTTTCTGGTGGCCGCTTGCAGTCAATCGCAAAAAGGCGTTGGCGAAACTTTTAAGTTGGCGCTGTTTGGTACGCCGGATGTTGAATTAACCCCTGAGCAAGTCCATAACATACCCTACGCCAGCATTTATGCCCGAGTGAATGGCGGCTCACAAATATTTCTCGTCCTTGCCTACGCCGAAAACGGCGATCTGAAATGGGTCACGCGCGATAAAGCCATGCTGGTTACCCGCAATGGCCGCCTGGTAAAAACCCTTGGCCTGCCCGATAATCTGCTGGAAGTGACCAATCTGGCATCGGACCCGCTGATGCACGCCGAACGCATCGTCGACGGTACCGAGTGGACGCGCATCCAGTCCTGGACAGAAAATAAACAATTACGCACCGCCACCTTTACGTCGCGCTTTAGCCCGGCGGGCATGGAAACCGTGAGCGTATTGAATACTCCCCATGCTTATCGCGTCATCAACGAAGATGTCACCGTTGCGGAATTGAATACCCATTACCGCAACCGTTACTGGATTGAACCAGGCACCGGCGCCGTGCGCAAAACTGAACAATTTATCGGACCGGATTTTTTCCCGATTGAAACCATCACTTTAAATCCTTATAAGCCATGAAAAAACAACTCTTACTCGTAGTGAGTTTATGTGCTGGTTTTATTGCCTCCGCCGCTGCCGATAGTCGCGTGGCCGTCTATTCTCCAGGCCAAACCCAACCGGTGATTATCGCCGGGGCCAACAATCTAGCACAGCTGACGCTTAATCCGCAGTTAGCCGGCAGGACTTGGTGGCCCGGCACGGTGATCGCGGAAAAACTGGCCACGGCCGCACAGCTGGATCAACAGCGGCAACTGCTGGCGCGCCTGGGCGCGTTGAGCGCCGACTTAAGGCAGGATAATGATACCGGGCTGGCCAATTCAGTCGACCAGGTGCGCAGCCAGATCGCCGCCCTGCGCGTCACCGGCCGCCAATTTGTCTCTCTCGATCCGGACGTGATTCGCTTACAGACCGGCGCCAACCGCACTCTGCTGGGGGAATATAGCCTATATACCCTGGCGAAACCCACCAGCGTCCATATCTATGGCGCCGTGGCGGCGACCGGCCCGCAGCCCTACCTGGTCAGCCGCGATGCGGACGACTATTTGCAAACCCACCAACGCCTGAGCGGTGCGGAAAGAAGTTATGCCTGGGTGATATTGCCCGATGGGCAATATCAATCGGTGCCGGTAGCTTATTGGAATCGACGTCACAATGAAGTGGCGCCGGGCAGTATTATCTACGTCGGGTTTTCCCCATGGGCGCTGCCCAGGGCCTACCGGGATGTAAATGAAAAAATTGTCTCCTTGCTGACTCACCGGATTCCTGACTGATGAAAACAAAATATCTACTCAGCCTCATCGCGCTGTCAGTGGCCACCGCCTGCCAGGCGGCGTCCTATACCGAACCGCTGGGCCCTTCGCAAATGGATATGGGCGGTGCCGGCTTATTGCAAACGCCCACGGCGCGCATGGCGAAGGACGGCGAATTCAGCCTTAACTATCGCGACAACGACCAATACCGCTTTTATTCCGTTAACCTGCAATTATTCCCCTGGCTGGAAACCACCATCCGGTATTCCGACGTGCGTACCCGCCAATACAGCAACGATCCCAATTTTAGCGGCAATCAAACCTATAAAGACAAAGGCATCGACTTTAAGCTGCGCCTGTGGGAAGAGGGATACTGGCTGCCTGAAGTTTCGGCCGGCGTGCGGGATTTCGGCGGTACCGGACTATTTGACAGCGAATTTATCGCCGCCAGCAAAGCCTGGGGGCCGTTTGATTTCTCCCTCGGCATGGGATTTGGCTATCTCGGTAATAGCGGTAATGTCAAAAACCCGTTTTGCGAGGCCAAAGACAGTTTTTGCCAGCGCAACAATACCCATCGTACCGCGGGTTCTTTTAACGGCGGCGATTTCTTCCACGGCCCGGCCGCGCTGTTTGGCGGTATAGAATACCAAACGCCGTGGCAGCCGCTGCGCTTGAAAGTGGAATATGAAGGGAACGACTACGAAGGGGATTTTGCCGGCCGGTTGAAGCAAGATTCCCCGGTTAACGTCGGCGCGATTTACCGGGTCGGTAAATGGGCGGATTTTAACGTCAGTTACGAACGCGGCAATACCATGATGTTCGGCGTGACGCTGCGCACCAACTTTAATGATTTGACCCAGCAGCACCGGGATAGCGAAAAACCGGCCTATGCGCCGAATCCGCAGTCCGACATGCTGCAGCACCAGGTCGTGGCGCAGCAGTTGACCGACATGGATAGCAACGCCGGTTACGGCGCGCCGCATATCCAGGTGAAAGACCGCACGATGTATATGACCGGCGAGCAGTATAAATACCGGGATGGCGCTGAAGGCGTCGATCGCGCCAACCGCATCCTGGTCAATAACCTGCCGGAAAATATCGATACGTTGAAAGTTACCGAAACCCGGCAGCATTTGCCGCTGGTGACCACGGAAACCGACGTCAAGAGCCTGCAAGAATCCCTGGCGGGTTATCCGCTGGGCCATGAGCAGCCGCTTAAACAGCGCCGCACCGAGCCGGATGTGCCGAAAAATGCCGAACAGGGCTATTATATCGATCGGGATCGCCTGCAGCTGGGCTGGGCGCCGGTGCTTAACCAGTCCATCGGCGGTCCGGAATCCTTCTACATGTATCAGATCGGGGTGGAAGGCACCGCCAACTACTGGCTGACCGATCACTGGGTGACCTCCGGCTCCCTGTTTGGCAATATCATCAACAACTACGACCGGTTTAAATTCACCGCGCCGCCGAGCGACTCGCATCTGCCGCGGGTGCGTACCCGAATTCGTGAGTACGTTGAAAATGACGTCTATGTCAGCAACCTCCAGACCACCTATATCGATCGCCTGGGCGACGGCTGGTACGGACAGCTGTACGGCGGTTATCTGGAGATGATGTACGGCGGCGTCGGCGGCGAAGTGTTGTATCGTCCGCTGGACAAGAACTGGGCGGTGGGGCTGGACGGCAACTACGTCAAGCAACGCGACTGGGATAATATGATGCAGTTCGCCGACTATAAGGTGGCCACCGGCAACCTGACCGGCTACTGGCAGCCGGGCTTTATGGACGGCGTCTTGGTCAAGGCCAGCGTCGGGCGTTATCTGGCCAAGGATAAAGGCGTGACGTTTGATGTCTCCAGGAAGTTCGACAGCGGAGTTACCGCCGGCGCTTTCGCCACCTTTACCAATGTCTCCAAAGAGGATTACGGTGAAGGGTCATTCACCAAGGGATTCTATCTGTCGATACCGCTGGATCTGTTGACGGTCACGCCTAACCGCACCAGGGCCCAATTGAACTGGATTCCGTTGACCCGCGACGGCGGCCAGATGGTGGGACGTAAATACTACCTGTACGGGTTAACCGACGAGCGCGCGCCTGCAGTCCAATAAAACATGTTAAATCAACGATAAGCAATGGCCTCCCCCGGAGGCCATTTTTTTGGGTGCGCCGCTATGAAGGGCGCCATGGGCGTCCGAAACATAATCTTCCCCGGACGGTGGGTTAATAATATGGCGTTCTGAGCTACACTAAGGGCTCTGGTTATCTGACACAATGGGGAACGGGATGACGGACGATCCTTATATCTCATTATTGGCTTCTATTGTTTGGCGCTCCGATCAAGACCCGCCGCCGGACGCCAAAGCCGCGGATTGGCTGATGGAGCGAGGCTCCATGACCCTGCGTTTTGAGCGCCATTGCCGCCGCGTCACGATCCGCCGCGGCCGCGAAGGCTATTTCCCGACGCAAACGCTGGGGCCAGAGGTGGCGCTCCTACCCGCATGCGATCGCTATTGGCTGCGGGAAGTCGTATTGTGCGGTGACGAGCAACCTTGGCTGGTAGGGCGAACCCTGATTCCCGAGGACGCGCTGGCAGGAGCGGAGTGGGCGCTTACCACTCTTGGCGATATACCGCTCGGAAAATGGTTGTTTCGCGATGAGGCCCCGCCGCGTGACTATATCCAAGTGGGTAAATCGGATAATTTATGGGCGCGCCGCTCGTGTTTTCGGCCCAGCGGCAAGTCCTTATTGCTGACAGAGCTATTTTTGCCTGACGCGCCGCTGTATCGTTAAACATAACGTTAAGTTTGATGAAGTATAGGAGAGAGAAGTGGAACAAAGCGCCACGATGGGCAAATGGCAGGCCTGGTGCCGGTTAATGCGCATTGATAAACCCATTGGTTCTCTGTTGTTACTTTGGCCGACCCTGTGGGCGTTATGGCTGGCCGGGCGGGGCACGCCCGCTCTTGCTACGCTGATGGTGTTTATCCTGGGCGTGTTTTTTATGCGGGCCGCCGGATGCGTGGTTAATGATTATGCCGACCGCAAAATTGACGGACACGTTAAGCGTACCGCCTCGCGGCCGCTTCCCAGCGGCCTTATTAGCGAGAAAGAAGCGAAAATCCTGTTTGTGATCCTGGTGGGACTCTCGTTTGGCTTAGTCCTGACTCTCAATACCATGACTATCGCGCTATCGGTGGCGGGATTGGCGCTGGCCTGGGTTTATCCCTTTATGAAGCGGGTCACCCACCTGCCGCAATTGGTGCTGGGCGCGGCTTTCGGCTGGTCAATTCCCATGGGATACGCGGCTGTAAGTGAGTCCTTACCTTTAACCTGCTGGCTGTTGTTTGCGGCGAACATCCTCTGGACGGTGGCCTACGATACGCTATATGCCATGGTAGATCGCGATGACGACCTGCGCATCGGCGTAAAATCCACCGCTATCCTGTTTGGCCGTTATGACAAAGCTATCGTCGGCGGCCTGCAAGCGGCCACGCTGCTGCTGCTGCTGCTGCTGGGGGGGCTGATGGGGCTAAGCTGGCCTTTTTACGCGTCGCTATCGATCGCCGGGGCGATGTTTGTCTATCAGCAAAAAATGATTGTCCGGCGCGAACGGGACGCCTGCTTTAAAGCGTTTCTGAATAACAACCTGGTAGGCATGGTGGTCTTTGTGGGTATCGCGCTGAGTTTGCTCGGCGTGGGGCAGCCTTAAACCGCGGACGGGCGGGGCCGTGAATCAAGCCCGCGCCCGTTGTGGGCGCGTTATACCGTCATCGACGTCTCGCCCGGCGGCTCGACGGCGGGGGCGTTAGCTAATACGCTGGCGCTTTCAATGGTAAGCCGGACTTCCGGCGTAAGCAGCTCGCTGAGTATCTCGCTCATTTCCCTTACCCTCGCGCCGATGGCGTCGCCGCTGTCGCTGATATAACCTTCCTCGCGCAGCGTAGCCACCAGGGTGGAGAATACCGCTTTGTCGAAGAATTCCGGCGCATTTATGCCATGCAGCACCGAAAGGCGTTGGGCCATGATGCGGCTCTCTTTCTCCAGCGTGCCCCGGTTGATCTCGGGATTGATGCGCAGCAGTGAAAAGGTGATGGCATAGCGTTGCAGCGTTTCACGCACGCTGGCCGCCAGTAGCTGCAGGGTTTGCGCCTGCGCCGGGTTAAGTAATAATTGCCGGTCGCGATCGAAAATCAACCCTTGGCGCACCAGCTCTTCAATCAGCGAATCGATAATCGGGCCAAGATCGGTGTTCTCATGCTGCATGAACAGTTCGGCCTTCATCATGGGATAGAACAGGTTTATCCGGTGCAATAACTGTTCCCGGTCGATGCCGGGATGACCGATAATGATGCTGGCGACCAGCGAAGGCAGGATAAACAGATGCTGGATATTATTGCGGTAATACGTCATCAGCACCGCCTGCTCGCGGGACAAATAAATAATATCGCCGATAGTATCCTTTTCAATGCTGAATTTATTCATCGCCAGGGCGTGCTCCAGCAGTTCCTGCGCGGTGGACTCGGGTACCGTCACGTCGGACGCATAAGGCACGTTGCGCAGCAGCTCCAAATAGCAGGTGAGCTGCTGCAACAACTGCTCGCGGGTAAGCGAGCGCTGACGGGAGGCCAGTAATACCGTGGAGCACAGATTAATGGCGTTGGCCGCCGCCGCGTTGTTGATGCGCACCATGATTTTCGCGGCGATATCATCCACCGCCGGCGCCAGCCAGGAAGGCCGCTGGGCGTCAATGGGATCGATGGAGTCGCGCCAGTGCGGCACGTTCTGGTTAAGATAGGTGCTTAGGGATAAGGGCTCGCCAAAATTGACATACCCCTGGCCCAGATTACGTAATTTACGCAACCCGCGGACCATTTGCACAAATCCTTCTTTCTCTTTGGTGGCGCCGCGCAGTTCTTTGGCGTAGGTGCCCACTTCCATGACATGCTCATAACCCACGTAAATCGGCACCAGGGTAATCGGTCGATTGCCCCCGCGCAGCATGGCCTGGATGGTCATGGTCAGCGTACCGGTTTTGGGTTCAAGCAACCGCCCGGTACGCGAGCGCCCGCCTTCCATGAAATATTCCACCGAATAACCCCGGGTAAACAGCTCGCCAAGATATTCACGGAAAATCGTGGAGTAGAGTTTGTTGCCCTTAAAGGTGCGGCGGATGAAAAAAGCGCCCAGACGCCTGAAAATCGGGCCCGCGGGCCAGAAATTCAAATTGATGCCCGCGGCGATATGCGGCGGCACCAGGCCCTGGTGGTAAAGCACATAGGATAATAATAAATAGTCCATATGGCTGCGATGACAGGGTACATAGACTATCTCATGGCCGTCTTCCGCCAGTTGGCGTACGCGTTCGGCATTACGGACATGCAGCCCTTGGTAAAGACGGTTCCAGGTCCAGCTCAATACGCGATCGGAGAGGCGTACCGCCTCGTAAGAAAAGTCCGCCGCAATTTCTTCCATGAGGGCGATGGCGTTTTGCTGCGCTTTTTCCGCGGAGATTTTTTTGGTGCGGGCTTCGTCTTCGACGGCTTTTTCGATCGCCTTGGACGCCAATAATTTATTAAACAAATCCTGGCGGACCGGCAAACGCGGCCCCACCGCCACCAGACGCTGGCGCGCGAAATGAATCATGGCGACGCGGGCGAGCTTTTGCGCGATGGTTTTGTCGGTACCGTGTTCCGTCGCCATATAGCGCATGGATAGCGGGTTGGAGAAGCGGACGAAACTATCGCGTCCCAGCCACAGTACGGCGATAAATTTTTGAAAACCGTTAAGCAGGCGCAACTGGGGGGCGGGCTGGTTTTGCTGCGCCTCGCGTCCGGGGGAGCGGCCGAACATGATGGATACGGGCACCATTTGTACATCGAGTTGCTGGTTGTTGCGGTGCAAGTCCAGATAGTCGTGAAACAGCTTTACGGATTCGAGTTTTTCCGAGAAATAAGAGAAGACGCGCGGACCGTCATGGATAAAAACGTAACGCGGCAAGACGACGCCGTCGATTTCCAAGGGAATCAAGGGGTCGGGTAATTGGAGATGCAAACATTGCGCGCGCAGCGTGAGTAAGTCCGCTTTTGAATTATATGGTAACACATACATTATTGGCCGCAGAGGGTCCAAACCGGTTTCTTCCCGTGGATTCGCGGGAATGACTTTGCTTCGCACCAGCAGCCTGAGCGGTAAATCCAATAACGTGTAAAAAATAGTACGCCAACCTGACATATCTTTGTGAAGCCCCTTGTTAGCATTGCGACTCAAGAATACCAGAAACCGCGCGGCAGATCTGTGGTGATACGAACGCGAAGAACAGGTAACATGGGCGCTATTTTCTCTCTGTGCATAAAAATTATGGCAAACCAAACCAGCGGGCTTAGTCGCATCTATAAAGCCACGGGATACTCAATAAAAGGATTTTGCGCCGCCTGGCGTCATGAAGCCGCTTTCCGTCAGGAAGTGGTGGTTGCCATCTTGGCGATCGTGATTGCATGTTATCTCGAATCAGACCCCGTTTCGCGAATTTTATTGATCGGATCCGTGTGGCTGGTGGTGGTGATTGAAATTATCAATAGCGCTATAGAAGCCGTGGTTGACCGTATCGGGCCCGAATTGCACCCGCTTTCCGGCAGGGCGAAGGATCTGGGGTCGGCCGCGGTCACGCTGGCCATTATTCTGGCCCTGTTCGTCTGGGGGACGTTGTTGTGGCGGCACTTCGCCTGATCTTGCGCTTTCAGGCCCTCTTGGCCGGGATTTTATCGCATTTTGGTACGTTGAAGGTTTTCAATTGCGCCGGACCTGTATATACTCGCAGAAAGACTGTATAAACAAACAGGGGACGGAATGAAAGCGTTAACCGCCAGACAGCAAGAGGTTTTTGAGCTTATACGCGATCACATATCGCAAACCGGTATGCCGCCGACCCGCGCGGAGATCGCCCAGCGTCTGGGGTTCAAGTCCCCCAACGCCGCTGAAGAGCACCTCAAGGCGCTGGCGCGTAAAGGCGCTATCGAAATTGTCTCCGGCGCCTCACGCGGCATCCGGTTATTAATCGAAGAAGAAACCGGCCTGCCGCTCATTGGCCGCGTGGCCGCCGGCGAGCCTCTACTTGCGGAACAGCACATTGAAAGCCACTATCAAATAGACCCCGACCTGTTTAAACCCCATGCTGATTTCCTGCTGCGGGTAAGCGGCATGTCCATGAAGGATATCGGCATTATGGACGGCGACCTGCTGGCGGTGCACAAAACCCAGGACGCGCATAACGGTCAGGTGGTGGTGGCGCGAATCAACGATGAAGTAACGGTTAAGCGCCTGAAGAAACATGGCAATATTGTGGAATTGTTGCCTGAAAACAGCGAATTCGCGCCCATTATCGTCGATCTTCGCCATCAGGAGCTCTCCATTGAAGGGCTGGCGGTTGGCGTTATACGCAACGGCAACTGGATTTAACCCGCTGCCGTAGCCAAAACCGGTGCCGCTGCGCCGGCCTGGTGAACTTACGTGGCTACACACGCTATAAATTCCCGGCCTCCCCTGTTGCTGGTTACGGCTTCAGGGCGGTCCTGTGGACACATATTGTTACATTTTCCGCTCTTTCCCTTTTCTTCTGCTACCCGCTGTTTACCCTGGTTTTATCGACCGCTTTCAGATGAAAAGCCGGTAACCCTGGGTTAATCTGCTGCGAAATAATGCTTATACCAAATGCGCTGCTATACTTATAGCCATAGGGTTAGCTTATAACCTCCGGTAGATGAATCAGTATTTTTTTGTTTTTCATTAGCCAATGCAAATAAGTTAATTGATTAACCGAAGACCAAGGAGAACTCCGATGAACAAAGACGAAGCCAGCGGCAATTGGAAACAGTTCAAAGGTAAAATCAAAGAACAATGGGGTAAACTCACCGATGATGATTTGACCATTGTTGAAGGTAAACGCGAACAATTAATCGGGAAAATCCAGGAACGTTACGGTTATGGCAAAGATGCCGCCGAAACAGAAGTCAAAGACTGGGAATCCCGAAATAAATATCGTTGGTAGCTTGTCTAAAAAGAAATAACCGTAGCGCCAAAAGGTTATTTCTTTAGCAGTGTTCCTACCCAAAGGTACAAGGACGTACCACCCGGCTTTACGCCGCGGCATTATTTATCCCCACCCTGTTTATCTAACCCGCTTGGTTCAAAAGCAGCGGTAATAATGATTTTTCAATGCGGGCTAGCGGCCATTCTATTAAAAATCTTTGCAGATTTATCCGGGCAAGCCAACAACGTTATCAACGCTTTTTTATACTGACGCTATGGTCATGATGGCAATCTTGCGGGCTTTCGCAGGCCTGCACGTCCGTGCAGGCAGGGCAAAACCCATGCGCTTCCACCACGTTATGGCGCATGGTAAAACCGGCGGCCTTGGCCATTTTCTGCAATATGTCCTCAATGCCCTCGGTTGATTGCTCCGTGACCTGGCCACAGCGATCGCAGATGAAAAAAGCGGACGTGTGGCCCGGCTGTTCAAAGTGGTGGCAAAGCACAAAGCTATTGGTGGACTCCACGCGATGGATAAATCCTTGTTCCAGCAGAAAATCCAGCGCGCGGTAAATAGTTGGCGGCTTGGCCTGGGGTTCCGATACCCTGAGCAAGTCCAGCAGGTCATAGGCGCTGATGGCGCCCTCCTGCTGGGTCATCAGGCGCAACACTTCCAGGCGCTGTGGCGTCAGGCGCACATTACGTTGTTCGCACAATTGTTCTGCCTGGCTGAGTAATTGAGACTGGGTTGTTGCATTCATAGGGATTCCCCGCAGCTAATTCCGCAGTCCATCTTACCATGAAGGTGTAAAAACGCCGAGTACGGGATGTATACCGTCTTGTCACGCAACCGGGTAACGGAAGTTAATATTATCCGTGACTCTATTGGCAATTGAGATTAAATGGTAAATAACCTGCTTATTAGTAGCTTTGGTTTTACGTTTGATATTTATTTTATGTGAAGATAGCGTCTTCTCTTTAATACCCAACTGTGAGCATATATGCAGGGTGTTGAAACCTGACATCCACATTTTCAGAATCTCGGCTTCTGTTTTGCTAAAGTGCAAAGGAGAAAATCCTAATACTGAATTGTCATTTTTCCACGCTTTGGTATCCATGAAATATTGAATTATCATGATAATTGAACTCATCTTTATGAATTTCGACACGATAATTACATTATCTTTTATTGGTACAAAATCGTGAAATTTTATATTTTCATTGCCAATAAAAATAAAAAATAACGTTAAGGGCTGTGTATCGATAATGGATTTTAAATCACTACCATCATCATGATATTGAAAGTAATTTTGATTTATAAAAATAATTGATGGCGCGGTTCTTTTGCATTTATTTTTTAACGCATTGACGTTTTCCAAGTCACGTATCGTGCCTTTTATTCCATTGGCGACTAATGAACTTCTTAATGCGTATCTGGTATATGTGCAGGGATCCAAGATAAAAACAGTCATAATAATAGCGTCATCTGCAGTGTATGTCATTTCATGACAAAAGGGGTGGCGATAAAAAATCGGCCCCGGAGGACGGGCAAGAGAAAATTTATGTTTTTATTATTAGAGTATCCGGTTGTGGAAGATCTGCGTTTATTTTTATGCTTTGTGCGCAATGGGTGATTATTGAAAACCGGAAACACATCGCAAGCTTAATAAACCCGTTCATACTCTACCTTCCACCAGCGTACCGATAAGATGCGTGTTAGGGTTATGTGATAAATGATTATGATCATTTTGTAAATCATGGAACCCCCATTTGGGACGGATTGGTGGTTTTTTGGTATTGGATGTACTTTCTGGCCCTGGCTCAGGGGTATTTGCGTTAAAAATATGTTAATAACTCGGCGGTTTGTCGCAATATGACTCCCTTGGACCCTGGCCGCTATCGTCCATTGCGTCCCCTGATTTCTTCATTTTTTCTGTGATAGAATAGAAGAATACTTGGCTTCGCCCTAGCAACGAAAAAAGCAACGGCAAAATCCATAATCAGGCACCTTCGGGTGTAAACCCCCAGACGATTAATTTGATCTTATGCGTGTCGATAATTCCTTGCAGCGTCCCTTTGAATCCGACGCTCAGCCCGCCGTCCCCGGTTACATCACCCCCCAGCGCCTTTGCGTGGCGCCGATGCTGGAT
>JAATFX010000023.1 GCA_015654925.1 Enterobacterales bacterium | reverse complement strand
TGAGCGCCGTCACAATTTTTATTTTTTTACACACTAAAATAAATCGCGTTTAACCGCTGATGAATCCCTCAATTTGCATCAATCGATTCAACAAAAAACGCGGACATCAAACAGGGTGGCGAAAATTTACCATGGCTAAGCGACCATTTCGCCCGTTTAAGGCTTTAACCGGCCAGGGCGTTTGGCCGCTTAACCCATTTGTTAACATAGGAGGTATCAGTGAGTATTGCTATCATAATTGGCACTCACGGGTCAGCGGCGGAGCAATTGCTCAAAACCGCGGAAATGATACTAGGCGATCAGCAGAATGTCGCTTGGATAGATTTTGTACCTGGTGAAAATGCCGAAACACTGATTGAAAAGTATACTGCGCGCCTAGCGCAACTTGATACCCAGGAAGGCGTGCTATTTCTGGTGGATACCTGGGGAGGCAGTCCGTTCAATGCTGCCAGCCGCATTGTGGTGGATAAAGATCATTACGAAGTGGTTACCGGCGTCAATATTCCAATGCTTGCCGAAACCTTTATGGCTCGCGATGACAATCCGAGTTTTGACGCGCTGGTTAAGATTGCGGTGGAAACGGGTCGTGCCGGCGTCAAGGCGCTAAAAGCGCCAGAACCGCAGGCTGAAACCACGACGGCGCCGGTAGCCGCCAAGGCTCCAGCCGCCGCGCATCCGAATGCGGGTGGGCATATGACCATCGGTTTAGCCAGGATTGATGACCGTCTGATTCATGGCCAAGTCGCCACCCGCTTGACCAAAGAAACCAACGTTAAGCGCATTATCGTGATCAGTGACGAAGTTGCCGCTGATACCGTGCGTAAGACCTTGTTGACTCAGGTAGCCCCTCCTGGTGTGACCGCGCACGTGGTTGATGTGGCTAAGGCCATTCGCGT
The DNA here is from genome assembly GCA_015654925.1 of Enterobacterales bacterium. GTDB lineage: Bacteria > Pseudomonadota > Gammaproteobacteria > Enterobacterales > Enterobacteriaceae > Acerihabitans. The sequence goes on along the minus strand of JAATFX010000023.1, from coordinate 7,899 downwards.
GTATGACAATCCGGCGTACGCTAAAGATCGCGTCATGCTGCTGTTTACCAACCCGACCGACGTCGAACGCGTCGTGGAAGGCGGAGTGAAAATTAAGTCGGTCAATATCGGCGGTATGGCTTTCCGCCAAGGCAAAACCCAGGTGAACAACGCGGTGTCGGTAGATGAAAAAGATATCGCCGCTTTTCGTAAATTGCATGACAGGGGAATTGAGCTTGAAGTCCGTAAGGTCTCCTCAGACTCGGCGCTAAAAATGATGGATTTGATCGATAAGCTCGACAAGTAATATTGCCGTTCAGAACTCACTCTCAAGAGCGTCTAAATTTACCTGATAAATTTATTTACCGCTCTCTTACGTTTGTCATAGGAGAAGTACAATGGAGATCACCACGCTTCAAATTGTGCTGATTTTTTTAGTGGCCTGTATTGCAGGCATGGGTTCGATACTTGATGAGTTTCAGTTCCACCGTCCGCTGGTGGCCTGTACATTAATCGGCCTGGTTTTGGGTGATATGAAAACCGGTATCATCATCGGCGGTACGCTGGAGATGATTGCCCTGGGTTGGATGAATATCGGCGCCGCCGTGGCGCCCGATGCCGCGCTGGCATCGATAATCTCCACCATTCTGGTTATCGCCGGTAATCAAAGCGTGGGGGCCGGCATCGCCCTGGCTATCCCGCTGGCCGCCGCCGGCCAGGTGCTGACCATTATCGTTCGTACCATTACCGTCGCCTTCCAGCATGCCGCTGATAAAGCTGCCGAAAACGGCAACCTCAGCGCTTTAAGCTGGATTCACGTCGGCGCGTTACTGTTACAAGCAATGCGTATCGCCATTCCGGCCGTAATCGTCGGTGTTTCCGTCGGTACCGATGCCGTCCACGCCATGCTCAGTTCTATCCCGGAAGTCGTGACCAACGGTCTGAATATCGCCGGCGGCATGATCGTGGTAGTAGGTTACGCGATGGTCATCAATATGATGCGCGCCGGTTACCTGATGCCCTTCTTCTATCTTGGTTTCGTCACCGCGGCCTTCACTAATTTCAACCTGGTTTCCCTGGGTGTGATTGGCGTGGTCATGGCTGTCCTTTATATCCAGTTGAGTCCGAAATATAACCAGACCAACGGTGGAAATGGCGGCGCCAGGGGCGTTAATGATCTTGATAATGAACTTGATTAATAGGTGAGCGAAATGGTCGATATTACTAATGCCCCAAAGAAACTGACTCCCGGCGACGTGCGTGCTGTCTTTATTCGCTCGAACCTTTTCCAGGGATCATGGAACTTTGAACGTATGCAGGCGCTGGGTTTTTGCTTCTCCATGGTACCGGTGATCCGCCGCCTGTATCCTGAGAACAATGACGATCGCAAACAGGCGATTAGGCGCCACCTGGAGTTTTTTAATACCCATCCGTACGTGGCCGCGCCGGTATTAGGCGTAACCATGGCGATGGAAGAACAGCGCGCCAACGGCGCCCCGATCGACGATGCGGCCATCAATGGCCTGAAAGTCGGTCTGATGGGGCCGCTGGCCGGCGTGGGCGACCCCATATTCTGGGGCACCGTACGTCCGGTATTCGCCGCGTTGGGCGCCGGGATTGCCATGAGCGGCAGCCTGCTCGGTCCGCTGTTGTTCTTTATCCTGTTTAACGCCGTGCGTTTGGCTACCCGTTATTACGGCGTGGCTTACGGTTATAAAAAGGGCGTGGATATCGTTAACGATATGGGCGGCGGTTTCCTCCAGAAACTGACGGAGGGCGCCTCCATCCTGGGGCTGTTTGTCATGGGGGCGCTGGTAAATAAGTGGACCCATGTGAACATTCCCATGGTGGTGTCGCGCATCACCGGTCCGGACGGCCATACCACGGTAACCAGCGTGCAAACCATTCTGGATCAGTTAATGCCTGGCCTGGTGCCGCTGCTGCTGACCTTCGGTTGTATGTGGCTGTTAAGGCGCAAGGTGAACGCGCTGTGGATTATCGTCGGCTTCTTTGCCATCGGTATCTTCGGTTACTGGATTGGTCTGTTGGGCCTGTAAACGTAAATGATCAAGCCGGGGTTTTTACCCCGGCTTTTTTATGTTTTTTTTGGGAGATAAGATGTCTGTTACCGATATTGGCCTGGTGGTGATTATTGCGCTGGCCCTGGCGTTTGCCCTGTATGATGAATTTATCGTCGACTGGATACTTAAGGGTAAAACCAAGTTAAAAATCGGCCTGCGCCGCCAAAGCCGTATTGACGGCCTGATTTTTATCGGCTTGGTATTAATTCTGGTCTACCAGAATATCAACAATAACGGTACCGTTATTACCACCACGCTATTATTAATTTTGATCGCCATGGCTGCCTATCTTGCCTATATCCGCCGGCCAAAAATAATCTTTAAACAAGAAGGGTTTTTCTATGCCAACGTTTTTATCCGCTATACCCGCATAAAGAATATGAATTTATCGGAAGATGGTTATTTAGTCATCGATTTAGAGCAACGGCGGCTGCTGATTCAGGTGCAGCAATTGGATGATTTAGAGACAATTTATAACTTTTTCTTAGAAAATCATTAACATAAATACAACCTCATTTTATAGTGATAATAAGATTATAAAGCAGCAAAAATGATCATTATCCGCCCTGCCCAAACCCCTGATTTACGCCTTTGCTAATATAGCATTGGCTATAAAATACCCCTATTTTTCGGCTCAGCTTAATATAGCCGCGGCTATACCAAGCCGTATTTTTGTACTTATTTTTCTATAGCTTTGGCTATATTATTTAGATGTAAATAATTATCACTTGCGTTTAAAATGCTATTATATTTTTGTGGTTGTTTTGGGAGGAAATATTATGGTAAGGTTGCCGCGTCATTGGGGAGTAGCCGGTTTCCGTATTTATTAACGGAAATGTCCGTATCAACATACTCGTTGCTTATTCACAACGTGGTGCGGACGACCAGGATGGTTGGCGAGACTATAGACACGCGGAACCATCGTTAGGTTGGGGTGATGGGTACACGTGGATCTGGCTCCCGGCCGAGGTATACATGACTATGATGAACCTTTCCTCAACATTGATTTTGGCCTTTGGCATGTCGATGGATGCGTTCGCCGCATCCATCGGCAAAGGCGCCACCTTGCACAAACCTCCCCTGCGCGAAGCGCTGCGCACCGGCCTTATTTTTGGCGTGATTGAAGCCTGCACCCCGCTGATTGGGTGGTCGCTTGGCCTGATAGCCAGCCGCTATATCATGGAATGGGATCATTGGGTCGCCTTTACCCTGCTCGGCTGCCTGGGCGTGCGCATGGTGATTACCGGCTTTAAAAAGCAGCCCGAGGGGGCGCCGATGATTGGCCATCACAGCCTGCGGGTGCTGGTGACCACCGCCATCGCCACCAGCCTCGATGCGATGGCGATTGGCGTCGGCCTGGCGTTTTTAGAGGTCAATATCCTCCATACAGCCATGATTATCGGCATGGCCACCATGGTCATGGCCACGCTGGGCATGCTACTGGGGCGCTTTATCGGCCCGCTGTTGGGCAAAAAGGCGGAGATTATCGGCGGCGTCATACTTATCGGCATCGGCTGCAATATTCTCTACGCCCATCTCTCTCACACCGTACTGTCCGGTATGTAATCCGCCGCGTCCCGTCGCCAGACGCGGATAATAAAATCGGTTTCACAGGCAAAATGCGCCAGTTCGCTTAACCGCGCCGTGACGTCCTGGGCGGCCCGCCAGGCAAACGGGGTCATTTGCAGCAGGGCGGCGGCCTCCTCACCGGTCAAATCCATTCTGTAACCCAGGCTTTGCGTATGTTTCGCCGTGAATCCGTCGAAGCTTTCGTCCTTGAAAGGATGGAGCATGACCTGGGGATAAATACGCGCTTTAAGCTGATACAAATGCCGCGGCCCGGGCGTCACCGTCACCACCCGCCCGCCGGGTTTAACCGTGCGCGACATCTCGGCCGGGTTACAGGGCGCATAAATGCGTAAAATGCCGTCCAGCGCGGCATCGGTAAACGGCAGGCGCTGGCTCGACGCGACGCAAAACCGCACCTGTCCGTAACGCCTGGCCGCGGCGCGCACCGCGGTTTTGGCGATATCCAGTCCATAAACTTCTCCGCCGCCCGGATGCTCCGCCACGGCCGCCGCCAGCGCCGCGGTGTAATACCCTTCGCCGCAGCCGATATCCAGCCAGTCGACGGACCGGGCCGGCAGCAGATCGCGAATAAGTTCCACCACCCGATCGCGCAGGGGCTGGTAATGGCCGGCATCCAGGAACTCGCGGCGCGACCGCATCATTTCCTGGTTATCACCGGGGACTTTGCTGCGTTTGAATTGTACGGGCAGCAAGTTGACATACCCTTCCCTGGCGCAATCAAAACGGTGCTGCCGCTCGCAGGACCAAACGTTGCCTGACAGCGTCAAGGGCAAATGACAGAGGGGGCACTGATAACAGGACATAACCGATTCCGGGCTAAACCACAAACAGGTGCGCATCTTACCGCAAAATCGCGCGTACCGGCAGCGGCATTGTCGCCGGTACGCGCGGGCGGGGCGGCCACGGTGTCAGGAAGCGCGGCCGCCCGGCTTGACGGCGGTGACCAGGCGATTGTTCTCTTCCGGCAGGGCATCGGGTTCCACGTTCATGATGCGCAGCACCTCCGACATAATGGTGCTGAAAACCGGGGCCGAAACCGCCCCGCCATAGTATTTGCCCCCTTGCGGGTTATTAATCACCACCACCAGCGCAAAACGCGGATGGCTGGCGGGAGCGATGCCGGCGGTATAGGCGATATACTTATCGATATAATGGCCGTCCGGGCCGATTTTTTTAGCCGTACCGGTTTTTACCGCCACGCGATAGCCGCGTACGGCGGCTTTGATACCGCCGCCGCCCGGCAGCGCGACGCTTTCCATCATATGTTTGACCTCATGCACCCAGCCTTCTTCCATAATGCGCTGGCCGACCACCGGCGGGTCGATGCGGGTAATGGAAAGCGGACGATAAATGCCGTCGCTGGCAATCGTGGCGTAGACCCGGGCCAGTTGCACCGGCGTCACCATCAGGCCGTAACCAAAAGAGAAGGTGGCGCGGTCAAGCTCGCTCCAGCGCTGGCGGTGGGGCATCAAGCCCGCGCTTTCGCCCGTCAGGCCCAGGTCGGTGGGCTGCCCGAGGCCAAACCCCTGATAGGTTTTCAGCAAGGCGGTGATCGGCATCGCCAAGGCCATGCGCGACACGCCGACGTCGCTGGATTTTTGCAAAATACCGGTAAGGGTCAATTGGGGATAAAAGGCCACATCGCGGATTTGATGACCGCTGAGAATATAAGGATGGGTGTCGAGCAACGTATCCGGCTTGACGATGCCCTGCCTGAGCGCCGTCATGACTACCATGGGTTTCACCGTTGAACCCGGCTCGAAAATATCGCTGATGGCGCGGTTGCGAAAATCATCCTCGGTCGCCCCGGCGCGGTTATTGGGATTAAAAGTGGGATAACTGGCCATGGCCAGAATTTCGCCGGTAGCGATATCCACCAAGACCGACGCGCCCGAATCCGCCTTGTTGAAGGCCACCGCATTGCTTAGCGCTTCTTCGGTCTCGCGCTGCAATCGCAGGTCGATGCTTAACGCCACGTTGTGCGCCGGCGAGCTATCGGTGGATGAGAGCGTTTCCACCACGCGGCCAAAGCGGTCCTTGCGCACCACCCGCTGGCCGGCGACGCCCGTCAGCATGTGGTTGAAGCTCTTTTCCACCCCTTCGATGCCCTGATCGTCAATATTGGTAAAACCCACCAGATTGGCCGCCGTCTCGCCGGCCGGATAAAAGCGCCGGGATTCTTCCTTGTAATAAATTCCGGGTAATTTAAGCTGCTTGACGTATTCCGCCACGTTGGGTTCGATTTGGCGCGCCAGGTAGATAAAACGCATATGGGGATCGTGGTTGATTCTGGCGGCCAGTTCGCTGAAGGGCAAATTCACCGTCTGCGCCAGCGCCTGCCAGCGAGAAGTATCCACCACCCCGCCCTTTTGCGCGACTTCCGCGGGATCGGCCCAGATGGCGTCCACCGGTACGCTGACCGCCAGCGGCTGTCCGTTGCGATCGGTTATCATGCCGCGGGGAATGGGCGTCTGCTCGACCCGCAGCGAGCGCATATTTTGTTGCGCCACCAAATTATCCGGCTTAATTACCTGCAGCCAGCCGATGCGGATTAACAGCACGGCCAAAATTAATGAAATACCCACGCACATCAAACCGAAGCGCCATTGGATAAAATTTTTCTTACCCGGATCAGGACTGATTTTCACACGGTTCTCTTGTTGCCAATGCGGTTATTGCAGGCATTAAACCCGATCCATCAGCACAAATGGGCTAAAACAGTGCTACAAGGCTTACTATTTTGCAACAAAGCGCGAATTTCTACCGCAATAGCAAAACTATTGTCCGTTTGTTGCTGCGCGCATCCCCCAATCGCGTTTAAACTGAGGTCACTTTATTCTGATGTCCCCAGGTAGCTCCCAAACGGAAATGACAGCGTATTCCCCTCTCCTGCAAAGCATACCCGGCGTGCTGCACGGCTTTGGCGACAAAGCCCACCTGATGCCGGCCGTCTTGCAGCCCTGGCAGTCCACCCTGCCGGTAAAAAAACAGGTTCACGGCGTACACATTCACGAGGTGGGCGCCCCGGGCGAAGAGTGCGGCATGGCCGATGGGCTGATCACCTCTACGCCCGGCGTGTTGCTCAGCGTGCTTACCGCCGACTGCCTGCCGCTGGTGTTCAGCCGGCGCGATGGCCGGCGCATTGCGGTGCTGCATGCCGGCTGGCGCGGGCTGCTGGCAGGTATTATCGAGCGGTTTGCCGATTTGCTGGCCGACGGCGACGATCCCGCGTTGTGGGTGGCGGCCATCGGTCCGGCGGCCGGCCCCTGCTGTTATGAAGTCAGCGAAATCCTGGTGGAGGATTTTTTAGCCCAATTGGCCATACCGGCGGCGATTATTTCACCCTCGTTCCGCCATTTGGATTTGCCGGCCATTGCCCGCTACAAGCTGGCCGCGCTGGGGTTTACGGCGGTGGATAGCACCAATCGCTGCACCATTTGCACCCGCGCGCAGGGGCAATCCGGTTTTTGTTACACCAGCTTTCGGCGCAATAGCCAGCAGCGCGCGGTCGATCCGTCTTATCCCACCATCAGCGGGCGCAACCAACATTCGGGCGCGATTATTTTGCCATGACCGGCGTCGGGACCGCAAAATCAGCGTGACCGGTATCATGGCTGGGAGCCGGGTTTGAGAACAAAAATGAAATTTTGGGTAGGCAGGATAGTAAAAGCGCAGGAAATTTAAACACCCTGCCAGTTCGGGACTGGCAGGGGGAATTACATGTTATCCGTCAGTCAAATGACTGACTGTTGCCGAAGCAACGCGGATTACAGAGCAGTTACGTTAACTGCTGAAGGGCCTTTCTGGCCATCCTGGATTTCGAATTCTACGTTCTGGCCTTCGGCCAGAGTTTTGAAGCCGTTACCCTGAATAGCGGAGAAGTGAACAAACACATCTTTGCTACCATCGGCCGGAGTGATGAAACCAAAACCTTTAGACTCGTTGAACCACTTCACTTGACCTTTGATCTTTGCCATCTTGCATATTTCCTTTGGAGTGTTTAAATCGCCCTTAGGCGAGACAGAGACAAACTGGAGTCGTTACTGCTTGAGGCACTAAGATTAGGATCGGCAGAGAAGCGGTATGCAACGATATCGTCTTTACGCAAAACTTCTTTACTGAAAATGCCATTCATATACAGAACTGTACCTCGTTTTACCCAAATGCGTTATCACATACTCTGTAATCAATGGCAAGCCATTTTTGATCAGGGCCGGATATGTCGCACATAATTAAATCGTTCAGTTGC
>JAATFX010000138.1 GCA_015654925.1 Enterobacterales bacterium | reverse complement strand
GAGCAAGAGCACCGCTGAGATCCGTCAAGCGTTTCTCGATTTTTTCCATAGCAAAGGCCACCAGGTAGTCGCAAGTAGCTCCCTGGTGCCAGATAACGATCCGACATTGCTGTTTACCAATGCCGGCATGAACCAATTCAAAGACGTTTTCCTTGGGGTGGATAAACGCCAGTATCATCGCGCCACGACTTCCCAGCGGTGCGTGCGCGCCGGCGGCAAGCACAACGATTTGGAAAATGTCGGCTACACGGCCCGTCATCACACATTTTTTGAAATGCTGGGTAACTTCAGCTTTGGCGATTACTTCAAACATGATGCCATCAATTTCGCGTGGGAGTTATTAACCGGCGAGCAATGGTTCAACCTGCCGAAAGAGAAACTCTGGGTTACCGTTTACGCCACCGATGACGAAGCCTATAACATCTGGGCGGACGAGGTGGGCGTGCCCCACGAACGCATCATCCGCATTGGCGATAATAAAGGCGGCGCCTACGCTTCGGATAACTTCTGGCAAATGGGCGATACCGGCCCCTGCGGCCCCTGTTCGGAAATTTTCTACGATCATGGCGATCATATCTGGGGTGGCCCGCCGGGAAGCGCGGAAGAAGATGGCGATCGGTACATTGAAATCTGGAACCTGGTGTTTATGCAGTTCAACCGCCAGTCCGACGGTACCATGCTGCCGCTGCCCAAACCCTCCGTCGATACCGGCATGGGCCTGGAGCGTATTGCGGCGGTGTTGCAGCACGTTAACTCAAACTACGACATCGATCTGTTCCATACGCTCATCGCCGAAGTGGCAAAAGTTACCGGCAGCAGCGATCTGACCAGCAAATCCCTGCGCGTCATAGCCGATCATATCCGTTCCTGCGCGTTCCTCATTTCCGATGGGGTCGTGCCGTCCAATGAAGGCCGCGGGTACGTCTTGCGCCGCATTATCCGCCGCGCCGTGCGCCACGGTAATATGCTGGGGGCGAAAGAAGCTTTCTTCTACAAGCTGGTGGCGCCGCTGATTGACGTCATGGGCTCCGCCGCGACCGAGCTCAAACAGCAGCAGTCGCGGGTAGAACAGGTATTGCAAACCGAGGAAGAGCAGTTCGCCCGCACGCTGGAACGCGGCCTGGCCCTGCTGGATGAAGAACTCGGCAAATTGCAGGGGGATACCCTGGATGGCGAAACCGCTTTCCGCCTGTATGATACCTATGGTTTCCCACTGGATCTGACCGCCGATGTTTGCCGCGAACGGCAATTAAAAGTGGATGAAGAGGGTTTCGAGCGAGCCATGGACCAACAGCGCCGCCGGGCCCGCGAATCCAGCGGCTTTGGCGCTGATTACAACAGCATGCTGCGGGTTGATAAAGCCACCCGGTTCTTCGGTTACGACGAGACGCAGCATCAGGGCGCGGTTGTCGCGCTGTTTCGCAACGGCGAGTCCGTGCAATCCATCGAGTCGGGCGACAGCGCCGTAGTGGTCCTGGACGAAACGCCTTTTTATGGCGAATCCGGCGGCCAGGTCGGCGACCGGGGCGAGCTGAAGGCAACGCTGGGCCTGTTCACGGTCAGCGATACGCAAAAATATGGCCAGGCTTTTGGCCACGTGGGTCAGTTGACCTATGGTGAACTCAAGGTCGGCGATCGGGTGACCGCTACCGTCGACCAGGCGCGGCGCGACCGCATCCGGCTGAACCATTCCGCGACCCATTTGCTGCATGCCGCGCTGCGCCAGGTGCTGGGCGGGCACGTGGCGCAGAAAGGCTCGCTGGTGAACGACGAGTATTTGCGTTTTGACTTCTCCCATGGCGAAGCGATGAAACCGCAGCAGATACGCGCGGTAGAGGATATCGTCAACCAGCAGATCCGCCGCAATTTACCTATCGACACCGAGATTATGGATTTGGAAGCGGCGCGGGGCACCGGCGCCATGGCGCTGTTCGGCGAGAAATATGACGCCAAGGTGCGGGTATTGCGGATGGGGGATTTCTCCACCGAACTGTGCGGCGGCACCCATGCTAGCCGCACCGGCGATATCGGCCTGTTCCGTATTATTTCCGAATCCGGCACCGCTGCCGGCGTGCGCCGTATTGAAGCCGTAACCGGCGAAGGGGCGCTGGCGAGCCTGCACCAGCAAAGCGATTTGGTCCATGACATCGCGCAGCTGGTCAAAGGGGATAACCAGAGCCTGGCGGATAAAGTCAAAGCCCTGCTGGATCGCGCCCGCCAGTTGGAAAAAGAGCTGCAGCAGCTCAAAAGCCAGCAGGCCGCGCAGGAAAGCTCGGCGCTTACCGGCAGCGTGAAGGTGATTCACGGCGTGAAGGTGCTGGTCAGCCAACTGGAGAACGTCGAGCCCAAAATGCTGCGTACCATGGTGGACGATCTGAAAAATCAGTTGGGATCGGCCGTTATAGTCCTTGCCACCGTTGCCGATAATAAAGTCAGCCTGATTGCCGGCGTGACCAAAGATCTCACCGATCGGGTCAAGGCCGGCGATCTCATTAGCCAACTGGCCCAGCAGGTGGGCGGCAAGGGCGGTGGACGGCCGGATATGGCCCAGGCGGGGGGTAGCGACGTACAGGCTTTGCCGGCGGCCCTTGCCGGCGTGGAGGCCTTGCTGACGACAAAATTCTTGGCGGGATAAGAATACGTTATTATAAACGCCATGGCTTTCTGTTAAGTTATGGCGTTTGGATTCATATTATTCCCAACATCAAAAGTTAGGCGCGAAGCTGGTCATATCGACTAAACTTATACCTGATGTTGAAAGTCGTCAGCCTGCTGGCATTTTATGTCGCTAACATGACTTACGTTTTCACGGTATATGATGGATAATGGCGGGAAACTGAGAGACCCGACTCTTTTAATCTTTCAAGGAGCAAAGAATGCTTATTCTGACTCGTCGAGTTGGTGAAACCCTCATGATTGGCGATGAGGTAACGGTTACGGTT
>JAATFX010000111.1 GCA_015654925.1 Enterobacterales bacterium | reverse complement strand
CTGCCGCACAGGCAGCTTAGAAAGGCACGTTGCCGACTGCGGGTGGGGCGGCGTAGTTCACTGCCGCACAGGCAGCTAGAAAACAATCCTGTAACGTGATACTCATATCGTTGATAAAGCGATACTTTAATCGGGTTAATTGCCAAATACCGCGCGGCTTTTTAATGGCAACCTTGATCATTTAGACGCTGACGGATTAATTGAAAATAATTTTTTCCAAAAATATGCTGTGCGAATCAACTTTCCCGGTAAAAGCTTATTCATAAAAGAGAATATCTAGAGATTGGGGCACGGCAAGGCGTTTTGCCAGCGGTGCTGCCATAGGGGGCCAGAGTCTATCCCGGAGGCTATTTTGACCGAACGATTCAATGATGGCAGCGCCGGCGACGCGGATTACGGCGTTATCGGCACCGGCTATACGGTATACCGCCAGCCCGATCCTTTTATTGCCCGATTAATCCGCGACGCGCTGGGCGACGCGCGCAAAGTGCTGAACGTGGGCGCCGGCGCCGGTTCCTACGAACCGGTGGACCGGGAGGTTACCGCAGTGGAGCCGTCCGCCGCCATGCGCGCCCAGAGGCCGGCACAGCTGCCGGCCGCCATAAAAGGCGTGGCGGAACAACTCCCCTTCGCCGACGGGACATTTGACGCCGGCATGGCGACCTTTTCGGTCCATCAGTGGCAGGATTTGGCGGCGGGGCTTGCGCAAATGCGCCGCGTCACGCGCGGGCCGGTGGTGATTCTGTCGTGCGATCCGGCCAGGCTTACGCGTTCCTGGCTCAATGACTACGCGCCGGAAATGATCGCGGTGGAAGCCGGGCGTTATCCGGCCATCGCCACCCTGGGCCGGGGATTGGGCGGCCACGTCGAGGTGCTGCCGGTGCCGATTCCCCTGAACTGCACCGATGGTTTTAGCGAAGCGTATTACGGCCGGCCCGAGCGGCTGCTCGATCCGGGCGCGCGCCGGGCGAATTCCGCATGGAGTTTTGTCGATCCGGCCATCGCCGAACGTTTTGCCAGGGATTTAAGCCGCGATCTGGCTGACGGCAGTTGGGACGCCCGCTACGGGCATTTGCGCCGACAGCCCTATTTTGACGGCTCGCTGCGCCTGATTATCAGCCGGCCCGCCGGACGTGATTAGCCTGCGAACCATTGCACAGATATGCTATCTTGGCGTATCTCCGCAATATGAAATAACCCCATGAAAAATAGCAATACTTACTCCCCGGGTCGGGTGACCACCGCTGGCGATCGCATTTTGGGATGGCGCGATCTGTTCTCGCTATGGTTTTCGTTAGGTATCGGCCTGGCGGTACTGCAAGCCGGAGCCGTGCTGGCTCCCGGCCTGGGCATGCTGGGTTCGCTGTGTGCCGTGGCGATCGGTTCGCTGGCGGGCAGCGTCTTGCTGGCATTGTCCGGAGTGATTGGTTATGACACCGGGCGCTCGGCCATGGCCACCATGGCTTTCAGCCTGGGCAACACCGGCGCGTCGGTGCCCGCCGTGCTCAATGTATTGCAGCTTATCGGCTGGGGGGCGTTTGAAATCGTGATGATGCGCGACGCGGCCAGCCTGCTGGCCGCGCGCACCCTGGGCAGCGGGAGCATGTGGGCCAATCCCGCGCTGTGGACCTGGGTGTTCGGCTTGTGCGCCACCGGACTGGCCCTGGGCGGGCCGCTGGCGTTTATCCGGCTGGTATTGCGGCGCTTTGGCATCTGGCTGCTGCTGTTTGCCTGCGCCTGGTTAAGCTGGTCGCTATGGCGGCATGCGGATTTAGCCAAGCTGGCCGCGACCGCCGGCAACGGTTCGCTGCCGTTTGCGGCGGGTTGCGATATCGTCATTTCCATGGCGTTATCCTGGCTGCCGCTGGTGGCGGATTATACCCGGTTCGGCAAAAGCGCCCGCCAAAGCTTTTTCGGCACGCTGAGCGGCTATCTGCTCGGCGGGCTGTGGATGATGGCCCTGGGCGGCGCCTACGCGCTGGCCTATACCGGCGACGGCGACGCCAATGCGCTGCTGGTCGCCCTGTCCGGCGCCGCCTTGGGCATTCCGCTCTTGCTGATCCTGATCGATGAAAATGAAAACGCCTTCGCCGACATCCATTCGGCGACCTTGTCCTCGGCGCTGTTATTGCCGCTGCGGGTCAAGCCGCTGACGCTGATCATCGGTTTGGTCTGTACGCTGATCGCCTGGCGGGCGCCCCTGTCGCAATATGAAAATTTCCTGTTATTAATCGGTTCGGTGTTTGCGCCTTTATTCGGCGTGGTGCTGGTGGAGCATTTCGCGATCCGCCGGCGCCGGGATCTCGCGCCGGGCGCGGCGCTGTCCTGGCGCGCGTTTTTGTCCTGGGGCTGCGGCATCGCCGTTTACCAGCTAATGGCGCAAGTTTATGCGCAGATAGGCGCCACGCTGCCCGCGCTGATCGCCGCCGGTGCGCTGTACTATCTGTTATCCTGGCGCGGAGTATCTTGCCGCGCGGCTTAGCGCCATCCCCGGTAATCGCGGCGGGGGAGCATGGCTGCCCCGCTATTTGCCCCAACCACCAATAGGATTAACCGGCCCGATGTCATTCGTTTTTTTGCCTCACAGCCCACAGCGCATAATACCCGCCGTCCGCGGCCCGGCGGCCCCGCTCCGCCAGGCAGGGCGCCTTGCCGTCCTGGCGCTGCTGCTGACGCTGGCCGGCTGTGGCAGCCAGCACCGGCAGGCGCAGGCCCCCGCGCCGAGTCCGCAGGACGTACGGGCGAAAATCGTTAAGCTGCTGCCGGCGAACACCGCCGATCGCGCCGGCTGGGCGAAGGATATCTATGCGGCGTTTGCCGCGCAGGACCTGGACCCGTCCACCGAAAACCTGTGCTCCGTATTGGCGGTGGCCGGGCAGGAATCCGGCTTCCAGGCCGACGCCCCGGTGCCGGGGTTGGGCAAAATCGCCTGGGCCGAGATTGACCGCCGCGCAGCCCAGGTGCATATCCCGGCCATGGTGGTGCACGCCGCGCTGCATATTCCGTCCCCCAACGGCAAAAGCTATAGCGAACGCCTGGATGCCGTGCGCTCCGAAAAAGAGCTGAGCGCTATTTTCGACGACTTTATCGGCATGGTGCCGATGGGGCAGCGGCTGTTCGGCAACCTGAACCCGGTGCATACCGGCGGGCCGATGCAGGTAAGCATCGCCTTTGCCGAAGCCCATGCCAAAGGCTATCCCTACCCCGTCGACGGCACCATACGCCGCGAGGTGTTCAGCCGCCGCGGCGGTCTGTACTTCGGTATCACCCACCTGCTGGGCTACCCGGCCCATTACGACCGGCAGATCTTCCGTTTTGCCGATTTCAATGCCGGCTGGTACGCCAGCCGCAACGCCGCCTTTCAAAATGCCGTCAGCCGGATCTCGGGCAAACCGCTGGCCCTGGACGGCGACCTGATAAATTATGGTTCCGCCACGCCGGGCGCCACGGAGCTGGCGGTGCTTTCCCTGGGCAAACGGCTGGATATCAGCGCGGCGGCCATCAGGCGCGCGCTGGAGAAAGGCGAGCGGCTGGATTTTGAGGAGACCGATCTTTACCAGCGCGTGTTCGCCCTGGCGGACCAGGGACGCGGCCAGCCGCTGCCGCGGGCCATGCTGCCCGGCATTACGCTGGAAAGCCCGAAAATTACCCGCACGCTTACCACCGCCTGGTTTGCCCGCCGCGTCGATCAGCGCCATCAAAGTTGCCTGGCCAAGGCCGCCGGCGGCTGATGTCCCGCAGCCCCGCTGAATTCAATAGCGATCGTTAAAAAACGTTGACGGCCGGGGCACCCCGTCCTACCTTGATGACGGCCCGGTAATCGGGCCTATTTCCCTACATCATATAACGATGAGAAAACCAACATGGCTAATCCGGTACAAGATCTCACTTTTTACCAAGCTTCGATCCCCGTATTTATCCGGGCGCTGAATAATTTATCCGCGCTGCTGCATAAAGCGACGGCCTTTGCCGCCGAGCAGGGTATCGACGAGTCGGCGCTGGTTAATGCCCGCCTGGCGCCGGATATGTTCAGCCTGGCCAGGCAGGTGCAATCCGCCAGCGACGCGGCGAAATCCTGCGCGGCGCGGTTGTCCGGCGGCGAAATCCCCAGCTTTCCGGATACCGAAACCACCTTCGCGCAATTGCAGGAACGGATTGCGAAAACCATCGCTTATCTTAACGGACTCCCCCGTGAACCGTTCGCCCATGCCGGTACGCGGCCGATCGTAATGAACATGCGCGGCACCGCCAGGACGTTCAGCGGTTATGATTATCTGTTCCGGCTGGCGCTGCCCAACCTGTTTTTCCATGTCACCACGGCTTACGATATTTTGCGCAATCAGGGGCTGGCGATAGGCAAGAGCGATTATTTGGGGTCGTTCGAGGAGTAACGGGCGGGTAACCAATGAAAACGGGGGGCCGGGATAACCGGCCGCCCCGTTTTCAACGGATTATTCATAGATTACCGCGGTGCCGTGCAGGTTATTCTGGCCGGTGGTGGAAGTAATCTGGAACGATTTGGCGCCTGACTCGGCGGCTTTGGCGGCTAACTGCCCTTCCAGGGAAGAGAGGTTGCTGCCGCCAGTGGCGGATATCACCCCGATCTGCTGCTGGTTGGCCGGCGCGGAGGTGACCAGGTCGGCGGCAAAACTACCAAAGGACAACGCGCTCAGGGCGATGGCGGCTACGGCATATTTTACGTTTTTCATACTGTTCTCTCTTATCGTTAAACAGGTGATGGTTAGTCAGGATTTTGCTGGCGACGTTAATTTGTTAACGTTCGATAACTAAATACTAAGACTCTTCTTGGAAACGATCAACTTATTTTTATTATCGATCGTTAATATAATACTTAACCTAATGAAAATTAAGCGGTTAAAGTTTGATTATTTTGATTTTCCCTATAAAGATCGGGGCCAGGGCGGCGCTTTGCCGGCCGTATTGTCACGTGGTGCTTGTATTTTAATTAATGATCGTTAATTATATGGGTATCATCCGACAATACTAAGAGAGGAATTTATGGACACACAGAGTGAGGCGTGTGTCAAAAAGGGGCCGGGTCGTCCTAAACAGTTTGACCGCAACGACGCCCTGGATAAAGCGCTGGTCTTATTCTGGCGCCATGGCTATGAAGCGACGTCAATGTCCGATCTCGTCAAGGGCACCGGCGCCAAGGCGCCGACGCTTTATACCGAGTTCGGCAATAAAGAAGGCCTGTTCCGCGCCGCCGTCGAGCGTTATACCGCCCTGTTCGCCCAGCGCGGCAAGTGCGTCTTAAGCGATGCCGGGCGCCCGGTTGCCGAGGTAGTGGAAGAGTATCTCCGCGATGCCGTGTCCATGTTCACCGACACCGAACTGCCGTCAGGCTGCTTTTTGACCTGTACGTCCGCAGCGTTGTCATCATCATCCGATGACGTGGCGCATATGCTGCGCGCCCGGCACCATCGCCAGGAACAGCAGTTGGTGGATTTTTTGCAGCGGCGCCAGGCGAGCGGCGAACTGCCGGATCGCATCAATGCCCCGGCGCTGGCCAAAAGCCTGATGTGCGCCCTGCACGGCATGTCGGTGCAGGCGCGGGAAGGGGCCACCCGTGAAGACCTCGATGGAATCATTGCCACCTGGATGGCGGTATGGCCGGCGTTGGCCCGTTCTGAGTAAGCTGATATTTGCGGTGGACTTTTATCCGGTGAGATATGAAAATGATACTCATTATTGATTAAAGTCCACTTCAGGAATAACCCGTAATGCGCGTCCATCCCGTAAGGTTTCTGGTTCTGTCCCTCCCCTTCCTGTCCGTTTTGCTGCTGCTTTGCAGCGCGCTAAGCCACGCCGCCACGGCCACCTGGCCGCGGCAAATCGCCAACCTGAACGGCCGCAGCCTGACGTTGGAACAGCCGCCGCGGCGCATCGTCTCCACCAGCGTTACCGTCACCGGCACCCTGTTGGCCATCGGCGCGCCGGTGATTGCCAGCGGCGCCACCACGCCCAACAACCGGGTCGCAGACGACCAGGGGTTTTTGCGGCAATGGGGGGAGGTGGCCAAGGCGCAAGGGGTAAAACGGCTGTATATCGGCGAGCCTGACGCGGAAGCCATCGCCGGGGAGAACCCCGATCTGATCGTGATCGCCGCCACCGGCGGCGATTCGGCCCTGCCCCTGTACGATCGCCTCGCGGCGATAGCGCCCACGCTGGTGGTGAATTATGACGATAAAAGCTGGCAGCAACTGGCGCTGCAGTTAGGCCGGGCCACCGGCAGGGAAACCGAGGCAGCCCAGGTTATCGATCAATTCGACCGGCGCGAACAGCAGTTAAAATCGCGGCTTAGGTTGCCGCCGCAGCCGGTCTCGGCGCTGGTTTATCATCAAGACGGCAAGGCGGCCAATCTGTGGACCGCCGCATCACCGCAAGGACAATTGCTGCAAGAACTGGGCTTTATCCTGGCCACGCCCCCCGCCGCGTTGGGTGAAAGCCACAGCATGGGCCAGCGCAAAGATATCCTCCAGCTCGGCGGCGAAAATCTGGCCAGCGGGCTGAACGGGCAAACCTTCCTGCTGTTCGCCGGCGGCGAAGCCGATGTCCGGGCCCTGCTGGCCAACCCCTTTCTGGCCCATCTGCCGGCGGTGCGGCAGCAGCGGGTCTATGCTTTGGGCGGCGATACCTTCCGGCTGGATTATTACAGCGCCGGCAATCTGTTGACGCGCCTGGAACAGCAGTTTGCCCGTCCCTGATTGTTTGACGCATATCAAGCATGGCGCAGTCGCTGGCGCAACGGCATACCGCCGCGCTGCCTAAAGCGCGCCATTCATGGTAATCTCCAATCCTGTAATTAATAATGATAACAACAATCGTTATCATATATGTTTGTGGTTTTTCTTTATGCGCCAACTCCCGGGATTATTGTTAGCTGGTCTGCTGCTGGCGCTGGTCATGGTCGCCAGTCTGTTCATCGGCGCCAAAACGCTGCCCGCCGATACCGTATTGGCCGCGCTGGGCGGCCAGTGCGTCAGCGCCGATTGCGTTATCGTGCTGCATGGCCGCCTGCCCCGCACCCTCGCCGGTCTGTTGGCCGGGGTAGCGCTGGGATTATCCGGCGCGCTGATGCAAACCCTGACCCGCAATCCGCTGGCCGACCCCGGTATTTTAGGGGTGAACGCCGGCGCGGCCTTCGCGGTGGTGGTGGGGATCACTTTTTTCGGCGCCGGCGCGGTGGAGGATTATCTCTGGTTTGCCTTTGCCGGCGCGCTGCTGGCCACTCTGCTGGTGTCGCTTATCGGCGCGGCGGGGGGCGGACGGTTAAACCCCATCCGCCTGACCCTGGCGGGCGTGGCGCTGGGCGCGGTGCTGGAGGGCATGGCTTCCGGCATCTCGCTGCTTAATCCGCTGGTCTACGATCAGCTGCGTTTCTGGCAGGCCGGCACCCTGGATATCCGCAGCATGGCGGCCATTAAGGCGGTTGCGCCGTTTATCGTCCTGGGCGCCCTGCTGGCCCTGTCCCTGGCCCGGTCGTTAAACAATCTGGGCATGGGCAGCGATCTGGCCATCGCCCTGGGATCGCGGGTCGGCACCACCCAATTGCTCGGGGTGGCGGCCGTTACCCTATTGTGCGGCGGGGCCACCGCCCTGGTGGGGCCTATCGCCTTTATCGGGCTGATGATGCCCCATGTGGCGCGCCGGCTGGCGGGTCCGGACCATCAAAAACTGCTGCCCTGGATCTTACTGCTGACGCCGGTATTGCTGTTAAGCAGCGATATTATCGGCCGGCTGATCGTGCCGGGGGAGCTGCGGGTGTCGATAGTGACCGCATTTATCGGCGCGCCGGTGCTTATCGCGCTGGTGCGTTATCACCGCGCGGTGGCCCGTTTATGACCCGGTACGCCCGTCCCTGGATTGCCGGCGCCCTGCTGCTGGCCGGCTGCCTGCTGCTGGCGATCTGGGCCTTGGGTACCGGCTCGCTGTCGTTAAGCGCCGGGCAAGTGGTGGATGCCCTGCGCGGGGCGGCCCCGCGCAATATCCAGACCATTGTAACGCAGTGGCGATTACCGCGCGTGGCGGTGGCCTTGCTGCTGGGAGCGGCCCTGGGCGCCAGCGGGGCGATTTTCCAGTCCCTGCTGCGCAACCCCCTCGGCAGCCCGGATGTGATAGGATTTAATATCGGCGCCTATAGCGGGGTATTGATTGCCATAGTAGTGTTCAACAGCAGCTATCTGGCCATTTCGGGCGCCGCGATGGCCGGCGGACTGCTTACCGCCGCCCTGGTCTATCTCCTGGCCTGGCGCAACGGCGTACAAACTTTCCGGCTGATTATCGTCGGTATCGCCGTGCGCGCCCTGCTGATGTCGTTTAATACCTGGCTGGTGATAAGCGCCTCCCTGGAATCGGCGCTGACCGCCGGGTTATGGAGCGCCGGCTCGCTTAACGGCATTACCTGGGAGAAGAGCCTGCCGGCGGCCGGCGTGATTACGGTGGCGCTGCTGCTGGCGCTGGCATTAGCGCGCCGGATGCGCCTGCTGGAAATGGGCGACGATACCGCCTGCGCCCTCGGCGTGCCGGTGGAGCGATCGCGCCTGTACCTGATGCTGGCGGGCGTGGCGCTGACCGCCGCCGCCACCGCCGCGGCGGGGCCGATATCGTTTGTCGCCCTGGTGGCGCCGCAAATCTCACGCAGGCTGGGCGGCACCGGCGCGCAGGCGATCCCCCTGGCCGCCCTGACCGGAGCGCTGCTGCTGCTGGCGGCGGATCTGGCCGCGCAGCGCCTGTTTATCCCTTATCAACTGCCCGTCGGGGTGGTTACCGTCAGTATCGGCGGTATCTACCTGATAGGTCTATTAATCCGGGAATCGCAAAAAAAATGAGCGTTCACTCCGTGCCCCCCGCCCGACTGCGGGGCGAACATCTTACCCTGGCCTATGATAAAAAAATTATTGCCCGCGACTTGTCCATCACCATTCCCGACGGCGAGCTGACGGTGATTATCGGGCCCAACGCCTGCGGCAAATCCACCTTGCTGCGCACCCTGAGCCGCCTGATGCGGCCCACCGGCGGCACGGTATGGCTCGACGGCCGGGAGATCGGCGGTTATGCCACCAAGGAAGTGGCCCGCAGGCTGGGTTTATTGCCGCAAAGCTCCAGCGCGCCGGGGGATATTACCGTCGGCGATCTGGTGGCGCGCGGGCGTTATCCGCATCAATCCGTGTTCGGCCGCTGGCGCGAGCAGGATGAGCGGGCGGTAAGGGAGGCCATGGCCGCCACCGGCGTCGGCGAACTGGCGCACCGGCCGGTGGATACCTTATCGGGGGGACAGCGCCAGCGGGTATGGATAGCGATGGTGCTGGCCCAGCAAACGCCCCTGCTGCTGCTCGACGAACCGACCACCTGGCTTGATATCGCCCATCAAATCGATTTGCTGGAATTGCTGCGCCAATTAAACCGCGACCATGGCCATACGCTGGTGGTGGTACTGCACGATCTTAATCATGCCTGCCGTTATGCCAGCCATTTAGTGGCCATGCGCGACGGACGCATTGTGGCGCAGGGCGCGCCGGGGGATATTATCACCGCCGAGCTGGTGGAGGACGTGTTCGGCCTGCGCTGCCTGATCATCGACGATCCGGTGTCCCATACGCCGCTTATCGTCCCCCTTGGGCGATCATAACCCCGCCCAAAGATCGCGCAGCCCGTCCAGCAGTCCGCCGCGCCAGCACAGCGCGTCATGGCCGCCGTCCACCACGCGGTAGGTTACGCGATGCCGCGTCCGGCCAAGGATAGCCACCAGGCGATCGTTGACCTGACGGATCAGCGGCTCCCGCTGCCCGGCTTCGATAAACATCTTCAGCGATCCGCTTGCGCCCAGGCCGTCTTCCAACTGGCGCAGCAGGCGGCAGGATTCGCCCGGCGCGGCCAGATCCCGGTTCGGCCACCAGTAGGAGCCGGACTGGCTGAGCACGCAGCCAAAACGCTCCGGCCAGTTTAACGCGGCATACATGGCCGACAGGCCGCCAAAACTTTGCCCGGCCACCACCGTGGTCGCCGGGTCGGATTGATACGGCGCCCATTCCCCCAGCCGGGGCAATAGCTCCTCCTGCACCGCCAGCCAGAATTGCGCATTACCGGGCAATTCCCGCCCGCGCCGCGCGGTATCGCCCGCATCAATCAATAAATAGACCGCCTCCGGCAATTGCCCGCCGGCGGTCAGTTGCATCAGCGGCGACCAAACCGGCATTTGCGTGGACCAGAACCGGCCGTCGAGCAAAATGGCCAGCGGCCGGCGGGCAGGATCGCACTGGCCGGTGGTAAATATCCAGATATCGCGGCTATTGCCCAACCGATCGCTGTGCCAGCGGCGGCGTTCGAGCGCGGCGGGCGGCGGCGGCGGCATTGGGCCCTGGGTGTCGAATTCGCGCCAGGCCGTCTGCGCCGGCGCCAGCGGCAGATGCGCGCCGGAAACCGCATGGCCCCGCGCGCCCATCCAGGACCGCTGGGGATTAAACGCATCGGCCTGGGCCCCGGCCAGCAGCCCCCGCCATACGTTGCGTCGTTCCGCCATAGCGGTGGGTCCGTTGCCAGCGCCGAAGGGGCAATCGTCGGTGCGGGGAATAAAACAGTAACTGCCCCGCCAGGTAGCGCTCAGCTCGGTGCTCCAGTGCCAGACATCGGTACCCGCAAGACGCGATAGTCCCTGCGGACCGGCGTTTTGGTGATGATCGGTAACACCGGTGATATTAAGCCATACCCGGCGGATGGGAGAAGTCAGTTCGTCGCCCTGCGGATCGCGCCACAGAAAGGTCACCCGGCAGCGGCCGTCGTCGCCGGCGTCAATCCAGGGCGTACCGCGGCGTGCGACCTCCCGCCACCAATCATCGCTGCCTGTCTCGCTGTCTGTCATGGTCATTTTTTTTCACCGATTGGGAACTTTTACGCAAAACGTAAACGCAATACTATTGATAATTATTTCTATTTGCAATAGTGTGTAAAAGCACCATTTCCGGACCGCCGTCAGGGGCAAAAAAGCGGCCAAAATGGCAGCCGGCCACGCGAAATAGCTTAATTTTAACAATAAGTTAATAGTAGGTTAACATTGCACCGCCATCGCCGGGCATCGACCTGTTTTCAGGATCGCCCATGGTTATTACTATTTAGATCGACCGGCCCAGCCATACTGCACGGATTACACACAGCGCAGTTTTAGGGTTGGCAATCCTCAGGGAAATTCATGAACACCATCTTATCGCGTTATTCCTTAGCGACCCTTATCGGTCTGGGTTTGGGAACTTCAGCATTCGCCATAGCCGCCACCACCGCCCAAACCGGTGCTTCCGCTGAAACCGCCGCCCCCGCGGAAACCGACGCCGGCGATACCATCGTGGTTACCGCCGCGCAGCAAAATCTGCAGGCCCCGGGGGTTTCCACCATCAGCGCCGATGAAATCAAAAAGCGCCCTCCGGCGCGGGATCTGTCGGAAATCATCCGCACCATGCCCGGCGTCAATCTGACCGGCAACTCCACCAGCGGGCAGCGCGGCAATAATCGCCAGATCGATATTCGCGGCATGGGCCCGGAAAACACCCTGATCCTGATCGACGGCCGGCCGGTCAGCAGCCGCAACTCGGTACGCCAGGGGTGGCGGGGCGAGCGCGACACCCGCGGCGATACCGCCTGGGTGCCGCCGGAAATGATCGAACGCGTAGAGGTGATTCGCGGCCCGGCCGCGGCGCGCTACGGCAACGGAGCGGCGGGCGGCGTGGTGAATATTATCACCAAACGCGATACCCAGCAGTGGCACGGTTCTTGGAACACCTACCTGAATATGCCGCAGCATGACGATGAAGGGTCCACCAAACGCACCAATTTCAGCCTGGCCGGCCCGCTGAACGACCAGTTCAGTTTCCGCCTCACCGGCGGCTACAGTAAAACCCAGGCCGACGCGCAGGATATCAACGACGGCCATCAGTCCCTGCGCACCGGCACCTATAGCGATACCCTCCCGGCCGGGCGCGAAGGGGTCAGGGACAAAAATATCGATGCCCTGCTGCGTTGGGATTTAGCGCCGATGCACTCGCTGGAGTTTGAAACCACTTACAGCCGCCAGGGCAACATTTACGCCGGCGACACGCAAAATACCAATACCAGCGCGCTGGTGCAGGATAATTACGGCAATGAAACCAACCGTATTTATCGCCAAACCCATGCCATGACCTATCGCGGTACCTGGGACAGCGGCGTCAGCACCATAAACTATGTGCAATATGAACGCACTAAAAATACCCGTCTGAACGAAGGGCTGGCCGGCGGCACCGAGGGTATTTTCGCCAACGACGACTTCTCCACCATCCAGCTGGACAGCCTGTTGGCGCATACGGAACTCAGCGTGCCGTTTGAATTGGGGGTCAACCAGACCGTCACCTTCGGCAGCGAGTGGAACCAGCAGAAAATGAAGGACCCCGCGTCCAATACCCAAACCCTGCTGGGCGGTCCTATTCCGGGCGTTTCCAGCACCGGGCGCAGCCCCTACTCCTCGGCGGATATTTTCTCGCTGTTCGCTGAAGATAATATGGAACTGACCGGCAGTACCATGCTGGTGCCGGGCCTGCGCTTCGACCATCACTCCATTGTCGGCGATAATTGGAGCCCGTCGCTGAATCTATCGCAGGGACTGGGAGATGATTTCACGCTGAAAATGGGCATCGCCCGCGCCTATAAAGCGCCCAGCCTGTTCCAGACCAACCCCAATTACCTGCTCTATAGCCGCGGCCAGGGCTGCGCCGCCAGCACCGGCGGATGCTATCTTTTGGGTAATGACGATCTGAAAGCGGAAACCAGCATTAACAAAGAGATCGGGCTGGAATTTAAACGCGACGGCTATCAGGCGGGGATAACCTATTTCCGCAATGATTACCGCGATAAAATCGAGGCGGGTTATGTACCGACCGGCGTATCCACTAACGGCGCTTCCGATATTTACCGTTGGGAAAACGTGCCCAAGGCCGTGGTGCAAGGATTGGAAGGGTCGCTGAATATTCCGGTCAGCACCAATATTACCTGGAGTAATAACCTCACCTATATGCTCGAAAGCAAGAATAAAGAGACCGGTGATTATCTGTCGATTATTCCCGAATACACCCTTAACTCGACCCTGAGCTGGCAGGCGCGCCAGGATCTTTCGGTGCAGTCCACTGTCTCCTGGTATGGACGCCAGAAACCGAAAAAATACAATTACAAGGGCGAGCGGGTCACCGGCAGCGAAACCAACGAGGTCAGCCCTTATGCGGTTGTCGGCCTGAGCGGCACCTATGATATGACCAAATATGCCAGCCTGACGCTCGGCATCGATAATGTGTTTGATAAGCGCCAGTTCCGCGCCGGCAATGCCCAGACCACCGGCAACGCCGCCACCAACGCCTATATGTACGGCGCCGGCGCCGCTACCTATAACGAGCCGGGCAGAACGTTTTATCTTAGCCTGAATACCCATTTTTAACCGCCGCCCGCCCGGCGGGGCGGGGATAGCGGGCGGGATCGCCTGCCAGCACTTTAACGGGAAAACGGCCGGGCCGTTTTCCCGTCCCTTGCCCGGCGCGCTTCATACCGCGTAGCCAATCATTTCCAGCATTTTTTTCACCTGCTGCACCGCTTCCTGCCGCTGCCCCACCCCCAGTTTCTGATACAGATTACGGATATGGGTTTTAATGGTGGTGGACGCCACGTCCAGTTCGCCGGCGATTTGGTTATTGCTATAGCCGGAATAAATCAGGCCCAGCACTTGCCATTCGCGCTGGGTCAGGGGACTGATGCGGATAAGCTCGGGCACTTGGGGATGATGCAACAGCTGCTGTACGAAATCTTCGTCGAAATGGGCGAATTTATGCCGGTGATGGGCGTTGATATCGCGCAAAATACGGCGGGTGCGCTGCTGCTCCAGCTCCGGCAACACATCCAGCTGGAGCAGTTGGCGCAGCTGGATGCCCATGGTTTCGCCCTCGATCACGAAGTGGCTGATAAAACCGGTGCGATTGGCCAGCGACAACGCCTCGATCAATACCCGCTGGGCATCGCTTTTACGCCCGGTTCGGCAATAGATCAGATTATTGAGCAACAAATTGCGGTTAAGGTCGCTGACCAGATGCAGTTGCCGGGCATTATCATTTAATTCATCCAGCACCACTTCCGCTTCATCATACTGCCCCAGCAGGATCTGGGCGCGGGCGATATTGCGCCACTGCCCCTGCAAAAAATGGTTATCCACATTATCCGGTTTCACGGTCTGATCCAGCCAGTGCGCGGCGGCCGCGGTATCGCCGGTGAGTTGCCAATACATCACCCGCGGCTTATCGGCATTGGTAATCCAGTCGCTATGATATTCCCCGCCGCCCAGCAGGTTTTCGCAGCGGTGCAAATGGCGGCGGGCGTTGTCGAAATCGCCGCGTGCCAGGGCGATTTTGGCCAGCAGGGCCACGCACTGCAACTGCTGCGACGGCTCGGCGTTGACCAGCACCTTGACGCCGGCGTTGGCGGCCTGTTCCGCTTCATCGAGACGCGCCCAGGACCAGAGCAATTGCGCGCGCAGACGCAGCAAAAACTCGTGCATCGGCAGTTGTTCCAGATGCTGTTCGCCCACCAGTTCAAAAGCCTTGTCCTGAATCTCATAAGCGGCCTGCAAATATCCCTGCGCAATCAGAATTTCACTTTGCTGCAATAACGCCCACAGGGCGTAATGGCATACGCCGCGCTGGCGCGCCATCTGCTCGGTCTGCTGCATCATGGACAAGGCATAGGCCAGCCGCCCCTTGCAGTGCGCGACTTCGCCGGTCACCGACATGGCGACGATGCGGCCGTTGTAATTGGATTGCGGCAAAAACCGCAGCGCCTCGGCCGCCAGGGTTTCCGCTTCGTCGGGCTTGCCGGTATTAATCGCCACCTGGGCCAGCAGGGCATTGAACTCCGCCAGCAGCCAGGGCGAAATATCCAGCTTGCGCGCGGCCATCTCCGCTTTATCGTGGGCCAGTAAGTTCGCCACTTCGCCGCACCGGTGCTGGCTTTGCGCCAGCCAGCCTTTGAGCAGCACCAGCCTGGGGCGCAGGATCAGCACCTCATAAGGCACATGTTTCAGGCATCGATCCAACAGCGCCAGTTCGCCGTGATTAAACAGCGTCCAGCCATTCTCCAGCAGAATCTGGCACATCAGATTCAGATCGTTGGCCGCCATCGCATGGTGGATAGCTTCCGCCGGATAGCCCAATTCCAGCCAGCCCGCGGCGGCGCTGCGATGGATTTCGGGTAACTCCGCCGGCAGCTCCCACTGGCAACGCTGGCGCAGGAAGCTGGCGAACAGCGGATGGAAGCGGAACCACTCGCCGGTATCATCCATGCGCTGGATAAATAGCCCCTGATGCTCGGTCCGCTCCAGGCGCTGCTGGCCGTTGCCTTCGCCGGTGAGACGATCGATCAGCACATCGTTCATGGAGCGCAGCAAAGAGCAACGCAGCAAAAAACGGCGGGTGGCGGCGTCGACCCGGTCGAGCACTTCATCCACCAGATAATCGGATAAATGGCTGGCATTGATGCCGGACAGCCGCCGGGCGGTTTTACTGGCCGGCGTGTCCGACTGCCGGGAGGAGAGCACAATCAGCTGTAGCGCCGTCGCCCAACCCGCCACCTCGTCGCACAACCGGTCGCTGTCCTGGGATTCAATGGTCATGCCGAGGCGGCAGTCGAAAAACTGCTTGGCTTCCTCATGGTTAAAGGCTAATTGCTGGCTGCCGATTTCCAGCAATTGATCGCGTACCCGCAGATTGGCGATCCCCAGCGACGGCAGGTTGCGCGAGAGCAAAATCAGCTTGAGATTTTCCGGCTGGTGACGCAGCAGCCCGCGCATGGCCTCATGGATCACATTGTTGGTAATCAGATGGAAATCATCAATGACCACGAATACCGGCGTGGCCCAGTTGGATAAATCCATCGCCAATTGGTCAAACAGCGACCCCAGGGTGGCATATTGATGTTTTTGCGCCAGGGCTTCGCTGCGCAGACAATGCCCCCCCGTCGCTTCCTGGATCGCCGCCACAAAATAATTGGCGAACCGCTCGGGTTCGTTATCGCTTTCATCCAGTGAATACCACCCCAGATTCTGCCTGGTCGCCGCCCACTGCGCCACCAGCGTGGTCTTGCCATAACCGGCGGGACTGGTGAGCAACGCCAGACGATAATTGGCCGCCGCGGATAAACGATCGAGCAAGCGCTGACGCATAACGGTGTTATTTAGCTTCACCGGCCGTCTGAGTTTCGATGGGATTAACATGAATTTTCTTATTATCCTGATGCTGCGAAACAAAGGGCAAACTAATGCAAACCAATGTAATGATAATGTAACTAATTATTGCCCAAGGTTATCCATTTCCCATTTTGTTAAATTGCGCCCTGTCACAATTTTAACTACGCCTTGCCGCTCATCCCTATTTAACCGGCCGTCGGGAGGATGATGAACCTAAACGCCGACGTCATGATAGTTGCGGATAACTCTATTAACCGCATGCGGGTGGGGCTGGTCGGCGCCCGCGATGCGCACCACGCAACCTAGCGCCGGAGAGGCGAATGGAACCATCCTGTTTGGAGCAACTGTCCGCCCGGGCCGGCATTGGCACGGAATATATTAATGCCAGCGGCCAGCGGCAGACCATTGAGCCGCAGATCCTGCGGCGTCTGTTGGCCATCATGGGAAATCGGACCGGATCGCCCGAGGCGCCGCCGTCTCCAGTGCCCGAGGTATTCGTGCGCCGCCAGGATGAGCCTGCGGCCCTGCGGCCCGCGGGCCAAGGCGGGTATCGCTGGCGCCTGATGACCGAACAGGGCGAAATCCACCACGGCGCGGTAAATGCCGGCCAGGCGCTGGCGCTGCCGCCCGCTTTGCCCTGCGGCTACCATCTGTTGATCCTGGCCCAGGGAAAGGATGCGTGGCACTGCCGGGTGATTATCGCCCCGGAACGCTATTATCAGCCGCCGGCTTTAACCGCCGGGCGCAGGCTGTGGGGAACCTGCGTCCAGCTCCATACGCTGCGCTCGGCCGCCAATTGGGGCATCGGCGATACCGGCGATCTAAAAGCCATGGTGCGGGAAATCGCGCGGCGCGGCGGCGCCTTTATCGGCCTTGATCCGATTCATGCGCTTTATCCGGCGCTGCCGGGCAACGCCAGCCCTTACCGCCCGTCGTCGCGACGCTGGCTGAATACGTTATATATCGATGTGAACGATATTGAAGATTTCCAGCACAGCCCGGCGGCGCAGCGGTGGCGGCGGCAAGCGGACGTGCGGCAAACCCTTGCCGAGGCGCGCGCCGCCGACCAGGTGGATTATCCCCGGGTGGCCCGGTTGAAGATGACGGCGCTGCGCCTGGCCTGGCAGCAGTTTTTGCTGCGCCCCCCGGCTGACGGCCAGCGGGCGGACTTTGACGGTTTCAGGCTGCGCGGCGGTGAAAGCCTGCGCGGCCAGGGCGTGTTTGATGCGCTGCATGCGCATCTGCTGGCGCAGGACCCCGCGTTTCGGGGCTGGCAGGCGTGGCCGCAAGACTACCGCATCGCCGAAGGCGCGGCGGTGGGCGCATTTTGCCGGCGTTATCCCCTGGAAGTGGAATTTTATCTCTGGCTACAGTGGCTGGCCGACCGGCAATTCACGCAGTGCTATGCGCTCAGCCGCGAGATGGGCATGCCCATCGGTTTATACCGCGATTTGGCGGTGGGCGAAAGCGACGGCGGCGCCGAAACCTGGAACGACCCCGGCTTGTATTGCCTGGGAGCATCGGTGGGGGCGCCGCCGGATATTCTGGGGCCGCAGGGGCAAAACTGGGGGCTGGCGCCCATGGACCCCAAGGTGTTGATCGCCCGTGGCTATCAGCCGTTTATCGATCTGCTGCGTTCGAATATGCGCGGCTGCGGCGCGCTGCGCATCGATCACGTGATGTCGCTGCTGCGCCTGTGGTGGATACCGCGGGGCGATCCGGCCGCCCTGGGAGCATATGTGTATTATCCGCTGGACGATCTGCTGGCGATCCTGGCGCTGGAAAGCCAGCGCCACGGCTGCATGGTGATTGGCGAGGACCTGGCGGTACTTAACGCGGAAGAGGGGCAAAAAAAATGGCGACACGAGGTCGCCAAAATGCGGGACTTAGACACAGACACGAACACCGAACATACGCAATTACAGCCAAAATGACGTCAACCTTTCAGGCCCCCGGCGGTAAGACCGCTTACCAGCCAGCGCTGGGCCAACAAAAACAGTAGGGTAATCGGAATGGCGGAAAGCACCGCGGCGGCGGCGAAATCCCCCCATAGATAATTCTGCGGATTCAGGTACTGCTGCATCCCCACCGCCAGGGTGTAGCTATCCACATCGCGCAATAGCAGCGACGCCACCGGCACCTCGGTGATGGCCGCGATAAACGACAGCACGAACACCACCGCCAGGATCGGCACCGACAGCGGCAGCAAGATCAGGCGGAACGCCTGCCAGGGCGTGGCGCCGTCGATGGCCGCGGCTTCCTCCAGGGAGCCTTCGATGGTCTCGAAATAGCCTTTGATGGTCCAGACATGCAGCGTAATACCGCCCATATAAGCGAAAATCACGCCGCTATGGGTATTTAAGCCGATAAACGGCAGATATTGCCCCAGGCGATCGAACAGGGCATACAGCGCCACCAGCGACAGCACCGCCGGGAACATCTGGAAAATCAGCATGCCGTTGAGCAGGCTGTTTTTACCGCGAAACCGCATGCGGGCAAACGCGTAGGCGCAGGTGGTGGACAAGGTAACGATGCCCACCGCGGTAATCGCGGCCACTTTCACCGAATTCCATAACCACCACAGCACCGGGAACGGCGGCGGCGTGGTGCTGCCGTCGGGATGTTGCACGCTGAACCCCAGCGCCAGCCGCCAATGGTCCAGCGAGATATGCTCGGGGATCAGGCTGCCCGTGGCGAAGTTGCCCGCCCGCAGCGAAATGGCCAGCACCATCAGCAGCGGAAAAATAATCATGGCGATAAACCCCAACAGCAGCAGATGCGTCAGGACTAACCGCAGATAGCGCGAACGGGCGTGTACCATGGCCATCGTTGTTCCCCTTAATCCGTATTCAGGCGCATGGCTTTCAGGTTAAGCACCGCCAACCCCCCCACCAGCAAGAAAATAATGGTGGCGATGGCCGCGGCCAGGCCAAAATCCTGCCCGCCGCCCCCTTCAAACGCGATCCGATAGGTATAACTCACCAGCAGGTCGGTATAACCGGCCGGGGTGGTGGTGCCGAGGCGATCCGGCCCGCCGTTGGTCAGCAACTGGATCAGGACGAAATTATTAAAATTAAAGGCGAAACTGGCAATCATCAGCGGCGTGAGCGGTTTTATCAGCAGCGGCAAAGTGATAAAGAAAAAGTTTTGCAGCGGCCCGGCCCCGTCCATGGCCGAGGCCTCATATAAATCATCCGGGATGGATTTCAGCAGCCCCATGCACAAGATCATCATATAGGGATACCCCAGCCAGGTATTGACCGCCACCAGCATCAGCCTGGCCAGCGCCGGGTCATTAAACCAGCCGGGTTGGATACCGAACAGGGCATGCAGCATCAGGTTGATTTCGCCGAAGCTCTGGTTGAACAGCCCCTTGAAAATCAGGATGGAGATAAACGACGGCACGGCATAGGGCAAAATCAGCAGCAGGCGGTAGACGGCGCGGCCTTTCAGCGCCTCCCATTGCACCACGCAGGCCAGCACCATGCCCATCGCCACGGTCAAGATCACCGTCAGCAGGGAAAACGCGATCGTCCAGATGAAAATCCATAAAAACGGTTGCTGAATGCCCCGATCCTGTATGACCCGCAGGAAGTTTTTCCACCCCACCGGGACGGTAAAACCGGGGGTGAGCACGTCGCCGGTAAACTGCCCGCCGGCGCCGATCCCTTGATAAAACCCCGTGGCGGGATTGGGCCGGTAGACCACCCCGGTCTGGCTATGGATCAGGCTGTTTTGCCCGCCCGGCGTATAGAGCGGCTCCAGGCTGGAAAACTGCCGCAGGGAACTCATACGCAGCCGTTGACCGTCCGGCAATTGCAGCGTCAGGCGGCTCAAGGCCTGGCGATGCTGGGTCACGGCGCGCAGCGGGGCGCGGTCCCCCGCCGGCGCGGCGTCGGTGTTGATCAGCGGGAGGGTTTGTTCCGACTCGCCGTCGAGACGCGCGGGGGATGAAACCAGCAGCGCGCCGCTGCCGGGATCGGTCAATACCAGTTGCCAGGCGGGCCCCGCCGCATACAGGCCGAATGCATAGGGTTTGCCCGATAAGAGCTGCTGTTCGCGCAGCACCGCCGACGCGCGTTCAAACGTCAATTGATGGGTACTGCTGTAGTTGGTAAACGCGATGGCGACGGTACAGATCAGCGGAAACAGCACGAACAGCCCGACCCCCGCCAGCCCCGGATAAACATAGCGCCATGCATAGGCCCGGGCATTGGCGAAAATAGTCAATCCCGCGCTGGCCAGGATCACCGTCATCATGGCGAACAGATATTCGCCCTGGGCATACATCGGTATCACCAGCCAGGCGATCAGCAGGGCGGAGAAAACCACGGCCAGCCACTTCACCGGCGGCTTTCGCCACCAGCCGGTTCGCTTGCGGGACGGTATGATGGGATCAATGACTGTCATAACCTTTCCTGTACATCGGTGGCCACCGGCGCGCCATTCGCCGCCGCGGCACGCATCGGGCGGCGCTTCGCCGCCCGAAGGTTACGGGTTTATTTGGTAATCCGGTCTTTTACTCCATCCAGGGCCTGCTGGACGCTTTGCTTACCGTTAATGGCATTGACCACCGCGCTGCGCTCGGCATACCAAAAGGCGCTCATCTGCGGAATGTTCGGCATGATCTCCCCACGCTGGGCATTATCCATGGTCGCGGCGATGCGCGGGTCCTTGGCCAGCTCGGCCTGGTAGCTTTTCAGCGCCACCGCGCCCAGGGGTTTGTCTTTGTTCATGGCATCCAGGCCGTCTTTGGTCAGCAGGTAATTTTCCAAAAATTCTTTCGCCAGTTCTTTATTGGGACTGGCGGCGTTAATGCCGGCGCTCAGTACCCCGACAAACGGTTTCGACGCTTTGCCCTGGAAGGTGGGCAGCAACGCTACGCCATAGTGAACGCCGCTTTTTTCCAGATTGCCCCAGGCCCAGGGGCCGTCGATGGTCATGGCCGTTTGCCCCTTATTAAAGGCGGCGTCGGCGACGGAATAGTCGGTATCGGCGCTGATATGCTTGTTTTTGATCAAATCGACGATAAATTGCAGCCCGGCCACGGAACCGGCGTTATTGACCCCCACATCCTTGACGCTGTACCCGCCGTTCTCCGGTTTAAACGCATAACCGCCGGCGGCGGCGATAATCGGCCAGGTAAAATAGGGTTCCTGCAGGTTCCACATAATGGCGCTTTTACCTTTGGCGCGCAGTCGGGTATCCAGCGCCGGGATCTCTTCCCAGGTGGTCGGCGGGGTGGCGATCAGGTCTTTATTGTAAATCAGCGACAGGGATTCCACCGCGATGGGATAACCGATGAGCTTGCCGTTATAACGCACCGCGTCCCAGGTAAAGGGGAACAGCTTTTCCTGGAAGTCTTTATCCGGAGTCACTTGCGCCAGCAGGCCGGACTGGGCATAACCGCCAAACCGGTCGTGCGCCCATAAAATAATATCCGGGCCGTCGCCGGTCGCCGCCACCTGGGGATATTTTTCCTCCAGCTTATCGGGATGCTCGACGCTGACTTTGATGCCCGTATCCTGTTCGAATTTCTTGCCGACCTCGGCCAGGCCGTTATAACTCTTATCGCCGTTGATCCAGATAAGCAGCCGGCCTTCCTCGATTTTGGCAAACGCCGAAGAGCAGATCATCGCCGACATTACGGCGGAAAGTGTCAGAATGCGTATAGCGGATTTCATGACAAGCATAATTCCATCCTTTCTGTTAGCAGACCTTCTTTTTCAACGGACATGGTGCGCATAAGCGCCGGCCGCCTCATCCTCCCCCTCCCTACGCCCCTGGCGGCCCGACTGTGACCGCTTTAACACTCCGGGGGAATTTGCGGTCCATACCACATAAAACATGCTGCATATTTGTCGCCGGCATCACGCTTTTAGCGTTACGGCGCCTGACGGCGCCCGAAAAAAATTTTCCCGTCCTCCCGCCGCCTCCCCCTTGAAAAAAACCGGACCGGATGATTTACGTCCCCCGCATTTCACTCACACTTGCCGACACTTGATGCCGACCCGCCGTCGGACAACGCGGCGTAGATAGTGGGAAAGGAAGTGCATATGGCAAGCGTGGCCCTGCGCAATGTCTGCAAAAGTTACGGTGACAATGTGATTTCCAGCGATATCACCCTGGATATCGGCGAGGGAGAGTTCGTGGTGTTTGTCGGGCCGTCGGGCTGCGGCAAATCCACCTTGCTGAGAATGATTGCCGGACTTGAGGATATTACCTCCGGAGAGCTGCACATCAACGGCCGCCGGATGAATGATATCCCCCCCGCCGAGCGCGAAGTGGGCATGGTGTTCCAGTCCTATGCGCTTTATCCCCACCTGTCGGTGGCGGGCAATATGTCCTTCGGCCTGAAACTCGCCGGGGTCAAAAAGGAAGAAATCGATCGCCGGGTAAACCGGGTGGCGGACATTCTCCAGCTCGGCCATCTGCTGAGCCGCCTCCCCAAGGCGCTATCAGGGGGGCAGCGCCAGCGCGTCGCCATCGGCCGGACGCTGGTGGCCGAGCCCCAGGTATTTTTGCTGGATGAACCGCTGTCGAATCTGGACGCCGCACTCAGGGTACAGATGCGCATCGAGATTTCGCGCCTGCATAAACGCCTGCGGCGCACGATGATTTATGTCACCCACGATCAAACCGAGGCCATGACGCTGGCGGATACGATCGTGGTGCTTAACGCCGGCAGCGTGGCGCAAACCGGCAAACCGCTGGAGCTGTATCACTACCCCGCCAACCGTTTCGTGGCCGGGTTTATCGGCTCGCCGAAGATGAATTTCCTGCCGGTAAAAGTGACCGCCGTCGCCATTGACCAGGTACAGGTTGAATTGCCCAACGGCCAGCAAGTGTGGCTGCCGGTGGACAGCAGCCGGGTGGAGGTCGGGGCCAATATGTCGCTGGGCATCAGGCCGGAACATTTGCTGCTGAGCAGCATTGCCGACGTGCTGCTGGAAGGCATAGTCCAGGTGGTTGAGCAACTGGGGTATGAAACCCTGATCCATATACAAATTCCCTCCATTCGCCTCGATCTGGTGTATCGCCAGAACGACGTGGTGCTAGTGAATGAGGGTGCCATATTCGCTATCGGCCTGCCGCCCGAGCGTTGCCATTTATTCCGAGAGGATGGTAGCGCCTGCCGTCGGTTACACCAGGAACCGGGCGTATGAGTCTGCCTGCTCGCAGGCAATAATAATCTGGAGAAAATAATGACTAACCTACGCATATTACCTTTGTCAGTGGCTATCCTCGCCGGTGCGGTCTCCGCTCAGGCGATGGCGGTGGATTTTGGCGGTTACGCCCGTTCCGGTATCGGCTGGACCGGTAGCGGCGGTGAACAGCAATGCTTCAAAGCCACCGGTGCTTCGAGTAAGTATCGTCTCGGTAACGAGTGCGAAACCTACGCCGAACTTAAGTTAGGCCAGGAGCTGTGGCGCGATGGCGATCGCAGCTTCTATTTCGATACCAACGTCGGCTATTCCGTTTCGCAACGTAATGACGACGAGCAGCTGGAACCGAGCTTCCGTGAAGTGAACGTCCAGGGTAAAAATATTATCGATTGGGCGCCGGGCTCCACGCTGTGGGCCGGTAAACGATTCTATCAACGTCACGACGTTCATATGATCGACTTTTACTACTGGGACGTTTCCGGTCCCGGCGCCGGTTTGGAAAACATCGATCTGGGCTTCGGCAAACTGTCGCTGGCGGTCACCCGCAACAGCGAGGCCGGCGGTTCGTATGGCTATATCGACAACCAGCTCAATCAAGTGCCGACCATCAACGACATCTATGACGTGCGTATCGCCGAGTTGGAAACCAACCCCGGCGGCAAGCTGGAGTTCGGCGTCGACTATGGCCGGGCCAACGTCCAGGATCACTTTAGCCTGGCTGACGGCGCAACCAAAGACGGTGCGATGGCCACGGTGGAACACACCCAAAGTATCGGCAACGGCTTTAACAAATTTGTCGTGCAATACGCGACGGACGCCATGACCACCGACAATACCGGTCGTCCGCACGGCTCCTACGTGGATAACGACGGCCATATGATCCGCGTGCTCGACCATGGCGGCCTGGACTTCAACGACAAGTGGGCAATGATGTATGTCGGTATGTTCCAGGATATCGACCGCGACAATAATAACGGCACCACCTGGTACACCGTGGGCGTACGCCCGATGTACAAATGGACGCCAATCATGAGCACCCTGCTGGAAGTGGGCTATGACAACGTCAAATCCCAGCGCACCAGCGATCGCAACGATCAGTACAAAATCACCCTGGCCCAGCAGTGGCAGGCGGGCGACAGCATTTTTGCCCGTCCGGCTATCCGTTTGTTCGCCACATATGCCAAGTGGAATGAAAAATGGGGCTACGGCAACAACGACGCGGGCTATGCCAACGGCATCGCTTACCGGGATAACAATACGACCACCTTTAGCCGCGGCAACGACAACGAAATGTCCTTCGGCGTGCAAATGGAAGCCTGGTGGAAATAAAGTCTGATGTCTCTTGCCCGCGCGGGTCGGGAGGCAACGGATAAGTACTTGGCGGGCATGAGCTACTTGCCTGGCGCTTGCCCGCCGCTCATCACGCTGATAAGGCGATAATAATGAAAATAAAATTACTTTCCCTGTGCCTGATGGCCGCACTGAGCGCCATCCTGCCCGCGGCTTCGCAGGCGGAAAGCTTGATCACGCCGCAGGACGTCTCCGTGGCGCCGGTAATCCCGATGTCCACCCTGCGCCAACTGACCTGGCAGCCGCTGATGCCGCCGGTCAATCAGGATTTGGTATTAAACAGCGCGTCGCCGCGCATCCTCCAGGGCGATATCACCGGCCCGGTGGCCGCCGTATCCCTGCCGGCCAACCGCGGTTCGCTGGAAATCACCCTGAGCAGCCTGGCCAACGGCCTATCGGTCTATGCCCCGAACGTGCTGGTGCTGGACGAAAAAATGCGCCCCGCGGCGTTCTACCCCAGCGGCTACTTCCCGTACGAAAAGCCAGGAATCATGTCCCTGGATCGGCTGGAAGGCAAGATGAAGCTGACCCCGGCCCTGGGCCAGCAACAAATTTATCTGCTGATTTACACGACCCGCCAGGATTTGCTGGCCACCACCACGATGGCCAATCCGGCCAAAACCTTTGCCGAGGGCGTGGGCAACGCGGTGCCGGCTATTCCCGATCCCATTGCCCATCATAGCCAAGACGGCACCATCCGTCTAAAAGTGGTGGCGGAACAAAAAAGCGGCAATATCACCATAGGGCAGGTACTGTTCCCGCAGGACACGACGCCGGTCATCGTGGGCAATAGCGCGCCGGCGGCCACAGCGGCCCGGCCCGTCGAGTCGGCCGCACCGGCCGCGCCAATGCTGAACGAAACCGAAAGCTATTTTAACCGGGCCATTAAACAGGCGGTGAACGACGGTAATATCGACAAGGCGCTAAAACTGCTTAACGAAGCGGAGCGGCTGGGATCGACGTCGGCGCGGCAAACATTTATCAGCAGCGTAAAAGGCAAGGGGTGACGTTATCCCGATACTGCTGATATTTGGCAGATCGCTGGTGCGCTTCGGCGCACCTTTTTTTCAGCACGCCTGAAAAAAGCCATCAAATACCGCGTTGCAATAATCTATATCATTGTTTCGGCCGGGTAAGATCATTATGATGCCGCAGCTCATCATCGGGCGGGGGATTCACCTCCATCACCGGGGAGTTATTGGATAATCAATCCACTTCATTTGGCCTTTTTCTGCTGAGGATATATGCATACCAACAAGTTGGCGAACCCCGGCCCGCTGGGATTAATGGGTTTTGGGATGACCACCGTCTTGCTAAACCTGCATAACGCCGGTTTTTTTCCCCTGACCTCGATTATTATCAGTATGGGCATTTTTTACGGCGGTATAGCGCAAATCATCGCCGGCATCATGGAGTATAAACACGGCAACACCTTCGGTACGACGGCGTTTACGTCCTATGGCGCATTCTGGCTCAGCCTAGTCGGCATTTTGCTGCTGCCGCGCATGGGGCTGGCCGAGGCCAGCGACGCCGTGTTCCTGGGCGTTTACCTGGGGTTATGGGGCATTTTTACGCTGTTTATGTTTTTCGGCACCCTGCACGCCAGCCGCGGCCTGCAAATCGTCTTCGGCAGCCTGACCGCATTGTTCGCGCTGCTGGCCGCCGGCAACATCACCGGTAACCACGATATCATCGTAGCCGGGGGTTATGTCGGGCTGTTTTGCGGCGCCAGCGCCATTTATCTGGCCATGGCGGAAGTGGTTAATGAGCAGTTGGGTCGCCAGGTAATGCCCGTCGGCTGAAATAA
This sequence comes from Enterobacterales bacterium, assembly GCA_015654925.1. GTDB lineage: Bacteria > Pseudomonadota > Gammaproteobacteria > Enterobacterales > Enterobacteriaceae > Acerihabitans. The sequence continues at coordinate 89,726 of JAATFX010000111.1, read as the reverse complement.
TAGTTCCTTGAAACCCGCGATTTGCCCCGTAATATAACGTTGCCCAGCCCCCCCACGCGAGGCCTGGGCAAACACGGGCTACGTCATCCCCGCTACGCTCTGGATGAAGATTTTCGCCCATTAAGGATAATAAGCGTTTTGATACAGATATTGGGCGAAGTCAAAACCGAATGGGGGATGGGGTTCTGGTTTTATAGCCCAAACGGCTGGCTGGCGGGTGAACGTCCGATGGATTTACTGTCCCCCCATCCCGGCAACGTTATAGAAGCAGCAAAAAAGGAGGCAGGGAAGATAACTCATGGCCCGCAATAAAAACAGGGACGATGGTGGATATACGGTTCCCACGCAAGGAGAATTTATTACTCATGCTCCGCCTTTGATATGGCATATCCCGATTCCAATAGGGTCCAACCAGGGGATCTGCTATTTTCCGGCAGCTCAGCGCAATTGATACGGGACAGCCATTGTTCCGCCACCATGAAAACCATAGCTGCCCGTATCGGCGTAACCCTTACCTGTCACTAAGCGATTAACCGCGCCGGCGCCGCAATCACCTGTGCCGGCAGCTTATAGCTGGCCGGTTCTTTGCCGCGCATCTTGGCCATCACCCGTTCCGCGACGGCCAGCACCTGATGACAATAATCCAGCGTGATGGTCAGCGGCGGTTCAATACGGACGGTCTTGGCATTGTTCAGGGTACCGGCCACCAGCACCTGATGGCGGAACACGCCCTGGGAAAAGGCATAACCGATATCATTGCGCCGGAACTCCAGCGCCTGCATCAACCCCCGGCCCCGCGCTTCAACGATAAATTCGGGATAAGCCGCCGCCAGGCCGGCAAACCCCTGCAAGAGTATCTGGCCTTTTTGCGCGGCCTGCGCCGGCAAATCCTCGGAGAGCAGCACGTTGAAGGTGGCCAGCGCCGCGGCGCAGGCCAGCGGATTGCCGCCAAACGTGGTGGTATGTAAAAAAGGATTATCGAACAGCACCGAAAACACTTCTTCGGTGGCCACCGTGGCGCCGATTGGCATCACGCCGCCGCCCAGGGCTTTGGCCAGGCACAAGATATCCGGCTGGACGCCCTCGTGTTCACAGGCGAACATTTTGCCGGTACGTCCCATGCCGGTCTGGACTTCGTCGAGGATCAGCAACGCCCCCACTTCGTCGCATAATGCCCTCACCGCGCTCAGGTAACCCACCGGCGGAATAATCACTCCGCCCTCCCCCTGGATAGGCTCAAGCAGGATGGCCGCCACGTCCGCGCCGGTGTCCCGGCAATGATAGACCCTTTGGCGCATCGCCGCGATATCGCCAAACGGCACGTGCTCGAACCCCGGCAACATGGGCATAAACGGGCTACGGAAAGTGGCTTTGGCGGTGGCGGCCAGGGCGCCGAGGGTTTTACCGTGAAACGCGCCGGCGGCGGCGATAAAAGTGGATTTGCCGCGGGGCGACTGGTAAGCCTTAGCCAGCTTAAGGGCGCATTCGACGGATTCGGTGCCGCTGTTGCTGAAGAAACTGTATTTGAGATTACCCGGCGTCACCATCGCCAGGGTCTTGGCGAGCAATGAGCGCAGCGGATCGAGTAATTCCTGACTGTGCAGCGGCTGCTTGGCGAGCTGTTTTTCAACGGCGGAAATAACTTTTGGATTACGGTGCCCTACGTTAAAAATACCAAAACCACCCAGGCAATCGATATATTCCCTGCCCTGAGTGTCGACCAGCGTATTAAGTCCGCCGGCCCGCCATTCTACGGCTCCGTAATCCCCGCCTACCGTGACCGATTTCCGATATTCCAGAAAACCAGGATTCACATATTCTTTAAAATTATTGATAACTTCTTTATTCAAGCTAACCATTTCATCATGGGTCAGCGTCTCTTTTTCAATCCATTTCAGCGCTTGCCGGGTACATTCCAGCGGGGTGAGGTTTGCAGTTGCACGAGTCAAAATGAGCTCCTTGGAGGGAGATATCATATGATATCCCTTTGACTGATGCAGCCCCCGGGCCAACTGTAACCAGGCATGTCGTTTCAGAATAAAAAGTTACTTTTATTTTTATCGGCAGTATTAAAACAGTAATAATATGATTGTGCGGGATGAAGTGCTGAAAATGAATAAAGCGGGATAATGTTGAAAGATGACACGCACCATTATTGATCGCTGCCGCATCAAATAAGTGCAAAAAAAAACGGCATACATCATACATAAAGAATGGGTAATTTTTTAACGCAGACTTTTATAGCAAACATGGAGAATGATGGCAATAAATTTATTGCCATCATTCTCCATTATGGGTTTAAAAGCGCGGAATTAATAACACGGAATCAATGGCGAATCATCACATGACGCACCGCGGTATAATCTTCCAGCCCGTACATCGACAAGTCTTTACCGAAACCGGAAAGTTTTTGCCCGCCGTGGGGCATTTCGCTGACCAGCATAAAATGGGTATTGACCCAGGTACAGCCGTACTGCAACCGGGCGGTGACCCGGTGCGCCCGGCCGATATCCCGGGTCCAGACCGATGACGCCAGCCCGTACGGCGAGGCGTTGGCCCAGCGGACGACCTGCGCCTCGTCGTCGAATACCGTCACGGTCACCACCGGCCCGAAAACCTCCTGCTGGACGATTTCGTCCTCCTGGCGCGCATCGGCCAGCACGGTGGGGGCGAAATAAAACCCCGGGCCGTCGATGGGCGAACCGCCGGTAATCACCCGGATATGCCCCAAGGCCTTGGCGCGGTCGACAAACCCGGTCACCCGTTGCAAATGGGCGGCGGTAATAAGCGGCCCCAGTTCGGTTTGCGCATCCGCCGGATCGCCGGTTTTAAGGGTGGCCACGCTACGCCCCAGGGCCTCAACCAGCTCGTCATACACCCCGCGCTGCACGTACAGCCGGCAGGCGGCGGTGCAATCCTGTCCCGCGTTATAGAAACCGAAGGTCCTGACCCCGTCCACCACCTCGGCGATATCGGCGTCATCAAAGACAATCACCGGCGCTTTACCGCCCAGCTCCATATGGGTCTTTTTAACGCCGCCGGCGATATGGGCCAGAATATGCGCGCCGGTGGCAATCGATCCGGTCAGCGAGACCATGCGTACGCGCTCATGGCCGGTCAGGGCATCGCCCATTTCGCCGCCGGTGCCGAACAGCACATTGACCACGCCCTGGGGAAAGATATCCGCCATCAGCTGCGCCAGGTAAAGGGCGGTCAGCGGCGTCTGTTCCGCTGGCTTGAACACCACGCAGTTACCGGCGGCCAGCGCCGGCGCCAGCTTCCAGGCCGCCATCATCAGCGGATAATTCCAGGGAGCGATGGAGGCGATCACCCCCAGCGGGTCGCGGCGGATCATCGACGTATGCCCTTCCAGATACTCCCCGGCCGCGCTGCCGGACAGGCAGCGGCTGGCGCCGGCGAAGAACCGGAACACATCCGCCACCGCCGGAATTTCATCATTGATGACGCAATGATAGGGCTTGCCGCAATTCAACGACTCCAACCGCGCCAGGGCCTCGCCGTGCTGTTCGATGGCATCGGCCAACCGCAGCAACAGGCCGGCGCGGGTCTTGGGCGTCGTTTGCCCCCAACTGTCAAACGCCAGATCCGCCGCCAGCACCGCCGCGTCGATTTGCTGGAGGCTGGCCTCATTGATGGTAATCAGGGTCTTCCCGGTGGCCGGATTGACCACCGCCGTCGGTTTACCCGCCCCGGTCACCGCCTTGCCATCAATCAATAATTGGTCATGCATAGTCTGTTCCTTATTGATAATGCCGGCCTTCAGCCGACGTCATAGCCGGTTATATAGCCGGGTTATTTACCGCCGCCCGCCACATCCTCGCCGCCCCGGGTCAGGTAATAGGCCCATAGGATCGGCAGCATGGTCACCAGCGTGACCAGAAGGGAAACCACATTGGTAATGGGCACGTCGCGCGGCCGGCCCAGTTGGTTCAACAGCCACAGCGGCAGCGTGCGTTCGTGGCCCGCGGTAAAGGTGGTCACGATAATTTCGTCAAACGACAGCGCAAATGCCAGCATCCCTCCGGCCAGCATGGCGGACGCCAGCCCCGGCATCACCACATAACGGAAGGTTTGCCACCCATCTGCGCCCAAATCCATCGACGCCTCGATTTGGCTATACGAGATCCGGCGCAGCCGGGCAATCACGTTATTAAACACCATCACCACGCAAAAAGTGGCATGGCCGATCACGATGGTCAATAATCCCGGCGCCACGCCCAGCGCCTTGAACGCGGACAGTAGGGCAATACCGGTAATAATGCCCGGCAGGGCGATGGGCAGGATCATCATCATGGTAATGGCCTGCTTGCCCAGGAAATCGCGCCGGTACAGGGCGGCGGCGGCCAGGGTGCCCAAGATCAGGGCGATGGCGGTGGCCAGGCAGGCCACCTGCAGCGATAACCACAGGGCGGAGAGAATATCCGCACGCCCGGCGGCCAGCCTGAACCAGTGCAGCGTAAAACCCCGGGGCGGAAAGCTAAAGGCCGCGTCCTCGGTATTAAACGCATACACCGCGATAATCAGCAGCGGGAAATGCAGGAATACCAGTCCGCCCCAGGCGGCCAGTTTCAGCGCCAGCGGCGCGCGGTCAGAGTGCATCGAAGGCCCCCAGGCGTTTGGCCAGCGTCAGGTAAATACCGATCAGGACGATGGGCACCAGCGTAAAGGCCGCCGCCATGGGCATATTGCCGATGGCTCCTTGCTGGGCATAGACCATGCTGCCGATAAAATAGCCCGGCGGCCCCACCAACTGCGGCACGATAAAATCGCCCATGGTCAGCGAAAAGGTAAAAATCGAACCGGCGGCGATGCCCGGCACCGCCAGCGGCAGCACCACATACCGGAACGTCTGGTCCGGACGCGCGCCCAGGTCGGCGGACGCCATCATCAGCGAAGGGGGCAAGCGCTCCAGCGCAGCCTGGATCGGCAAAATCATAAACGGCAGCCAGATATAGACAAACACCAAAAAACGCCCCAGATGGGAGGTGGACAGCGTACTGCCGCCGATCCCCGGTACGGCAAGCACCGCCTGTAGCGCCGATTGCAGCCCCAGGTGCTGCAAAAACCATTGCAGCACGCCGTCATGGGCCAGCAGCAGGGTCCAGGCATAGGCCTTGACGATATAGCTGGCCCACATCGGCATCATCACCGCGATATAAAAAAACGCCTTGCCCCGGCCGGAAGTATAGCGCGCCATATAATAGGCGATGGGAAACGCCAGCAGCGCGCTGGCCAGCGTAACCGCCGCCGCCATGGCCAGGGTGCGCAGGATAATATCGTAGTTGGCGGGGTTGAATAGCGCGGCGAGATTGGCGGTGGTCAGATCGGGCAATACCGTCATGGTGAAGTCGTCAAAGGTATAAGCCCCCTGCCACAGCAGGTTCAGCAGCGACCCCAGATAGACGATGCCGAACCACATCAGCGGCGGCAACAGCAGCAAAAACAAAAACAGCGTCGGCCGGCGGTAAAAAAATGTCGCCAGGCCGCGTCCGGCGGAAGAGCGCTCCGGCCGGCAGGCTTGCGGCTGTGGTTGCGGCTGCAGGCTCATGACCATTCTCCTTACTCCGCCAACGCGGTCATGGCGGCACGCGGCCAGGCGACGGTCAGGCGCTGGCCCAGGGGCAAGCCTTCGTCGCCGGACGGGCGTACCGGATTGGTGGCGCAGACGGTAAAACGTGCGCCGCCCGCCAGCAGCAGTTCGTAACGGGTGCTCGCGCCCTGAAACAGCACATTGCTCAGCTCGCCGCTTACGGATACCTCGCCGTCCGCCGTCGGTTGGCCGGCGGCAAGCAGGCGGGCAAATTCCGGCCGAATGGCAAATACGCCGTTTTCGCCGGTCAGTTCGCGGGCCAGTTCGCCGCCGATCACATTGGCGCTGCCGACAAAGTTGGCTACGAAGCGGCTACGGGGATGCAAATAGAGCTGGCGCGGGGTATCCACCTGCTCGATGCGCCCGCGATTGAACACCGCCACCCGATCCGACATGGAAAGCGCTTCCCCCTGATCGTGGGTAACAAAAACAAAAGTAATGCCCAACTGGCGTTGCAGGGTTTTCAACTCCCCCTGCATTTGTTCGCGCAGTTTAAGATCCAAAGCGCCCAGGGGTTCGTCCAGCAACAGCACCCGCGGTTCGTTGACCAGCGCGCGCGCCAGCGCCACCCGCTGGCGCTGGCCGCCGGACAGATGGGCCGGCTTGCGGTTATGCACGTCGCCCAGTTCCACCCGCCGCAGCGCCGCCTGCGCCCGGGCCAAACGCTCGGTCCGCCCCACCCCTTTGACCATCAGGCCATACGCCACGTTATCCAGCAGCGACATATGCGGGAACAGCGCATAATCCTGGAATACGGTATTCACGTCCCGCTGGTAAGGGGGCAGGTTTACCGTATCCACACCGTGCAGATACAGGGCGCCGCCGTCGGGCCGCTCAAAGCCGGCGATCAGCCGCAGACAGGTGCTTTTGCCCGACCCGGACGGCCCCAGCAGTGAAAAAAATTCCCCGTCGGGAATATCCAGCGATACCCCGTCCACCGCGGGTACGCCGTTAAAACGGCGTGAAACCTCGACTAAAGTCACCGCGCTGCTCATGGTTATCTCCTTGCGTCAGCGGCCGCCCATCATGGCGATATAATCCTGGGTCCAGCGGCTATAAGAGACGCACTGGCCGCCGTTGCTGCTGTCGCATTTCGCCGTCGGCGTTTTCCAGAAGGCGATTTTATCGAACTGGCTGAAACCGTTGGTTTCGCATCCCTTGCCCCCCAGCAACGTGCTGGCCTTGCACCCTTCCGGCACCGCGGGCACCGACCCGAACCAGGCGGCGACATCCCCCTGGACTTTCGGCTCCAGCGACCAGTTCATCCAGCGATAGGCGCAGTTCGGATGCGCGGCGTCGCTATGCAGCATGGTGGTATCCGCCCAGCCGGTCACGCCCTCCTTGGGAATCACCGTGGCGATGGGCTGCCCCTCCCCCGCCAGCGCGTTCGCCTGGTAAGGCCAGGCGCCGGACGCCACCACCCCTTCATTTTTAAAATCGCTCATTTGCACGGACGTATCGTGCCAGTAGCGATGCACCAACGGGTGTTGCTGTTTAAGCAGGGCCAGGACCGCCTGGTATTGGGTTTCGTTAAGTTGGTAGGGATCTTTAATGCCGAGCTCCGGCCGGGCGCTTTTCAGGTAGAGCGCCGCGTCGGCGATATATATCGGCCCGTCATAGGCTTGCACCCGGCCTTTATTGCTTTTGCCGTCGGGCAGGTTTTGCGGTTCGAACACCACCGACCAGCTATCCGGCGCGGTGGTGAAAACCTTGGTGTTATACATCAGCAGGTTGGGACCCCACTGGTAGGGCGTGCCGTAGGTTTTGCCGTCGACGTTATACCATGGCCCGTTAACCAGCCGCGGGTCAATCAAATGCCAATTGGGGATCAGCGCCGTGTTGATCGGCTGAACCCGTTTGCCCACGATCAGGCGCAGCGACGCATCCCCGGAGGCGGTCACCAGATCGTAACCGCCCTTGGCCATCAGGCTTACCATTTCATCGGAAGTGGCGGCGGTCTTCACATTGACCTGGCAGCCGGATTCCTTCTCGAAGGTCGACACCCAGTCATATTGTTTATCGGTCTGGCCGCGTTCGATATACCCCGGCCAGGCGATAATATCCACCTGCCCTTCGCTTTTGCCCAACTGGGTGGGAAGATCGGCGGCCCGGGCCAGGCCGGCGGCGCATAACACGCTAAAGCATACAGCACTTACCTGCGTTAACTTCTTCATTGCCTGTCTCCTGTCATACGTTTAAGGCCCGGGCTATGCCGCGCGGCGCCAAGGCGCCAGGAATTACCGGGAGGGCCCGAGGGGAAAGCGGGTATTGAATTTGGCCATGATGTGACGCACCACGCTGTACTCCTGCAACGCCTCGCCGGAGAGATCCTTGCCATACCCCGAGCCTTTAAGGCCGCCGTGCGGCATCTCGCTGACCAGGGTGAAATGGGTATTGATCCAGGTACAGCCATATTGCAATTGCGAGGCCAGACAAAAGGCCAGGTCGACGTCCCGGGTCCAGACCGATGACGCCAGCCCGTATTCGGACGCGTTAGCCCATTCCAGCACCTGCCCGATATCCTCGAAACGGGTCACGCTCACCACCGGGCCAAAGACCTCTTTTTTGATGATTTCATCATTCTGGCGGCAACCGGCCAGCAGGGTCGGCGGATAGTAAAACCCGGGGCCGTCGTGCGGCTTGCCGCCGGCGATCAGGGAAATATGCGGCTGTTCCAGCGCGCGTTCGATAAAACTGGCCACCCGATCGCGCTGGCGCGCGGAAATCAGCGGGCCAAGATCGTTTTCCCCATCGTCCGGCCGGGCAAACCGCAGGCCGGCCACCGCTTCCCCCAAGGCGTCCACCAGCCGCGTATAAATACCGGCCTGGGCATACACCCGGCAGGCGGCGGTGCAATCCTGGCCGGCATTGTAGTAACCGTAGCGGCGGATGCCCGCCACCACCTCGGCCAGATCCGCGTCATCGCAAACGATCACCGGCGCATTGCCCCCCAGCTCCAGATGGGTGCGCTTGATCCCGCTGACCGCGGCCTGGAGGATCTTCTGCCCGGTTACGGTATCGCCGGTCACCGAAATCATGCGCACCAGCGGATGATTGATCAGCGTCGATCCAGTGGTTTCGCCCCGCCCGAAGATCACATTGATCGCGCCGGCCGGCAGCAAGCCGTCCAACCGGGACATCAGGGCCAGAATGGACAAAGGGGTATGTTCGGAGGGTTTGAATACCAGCGTATTGCCGGCCGCCAGCGCCGGGGCGATTTTCCAGGCGGCCATCATCAACGGGTAATTCCACGGCGCAATGGAGGCCACCACGCCGATAGGATCGCGGCGCAGCATAGACGTATGCCCCGGAGTATATTCCCCGGCCAGCTGCCCCTGCTGGCAACGTACCGCGCCGGCAAAAAAGCGAAACACGTCGGCGGCGGCGCTGATATCGTCATTTAACGCCTGGTGCAGCGGTTTGCCGCAGTTCAGGGCTTCCAGCCCGGCCAACTGCGGCCCGTGCCGTTCGATCACCGCCGCGATCTCCAGCAGCACGACCGACCGGTGGGCCGGGGTGGTGGCCGACCACTGGCGGAATGCGCCATGGGCGGCGGCTACCGCGTCAATAACTTGCTCTTCGCCGGCTTCACGCAAGGTCAGGATAATCTCGCCGGTGGCGGGATTGATGATATTCTCCGCGGCGCCCTCGCCGGCGACGGTTGCGCCATTGATATAATTTAGCCACGGGATGTCGGTTAACAGGGAGTCAGTCAAGGCGTAACCCTCTGGTGATGGCTCGGGAGTTAACAACTTATCTACACAGCAGATTAACCGAGACTATCCCCAGCGGTGGCCCAGCGACAAATTCTAAATAACGAACGCCTCGTTCGACTAAACCGAAGGCTTGCGGCCCGGCGTTTTTTCCCGCGCGAGCGCCAGAAAAGGCGTAACCAGCTCCGGCCGGCTATTGCCCCGCCGCCAAGCCAGACCGATATTCAGGTGTTCATTAAGATCCGCAAGCTGCCGCGCCTCGATCATACTGCCTTCCAGCGACCAGGGGCGATAGGCCATATCCGGCTGGATGGACAGGCCCAGGCCGGCGGCCACCATGCTGCGCACCGCTTCGGTGGACGCGGTGCGCATAACTATCGTGGGATGCAGGCCGGCCCCGGCCCATATTTGCCGGGCATGGCGCTCCATCTCATCGGCATTAAGCTGCACCAGCGGACAGGCGGCCACATCGCTTAAGGTAATGGCTTCCTGCTCCAGCAACGGGTGCAGCGGCGGCAGCCACAGGCGATAAGGGGAGTTAACCAGCACTTCGGTTTGCAAGGCATGGCGATCTTCCAGATTACTTAAGATCAGCACGCCGATATCAATCTCGCCGTTGACCAGCAGATGTTCAATATAGCGGCGTTCATCCTCGATAATGCGCACGGTGACCGCGGGATAACACGCACGGAAACGGGTCAGCATATCCACCAGGAAATAGCCCGAGACCAGGCTGGTCACTCCGAGCGTCAGGTTGCCGCTCAGGCGTTCCATCCCTTGTTTTACGCTGAATTTAGCATTCTCGACGGTGGCCAGGATCAGGTTGGCCTGACGCAGGAACTGGTGGCCCTGGTGGGTCAGCGTCATGCCTTTGGCGTGGCGTTCAAACAGCGGCGCCACCAGCTCCTCTTCCAACTGCTGCACCGCCAGGGTCAGCGAGGACTGGGCGACAAAGGTCGCCTGGGCCGCGCCGGAAATGGAACCGGCCTCGGCTACCGCGATAAAATGGCGAAGCTGTCGCAGCGTTAACATGGGCACCACCTGTTATGCGAATTATTGCCAACCTTAGCATCCAGTTATATATAGCGGCGGCGCACAATTCTACTTTTTAGTGCGCAGCCCGGCGGATTTCAGAAAAATAGCGCGCTGCGCCCCCCGCGCCCGGGCCCGATCCGGCGTCAAGCGGCCTGCCTGGAAAATCATGCCTATATCCTGTCGCTGAGGATAAAAATATATCGTTAATTAGCATTAGCCTGCGCATTGGCGTGGCGAAAAATTAATACTTTTTTCTTGCAATTAATTGTGGGTAAACGAACAAGTCAATAATTTTAATTCACGTTGTGCTTGGCGGCAGGTTAATATAAATTATTTTTTGACGGAACATGAATAATATTCCAATTACATTAATCTTTTATTTTTAATGATGATGACTTATGCAAGAAATAAATTCACGTTATTATCCGGTGAGCCCGGCGATCAACTTCTATGTTCCGGAAGCCCACTCCGCTGAGATTGGTTATCCCATCGGCGGCAACCATGGCCATAGCTTGATGGCCAATGAGCTGGAACGCATATCCAACTCGCCGGCCGTTCTAGCGCATTCATTGGGTAAAGCCTTGGTATATGCAACGGTGGCAGTGGGATCGGCAATAATAGCAAGCGACATTATCTCAACCTCGGCGCGTAATATAAACAGCGTGGCGGAAAATGAAGAAGGCGGCACGCAACACCTGCTTTATCGCTCTGTGCATAAAGGCGTCTTTGCCGGCGCCATCGGCGGGACGCTGAGCGGGTTATTCGCGGGACTAGCCATGCACAACTTAGTTAATGCCTGCAATATCATGGGCCTGAATATCCGAAAAGAACGGCTCTGGATTGGCGCGTCCACTATCGCCGGATTATGTATCGGGAGCGTTGCCGGAGGGATATACGGCAGCATGATGGACAATGTCGCCAACGAACCGCTCCCTAGCGCCATCGAGACCGCCGGGGGATTTTGATTGGCGAATCCATTCACCTGTAGCGTTCACCTGTAGCGGAATGTTAGCTAGCGGGAGAGGATCATTGCCCCGTCCGGCCGGTGCCGGCGGTCCGGGGCCGACGGCGGGTTATCCCCGGCCGACAAATGGCATATTGCTGGCCATGACCATCATACTGAGAATATTGGTCGACAACGGCAATGACGCCATATGGCGTACGGCATCCGCTATATATTTTACATCGACCATGGGCTCCGGCGCGACATGGCCATCGGCCTGGAGCACCCCTTTTTGCATCCGTTGAGATAACTCGGTCAGCGCATTGCCGATATCAATCTGGCTGCAAACGATATTAAACGCGCGGCCGTCCAGCGCAATGCTTTTGGTTATGCCCGATACGGCATGCTTACTCGCCGTATAAGGGGACGTAAATGGCCGGGGGGTATGCGCGGAAATCGAACCGTTATTGATGATCCGGCCGCCCTGGGGAACCTGTTTGCGCATCAGGCCAAACGCGGCCCGCGCGCACAGGAAAACGCCGGTGATATTCGTATCGACGACATTGAGCCAGGTTTCCACGGGCAGCTCGTCCATCGGCACGGCGGGAGCGTTCACGCCGGCGTTGTTAAACAGCACGTCAAGCCGTCCGTACTCCTGGGTTATCCTGGCGAAAAGCGCCGCTACGCTTGCCTGATCCCGTACATCGGTCGCTACCGCCAGGGCCTGCTGACCCGCCGCCCGGGCCGTCTCGACGAGCGCGTCCAGCGGTTCCCGCCGGCGCCCCGCCACGACCACGGTAAAGCCGTCTTGCAACAATCCCAGGGCCACCGCGCGGCCAATGCCGCTGCCGGCACCGGTGACCAGGGCAATCCTGCTTTTCTGCGCCTCTTGTTGTGATTCTGGCATGACTTATCCTTATTTTCATTATCGGGAATGGTGGATTGCCAACCATCTTGAAACAATGACCATTCGGCGTAAAGCTGATTTTGCCGCTATTATCACCCCGGCGCGCACCCTTTTATCGGCACGCGGAGAAATACCAAAAACCATAAAAAAAACGCGGAATTTCGCAGCATTTATACTATAAACCCGCTATTTTATTGGGCTTTTGCCATATCTGACGTTTGAGATAAATTTAATTACCTGATAAAAGAAAAATCAGTCAAGGTTAACTTACCGGTTAAGCTTTGCGATAACTTATTACTCTTCGCCTGGGCGGTCGCCGCCGGCCGGCGGGTTACGCCCACCCGGCATGGCCGATGAGGGGGATAACCTATCCCTCGACCCCGCGCCGGCCATCCCGGTCGTTAACAGCCCGCCCGTGTTATTCCACGATATACGCATTTTCGACGGCAAGGGCGATTCCCTGTCCGGCCCTGCCAACGTTTTGGTCAAGGGCAATGCCATAACGCGTATTTCCACCGATCCCATCGCCGCGGCGAATGACAAAACTACCTAGTGGTGCAGCGGAACGGACGCGTATTAATGTCCGGCCTCATCGACGCGCCCTGGCATGCTTTTATGGCCGCTACGCCGAAAATGGCGCTCATGACCGCGCAATCCTCCTATCTCCAATTGTTGGCGGCCAGGGAGGGAGGCCGGCGCCATGCGCCAATGAAAAAAGCCCTGACGTTGCGGTCAGGGCTTTTAGGGTGCTACGGTTTTAAGGTTTAACATTCATAACTTCAGTGAGTATAGCAAACTTCACATGATGTACATTTGTCATAACGGAAACATTGAGTATCTATAACGAACATTCCTCCGGTATATTTACAAAATGATATATTTAAGAACTCGGGATTATCCCGGCACTTCGCTATGTTAATCAGTCAGGGAACTAATCGACCGACTGAGTACATCCCCCATCGCGATATATACTTTTGTTACAAGGCCGTACTTTCTTCGCGAAATTCTCAATTAGCTGGTTACTCATCTACAATAGCCCACAATCGCGAATATTCACTACAAACTACAAGGCCTTACATTATCGCGCTATCAACTTACAAACCCCGATGCGATGGTAAAGCTGTATTTCAGTGCCTTACTTCATTCGCGACGTCTGCTTTTCACACAAACTCAACATTACAATCGCGAATATTTTACCACTTCAGAGCCTTTATCGCATACTCTATGGAACCCAGGCTTAGCATTATTTAAAAAATAATTTCTATTTCAAAAACAATGACCTTTGTTTACTGATTGCGCCTGCGTTGGTATTTAATCTACCCCTTTCCAACAGCATGTCAATACCCTATTTGCCAACATCAACGGTATATCACATTAGCGCCCTTTAACCAGGGAAACCCGCGCGCCATGGCACAAATGGGGCACAAATGTTGAGAGCCGTTTATGGGTTATTCGCCGCCAGGCGCGGTCTTGGCTTGCTGTTTGCGGCCCAGGTCATCCAACAGGCGAAACTCCGCGTCGGTTAATTGTACCCGGGTCGCCTCAAGGTTCTCTTCCAGATGTTTTACGTTGCTGGTGCCGGGGATCGGTAACATCACCGGGCTGCGTTTTAATATCCATGCCAGGGCGATCTGGCCGGGCGTAAAGCCTTTTTCCTTCGCCAGGGTATCAAGTATCGACCCCGGGTTGGCCAACTCGCCCGCGGCCAGCGGAAACCAGGGAATAAACCCGATTTTGTGTTCGGTGCAATAATCCAGCACGGCTTCGTGGCCGCGTGATACCAGGTTAAACATGTTTTGCACCGAGACTACCGGGAAAAAGCGCTGGGCGGTTTTGATTTGCGCCACATTGACTTCGCTCAGCCCGACATGGCGGATCAATCCCTCTTTTTGCATCTGCGCAATGGCGTCAAACTGTTCGTCTTCCGGCACCTTGGGATCGACGCGATGCAGTTGCCATAACCCGATCTGCTCCACATTAAGTTTACGCAGGCTCATCAGCACCGCTTGGCGCAAATACTCGGGACGGCCCACCGGCTGCCAGATATTCGGACCGTGGCGCGTCAATCCGCCCTTGGTGGCGATGAGCAGGCCGTCATAGGGGTACAGCGCCTCGCGTATCAGGTTTTCACTGACATCGGGGCCGTAGCTGTCGGCGGTGTCGATAAAATTAATCCCCAGTTCCGGCAGGCGGCGCAGCGTGGTCAGCGCCCCATCGCGATCGGCCGGCTCTCCCCAAATCCCCTGGCCGGTGATGCGCATGGCGCCAAACCCCAAGCGGTTGATCTGGATATCCCCAAGCGTAAATTGACCGGCAGCCGATGCATTTAATGTACTCATGGTAGCTCCCCTTATGGATCTGGCAGATAAATTGGCCGTGAGAAAAAGCGTTATGTTGTCGAACAGCTTGGTTCAAGTTAGACCGTCGCGTCCAGGATGGCAAGTAATTTTGAACTGATTGGTTTTTTTCTAGCGCAACCACGGCCACCCAAACAGCCGGCGCTGCTTTGCCGACCCGGTTGGATGACTACCTATCGCGCGCCGTCAGATATACACATCCACCTGATGCGTATCCGACCGGCCGTTTACGCCTGTGGTTTGGGTTTGCGCGGCGGCGGTAGCCGCGGCCTCCTGCTTGTTGAGGGCATTTTGCGCCTGCTGCTGCAACTGGTTGATCTGCGCCTCCAGCATCTGGATTTGGTTCTCAAGCAATTGCTGCTGTTGCTGCTTTTGATCGGCGCTAAGGCTGGATTGCGCTATCGTGCCTAACTGCTTGATGAGTTTGTTAATCTGCTGGGTGATATTTTTAATTTGCGCGGCAATGTCGCTCCCGCCGCCTGACGACGAGGAAGAAATAGCTGAGGTGATAGTGTTGGACACGATTTTCTCCTGGTATGAAGTCCTTCACCGGTTATCGGCCAGCCGGCGGCATAATTCAGCCCCCGCGGCGCAAAGCAACCGCAAAATAAGCGTAAAAAATGCGTAAGGCCGGCCTTTCACCTGGCTGCGCGGACGGCAGGATCGCGGGGTCATGATGAATCCGCGGTAAGAAAATCAACCAGCCGTTTTGCCGGCGGGGACAAATCATCATAGCGGCGCAAAGTCAGCATTAATTGACGCTCTGTCCAGGCCTCCCGTAATGGAATCACCACCCCTGCGCCATGGTCCTGCCCGGCTACGAGCAGGGATAGGGGCAATACCGCAATGCCCGCCCCGAGGGTCACCATGCGATAGACATTTTCCAGGCCGCTCACCCTGGCCCGCAGCCGCATGGGTTTGCCCGTCCTGACGGCATGGGCGGCAAGGTGCTGTTGCAGCGCGCTGTCCGTCGGCAGGCCGATAAAATCATAATCCAGCGCTTCGCTGAAGGTCAGGTTTTTACGGCGCGCAAGGGCATGGCCGCGGGGAACCGCCAGCACTAAACGATCGGATTTAAACGGCAGGACTTCAAGGCCGGTGAAATCGGCGTGATCCGCGGCGATTCCGAGCTCGGCATGGCCTTGCGCCACCGCCCGGGTAATGGCGACGCTGGGCATTTCAGCCAGTTCGATATCCACGCCGGGATAAAGATGCAAAAACCCGGATAGCGGTCCGGGTAAAAATTGGCCCATGGCCACCGTATTGGCCAAAAGACGGATATGGCCGGTCAACCCTTGGGTAAATTCGTTTAACTCTCCGGCTAAGCTGGCGATTTGCCGCAAAATAAGCTTGGCGTGCTGATACATCACCCGGCCCGCCTGCGTGGCCGTTACGCCGCGATGCCCCCGTTCCAGCAGCCTGACGCCGGCCGCTTTTTCCAGGCCGCCAATCCGGGCGCTGGCCGATGAAAGGGAAAGGCATGCTTTATCCGCCCCGGCGGTGATGGTGCCGGTTTCGATAATCAACACCAATAACCGCAGGTCGATCAGGTCAAAATGCATAGCGGCGACTCCCGGAAATCAGCCTTCGCGATAGACGAAGGCTGGGTTAACCATATACCCATGTGGCCCGGCGCGGCGGCGGCAAAAATAAGGGTTCCCTCATTTTGAGAAAATGGTCGTTATGATGGATATCATGTTTTATATTTCGCTGATTGGCATCACTTTTCTCATTGCGGGTACGGTTAAGGGCGTCATCGGCCTCGGCCTTCCCACCGTGGCGATGGGGATACTCGGTACGCTGATGCCCCCTTCGCAGGCGGCGGCGCTGCTGATTGTTCCTTCGTTGGTCACTAATGTCTGGCAACTGTTAAGCGGTTCCCATGTGACCACGTTATTGCGCCGGCTGTGGCCGATGTTATTGGCGGTTTGCCTGGGCACCTGGTTCGGCACGGGCATCATGGCGGGGGAATCCGCCGGCTGGACCTCGCCGCTGCTGGGAATTTTGCTGATGGTTTACGCGCCGATCGGCCTGGCGAACCGGCATTGGCGGATTAGCGGGCGCAGCGAACCCTGGCTTGGCCCGGCGGCGGGATTATTGACCGGCGCAATCACCGGCGCCACCGGCGTATTTGTCATTCCCGCCGTACCGTATCTCAACGCGCTATCCCTGGAGCGGGATGATTTGATCCAGGCCCTGGGCCTGTCGTTCACCGTTTCGACGGTAGCCCTGGCGGCAAGCCTGGCGCTGCACGATCTGCTCACCGTCCATTCGCTGGGTTTATCGCTATTTGCCATCATTCCGGCGCTGGCCGGCATGTTTATCGGCGGCTACCTGCGGGCAAAAATCAGCCCCGTGCTATTCCGGCGCTGCTTTTTCCTCGGGCTGCTGGCGCTGGGCGCCGAGATTACGTTACAGCATCTGCGCTAAGCGGCTTTTTTTCGTCTTAACGCAGCGGCCGGAAAAACGCCCGGATCTCCTGTGCCCATTCCTCCGGGCATTGCAGCGCAGCGAAATGGCCGCCGCGGGGCATTTCGGTCCAGCGCCGCACGGTAAAACCGCGCTCTACCCCGGAACGCGGAGGCGGCGTTCTGTCCTGAACGTTGATAACTGAATATAGCGTATCGCGCGTGCCGGCCCAGGTTGTTACATGCGCGCCATATCGATAAACGCCCGCAGGGCGGAGGGCATCTGCCGCTGCCGGGGGTAATAGATCATAAATCCGGTGAAGGCCGGACACCAGTCCGCCAACACGCCCGCTACCCGCCCCTGCCGGATTTCATCTTGCGCCATGTCCTCCAGCACAAAAGCCAGCCCGATGCCATCCATCGCCGCGCGTATCGCCAGCTGTTGGTCCGCCACCGTCAGCCGCCCTTTGATCTCGATATCGAGCTTGACGTCGCCCTGGGCAAATTCCCATTTATAGAGCCGGCCGCTGGGAAAACGGTAGCGGACGCCTTCATGGCGGGCGAGTTCGCCGGGATGTTGCGGCACGCCGCGGCGCTGGAAATAATCCGGAGAGCCGATCACCGCGAAACGGCGCGGCCCGCCGATGCGGACGCCCACCATATCCTCCGGCACCGTCTCCTCGAAACGTATGCCCGCATCAAAACCCGCGGCGACGATATCCACAAAGGCGTCCTGCTCAACGATTTCCAGGTGGATTTCCGGATATGCGATCAGAAAACGCTGCATTAATGGCGCAACCAGCAGCTGCGAGGCGACGCGGGGGGTATTGATCCGCAGGGTGCCGGTGGGGGTGGTGCGAAAATTATTCATCTCTTCGATGGCGCCCGCCACATCGCGCAGCGCTGGCTGCAGGCGCTCCAGCAAGCGTTGCCCGGCTTCGGTCAGGGAGACGCTGCGGGTGGTGCGGTGGAACAGGCCGACCCCCAGCCGTTCCTCCAATCCGCGGATCGCATGACTGACGGCGGAGGTCGACACCCCCGTTTCGGCCGCCGCTTTCTGAAAGCTGCCGTGCTGGGCGATCGCGGCAAAAATGGCTAAGTGGGAGAGATTCGGCTGCTGCATAATTAGTGAATTTATCTCATCAATTCATCCCGATATTCAGCATTGATCCGGGGTTTCATCATGCTACATTGTCCTATCCCGCTAAACAAGCGCGTCGACCGGCGGGGTTCTGCCCCGCCTGCCAAGGCGCTTGTTATCTACCGTACAGTTCCGGTTCCATTCAAATCCAATCAGGAGTTATCCAATGATTAAAGCTCATGGCTATGCTGTCCACGACGACCATTCACCGCTGGTGCCGTTCGACTTTGAACGCCGCGATCCCGGTGACCATGATGTGCAGATCGAAATCCTGTTCTGTGGTATTTGTCACTCGGACCTTCACCAGGCCCATAACGATTGGAGCAATTCGCTCTATCCCATGGTGCCCGGCCATGAAATCGTCGGTCGCGTGGTCAACGTCGGCGCCCACGTCCGTAAATTGAAAGTCGGCGATATCGCCGGCGTCGGCTGTATGGTCGATTCCTGTCGCCAGTGCGAGGCCTGCGAGGACGATTTGGAGCAATATTGCGTTGAAGGCCCCACCGTCACCTATAACGGCAAAGAGCGCGGCAGCGATCGGCTGACGTTTGGCGGCTATTCCGATCAAATCGTCGTTGAGGAGCGGTTTGTGGTGAAGGTGCCCGATACCCTGGATATCAAAGCGGTGGCGCCGCTGCTGTGCGCGGGCATTACCACCTATTCGCCGCTGCGCCATTGGCAGGTGGGACCCGGCCAGAAGGTCGGCGTGATTGGCCTCGGCGGCCTGGGGCATATGGGCATTAAATTCGCTAAAGCGCTGGGTGCCCATGTGGTGATGATCACCACCTCGCCGGCTAAAGGCAAAGACGCTTCCCGCCTCGGCGCCGATGAAATACTGATCTCAACCGATGCCGCGGCCATGGCGGCCCATGCGGCGAGCTTCGATTTCCTGCTCAATACGATCCCCGTTCCGCACGATCTCAACCCGTATGCCGCCCTGCTCAAACGCGATCAAACCATGGTCTTGGTCGGCGTACTGACCGAGCTTGAGCCCCCGCTCACCGGCGTCAGCCTGATTATGGGCCGTAAGAATATCTCCGGCTCGGCCATCGGCGGCATGGCCGAAACCCAGGAGATGATCGATTTCTGCGCCGAGCACGGCATAGTGAGCGACGTGGAGATGGTGAATATACAAGATGTCAATGCGGCTTATGAACGCTTGCAAAAAAACGACGTCAAATACCGCTTCGTTATCGATATCGCATCGCTGCGGGCGCAGGCGGCCTAAGCCGGCCCAGCGCGCGCGGCAACGCGCAGCCGCTGACAGCGGCTGCGGCCACCCGGCCACCTCATTAAACGAGGTGGTTTTTTTTGGCCTGCCGACGCCGATGATGCGCGCCGAACGCGGGGGAGAACCGGCGTCAGGTTTAAAGCGCCGGCCGGGTTCATTTCTCCGCCTGATTCCTATGCCAAGTGAAAGCCAGACTTTTTAACAATGATTTGTTAAGCGGGTTTAAAATGTTATATCCATTTTTTATCATTATTATCAGTATATTAAGCCATTTCAATCTCAGCAGGGAAAGAGCGTGTTTTGTGATTATCGAACTTTTTTTGTGAAAATGGTATGCGTATACTAGTTATCAATCGGGGAAGCGGGGCGTTCCCGCAAAACCACAGGAAAGCGTAATGGGGTTAAGTGCCAACGAGCGTCAGGAATTCATTTACCGCTACATACATGAAAACCAGATCGCACAATATAATGATTTAGCCTCCTTAATGAACGTTTCCCATATGACGGTGCGCAGGGACGTGCAGTCTTTGGAAAGCGAGGGCAAGGTCTCCCGGGTCAATGGGGGGATCAGGCTCAGCGAATTTTTGCATCAGGAATTGCCTTATCAAGACAAATCTTACCTGAACCATAAGATCAAAAAAGAGTTGGGTAAGTTTGCCGTACAAAGGATCGCCGAAGGCAGTATCGTTTATCTGGATGCCGGCACCACCACGTTTGAAATTGCCAGGAATATTCCCTCAAATTTCAGGCTGACCGTGGTGACCAATGATTTCTCCATTATGCAATTGCTAATGACTAATCCCGCAATTGATTTGTTTCATGTGGGCGGCAAGGTGGATAAAAAGAATTTTTCCTGCGTCGGGTTAAGCGCGGCTAATTTTATCAAGGGAATGAATATCGATTTATCATTCATCAGCACCAGTTCCTGGGACCTTCGCCATGGTATTTCTACCCCCTATGAAGGCAAGGCGGTGGTAAAACAAATAGTGATTTCCGTTTCGAATCGGAAGATATTAATATCGGACAGCAGTAAATATGGAAAGTACGGATTTTACAACGTGTGCTCCCTGGATAAAGTGGATGAGATTATTAGCGACTCTCTTTTTAATGACTGCAAAAAAGAGTTAAGCGCAATAATGTCGCCTAAAGTGACATTGTTAGATATTTTCTAAAGAGATATTAGTAATGAAAAATGAAACCGCCTTGCGCGAAGAGATATGCTCCGTTGGGGAAGGATTGTTTCGCCGTGGTTACACGGTTGGCTCATCTGGAAATATCAGCGTTCGTTTAAATGACGGTTGGTTAATTACGCCAACGGATGCATGCCTGGGAAATATTGATCCAGCGCGCATTGCGAAAGTCGATGAAAAAGGCAATTGGGTTAATGGCGACAAGCCCTCCAAAACACTTTTACTGCACCAGGGAATCTATAGCAATAATAACGAGGTAAACGGTGTTTTACATACGCATTCAACCTACCTGGTCTTATTGACATTAACCGGCGTGTGGTCTGAAGAAGCCATTCTTCCCCCCATTACGCCTTACCAGGTAATGAAGGTAGGTAAAATCCCCTTGGTTAAATATCATCGGCCCGGCGATCCGGAGGTCGTTAAGGTAGTGAGCGCCGTTGCAGAAAAAGTCCGTGGCGTCATGCTGGAAAAACTTGGGCCGGTTGTCTGGGGAAAAACTATTTCACAAGCAAGCTTTATTCTGGAGGAGTTGGAAGAAACAGCAAAACTTTGGTTAAAATCCGGTAAGAATTCTAGTCCTCTTACAACAGATAACATAAATGAAATTTTTGCCGTATTTGGGAGCAAGTGGTAACTCCCCAGAATAATTATTTCGCGCTTTATCTGTTTTCTCTGTACGTATAAATAGGTGAATAAAAAAATGACTGCCTACGACATCATGCCGCGCGTGGCTTATTTGATTGCAGTATCAATCCTGGGTTGGTATGCATCTAAAAAATTCAAGATTAACTCACAAGACATTTCGAAATTACTTATTTATATTTTTTCTCCAATTGTTTGTTTTGTGTTGATTTTAAACTCGCCAGCGAGCGTTAGCTATGCCATGTATTCCGTCGTATTTTACGTCGTTTCCTGTATCGCGGCGGCCCTGGCGTACGGCGTAGGTAAATTATTATGGAAAGACAACCGGGCCAACCTATTTGGCGCGGCGGGCGGGCAAGGAAATGTGGGATATTTCGTTTTACCCTTGGCCATCGGTTTGTTAGGCGGCACGCCGGATGGGGCCGCAGCCATCAGCGTCGTGGTTTTTGCCAAGGTCGCTTCCAGTATCTATGAATTTACCGCGGCTTATTATATTACGGCTCGCGGACGTTATTCAGCCAAACATAGCTTTATTATGGTCGCGAAGATGCCGACCCTGCATGCCGCAGTGTTAGCGTTAATCTTTAAATACTATGGCTTTCAATTACCCGACTTCCTGAAAAGCGGCGTCGATGGTTTTGTGGGCGGCTACAGTACGCTGGGTATGATGATCATCGGTATGTCCCTGGCCAAATTCGATAAGCTGATTCCGGATTGGAAATTTATCTTCGCCTCCATCATCTGGAAACAAGGGGTGTATGCGCTGGTAATTATTTTAATTTTCAAACAGTTCAACCTGGAACATTATGAATATGTCGTGATGGTGATGCTGGCCTGTAATCCCTTGGCCGCAAATATTGCCGCCGTGGCCTCTGCCCTCGATGTTCACCCGGAAAAAGCCGCATGCGCGATTATGATTAGTACTATCGTGGCCGTGGTGACCGTTCCCTTTACGATATGGCTGGTCTTCTAGTTATCAGCGTTCCTGAAATTACAGACCTTCTACAATAAGAATGAGGAGTAGAAAATGACGCAACATGTTCCGGCAATAACGCTGCACAGCGCTTTAGTGGTTCGTTCGCCCTTCGATGCGTCGCTGCTGGAGAAGTACCGTCAACAGCATGGCCAGGTCGACGCGACCTGGACGCCCACCACCGTACTGATGAAAAACATCGAAAACGGGTTGTCCTGCGATGTGGTTATCGTGACGGATTCGGCGATGGATTCCTTAATCGAGCAAGGGATTGTCGACGCGGCAAGCCGCAAGCCGCTGGTGATATCGCAAATCGGTTTGGCGGTGAAAGCCGGCGAACCAAAGCCGGATATTTCCACCGCCGAGAAACTTAAAACGGCGTTGCTCCAGGCGCGCTCGGTATGCTATTCGATTGGCGGCGCCAGCGGAATCCATTTTAAAACCGTGTTGAAAAAATTAGGCATCGAAGCGGAAGTGGACGCCAAAGCCTCCCCCGTACCGCAAGGGTTCACCGCCGAGAAGTTAATCACCGGCGAGGCCAGTCTCGCGGTACAGCAAATCAGTGAACTGCTGGTGGTTTCCGGCATCGAGATTGTGGGACCGCTGCCTGATGAAGTGCAAAAATCAACATCGTTTTCGATTGCGGTATTCAGCGATTCGCCAAACAAGTCCGCCGGCAAGGCCTTGATAGATATCGTTACCGCGCCGGAAAGCAAAGATGAATATCACCGTTTCGGACTGCAAAGTCGTTTTTAATATCGACGTGTCGGGAGACGTAAATGCCACATAACATCGTATTATTGCATGCCACGCCTGTAGCCATGCAGCCGATCAACGCGGCCATGAGCGCGCTTTGGCCGCAGGCGACCGGCATAAACCTGCTTGATGAAGGTTTATCCCTGGAGCGGGCCAAATCGAAAACGTTATCGGAGCCGCTGTTCGAGCGTTTTGTCCGCTTCGGCATCTATGCCAGCGATATGGGCGCGGACGGTATTCTGGCGACCTGCTCGGCGTTTGGCGAGGCGCTGGAACGCCTGAATACCCTGTTGCCGATCCCGGTATTAAAACCGAATGACGCGATGTTTTCGCAAGCGATAAAGTGCGGACAACGCATCGGCATGCTGGCGACCTTCGCCCCCGCCATCGGCGGCATGGAGCAAGAGTTCCGCGATATGGCGGCGAAAATGAACAGCCGGGCCACGCTGACCACCGTGTGCGCTGAAGGCGCAATGGAACATTTACGCCAGGGCGATGCGCAAACCCACAATGAAATAGTGGCGCGCTATGCCGGCAAGCTTGCCGATTGCGATGTCATTATGTTGGCCCATTTCTCCACGTCCCGTGCGTTGGAAGCGGTCGGCGCCGTGAGTCCCATCCCCGTCCTGGCCGCGCCGCAGGCGGCCGTAATGGAAATGAAGGCGCTGATTACCGCGCAATAACTAAGGAATTACAGCATGTTGATTGGTGTTATTGCCGATGATTTCACCGGAGCGAGTGATATAGGCATCACTTTGGCGAAAGGGCTGGCAGGGGAAGGCGGTTTAAAAACGGCATTGTTCCTTGAGACCCCGGACAAACCCGCCGAGGATGATATCGATGTCGGCGTGGTAGCGTTAAAGAGCCGTTCACTGCCGGCCGAAGACGCCGTGGCGCAATCACTGGCCGCCTGTGAGTGGCTGCTGCGGCAAGGGTGCCGGCAAATCCTGTTTAAATATTGCTCGACGTTTGATTCAACGCCGCAAGGCAATATCGGGCCGGTGGCTGAGGCATTAGCCGATAAGCTGGGCGTCAAAGGCGTGGTGGTATGCCCATCCTTTCCTGATATGGGCAGAACGCTTTACCAGGGACATCTGTTTGTCTACCAAACCCTGTTGAACGAATCCGGCATGCAGCATCATCCTCTCACGCCGATGACGGACCCGGACATACGCCGCGTGTTAGCCGCGCAATCGCAAGGCCAGCCCGGGTTTATTCCGTGGCAAGTGGTGCAGCAAGGCGCAACCGCGATCCATGCCGCGCTTGCAGAACACGCCAGGCAGGGAACCTCCCTGGTGGTGGTGGATGCCATTACCAATGCGGATCTGGTCACTATCAGCGCGGCGTGCGCGGATGAACGCTTGATTACCGGGGGTTCCGCCATTGCGCAGGGATTACCGCATAATTTTATTTCGCGCGGTGTGGCGCAAGGTTCATTACCGGTACGGGTGCAGGCCAGCGGCAAAGGGGCGATCCTGGTGGGTAGCTGCTCGCGCACCACCTTGAAACAAATTCAGTATCACGCTAAACACCATCCCGTCTGTCAGATTGATGTGGAAGCGATCCTGAATAACCACATTTCGCAGGATAAATTGGTCAATTTCATTCTTGAGAACAGCGGCAAGGCGCCGCTCCTCTATACATCAAGCACTGATAATTTGGTCAATCAACTCCAGGAACGCTACGGGCGGGAAAAGGTCGCCGGTACCATTGAGAATTTTTTCTCGGCGCTGGCGGTTCGTTTGGTGGCGTCAGGTATTCGGCGCATCGTCGTGGGCGGGGGGGAGACCTCCGGGGCGGTGGTGAAAGGACTGAATTTGGCCAGCCTGATTATTGGCGAAGAAATCAGTAAAGGCGTGCCCGCCTTGGCGACGAGCGGTATCGAAGAGCCGCTCGGGTTAGCGCTCAAATCAGGCAATTTTGGCGGCGAGGATTTCTTTTCCGTCGCGCTCGACGCGCTCGGCCACGACTAATTTGCGGCAAAAAGCGCGGCCGTCGGGGCGCTGGGCGTAAAGGTCCGGCGCGTCTTCGGCTCCCCTTCTAGCAGACCGCCCCATTCCTTTCCCAGCATCACCCTCTCGATTTTTTCACTGAACGCGGCCATTATCGTGGTCTGGCAGGAAAAATAATCAATCAAAGAGGCGGCGGCATGGATATCAAGGGCGTTATTTTCGATATGGACGGCACGCTGACGGACACGCTTTCGCTGTGCGTGGCGGCTTTCCGGCAGGCGATAGAACCCCTGTCCGGCAAACAATTTTCAGACGAGCAAATCATCGCGACCTTCGGCCCTTCGGAAGAGGGCACCATTATGCAACTGGCGCCGGAGCATTATGAACAAGGGCTTAGCGCCTATCTCGCCGCCTATAAAACCCTGATAGGGGATGCCGACGGGGTGTTCAGCGGCATTACCGAGCTGCTTGGCGAGCTGCGTAGCGCCTGCATCCCCTTGGCGCTGGTCACGGGTAAAGGCGGCGGCAGCACCGAACTGACGCTGGCGCGCTACGATCTCGCCCCCTATTTCACCACCGTCGCCACCGGTTCGCCCCAGGGTTCGGTAAAAGCGCTGCGCATCCGCGAAATTGTCGGCGCCTGGGGGCTGGCCCCGCAGGATGTGCTGTACGTGGGCGATGCGCCCAGCGATGTGACCGCCTCCCGGGAAGCCGGCGTGCGTATCGCCGCCGCATTGTGGTCCCCCGAAGCGGATAGCCGGGCGGTGGCGGCGCTTCACCCGGATCTCATGTTTAACCGCGTGGCGGAATTGCTCGCCTGGTTTCGGCAACAATGGCAAGACCGCTTTTTCTCGCTGGTGCAGCAGCTCCAGGGCATGGCCCAGACTGGCCTGACCTTTACCCGGGACCGGTACGATATTGAACGCTACGAGGCCCTGCGGGACATCGCCGCGCAGCTGATGGCGGGGCAGTCGAGCGCCTTGCGCGCGCAACTGGCGGCCTCTTTTACCGGGCAAGCGGGCTACGCCACGCCCAAGGTGGATACCCGGGCCATTGTGCTGCGGCAGGGCAAAATATTGCTGGTGCGCGAAGCGGATGACGGTTTATGGAGCCTGCCGGGCGGATGGGCCGATATCGGCGATCGGCCTTCAGAGGCCATCCGCCGCGAGATAAGGGAAGAAACGGGCCTGGAGGTCACCACCGAAAGGCTGCTGGGCGTCTGGGATCGTAACCTGCACGGCCATCCCCCCTATCCTTTTCACGTCTATAAAATGATTTTTCTCTGCGCTGAACAAGGTGGGGAGCTGCGTTTATGTGAAGATTCCCTGGAACTCGGCTTTTTCGATCCCGCGCAGCTGCCGCCGCTGTCGCTGACGCGCATCGTGCCGGTTGAAATCCAAACCAGCCTGCGGATTATTAATGAAAACGGACCAACCTGGTTCGATTGATGCCCTTTCGCCGTTTATTTCCTACGACAGGCGCAACGGCAGGTACGCTCCACGCCGCGGCGCCGGTTTCATACCTTATTGCCGCTTCCCGATCACAATTTATTCACACTGGATGTTCTAAAGCGCGATCCAGATCGTAGTACAACCTAAATTTATGGTGCTACAATTTCCCTCAGCTTAGCCGGCCTAAGCCATTTTTATCCCTTACCTTAAACGTCAAATTTAAGGGCGGCTTGTATTTGCCGCTATTTCCCTACATCAAGACATAATATAAACAGGACCATTGAAATGGATACTGCGATTACCCAACGTCCAACCAAAAGGCGTTATATTACGCTGTTGATGATTTTTATTACCGTGGTTATTTGTTATGTGGATCGGGCTAATTTAGCGGTAGCATCGGCCCATATCCAGCAAGAATTTGGCATTAATAAAGCCCAGATGGGTTATATATTCTCGGCGTTCGCCTGGACCTATACCTTATGCCAAATACCGGGCGGCTGGTTCCTCGATCGCGTCGGCTCCAAACTGACCTATTTTATCGCTATCCTGGGCTGGTCGGTGGCCACCCTCGGCCAGGGTTTCACCAACGGCCTGGCCGGCCTGCTTGGGCTGCGCGCCATCACCGGCCTGTTTGAAGCGCCGGCCTTCCCCACCAATAACCGCATGGTCACCAGCTGGTTTCCGGAACGTGAACGCGCGTCCGCGGTAGGGTTCTACACGTCCGGGCAATTTGTCGGCCTGGCCTTCCTCACCCCGCTGCTTATTTGGGTTCAGGAATTGCTGAGCTGGCATTGGGTATTTATCCTGACCGGCGCGGCGGGTATTGTGTGGTCGGTAATTTGGGCCGTAGTCTATAAGTCGCCGCGTAAAAGCCGCGGCATTAATTCCGCCGAACTGGACTATATCGCCGCGGGCGGCGGTATCATAGACGGCGACGCGCCGGTGGAAAAGAAAAACCGCACGCCAATGTCCATCGCCGACTGGAAGCTGGTATTCAACCGTAAGCTGGTAGGGGTTTATCTCGGCCAGTTCGCCGTCACCTCCACGCTATGGTTTTTCCTGACCTGGTTTCCCAACTACCTGACGCAGGAAAAACATATCGGCGCGCTGACCGCCGGTTTCATGACCACCGTGCCGTTCCTGGCCGCCTTTTGCGGCGTGCTGCTGTCGGGTTATTTCGCCGATCGCATGGTGCGGGCCGGCAAATCTCTCGGTTTTGCCCGCAAAACGCCGATCATCTTCGGCCTGCTGCTCTCCACCTGCATTATGGGCGCCAATTACACCAACGATCCCCTATGGATTATGATCTTGATGGCGCTGGCCTTTTTCGGCAATGGTTTTGCGTCCATTACCTGGTCGTTGGTGTCATCGCTGGCCCCGGTGCGGCTCATCGGCCTGACCGGCGGGGTATTTAATTTCGTGGGCGGGCTGGGCGGCATTACCGTACCGCTGGTGGTGGGCTACCTGGCGCAGGATTACGGCTTTGCCCCGGCGCTGATTTATATCGCGGTGGTGGCGCTGCTGGGCGCCCTCTCCTATCTGCTGCTGGTGGGCGAGGTGAAACGCGTCGGCGAATAATCGCTTCCCGGCCGGGATACGGCGGTTTAATGCGTCCCGGCCGCGGCGCCGTCGCGTTTTACGGGGGCGAATGCGCCGGCAAGGGTTAATGCAGCGCCAATCCGCCGTCGACAAAATATTGGCTGCCGGTGACATAAGACGCGTCATCGGACAGCAGGAACAGGGCCACGGCGGCGGCTTCATCCGCCGACCCTACCCGGTTTAACGGCACGCGGGCCAGCACCCCGGCTTCAAATCCCCGGCGGGCATCAACGGACATAAAATCCCGCAAGCGGGTATCAATCGGTCCGGGAATCAGGGAATTAACGCGAATACCTTGTACAGCAAAGGCCGTCGCCCAGCAGCGTGCCAGGGAAATCAGCGCGCCTTTGGTAGCGGCATAAATGCCGGTGGCCGCCACGCCTTCATAAGCCGAGGTGGAAGCACTGACCACCACCGACGCGCCGGGTTTTAGCAGTCCGCCAAGCCGGGCCATCTGCAATACCGGCCCGCGCACATTCGCCCCCATCATACGATCGAAAAATTCCGCGGTGGTCGCCGTTGCCGCCGCCACATCCGCATAACCGGCATTGAGCCATAGGCCATCAAGTCCTCCGAGATGTTCGATGCGCGCGGCCAGATCCTGCGCCGCGTCGGGTGCCGCCGCATCATTGCTCAACACCAGCGTACCGGCGGGAAGCCGGGCCGCGGCCTCATCCAGATGGTCCTGGTTCAAGCCGGTGATAATAACGTCGCCCCCTTCCCTGGCGATCCTTTGCGCGCCGGCCAGCCCCATGCCGCTGCTGCCGCCGGTAATCAAGATCCGTTTTCCGCTAAACCTGTCCATCGCCATCTCCGGTTTATGTTAAGTGGATAAACAGGGTAGCACCGGCGCATAATCACGATAATATGACATTATCTTCATGGGTTGATTAGGGAATCAGCGATAATGCGCGGTAGTGATTATGCTGAATTACAGGCGTTTGCCGCTATTGTTAAACACGGCAGTTTTGTCCGTGCGGCGGCCTATCTGGGGGTGACCCCGTCGGCGCTAAGCCAGATCATCCGCAATTTGGAACAACGGCTCGGCGTACGCCTGCTTAACCGCACCACGCGCAGCGTCGCGCCCAGCGAGGCCGGCGCCCGTTTGCTACAGCGCCTGCTGCCCGCGCTGGCTGATTTGAATGCGGCCCAGGCGGAGGCGACGCAAATGGGCGCGCTGCCCGCCGGCACGCTGCGGATTAATACCTCCCGGGTCGCCGCGATCCACTACCTAGCGCCGCTGCTGGGGCCGTTTATGCAGGCCTATCCCGCTATCCGGCTGGAAATCATCACCGATGAACGGTTAACGGATATCGTGGCGGCAGGATTTGACGCCGGCATCCGCATCGGCGAAAAACTGGAGCAGGATATGATTGCGCAGCGCCTGAGCGGCGATCTGTCCATGCAGGTGGTGGCCGCTCCCGCCTACCTGGCGCGCCACGGTACGCCGCGGCATCCGCGGGATCTGCATCAGCATCGCTGTTTATCTTATCTGCGTCCTTCCAACGGCAGTCCTTATCGCTGGGAGTTTGCACGGGCGGGCCAGAAGCTGGAAGTCTCGGTGGACAGCCCGCTGCTGGTTAACGAGCCGGAAATGCTGGCGGAGATCGTCCTGTCCGGAGCCGGCATCAGTTATCTGTTCAGCCATCAGGTGGCGCCGTATCTGGCGACGGGTCAACTGGTCGCCCTGCTGGAAGACTGGACGCCGCCGTTTCCCGGTTTTTACCTGTATTATCCCAGCCGGCATCACCTGTCGCCGGTATTGCGGGTTTTTGCCGACTTTGTCAGGGAGCATTATGAAGAGGGGGCTTGATGGCAAAGGGGATAAAGGTAGGCCATAACGATATGATAAATTGTTATTTAATTATACCGTGACTAATGTTTTTATATTTATAATAAACATAGCTGCCTTGAGTGCGTTTATCATGTTCTGGACGCATGAATAAATCAATACGTTTTATAGGGCCGCATATTAGCCCGCCTCTCTTTTAAATCTATTTATTCCCAACCCAGCTTGGATTCATCGGTACCTGTGGCATAGGTGCACTAAGTGGCATATGACTTGCGGCTCGACCTAATATATCCGTCGAAACGGTAATCCCCACCCCTACGGGCGTAGGGATTCTTTTCAAGAGCGTAGTACCTACCCCCTATTATTCGGACACGTCCTTAAAAAACAGGATGTGTGAAAATACGGCAAGGGCAAAACTTAATGCAGAACTGATAATCAACGTTTTTTTTGGCACAATTAATACCTCTAGCGTTGAATTATAGTTGCTGCTAAGAAAATAAATAAAAAAATCGCAAAACATATGCAAAAAACATTCACAAAGCTAATTATTTTATTATTCTCGTTTTATTTTTTAAATAAAACCTCATTAATAAAATAGAAAAAATTGATAATACTACCGTCATATTTCTTCCTGTTGTTTGCGCATGAAACAACCATACTCACGAAGATAATTTACATCAACCCTTTATCAAGGGCGTAAATATATAATAAAACCATAACATTGATAATAAAAAAATACATTATTATAGTTGAATATTAAATAGTTACATTTATAAGTTAAAATATTAACAACGAAGGAGTTGGCATACAACCCAACCTCATTAATATCTTAAATTTATTTTTTATAACACATTATCAATCATACACTGGATGAAAGGTTTCACTTCTTCCTGCCGCTGCTCTCCGACTTCCCGATGGGTTTCATCCGAAATATTCAATTCCTGAGTTATGATATCCTTTTGGTCAGGTGATTTTTTATCCGCGGTTACCTTGATATTTATACTGTACGAATGGCCATCGGGAAGCAGCTTTACGCATTTTTTCATTCTTTCTTCTCCACGTTGGTCTGAGGGAATGGGGCCAGCGTATGCAATAGTGTTAATTGTTAATGTTGTAAATAATATGCAAAGTAAATTTTTCATTTCTTCTCCTTTAGAAACATCATCATTGATGGCTATTGAGTTATTTGATGGGCCAAGATAAA
Organism: Enterobacterales bacterium; assembly: GCA_015654925.1. GTDB lineage: Bacteria > Pseudomonadota > Gammaproteobacteria > Enterobacterales > Enterobacteriaceae > Acerihabitans. Next base: position 58,821 of record JAATFX010000111.1, on the reverse strand, counting down.
TAAAGTTCAATACCCCATGGCTAAACTTAATTTTCAAATTACGCAGATAGTCATTTTTAGACATGAATGATTTTATATTAACCAAATATATTCTTGGTTAATATAATTACACATAATAAATATTAGCACAAATGCAAGGGTACCCGAGAGGGTTACGGCTAACGAACGGTGCAAGGTAACCAGGGGCCGTGCCGCACCGGCCCCTGAACGTTTACTATGCTGCCCCTTGTTTCTCCACCAGCAGCAGATGCTGGGTCGCCAGCACGCACTCCTGGCGCTGATTGATCACCTCGATCTGCTCGGTTACGATGCCGAAGCCAGGCCGTTTAGGGTGATCCCGTTTGTCGGCCAGGGTCACCCTGACCCGGATGGTATCGCCAATAAATACCGGGTGAGGGAACCGCAACTTCTCGTAGCCATAGGTCATCGCCCGGGAGTTAATCTCGCCGGCGGTCATGCCGATGCCGATGGCGAACGTTAGCGTGCCGTGGGCAATACGCTGTTTAAACGGCTGGGTTTTACACCACTCGGCATCCATATGATGAGGATAAAAATCGCCGGTCTGCCCGGCATGCAGCACGATATCGGCTTCCGTTATTGTGCGGCCCACCGTCTCGCGCGTGTCCCCCACGGCAAATTGTTCAAAAAACTTATCAATAAACATTGCCCATCCTTACGCTGTGCGAATTATCCGCTGCCGGACTTAGTCGAGATGATAAACTTCAGCCATTGAAGCCCACAGTTCTCCTGCGCCGCGGCTTTCCAGCGGTTCCAGGCAAGGGACGCATTCGGCCCACCATTCGTTGGTCTTGGGGTCGGCGGCCATTTTTTGCATATCCGCCGCATAGTCGTCGCCGCTATATTCGTAATAGCTAAACAGATAACCGTCTCGGTAATAAATCGAATAATTACTGATATGGCATTGTTTAATCATATCGTTGATTTCCGGCCATGGGTTGGCGTGCAGCTCGCGGTAATAGGCCAGTTTATCGGCTTTGACTTTTATCACGCCGCCGAATCGTTGTATTGCGTTCATTATCACACCTCGCTTAACGGGTTGTTAAATCACCTTGTCAAATAACGCTGTTAAATACGGCGGCTAAATAACTCCGCTTTGGGTCAATGCCAGGGCGATCTGCCGTTTTTTCTCATCGCCGAGCGGCGTGGTGGGCAAGAGGGAATGAACGGACACATCCACGCCTATCAGGCTAATGGCATATTTAATGACGTTATAAAAGGGCGTATCCAGGCTGTATAGACTGGGTATATACGACAGGCGCTGCTGTAATTCCACCGCCCGCGCATAGTCCTGCCGCCGGTAGGCCTGAAGAAGGCCGCAGGTTAATTCAGGAGCAAAATTGGCGCTGGCGGGGATCGCCCCATCGCCTCCCAGGATCAGCGTTCCGAACAAATACTCATCGTAACCGGCGAATACGGCAAAATCGGGGCGCACGGGTTTAACCGCATGCAGCGTTTCACGGATATGATTGAGCGTATCCACGGTATCTTTCAACCCTACGATATTAGGGCATTCTTCGGCCAAGCGCCGGATAACGGCCACCGGAATATTCTGCCCGGTCAATGCCGGAAAGTTATACATAATAATCGGCAACGTTAATTGCGCCGCGATATGATGATAGTGCCGATACAGGTTCTCTTCCGACAGCGGATTATAAAAAGGATTGACCACCACCACCCCGTCCGCGCCGCTGGCCTGCGCATGCCGGCCCAGCTCGATGGTGGCCCGCGTCCCGCTATGGGCAATGCCGATCAATACCGGTTTGCGTTTATCCACGCAGGCGATGCAAAATTCCGCCACCTCTTTTCGTTGCGCATCGGACATATGGGCGAATTCCCCCGCGCTGCCGAGAAAAAATACCCCATCGATATCCGTGCCCATCAAATGCTCGATCAGGCGGCTCATGGCCGGGCGATCCAATTGCTCATCGGCGTCAAACAGGGTAGGAACCGGCGGTATCACGCCATGAAACAGACATCCTGACATAAAGCGTCTCCACATGAGAATAAACGTCCGGGCTTAAGCCCGGACGTGGATTAATAAATTTCCTGATATAACTGCTGAATTTCCGCTTCATTGGTCTGGCGCGGATTGCCGCCGGTGCACACATCGGCGTAGGCCGCTTGGGTCAATGCCGGAATGTCTTCTAGCCGCAGGCCGATATCCCGTAATTTTTCCGGAATACCGATATCGCGGTTGAGCTGGCGCAGCGCCTCGACCACCTGTTGCCGGACGGCATCAAGGGGCTGGGATGCACTGTCCCCCAGGCCCATCGCCGCCGCGATATGGCGGAATTTTTCGCCGGTGGCCGGGGCGTTGTAGGCCATGAGATAGGGCAATAACACCGCATTGGCGATGCCGTGGGGCGTGTTGTAAAACGCCCCCAGCGGGTGCGCCATGCCGTGTACCAGTCCAAGGCCGACGTTGGAGAACCCCATGCCGGCGATATATTGCCCCAGGGCCATATCTTCGACGGCCTGCGGATCGTTATTCACCGAACCGCGCAGGGAGCGGCAGATAATCTCGATGGCTTTCAGATGCAGCGCGTCGGTCAACTCCCACGCGCCGAGGGTGATATAACCCTCGATGGCATGGGTCAGCGCATCCACGCCGGTGGCCGCCTTCAGGCTTTTTGGCATGCTGGCCATCATATCGGGATCGATAATCGCCAGCACCGGAATGGCGTGGGGATCGACACAGACAAATTTGCGTTTCATTTCCATATCGGTAATGACGTAGTTGATGGTAACCTCGGCCGCGGTGCCGGCCGTCGTGGGTATGGCAATGATCGGAACGGCGGGCCGCGCGGTGGGCGCCACGCCCTCCAGGCTGCGCACATCGGCAAAATCAGGGTTGTTGATAATAATGCCAATCGCTTTGCTGGTATCCTGCGGCGAACCGCCGCCCACGGCGATCAGGTAGTCCGCCCCGGCCCGTAAAAATGCCGCGACGCCCTCCTGCACCGTCTGGATGGTGGGGTTAGGCACCACCTCGTCATAAATGTCATAAGCCAGACCCGCACGGTCCAATAGATCGGTCACTTTGGCTGCCACGCCGAACCGCATCAGTTCCTTATCGGTTACCACCAACGCCTTGGTAAATCCTCTTTTTTGGATTTCGCCTGTAATGGACGCAATCGCCCCGGCGCCAAAATATGACGTTTCATTAAGTATCATTCTATAAGCCACAATAAAATCCCTCTCAAAACGTTAAAGTTGATAAATTCTTTTAGCGTTATTAAAAAATAAATTATCCCTGAATGAGGCCGATCTTGAGGCGCTAAAATAAATTAAGGTATTTACCCAGGCGCCTATACCGATATTCAGATTACACACCGGGTAATTACTGCCGAACATCACTTTATCCGCGCCAAATGCGTCCAGGCAGTGACGCAGCACGGGGAACATATTTTCCACATGTTCAGGATCGGCAATATTCACACCCGAGACTTTACAGCAAACATTATTACAGGCAGCCAGTTGTTCAATATCGTTAAGCCACTGTGTCTGATAATGCCGTTGCCTGGCCGCCAGCGGGGTACCGGCGATAATATCCGCATCGACATTGCCCATATGATTCAGCACCAAAGACGTTTCGGGACAAGCGCGCGCCAATATGGCCAGGTCCGAAAGCTCCTCGCAGCGCACGCAGCCTTCAAACAGCCATCCCCCGGCGCCCAGCGCGCGGACATTATCGATAAAGGCGGGCTGTAAACAGGCGCCCCGCGGGCTATCGGCCACATGCAGCACATGGCGCACCCCTTTGATTACGGCGGAAGGACCGGAATGCGCCCAGCGCTCAACGCTGCCGTCCGTCGCCAAATCAAGGGCGATAATGCCGCCCGCTAGCGCGTTGGTTTCGTCATTGCACAGATCGTTTATCAATACTTCTTCCTGCCGCCGCAAGCGGGGCGCGGCATCGACCTCCACATAAATGGCCTGCTCTATCGCCCAGTTTTTATCGTCCGGCTGCGCCGCGAGGTAATCAGGCCAAAAAAAACTACGGTTGAGCTGCGGCACATTATTCAGCCAGGGAAGTGAAAATTGCGCCAAATCCCATAAATGAAGATGAGTGTCGATAATGCGTCGCATAGGGCCGGTCTCCGTGGGTTGATGATGACTTAATACTGCACGTCCGTCGCGGCCTTGGCCGTTGATTGATAACAGGCTTCCACCACGCACATGGTGCGCCAGGCGTCATCCACGCTATTGAGGTAGTGATATGCCGGGTCTTCCATTTTCTTTTGCAAACCGCTCATCGGGCCGATAAACGCCTGCGGGAACCAACTGCCTTTAATCTCCAGGCTGCGCCATCCCAGGCCGTCATCCAGCACATATTCAAACTTGTCCACCGACCCGTTGGGATAGTTTAAAATCACGCCGATCTGGATTTTTATCGCCCCGCGCGTCCCTTCGATTTTAAAGAAACACTCCTGTTTATCGGAGGCATAGTCATGGCCATGGTTGGTATGGATATTGGCCCGAATCACATCGCCGTAATCCATAATGATGGAAGAACGGGTCTGCGCCAGCTCCATCATCTTGGGGTGCTTCATGGTCTTGCAATACACGGCCTGCGGGTCGCCGAGGAAAAACCGGATGGCATCAATGTAATGGATGCTGTGGTAATTCACTTCCATGCGCTCTTTGTCGTTGAGGAAGCTCCATAAATTCCATGGCGTATGGCACACCACGCGCATTTCCACATCGTGAATATCGCCCAGCGCGCCGCTATCGACAATCTGCTTGGCCGCGATCATAAACGGCGCCCGGCGCAGCTGAAAATTAATCCCGGCGATCAATGGCTTTTGCTGGCAGATAGCCAGGATTTTCCTGGCCTCTTCAATGGATTCACCCATGGGTTTTTGAATCAGCACACCGGAATGGGCCGGCAACAACGGTAGGATATTTTTGATTTCCGACGCCGGGACGGCGATATCAAATACCGCCTGGTGGGCGATACCGTGCTGAATTAATTCAGGCAGGGTTGAGCAGGCATGGGGAATATCCCAGGCTGACGCCACGGCTTGCGCTTTGGCGGCGTTGATATCATAAATCGCCTGTACTTTGAAACCCGCCTCACGATAGGCCGGCAGATGGGAATCCGTAACGATGCCGCCGGCGCCGATAATCACGATATCGCGTTTAACCCGCGGCATTTCAGGGGTGGTATTAATCGCCGAAAATTCTATAGTCATTTTTTTGTCCTTGTTTACTCAGGCAATGCCGTTGGCATACCCTACGATAATCACGGAAAGCACCAGCACGACATTGCCCCACAGCAACACGCGTTTGGGCCGCTGGTAACCCTGCCATTCACCGGTTTTCAAGCCCCAGGCGTTACAGATAATCAGCGCGCCGGATAAGAAGGCGATCCAGCCGATGACCGGCCCGAGACTGCCGAGCAATGCGGTTGATTTGGCATATAACCCCAGCGCCGCGAACCAAATACAGCCGGTTAACAGCGCTTTGAAATAAGCGAACGCCGACCCGGAGCGTCCGAAATCGGTATAGGTCTTGTTTTTGATCAACAGGAAAATGGCATAACCCAGATTCGAAACAAACCCGCCGCTGGCAAAAACAATCACATAGGCAATCAGGCTGGCGCTAACGGGGTTAACGCCGTCGGCCACGGCCAGCGAGCTGGCTTTGCTGGCATAGGTGTAACCGATATTCATCGCCGCGGTGCCAAATCCCGACGCCAGCGCCATAAACAGGCCTAGGACGAATTGATCATTACGCGGTTTTGCCGCGTCGGCCTTTGATTCGCGATCGCGCAGGATGCCGGCTTTGGTAATTACCCCTACCCCTAGCAACATGACGGCCATGCCCACCAGCAGTAACGTTAGCGAATTGGCCGAAGGAATATTACCCAGGATAAACAGCGGAATCAGCGAGCCGAGAGAACAGCCTACCCCGGTATTAATCCCCACCGTCAGCGACATGCCGATGGAATCAATGCCCTTACCATACCAAATGGCGCTGATGCCCCACAAAAATCCGCAGGCGGCGGCAATAGCCAGCACATTCCCGGGCGTAGCAAAGATATATTTATAGAAATTTGGGACTTCTATGGCGGTCCAGACAATCGGAATAATCAGAATACCAATAATGGAAAATAAAACCCAGAATGCTTCCCAGGAAAATGGTTTATAATTCTTCATACCTAAACCAAAACTTCCTTGAAACAGACAGGCAACGAGGAGCACGGTAAATCCCGTCAGCATAATACTACCTCTATCAGATTTTTATAATCATGCAATGAATTATCCAGGCAAGGTTTTTGGTTACCAACCACTGCCCATTTGTTCATATATATGAACTTAACTCTTCATATATGAACTTTTATGCAAGCTATTCCTACATTTTTACTGCGTCAATACAATTTTTATAGTGTTTTAATTATTTTGCATCCGCTCACACTTTAATCATTCTCTGCTTTAATAATGCACCTTGTTGTGTCGCAATGGTACCCTGGTACTACCAATTATGTGTGATCAAATCCGCAAAAAGGAAAATCATGGTGACGTTAAAGGGCATTACCTGGAGCCATAGCCGCGGTTACACCCCGGTGGTGGCTACAGCACAGCGTTTCACGGAGCTGCATCCCGAAGTCAGGATCGAGTGGGAAAAACGTTCATTACAGGAATTCGCCGACGGCGCGCTTGATGAGCTGGCAGAGGCTTACGATTTACTGGTCATCGACCATCCGTGGGCGGGGTTCGCCGCCGACAAAGCCGTGCTGCTGCCGCTGGAGCGTAACCTGCCGGCCGGCTATCTGGCCGATCAGGCCGCCAATTCCGTGGGCGGCTCTCATGAAAGCTATCTGTTTGACGGGTTCCAAACCGCGGTGGCCATTGACGCCGCCACCCCGATTGCGGTCTATCGGCCGGATCGTTTTACCGCCGCCGGCCGCCCGCTGCCACGTTCTTGGGACGAGTTATTAACGCTGGCGCGCGCGGGCTATGTCGCTTATGCCGGTATTCCGATCAATATGCTGATGGATTTTCTGATGCTATGCGCCACTAGGGAACCGGACTGGTTTAACGGGCAGCGGATCGTCAGCCGAGAAGTAGGCATCCAGGCCCTGGAAGATCTGCGCGAACTGGCGGGCTATTGCCCGGCGGCGATGTTTGACTGGGACCCGATTCAGGTGCATGAGGTGATGTCAGCGCAAGATGAATTTTTTTATTGCCCCTTTGTCTACGGTTATTCCAATTATTCCCGGCCGGGCTATTCGCGCTACCTGCTTAAAGGCGATGATGTGGTGTCTTATCACCAACAGCCGCTTAAAACCGTACTGGGCGGCACGGGCCTGGCTATTTCCAATCGCTGCCGGCAGCGCGACATTGCGCTGGAATACCTGATGTTTACCGCGTCGCCGGTGATACAAAAAACGCTCTATTTCGACAATGGCGGCCAGCCCGGACACCGCGGCGCCTGGCTGGATAATGAAGTAAATCGCCGTTCGCTGGATTTCTTCAAAGATACATTGCCCACCTTGGACCGCTCGGCCAAACGGCCGCGTTATTCCGGTTTTCTCCATTTCCAGGACCACGCCGGGGAATGGGTGCGCAATTATGTGATGCACGGCGGCCAGGCGGCACAGGTGATCGACCAGCTTGACCAATTATACCGTTTATCCCTGACGCTGGCGGAGTGATCGGATGGAACCGTTAGCAGGTATTATCGTACTGGATTTCAGTCAATTTCTGGCGGGTCCCTCCGCCGCGCTGCGGCTGGCCGATCTGGGGGCGCGGGTGATTAAAGTGGAACGCCCGGGCACCGGCGACAGCAGCCGCAAACTCGCCCTGAACAATTTGACGGTTGACGGCGACAGCGTGCTGTTCCACACCATTAACCGCAATAAAGAGAGTTTTGCCGCCGACCTGAAAAACCCGGCGGACTTAGCGCAGGTCCGGGCGTTAATCCGGCAGGCGGATGTCATGATCGAAAATTTCCGCCCCGGCGTGATGACCAAAATCGGCCTGGACTACGCCGGAGCGCAAAGCTTGAATCCCCGGCTGGTGTATGCCACCGTCACCGGTTATGGCAATGAGGGTCCCTGGAGCAAAAAACCGGGGCAGGATCTGCTGGTGCAGGCCTTGTCCGGCCTGACCTGGCTCAACGGCAACGGCGATCAGCCGCCCACGCCGTTTGCCCTTTCGGTGGCCGATTCCATGGCGGGCGTGCATCTCGCCCAGGGCATCATGGCCTGCCTGATCCGCCGCGCCAAAAGCGGCGCCGGCGGCCTGGTTGAAGTCAGCCTGCTGGAATCATTGCTCAGCATGCAGTTCGAGGTGCTGACGACTTGGCTCAACGACGGTCGCCAGACGCCCCGGCGCAGCCGCATCAATAATGCCCATGCTTATCTCAGCGCGCCCTACGGCATCTATGGTACCGCCGATGGCCATATCGCGCTGGCGATGGGCTCGGTCACCGGGCTTGGGCAGATCCTCGATTGCCCCGCCCTCGCCCGCTATGCCGACCCCGCGCAATGGTTTAGCCGGCGCGATGAAATCAAGGATCTGCTGGCCGCGCATCTGGCTTCGCAAACCACCGCCTATTGGCTTACCCGCCTGGAGCGACACGGGTATTGGTGCGCCGATGTCTATAACTGGCAGCGGCTATCCGAGTCCCCCGGTTTCCAGGCGCTAAAGATGGTGCAACACATCCAGCGCCCGGGTTCGCAAGCCATCCGCACCCTACGCTGCCCGATCCGTTTCAACCGCCGAGTGTTAAGCCCGGAAAAATGGGCGCCGGGTCTGGGTGAAGATAACCACAAAATCATTGATGATTTTCATCTCGGGGACGCAATATGATGCAAATGCTAGCAGGCATCACCGTACTGGATTTCAGCCAGTTCCTTTCCGGCCCCTCGGCGGCTCTGCGCCTGGCGGATCTTGGCGCCACGGTGATTAAAGTGGAAAACCCCGCCGGCGGGGATATATGCCGGCGCCTCTATATTTCCAATCTGGATATCGATGGCGACAGCTCATTGTTTCACGCCATCAATCGCAATAAACAGGGGATCGCCGTCGACCTCAAGAACGACGCCGACCGGCAGCGGCTGCTGCCCCTGTTAAAGCAGGCGGATGTCATGATTTTTAATTTTCGTCCCGGCGTGTCGGCGCGTTTGGGGCTGGATTATGACAGCATCAAAACCCTCAATCCCGGGGTGGTCTACGGCGAAATTACCGGCTACGGCGACGAAGGCCCATGGCGCGATAAACCTGGCCAGGATTTGCTGGTACAGGCCCTGTCCGGCCTTTGTCACTTAAACGGCAATGCCGATCAGCCGCCGTTGCCTTTCGGGTTATCCATTGCCGACCTGTTTGCCGGCGAACATTTGGCGCAGGGTATCCTCGCCGGCCTGCTGAGCCGCATAACCCGGGGCGAGGGATCGTTGGTGCAGGTCAGTTTACTGGAGTCGATCCTGGATGTGCAGTTTGAAGTGCTGACCACCTGGCTCAATGACGGGCAACAACCGCCGCGGCGCAGCCAGGTGAACAATGCCAACGCCTATATCGCCGCCCCCTATGGCATCTATGCCACCGCGGACGGATTTCTCGCCATCGCCATGACGCCGATTCCCCGCCTGGGAGAACTGCTCGGCTGCCCGGGGCTGCTGGCTTACACCGATCCCAAGCAGTGGTCCAATCAGCGTGATGAGATTAAACGGTTATTAAGCGATCATTTGTTATCCGGCACCACCGCCGATTGGCTGCAACGGTTGGAAGCGGCGGATGTCTGGTGCGCCAGGGTACAAACCTGGGAACAATTGACCGGCAGCGAAGGATTTAAGGTCTTGCAGATGCTGCAAGCGGTGGACCGGCCAGACGGCGGCACGTTTTTAACTACCCGCTGTCCGATCCGCATCGATGGCGAACGTTTTTTCAGCAGCAAAGGCGCGCCCGGAATCGGCGAGGATAACCGGCTGTTGTCCTGATAAAGCCGGCGCTTGCGCGCGTTATAGCCGGATCAGGCGTTGTTCGATCATGGTCCGGCCCTGGCGCATCACCGTCAAGACCTGCTCAACATCCAGGTTTTCCCATTCATAGGCGAGAAACGTGATGCTAAAAGCAGCGATGGTTTTACCATTCTGCTCGATGGGCATGCCGATACAGGCGGCCCGTTCATTGGCTTCCCGCTGTTCGATGGCGTAACCGTCGTCCCTGGCCTGCTGCACATCCCGCAGCAGCATAGCCAGGGAGCCGATGGAATTGACGGTCATTTTCTCCAGCGGCTTATCGCCATAGAGCCGGGCGATAACCTCATCGGGGTATTGGCTGAGCAAGACCTTGCCTACCGAAGTACAGTGCGCCGGCAGGTGAATGCCGATATTGCGCATCAACGACAGATCGTCTTTGGCCTGCGCCTTGGATAAATAAACGACATTGACCCCATCAAGAATGGCCGCATGGGAGGTTTTCCCCAGCCGCTGGCTAAGATGCCGGGTCAGTAAATTCAGCTCCTGGATAAGATCGGTGCTTTCGATGCAATTGGCCGCCATTTTTATCAGGGCAACTCCGGCGTAATATTTTTTATTGGCCGAATTGTAGAGCAGGTAGTCGTTATCCAAAAACTCCTGGATCAGGCTATGAGCGGAGCTGCGCGGAATATCCAGCATCGACTGCATATCGGAAAAGGACAGGCCGTCGCGCTTATTGGCAATTAATTCCAGTAGGCGAAAAGTTCTTTCCGCTGACTTTACTTTCGGCATCTCAGGATTGCTCTTTAGCCAAAATGGTGTCGTAGAAATGCCGCGAGGACGTATAAAAAGCATTCAGGGATTTTTTTAAGCGGGGCTTATCGTTGTGCGCAAAGGCATCGTGGATTTTTTTGCGCATCTTGATGCTGTGTTCAATGGCGCCGGCCGATTGCAGTAGCTTGCGTGAAAATTCCTTGCGCAGCAGTACGATGGTCTGCATCAGCTTATTATAAATCTGATTGCCGCAGAATTGCCCCATCAGCAGATCGTAATCATCGAGCAACTGATGATAACGTACGGCGCCCTCGCTGTGCTCCGCCGCCGAGGTTAAGTCGGCCATAATGCCGTCCAGCCGCAGCCGCTGCTCCGTCGTCACATGGTCGATGGCGGTCAGATAAACCTCGGCTTCAATCAGCTTACGCGCCGCGTAGACTTCGTCCAGGTTATGAATTTCTTTATGGAAAATCCAGGTAATGGTTTCTTCCGGCAGCGCGGGCCGCTGTTCGCATACGTAGCTGCCGTCGCCGGGTTTAATATCGATCAGGCCAATCAGGGATAATGCGCGCAGCGCCTCGCGCACCCGGCTGCGGGTCACGTGGAACATCTCGCCCATGGCCCGCTCGTTCGGCAATTTTTCGCCCGGTTTCATTTTACCCGAGGTTATTTGGCCGGCGATTTGCTCCATGATTTGCTCGGTTAAGGTGATTTTTTTCAGCGCGGTAATATCCACCAGGGCATCCTTTACGTTATCCACGTTTGTTCACATACGTGAATTTACGTTATCCCCCCGGTCGCGTCAATCGGCGTGATGACCGGCCGGCGTTGTCAGTTTTTTGTAATAATCGGGTCATGGTCCTGTCAGCGGCGCGCACGTAGTCTGGCCACGTGCTTAAGAAACTTTATTGACCCTCACTGACCAAGGATTTGCCATGACCTTTAAACGCGCCACTCTCACCCTGTTGTGTTCCACGCTGCTGTTAGGCGCCGGGGCCGCCCCCGCCTTGGCCGCGCCGATTAAAAATATCGTGCTGGTGCACGGCGCCTTTGTGGATGGCGCCGGCTGGCAGCCGGTATACGACCGGCTGACCAAAGACGGCTATCACGTCACGCTGGTGCAGGAACCGCTGACCTCGTTCCCGGAGGATGTCGCGGCCACCAAACGCATTCTTGACCAACAGGATGGTCCGGCGGTACTGGTCGGCCACAGCTACGGCGGCGCTATTATCACCGAAGCGGGCAATGATTCCCATGTCGCCGCGCTGGTCTATATCGCCGCCCATGCCCTGGACACCGGGGAAACCGAAGCCAGCAATGGCAAAAAGCTGCCGAATACCGCGCATCCGTTTGTTAAAACCCCGGACGGCTATTTATATATCGATCGCCAGTATTTCCCGGCGGATTTCGCCGCCGATTTACCCCCGGCCGCGGCGCGTTTCGAGGCCGCCTCGCAAATATTGACATCCGCCTCGGTATTTACCGCCAATATTCCCGACCCGGCGTGGAAAACCAAGCCCAGCTGGTACATGGTGGCGCAGGCCGACAAGATTATCAGCCCAGACCTGGAGCGCATGTATGCCAAACGCGCCCGCAGCACCACGGTGGAAGTGAAAGGCGCCAGCCATTCGGTCTACCGGTCCCACCCGCAGGAAGTGGCGCGGCTGATTGAAAACGCGGCGCAAACGGCACTAAGATAGCGCTTCCCCCACCAACAGGACGCCGGCCCATGCACAGGATTCTGATCGTTGAAGACGAACCCAAAGCCGGGGAGTATATGCGCTCCGGCTTAACCGAGGCGGGGTATGTCGTCGACGTGGCCACCAACGGCATCACCGGGCTGCACTTGGCCCGGGAACTTGCGTTCGACCTGATTTTGCTTGATGTGATGCTGCCGGATATGGACGGCTGGCAGGTGATGGCGGCGCTCAACATGCGGGATGCCGCCACGCCGGTGCTGTTTTTGACCGCCCGCGGCACGCTGGACGATCGGTTAAAGGGGCTGGCTTCCGGCGCGGAAGACTATCTGGTTAAACCCTTTTCGTTCGCCGAACTGCTAGCGCGCATCCGCATCGTCCTGCGGCGCGGCGCCCGTGAGCCCCGGACCGACCTGCTGGCGCTGGCCGATCTGCAAATGGATGTGCCGAAGCGCCGCGTGGTGCGCGGCGGCGAGCGCCTCACGCTCACCAATAAAGAATTCAATCTGCTGCATCTGTTTTTAACCCATCGCGGCCAGGTGCTGTCGCGCACCCTGATCGCCTCGCGCGTCTGGGACATGAATTTCGATAGCGATACCAATGTGGTGGACGTCGCGGTGCGCCGGCTGCGGCAAAAAATCGACGAGCCCTTTTCCCAGCGTCTGATCCATACCGTGCATGGCGTGGGCTATCGCTGCGATGAGCAGGCATGAAACGCCTCTCGCTGACGGCGTTTTTATCGCTGATCCTGGCGGCGCTGACATTCACGGTGATGACCGCCGTCGGCTGGATCATGTACGGCACGCTGGAGCGGCAGCTTGCCGTGCGCGACGACGGGGCGCTGATAACCCGCGTCGAGCAGATCCGTACCCTGCTGCACAACGAAGACGCCATCGATCTTATCCATCATAAACCACAGCTGTTCGCCAATATGCTGGGCAATACCGAGTCGCTGCTGGTGTTGCGCTTTCCCGGACAACCGCCGCTTATCGAGGTCAATCCGGGCAAATCCCCCGTGCCGGATATCAGCGCCGCGCCGGCGGCGCAAAAACTGTCCCTCGATTCGGTGCATCACCGGCTCCAGGGCGACGTGCCGTTTATCTACACCGCCGCCCAGGCGCAGACTACGCGCCCCCCCTATCAGCTTGAGATCATTACCGGCCGCCTGATGACGGAGCGCACGCATATGCTGGCCTCGTATCGCAACCAGATTGCCCTGGTGGTGATTGGCGCAGCGCTGCTCACGATGCTGCTGACATGGCTGGTGGCCCGCCGCGGACTGCGGCCGCTGCGCCGCCTCGCCGCGCAGACCGGGCGCACCAGCATTCGCAACCTGTCGGTACGTATCGACGGCGAGGCCGCGCCCAGCGAACTCAAGACGCTGATTGACGCCTTTAATCTGATGCTGGACCGGCTGGAGCTCAGCTTTACCCAACTGAGCCAGGTGTCGGCGGATATGGCCCATGACCTGCGCACCCCCATCGCCACCCTGATGGGCCAGACGGAAGTGGCGCTGAGCCGCCCGCGCCCGGCGGAGCAGTATGCCAGGCTGCTGGGTTCTAATTTCGAGGAGCTGTCCCGGCTGGCGAAGATGATTGAGAATATGCTGTTCCTGGCGCGGGCCGAACAGGCCGACCACGCCATCGATCGCGCCTGGCTGGACATCACGGATCAGTTCGCCACGCTTGCTGACTATTTCGACGGACCGGCGCAGGAGCGCGGCATTCCGCTGGCATTCAGCGGCGCCGGCCAAGTCTATGCCGATGCCACTTTACTGCGCCGGGCGCTGGCCAATTTGCTGGCCAATGCCATTCGTTATGCCGACCCCGGCTCGACGATAGCGATCGGCGCGCGCCAGGACGCCGACGGGACCACCCTGAGCGTCACCAACCGCGGTCCGGATATTGCGGCGGAACACCTGGAGCGCCTGTTCGAGCGTTTCTACCGCGCCGACGCCTCGCGCGCTACGGACACCCAGGCCAGCGGGCTGGGCCTTTCCATCGTGCGCAGCATCATGTTGCTGCATCTGGGGACCTGGCAAGCCGCCAGCGCGGAGGGACAGACCTGTTTCGAGCTATATTTTCCCCACGCCCGGCGGCCAACTGTTAATCCCAGGCCGTAATGTCCCCGCCGGCGTTAGTTTTAAATCGCCGTTGGCGCAGCGGAACCCGAACCCGTCAGGGCACCACCGGCGATCACGGTATGTCGGAAGTTCATCGATAGGGACAAGGGCTTTAGTAGCCGTTACGAGGCAATGGATTGGGGGGATTTGATCGGGTAAGGCTTTCTATCAATTGGCTGCGGACCGGGTTAACGAGGCGGGGTCCGGACGCAAACCGCCGCGCGCTTGAGCGCGCCCGCCGGTTAGCGTACAGGCGCGCCTTTATTTATTTTCAGACATGCTCTTAGTTGAATACCATGCCGCCATCGATAATCAGCGCTTGTCCGGTCATATAGTCCGAGTCGGGTCCCGCCAGATAGGATACGCAGGCCGCCACGTCTTCCGGCTCGGATATCCGGCCCAGCGCGACCGTTTTTGCCCACTGCTGCAGGCCCCACTCCAGCGGCTGATTATTTTCATCAGCGACTTTTTTAGCAATGTTTTCCATCATCGGCGTACGCACAATACCCGGGCAATAGGCATTGACGGTAACGCCGAGTTTAGCCAGGTCGCGGGCGGCTGTTTGGGTAATGCCGCGGACGGCAAACTTGGTTGCGCCATAGACGGCCAGATCGGGATTGCCCACCTGACCCGCCTGGGATGAAGCATTAATTATCTTGCCGACGATCGCGCCCGGTTTGGCGGGTTTTACGGCTTTAAAGTGTTTAAGGGCCGCCTGGATACCCCAATAGACGCCGCCCACATTAACGTCAAAAACTTTATGGTAGATTTCCGGCGTAATATCCTCAAGAGGCGTCGTCGGGCCTAAACCTGCATTATTGATCATGACATCGAGCCGGCCGAATTTTGCCACCACCCGATCGACAGCGGATATGACATCCTCTCGCTTCGACACATCCACCGGCACGGCCAAGGCTTTGCCGCCGGCTGCCTCAATCAATGCCACCGTCTCCTTCGCTGTATCGGCGTTAAAGTCCAGGCTCCCGATAGCAAAGCCATCTTTAGCCAGGCGCAGCGCAATGGCCCGGCCAATGCCCTGGCCGGCCCCAGTGACAACCGCAACTTTCTTGCTCGAATCAACCACCATATTCTCCTAGCTCTCTGATTTACACGTGAAGCCGTATAGCAAACGGCTTCTGATGACTTCTTTTAGGCATATCAGAAAAAAGCGGCCTTTCCTTGATATAAATCATTTATAGTTATGTACCGAAGCAGTAAATAACGGCATTGCACCCCGTAATTCATTATTTTTATTATCTTTTATCTCAGTGGGAACAGAATCATTTTGTAAAGATGTTGCGACGACTGGGGCGCAAAGCGGTGGCCATCCAGGCCGACAGCGCCTCGCCCGAAGCGGTACGCGGCGCTATCAGCCAAACCGTAGCCGCGCTGGGCGGTCTGGATATCCTGGTGAATAACGCGGGTATCGCGCGCGGCGGCCTGCTGGAAGATATGGCGCTGGAAGATATCGACGCCATGATCAATGTGAATATCCGCGGCCTGGTGGTGGCTACCCAGGCCGCGTTGCCCCATCTGGGCAAAGGCGGGCGCATTATTAATATCGGCAGTTGCCTGGCCGAACGCGTGCCCATGGCGGCATCAGCGTCTATGCCATGACCAAGTCGGCCCTGCTGTCCCTGACGCGCGGCCTGGCCCGCGATTTAGGCCCGCGCGGCATTACCGTTAACCTGGTTCATCCTGGTCCGACCGACAGCGATATGAACCCGGCGCAAGGCGAACAAGCCGACGCTGCGCGCCAATATATTGCGCTGGGCCATTACGGCAAAGCTGAAGACGTCGCGGCAGCCGTAACATTCCTGGCCGGTCCGGCGGCGCAGCAAATTACCGGCACCGGGGTTAATGTGGATGGCGGTATTAATGCCTGAACCTTATCAACAATGGTTATTCTCCCCGGCAAGGGGATGTAACGCACCCCCTCCGCACGCCATATTCTCCCCCGATCCGGGGGAGAATTGGTTTCAGTAGCCGTAACGGATGGCATCCTTGCTTTGTTGCATCAGGCCGTCGATTTTCTCGGCATAATGCTCCGCGGCCTTACCGTCGCCGGACTGCGCGCTTTCACGCCGCTTCTGGTTATAGGCCTTCATCAATTGAGCCTGGGCGAAACCGGGTTTACCATAACATTGCACGCTTTTTTCCCAGCAGGCGATGGCGCCGTCGGTATCGTTTTGCCCGGCCAGCAGTTTGCCCAGCTCATTCAAGGCCTGGGAGCACTCCTTGGGCGGCAGCTCACGGGCCAAAATAGCGTCTATTGTCGTGTCCATAGGACCTCCGTAACCGGTTAATGGAAGAAATTGAGAATATGGCCGAATACCAGGCCAACGCTTATCACATCCGAATCGCTGAAGGTGACATTGGCAAAACCGTATTGCCCCAGCAGCGGCAGCAGCAGGGCCGGTAACAGGGTGATAAACAGTCCATGAAAAATACCGCCGATAATCGCCCCCCGCCGGCCGCCTACGGCATTGCTAAAGATCCCGGCGGTGCCGCCGGCGAAGAAATTGGTCAACATGCCCGGCAAAATCATCGCCAGCCCCACCCAGGGAAACAGGAACATCCCGATAACCGAGCCGATAGTCGTGGAAATAAAACCGATAATCACGGCGTTGGGAGCATATGGAAACAGCACCGGGCAATCCAGGGCCGGTACCGCGTTGGGAACGATGCGCAGGGCAATACCGCGAAACGCCGGCACAATCTCGGCCAGCAATAACCGCACGCCGGAAAGCAGGACATATACCCCGACCACGAACTGCACCGATTGCAGGAATGAGAACACCAGATAATTAACGCCATTCGAGTGGGCGGCCACCACTTCCGGTCCGGCGGCGATAGCGGGGATAAGGTAAATAGGTAGCATGACCACCATCATCGACAAATAGGTGTCCTGCAAAAACGACAGCGACTGAGGCAGTTCAAGATCCTCGGTGCTTTTACTCGCATCGCCGGTAAGCTTGGCCACCCCCGCCTGGACGATATAACCAATGGTGCAAAAATGCCCCAGGGCGAAATCATCCGAGCCGGTAATCTTGCGTACGATAGGTTGCGCCAGCGCGGGCATGCAGACTGCCATCAATCCGGCAATCACCCCGCCGATAACGATAAGTTCCGTACCCCGCAGGCCGCCCATATAACCGATAACCGAACAAACCGTCGCCATCCACAGCGATGCCTGGCCGGTAAGAAAAATATATTTATAACGGGTAAAACGCGCAATCAGGATATTCACGATAAATGCCAATACCATGATTAATGCCGTCTCACGCCCGAGAGTTTGTTGCGCAATGCCGGCAATAGAGCCTACATCGGTCACCACGCCGCGCATATTGAACCCTTTTTGGAATACTTCGCCCAAAAAGTTCAATGCGTTAACAATAATATTCGCACCCGCCAGCAACACTAAAAATCCTAACAGCGTTTTTAACGTCCCGGTAATGACCTGGCCAGTGCTTTTCTTCTGAGCAATCAGCCCAATCATAGCGATTAATGCTATTAATATAGACGCCTGCCCCAGCACGTCATTGACGATAAAATGGAGAAAAGACATATAAATCCCCTGTATGGGTTCACCGCAAACGGATTAATAATAAAATATCTTTATGCCAAATAGCCTAATTCTTGCAGAATCGGCGTCAGCTTGGTTTTTATTTCTGTTTTGTCTACCAATCGTTTTAAATAAACAATAGTTGCGTTAATCGTATAATGCTGAAATTGGGAGCGGAAGTTCTCGCCGGTAACGATAATATCCGCCCGAGTCGAGGAGGCGCTGGAAATATCGCAATGAGATAAGTCTGCTTCCACCCCCAGATCTTTTAATGCCGCCTCGATGCTCATTTCACAGGCAAAACTGCTGCCCAGACCGGCCCCGCATACCGCCAAAATAGATAACTTTTTCATAAACAGTTCCTTAATTGATCATATGTAGATGTCGTGCCGCAGCAACTAAAGAGGGATCAAGAGGTCGTATTCCACTTAATGCCTTACCCAGCTCACAGCTGACGGCTTGTCCATGCAAGATACCGATTAATATTCCATGCTCGTTGGCGAGAATGGCATCTGCCGCTTTTTGTCCAAGCGCTATTGCCAGTAGCCGATCGTTTACCGAAGGCACGGAGGCCCGCTGGCAAAATCCCAGGATCGTATGGCGGATCGCAATGCCCAGGTGTTGCTCAATCATCCGGCCAATTTTTATCGATACCCCCTGCGTTCCCGCAAAATACGCATTTTCCATAGGATAACCTTCCGCGCAGACCACCAGCGCATAACCCTGGGGCTCGGCCAGGCATTCCCCGATTCGCCGGCAAAGCCAGCGGATATCCTGGGGAAATTCGGGCAGCAGCACGGCATGAGCTCCCCCCGCCAAGGCGCCGCCCAGCGCGATATGGCCTGCGCCGGCGCCGAATACTTCCAGTAAAAATACCCGTCCTTCCATGTTATGCGCGGTGTTATGCAACTGATCCAGGGCACGGGTAACCACCTCCAGCGTACTGTCAAACCCTATAGTATATTGCGTACCGGCAATATCATTATCAATGGACATGGGCAACACCACGGTGGGCAACCCCTCCTGATCCAATAATCTTGCCGCCTGCGACGACCCGCCGCCGCCGAACACCACCAGGGTTTCCATACCCAGGGAACGTAAACGTTCCCTGATATCCCGGCGCCCCCGCGGGGTCAGCGGCGCTTGGCTGCGCGCGCTGCGCAATAGATTCTTACCGGACGACTGCGCCTCCTGAACTTGCCCGAATGATAAAACAAAAGGGGTCTGTTCAATAATGCCGTCATAACCACCGTGAAAAGCCCAAACCTCCAATTCCGCCTGCCGGGTAATTTGCGCGATGGCCGAATTTATGCCCACAGCATCGCCGCCACTGGCGATAATGGCTATTTTTTTCATGTCCTTTCACTTGATTAAAATTGGCGAATGATGTCCAGCACCTGTTGTTTATCACTTACCGAACGTAAATTTTTCACCGCCTCATCATCGCAAAAAAAGCGTGAAAGACTGGCAATCATTTCAATATGTGAATTACTGTCCACCGCTGAAAGCGCAAAAATAATATACACCGGGTCGTTATCTTCGCTGCCGAACTCAACGCCATCTTTCACAATAACCAGAGAGAGTGCGGTGTTAATTACGCCTTCTTCAGGCCGGGCATGCGGCATGGCAATCCCTTCGCCCAGGACATAATAAGGCCCAATCTGTTCGTGCATGGCATAAATAGCCTGAAGATAGCGGCTTTCAACCGCGCCTTGGTCAATAAGTGGCTGTACGGCTAATTCAACAGCGCTATGCCAGTTTTGCGCTCGATTAATTAATTTGATATTACTTTCATTAATCCAGTCCGTTAACATAGTGAGCCTCACTTGGATACAAAATATTTTTGTGAGTATACTTTTCGGTAAAAATTAAAACTGTGATCCATCCATACCTATTGGCCATTAATAATAAATATCGATGATGCCATACAGCCAAAAAAATTATAAATAGCGCCCACGGTTATTCGCCACAAATAACAATAAAAGGTAAAGCCGATAGTGGATGAATATTTTTATTTTGTAAACGTTTGTTAGCTCCTTAACGTAGTTTTATTAATATCAACCGGAACTTCGAGCGCCTGAAATAACCAGTCAGTCAATTTATTGATGTCCGCCGGGACAGATTGCTCCATTTTATATACCAAGCCCAGATTCATTGGTTGCGCTTGCTTGGCCAGCACAATTAATTCCGGGATATATTCCTCGCCGGGATGGCCGGGTAATCTTTGATCGAGACGTGCCGCATAACGCTGGGCGGCGACATCACCGGTAACCTCGCACCAGATTTCAGCCAGATGGGTCACATTAGCCTGAACCAGATAGTCCATCAGCACGGCTTTAGGCTGAAAACCGAACCAGGCATCGACAATAATAGTGCTGCCCGCGGGGGCGTTGGCCACGATGGACCAGATAACTTCATAGCTCGCCTTGCCCAAAAGCCGGTTGAATTCGCGGTCCACGCCGTCGATACGCTGCAAAAAAGGGTTCTTGATAACGTCAAGGGACAAGTGCAGCCAGCCGGTACGCTTAGACAGCTCGGCGGCGACAGTGCTTTTCCCGGAGGCGGGGATACCATTAACCAGCACGATCCGCTGCCCGCAGCCAGACGCTATCTTGTAATCAGCCATACTTTACCTGCCCGGCCACTGCGCCGGTATTTGATATGCCCGCATGATAATATTGACGAATAACGGCCTGGATTTCGTTCAGGCGAGGCACCGCCAGGGTTTCAAGT
This sequence comes from Enterobacterales bacterium, assembly GCA_015654925.1. Classification (GTDB taxonomy): domain Bacteria; phylum Pseudomonadota; class Gammaproteobacteria; order Enterobacterales; family Enterobacteriaceae; genus Acerihabitans. The sequence continues at coordinate 37,981 of JAATFX010000111.1, read as the reverse complement.
TTAGCTTTGGTCGCCGCGCTGTCCAGCGAAATGCAGTCTTTCCACAGCGAACGCCCGGCGATTACTCCCGATGCGCCGTTGCTCATAGCATCGGCAACCTGCGTGAGGAAGGTGGCATGGTCGACCCCGGCGGACAGCACGGCCCAGGGAACATCCCCTGCCAGCCGGGTAATTTCGGCACAGTCTTGCGGGGAGCCGGGATAAGGTAGCTTTAATACCTTGGCGCCGTTCGCCAGACAGATTTTAGTGCCGCCTTTGATAAGCTCGGGGAATTTGGCCTGATATTCTTCGTCGCTTTCGCCATCCAGTTTATAGGTCAGGAATTCGACCACCAGCAGCAAATCTTCCCGGGCGAAATCTTCCACGCACTGGCGTAGAATGGCGATATTATGCTGATTCGCCGCCTCATGATCGGCGCGCAGGTACACCATGATTTTGCCGCCGGTGCCGCCCAGTTCGCGGATATGGCGGGCATTGACATCGGGCACCAGGCGCGAAAGACGATAACCTTCGGGCGACGTATCCCAGCCCGAGGCATCCAGGCCGATAAGCAGCGCGGTGTCGCGGGTGATAACGCCGTCGTCCACCAATTGCGGCACGGCGCATACCGGGTCGACCAACACGCAGGACGCGTTGCTGGCCAGGTAACGGGTAATATCGGCCTTGATGATCCCCAGTTGCTGTTCGGAGATTTTCGCCTGCTGCTGTGGATCGCTTGCAAGCAGGCTGCGCATTGCACCACGCTGGTCGCAGGCGATGACCATCATGGCGCCGTTGCTGCCGCAAATTTGTTGATAACCACGTAGTTCTGAAGTAGACATCTTTGACATTTATGACTCCTTGGCGTGAAATTTATTGCATATACCAATATGCTCTGACGACTGCCACGGACCTCCCCCATCGTTAACGAAGGGGCTAAAACCCGCGCATGCCGCCGGTTTATAAGGTTTTTTTGCTCGGTACGCCGTTTGCTTTTTCGACGGCGTTGCGCAATAATTCCCCTACGTCAAAATGAGTGTAATACATTACAGAAAGGAATTTCAAGCTGAAAGAACCAATTTTGCAGGATGTGACGGCAACACGCGCCATGATGCATATGGTGGCCAAGCTGCACTACGAGTCGGATATGTCCCAAGTGGATATCGCCCGCAAGCTGGGTGTATCAACCGCCACCATCTCACGCCTGCTGAATAAAGCGCGTGCCGCCGGTATTATTCGTATCGAGGTGATTGATTTAACCTCACCCGAAGATATGACGATCGATTTGATTGCGCGGCTGGGGCTAAAGACCGCGGCGGTGGTGGATACGCCGCCATCCAACGTGCTGGCATCGCTGGCGACGCCGTTGGCCGGCCTATTGCAACATGCCAGGTTGGGGAGCGGGTCCGTGGTGGGCATAGGCTGGGGGCGCGCCATCCGCGAAGTTACCCTGGCGGGCTTACCGCGCCTGCCGGGTATCCTGACCGTGGCGCTTAACGGCGGCATGCAGCAGGCCGAGCCGCATTTCCAAATCAACGAATTCGTGCGGCTGGCCGCCGAACATATGGAAGGCACGCCTTATTTCCTGCATGCCCCCTATATCTCATCGACCGAATTGCGCGACGCGCTGCTCGCCGACCAGAGCGTCCAGAGCATTATCTCGTTATGGAATCGGCTGGACGTGGCCATCGTGGGCGTCGGGTTGACCCATGCGCCCAAACCAAGCGAATCCACCACCGCCACCCTTGACGAGCAGGCGCTCAGCCAGGCGGCCGGCGATGTGCTGCGCCACTACGTTACCCAGTCCGGGGACATACTGCATTGGGAAGGGGAAGAGCGGATGATTGCCGCCTCGCCGGAACAGCTCAGGCGCACGCCGCTGACCATCGGCGTCGCCGCCACGCCGGAAAAAGCGCCCGGCATCATCGGCGCCGTGCGTTCGGGCATGATCAACTCGCTGGTGACCGATGTAAATACCGCCCAGGCGATTTTGGATCTGCTGCCGGCGGAGTAACGGCAGGCACCGCGCCGCATATCCGCCGGTCCGGCGGGCTAACATTTGTCCGCCCCGCGGGACGGACGTACTATCCGGACCTACTGCGCCGCCGGAAAAGGGTTTCCCGGCGCTGCCTTGAAATCCTCGGCATTTTTACCCAACAGCCGATCCGGCGCGTAGTCCGCCAACAGCGGTGAGCGTGCCTCGTCGATCAGTTCCTCGGCGACCAGGCGGCCGAGCAGCGGGGCTAAGGTAATGCCGCTGTGCGTCGCTACGATATAGGTTTTTTGCAGCGGCGTGATAAAGCCCACCGCCGGCAGCCCGTCGGCGGGGCGGGAACGCTGGCCGACCGCGATATGCCCGATGCGCGCATGTTGCGTATTGGCCAATATCCGCCGCAGCCGCTGAAGCAATTCCCGGCCGATAAATCCCTCGGGCGAAGGCAGATAGGCCGGGTCCGCCCGCCCGTCCAGATCCAGTGCCTGCAACAGCAAGCGGCCGCCGCCGTCGGGACGCAGATTCATGTCCGGCGTGATCAGGTTGGATCGCAGTTGCACGGGCAGGGGCTGAGTGTAACCGAGGAACCCGCAGGCCAGCTTGTCCGGCTGGTTGGCGTCGGTCATGGCCAGGGTTTGGCCTAAACGGGCCACCAGGGCCTGCGTCCAGCGGCCGGTGGCGCTAACCGCCAAATCGCCCCGCCAGATTTCGCCGTCGGCGAGCGTTAGCGCGACGGCGTCCGCGGTTTCAGTGATATCCACCACGCCCACCGGCGCCCTGAGTACCGCGCCATGCTCCCGGGCTTCCGACCACAGGCGGGCCAGGAAGATCGACGGATAAATAATGCCCTCCGAGGGGAAATGCCAGATTTCACCATGATGGCGGCCAAGCTGTAATTCCGGAATGCGGCGCCGGAGCGACGCGGCCGATACCAGTCTGGCCGGATATCCGCTTTGCTGCAGTTTCTGCGCGCGGTCCGCCAGCCATTGGCCCGGCTCGCCTTCGGCGGCCCATTCATAGGTTCCGCATTGATCCAGCCATTGGCCCTCGGTGTCGGAGTTAGCCTGCAGCAGTTGATGCTCGTGCATACTTTCGACGTTTAATTGGTGGTAAGAGTCAGGGCTTTTACCGTTGGAGTTTACCCAACCAAAGGTGGTGGAGCTGGTGCCGGCGCCGATAAACTCACGCTCAAAGAGAGTAACCTGGGCGCCCTTGATGGCCAATGAGCGCGCTATCGACATGCCAATCACGCCCGCGCCGATAACGGCGATAGAAATTTTTTTCATGCAAACCCCTTACCGCCGCGTCAATACATTGCGGCATAACAGACCCGTCCTGGTATCGTAGCATGCCTGAGGCGGCATTCCGACGGCAGGCGATGGGGTAAAACATGGGCGTTGAGGTCCGGATGATGCCGATAGCTGCGATGTTGATAATTTTAAGGTCTCGACGGCCGCAGTATCGGCAAAAGCGTATTTTATTCCCTTGGCGGGAAGACGCCGCTAGCGAACGGCGGCCGCCAGGGCTTTGGGCAGCCACTCTTTATTTAAGCGGACGCAATAAGCCGGCGTGCCGGTTTGGAACTTCCAGCCTTCGGCCAGCGGGCCGACGTCCACCGCATCAAAACCGAACTGGTCATAAAGATCGGCGACCACTTTTTTAGCTTCGGCGTCATCACCGCACAAGGGCAGCGCACGCCGGTCAAACGAGCCGGCCGGCTGGCTGTCCCGTTCTATATGCGTCATCATAATGGCGTTAAACGCCTTAACGATTTTTGACTCAGGCAAATGGGCCGCCAACAGTTCGCTGCTGGTGGTGGAACCGCTGTCCAGCGCTTCAATCTTGTCATCACGCTGCGGATAATAATTATTGGTATCGATGACAATTTTACCCACCAGCGGCGCAACGGGCACGGCCTTATAATGTTTGAGGGTAATAGCGACAATCACCACATCGCCAAATTTTGCCGCCTCGTCTATGGTGCCCGTTTTACAGCCCAGCATTGCGCCGTCGCTAAATAGCGTATGCGGACCGCGTGAATTACTGATCATGGCGTCATGGCCCTGTTTTACCGCCGCGGCTGCCAACGCGCGGCCCACATATCCTGCACCTATTATGCCGATTTTCATTATCTGTGCTTCCTTTGGTTAGACGTTGTACCGGTCCCGCGATACCAGGGCGCGGAGGATTTTGCTTCAATAAGCATAGCACCCGGCCGGGCGCGGTCAGCCCGCGGGCTGGCCGTGGCCACGGCCGAACAGCAACATAATCAGCCCGCCGGCGAGCGCCGCCAGCGCGCTATAACCGATAGCGCCCGGGGAGCCGAGGCTATCCACCAGCAGGCCGCCCGTCACCGCGCCCAGGGAAATAGCGATCTGGAAGGTGGTGACCAGCAGGGCGCCGGCGGTTTCCGCATGGTCCGGCGCGGATAGCGTATTCCAGGTCTGAAAGCCGACCGGGATGGCGCCGAAAGCAAAACCCCAGGCGGCGGTGGCGACAAAAGCCACATTGGTGAACGCCCCATAAAACAGCAGCGAGAATGCCATGGCCGAGAGCAATATCGCCGCCAGCGCAACGGCCATCCGGGCGCTGCGCTCGGCAATAAAGCCGCCGGCCAGATTACCCAGGAAGCCGCCGATGCCGAAGGCCAGCAGCGCCAGGGAAATGGCTTTCACATCGAGGTGGGGAACCTGCTCCAGGAATGGACGGATATAGGTAAAGCCGGCAAAGTGCGCTGAAATCACGAACATCACGGTAATCAGACCGATGCGGATGCCGCGCCGGCGCAGCAGCAAGACAAAGGTGCCGAGCCCCGGCACATCCGCGGGCGGCAGGCGCGGCATGGTAATAAACTGGGTAAGCAGCGCCACGATGCTAATGCCGGAGGCCGCCATAAAGGTGGCGCGCCACCCCAGCAGGTCGCCAAGGTATGCGCCCAGCGCCGGCGCGCATACCGTGGCCGCGGAAACGCCCGTAAAGATAATCATCATGGCCCGCGGCAATAGCCGGGTGGGCACCAGGCGCAGGGCCAGGGCCGCCACCAGCGACCAGACGCCGCCCAGGGCGATACCGAGCAGTACCCTGGCCGTCAGCAGCACCCAGATATTGGGCGCAAAACCCGCCAGCAGATTGGACAATACCAGCAGCGCCATCAGGCCCCAGACCACCAAACGCCGATCGATTTTACCCGTGCCGATTACCACCGCCGGCCCCGCCACCGCGGCCACCAGCGCCGTTGCCGTCACGGCCTGCCCGGCGACGCCGTCGGAGATGGCAAGATCGCCGGCGATGGGCGTCAGTAAACTGGCGGGCAAAAATTCCGCCGTGACCAGGGCAAATACGCTAATCGATAACGATAGCACCGCGTTCCAGGCCGCGATGGTGGGTCCGCTTTCGGTCTCGTAGGCGGGACTTACCAAAAGCTCATCGTCAATACAGGACTTTTCTGACATAGTCGTTCCAATGGTCTTTTCAAGGATTAGCTTGAATGGTACAGTCCATAACTTGGAACATCCATGCTGGAAAAGCCAGAATGCTTAACCATTCGTCCAAACCTGACGCACATTTTTCAAACGATCCCTTAACCGACATGCTACAGGGCCTGCGGCTGGACGGCGTTGAGTATGGCCGCTGCACGCTTTCCGCGCCCTGGGCGTTTACGTTTCCGGCCAGGACGGATGCCTGCTTTCTGTTTGTGGCCGAGCAGGGCTGCTGGCTGAAGACCCCGGCCGGGGAATGGGTCGAGCTAAACGCCGGGGACGCCGTATTATTGCCCCGCGGCCACGCCCACGCGCTGGCAAGCGACCCCGACGCCACGCCGCTCCCCTTCCCGCGCTGGCAGTGCAAGTCCCTCACCACCAATATTTTTGATTACAGCACCGGCGAGCGGGACGATAACTGCCTGCTGTTCTACGGCTCCATGCGCTTTAACCTCGATAGCCTGCATCCGCTGATGCGCATGATGCCGGACTTTATGCGCGCCAATGAGCTCATGCGCAACGAACCCACCATTATGCATCTGCTGGAGGCCATGAGCTGCGAAGTGGCCATGAGCCGGGTGGGCGCCTGCGGCATTCTCGCTCGCCTGGCCGACGTGCTGGCCGCCCAGATCATCCGCGCCTGGGTGGAACACGGCTGCGGCGAAACCACGGGCTGGATTGCGGCGGTGCGCAACCCCGAGATCGGCCACGTGCTGGCGGCGATACATTCAAGCCCCGACCGCGACTGGTCTTTGTCCGAACTGGCCAGGATGATGGGCGCTTCGCGCTCCAGCTTCGCCAGCAAATTTGCCGCCATCGTGGGCGAAACCCCGGCCCGCTACGTGGCCCAGGTGCGCATGCACCAAGCCCGCCAGTGGATTATCCGCGATGCCGCCCGCATTTCCGATGTGGCCCAACGCCTGGGTTATGAGTCGGAAGCATCCTTTAGCCGGGCGTTTAAGCGGGTAATTGGACAAGCGCCGAGCTATTTCCGCGTGGGGAAAAATGCCGCTGAGGCAAAACCGGCCTTATAAACCGGCATCAGTTCCGCTGGCCGATAATCGTTTCGATGAATGCGGCCGGGGAGCGCATCTGCCGCCGCCAGGGTTTTAACCAGTTTTGGAAGGCGTTTAGCAAATATGCCGGCAATATTTATGCGGCTATAGTTCCCGCCACGGCGGCAAGGGGGCGAACCGATCGCGCAGAAAATGCATAAACCGGCGGGTGCGCAGCGGTAGCCCCTCGCGCTGATGGGTCAGGGCGATAACATTGGCGTCGGGCAATTTCCAGCCCGGCAGCAGCCGGATAAGCGTCCCTGCGCGCAGGGCCTGCGCCACGTCCCATTCCGAACGCATAATAACGCCCAGCCCCCGGGCCGCCCATAAACGGGTAATATCGCCGTCATTGCTTACCAGCGCGGAACTCACGCGCACGCTGGTGCTGGTGCGCCCCCGGGTAAAATGCCACAGCAAAACGTCTTCATTATTTTCCCGTAGGGCAATACAGGGCAGACGGGCCAAATCTTCCGGCGACTCGGGCTGACCGCAGCGGGCGACAAAATCGGGCGCCGCGCAGATAAAGCGGCTATTGGCGGCAATAGTGCGGCCAATTAAACTGGATGAGCGTAATTCACCGATATGGAGCACGACATCAAAACGATCGCCGGCCTCCACCATCGGCCGATCCGACAAGGTCAGCGCGATTTCAACCTCGGGGTATAGTTGCTGAAAGTCCGCCGCGGCGTCGGCCAGATAACGCCGGCCAAAGCCAAACGGCGCATTGATTTTCAAGATCCCGGCGAAACCGCCGCGGCGATGGGTTAGCTCATCCATTAACGCATCATACTGTTCAACCAACGGTTTGCCGCGCTGGCATAACAGCTCCCCTTCGCCGGTGAAACATAAGCGGCGGGCCGAGCGGTCGATCAGCTGCACATTGAGCCGCTTCTCCATCTGCTGCAACCGCTGGGTCACCGCCGACGGCGTTATTCCCAACTGATGCGCGGCCGCCACCAGGGTATCATTGTCCCGAATCGCCAATAGAAATTTCAGGTCCAGCATATCGTTCATGGGGCATTCCTGAATGCGGGCAATAAATTATCTCAAGCCAATAGATTACCATACCGGTTATTTAACATATCTGAATCTTAGATTTAGCAGAATTAAATTTACGACACCGCCGTCCGGTTTCTATACTGGCCTCTCAAGCCGGAGGTGCTATGCAAAATTCAACCCTGCCCGATTCAACCGATATCATTGAAACCCCCTACCTGATGCTGGATGTCCAGCGGCTGGATAACAATATTAAACGCATGCGCGCCAAGCTCGCGCCGTTTAACGTCACGCTGCGCCCCCATGTTAAAACCAATAAATCTCTTGAAGTCACCGCGCGCCTGTTCGCCGGCGAACCCGGTCCTATTACCGTTTCCACGCTGCGGGAAGCGGATTATTTTTTCGCCGCCGGTTATATGGATATTTTGTATGGCGTGGCCATATCACCGAATAAATTTGATCATGCGGCGCGGCTGATCGGCGCCGGGTGCCGGTTATTATGCATTCTCGATAACCCGGATACGGCTCTTGCCCTGGCGGCATATGCCGAGCGGGCAGCGATAAATTTCGCCGTCCTGCTGGAAATTGATTGCGACGGCCACCGCTCCGGCTTGCCGCCGCGCTCGCCCGTGCTGCTGGATATCGCCCGGTTAATGCAACATGGCAATGTCCATTTCCGGGGCGTAATGACCCATGCCGGCAACGCCTATTTTTGCCGCTCCGCCGACGCCCTGGAACAATGCGCCCGGGAAGAGCGCGATGCCGTGGTCAATAGCGCCGATATGCTGCGCCAGGCCGGTTTTGCGGTGGATATCATAAGCGTAGGCTCAACGCCCACCGCGCTATTTGCCCGCGACCTGACCGGCGTAACCGAGGTGCGCGCCGGGGTATTCGCCTTTTTTGACTTGGTCATGGCCGGACTGGGAGTCTGCCGCCTGGAGGATATCGCCCTGTCCGTAGTGACCACCGTCATCGGCCACCAGGCGGACAAAGGCTGGACCATTGTGGATGCCGGCTGGATGGCCCTATCGCGTGATCGCGGCACGGCGGCGCAGGCTATCGACCAGGGCTACGGCGTCGTGTGCGATATACACGGGCGGCCCATCGCCGACCTGATTCTCCAGGGGGCCAATCAGGAGCATGGCATTATCGCTTCCCGTTCCGGTACCGGCGCCCCGCCATCGCTGCCGATTGGCGCGCTATTACGAATTCTGCCCAATCATGCCTGCGCCACCGCCGCGCAATATAACGGCTATTACCTGGCCGGCACCCAGCGGGCATACTGGCCGCGTATCAACGGCTGGTAAAGCCGGAACCCGACACCGGAGACGAGAATGCGGATAATCAATAGCCCGGCGGTAACGACGCCGGCGGGGCACTATTCCCATGCCGTCATTAGCGGCCAACAGGTATATGTTTCGGGGCAACTGCCCTTTGCCCCGGATACCCATGAGTTAGCGCCGGATATCGCCGGCCAGGCATTACAAGCCTTAAAAAACGTAGAAGCCATTCTACTGGCCAGCGGCTCATCCCTTACCCAACTGGTCAGCGTGCAAATCTATATCGCTGATATCGGCTTATGGCCCCAGGTGGATGAAGTTTATAGCCGCTATTTGCAGCGCCACCGCCCCGCCCGGGTGGTGGTGCCCTGTAGCAAACTTCATTATGGCGCGCTGGTGGAAATCAGCGCCGTCGCCGAGATTAACTGATGGCTGAAAAGGAAAATAATATGACCCAGGCAGAGAAACCGACAGCCCCCGTGGAACTGGTGTTATTCGACCTGCTCACCGCCCTGCTGGATTCATGGACGGTTTGGAACCTGGCCGCCGGCTCCGAGGAAGCCGGGCGCACCTGGCGCATGGCCTACCTGGAACTCACCTATGGCTGCGGCGCCTATCGCCCGTATGAAACCCTGGTGGAGGAATCCGCCGTCAGCGTCGGATTGGGCAAAGACGCAGCCCTGCGCCTGGAAGAATACTGGCCGCAGCTGCGTCCCTGGCCGGAAGCCATCGACGTGCTGACTCAATTAAAACAGCGCTATCGCCTTGGCGTGGTCACCAATTGCTCCCAGCGCCTGGGCCTGGCCGCGGCGCAAAGCGCCGGCGTCGCTTTTGACGTGGTCGTGACCTCAGAACTGGCCGGCTTCTACAAACCCGACCCCCGCCCTTATCAGTTGGCCCTGGATACCGTCGGCGTCAGCGCCGATCGGGCGGTTTTTGTCGCCGGCTCGGCCTACGACCTGTTCGGCACAGCCAAAGTAGGCCTGCCGACGTTCTGGCATAACCGGGTGGGACTCGCCGCGCCGGCGGGGGCGCCGCGGCCAGTGGCGGAAATGGGGACACTTGACGGGCTGCTGGAAAAGATCGGGAGGTAAAGCACCTGACCAACATTTTGCCGCCGTGGAGACGGGCGGGGGCTTCGTAAGAAGCACCGGGTACCGTAGTGACCGGTAACGGTAACGCTAACCCCGACTGGGCTACCACCCTTGAGGTTAGCGTCTCTGGTGGTAGCCGTCATTGCTTGCTACTGAGGCTGCCTTATGGCTACTATCCTCCTTTTTTATTGCATTCAATCACTCCTTATCCTGCCGGAGGTGCGTTATGCACGACAATGCCCCGCTCAATCTGGAGGAAATTGTCAATCATTGCCGAGCGTTGGCCTTTGCCATTATCGACATTGTTCAGCCTAGCGTTAAAGAGCAGTTAATATACATTCTTTTAGAATGACTGGACCTGCTGGATCGCACATTGAACATGCAGGATATTATTGCGGAAAAATAATATTTTAGTATATTGAACTTAATACGAGCACTAAATTGAACACTCGCAATTGATGCAAAAAATACAATTTATATTAGTGATTAATTCATTACGAAGGAATATATCAGACCGTGCAGTTAAAATGGTTAAGTAAAATAGGACTATCGCTTTAATTAGCCTATGCACGATCTGAAATTACCCATGATGCCATTACTAACATATTCCCTACGATTGCCGGCATACCATTCTCACCGGCCTCATAGGGAAACCTGGCAACACGCCCTATCTGCCCGCAGCTCCTTTTAGGAACATATCCACGGCCCTGTCGGCCATCTGGCGGATATGATCGCGCTCCAGCGGTTGGGGATTGCGCTGATATAGCCGCACTTCGGATTCGGCCGTGACCAGGGCCAGAAATTGCAGCGCGGTGACGTGCGGGTCGGCGCGGCGCAGTTCCCCTCGTTCCATGGCTCCTGCCAGCAAGGCGGCTAGCACCGCGATACTCTCGCTGGGCCCTGACTCATAAAACAGCATGCCCACGTCCGAGCGGCCCGCTTCGGCCACCACCATGCGGTAAACCGCCAGGGCGCTTTCATCGTTGACCAAGATCAGCAGCATTTGTTCGCCAAAACGCCGCAGTGTAGTCTCCAGACCCGCCTCATTGTCCGGATCGTCCAAAAGCCCGTGCACCGCATCGGACAAATGCAAGGTGGCATAGGCCTGCACCACGGCAACGAACAGCTCTTCTTTTGAAGGAAAATAGCTATATAAGGTCGCTTTGGAGCCGCCCAACCGTTTCGCCAGTTCGTTCATTGACGCTCCTTCGTAACCCATTTCCTGAAAGAGTTTGGCCGCCGCATCAATGATGGCTTCACGGCGCGCTTCGGTCCGTACCTTCATCATTATTCCTATAAGTGAACCGGCCTGTACATTTACTTGACAGGTAATTAATGCCCATGCAAAACTAAACCGTACAGTTTGGTTTATTTTTTCCGATAAGCTTACTGTAACGCTCTGGGCCGTTTTTGTAAAGGCAACGACAACCGCAGCCACGGCCGATCGCGGGATGCTTGCGCCAGTATCGCAGCGTTCCGGATGGCTTTCCGTGCTCCCTATAGATAAGGCTCCTAAAATGGTTAATTCTAATTCATCCCGCCTGTTTCCTCTGGTTTTTTGCGCGGTCCTGGCCGGTTGTGCCGGCACGCAGCCAGTGAATTACTCCGGCATCACATCGTCGCCCCAGCTACGGCCTAATACCGACGATCGGACGGGCCGCGTGCCGTACAGCTATTCCGCCGGCGCCGACTGGAAAAAATACGCCAGCGTCATTGTTGAACCGGTGGCGATTTACCAAGGGGCGGATAATCAATTCGACGACATCTCCAAAGCGGATCGCTTGACCCTGGCGAATTATATGGAAAATCACGTCAAGCAGAGCCTGGGGCAGCGCTTTCGGATAGTGGATACGCCGGCGGCGGATACTCTCAGGATTAAATTGACGTTGACCGGGGCGGAGACCACCACGCCGGTGCTCGGCACTTTTTCCCGATTCGACCTGATGGGCGGTCCTTACAATATTGTGCAGTCCATACGCGGCAAACAGGGGGCATTAACCGGTTCAGTCAGTTATGCCGTGGAAATCTATGAAGCCGCCACCAACCGTCTGCTTAGCGCTTATGTCACCAAGCAATACCCCAATGCGCTGAATATCGGGGCGAGCTGGGGTTCTTTGGCCGCCGCCGAAGCGGGGATCGATAAAGGCGCCGAAGAGCTGGTCGCGCGGTTGCGATAGGTCAAAGGCGCAGCCATGAATAACTCAAACGCGGCCATACCTAGCTCGCCGCCAATAGTGGTGTGCCGGCACTGCGACAGGGTTTACCGCCGCCGGGCCTTGCCACCCGGCGAAACAGCGCGCTGCGCGTTGTGCGGTGCCACGCTGTATCGGTCGGGTCATCTCGGGATCGATCGCTGGCTGGCGTTGACCATGACGGCGGCTATCTCCTGGATGATCGCCAATAGCTATCCGTTAATCCATATCAGCATCCGCGGCCACCACGGTGAAACTACGCTATGGCAGTCAATCGCGGCCCTGGCTCACAGCGAAGCATGGCCTATGGCGCTGCCGGCCATGTTGCTCATTATGGTTGTGCCGTGCCTGCAAATCACCTTGCTTGGCTGGATATTGGTATTTGCGCGGCTGGGCCGGCGCGCGCCCGGTCTCGCGCCCATTATAAGAATGCTTATGTCGCTAAAGCCGTGGAATATGACCGAAGTTGCCCTGCTGGGCCTGCTGGTGGCGGGGATCAAACTGTCCGGCTTTTTGCAAGTCGCTCCCGGGGCCGGCCTCTGGGCAATGGCCGGATTAATGGTATTGATGGTCATTATTACTCACCAGGAAACCTGCTGGCTTTGGGATCTGCCCGCCCGGCGGCACAACGGGAGCCAGCGATGAGCCAACCGCCCCAAACCAGGCCAGCAGGCGTGATAGGGTGCCATGCCTGCGGATGGGTAAGCACGTTTCGGCCAGCCGGGCGCGATCCCGCAAGATGTCCGCGCTGCCATGCGCGCCTCTATCGGCGTTACCCGCAAAGCATCGCCCAATCCTGGGCTTTGCTGATCGCCGCCGTTATCTTTTATATCCCGGCGAATGTCTTGCCGGTTATGTATACCCAGTTGCCCGGTAACAGCGGTGAAAGCACGATTATCGGCGGCGTAATCGACTTTTGGCAATCCGGTTCTTATGGCGTGGCGCTGATTATTTTTATCGCCAGCGCCATGGTGCCCTGCACCAAATTTCTGGTGCTGGGAATGCTGTTAATCACCGCCCGCAAAAGCAGCAGTTGGGCCAGGGTTGGGCGAACCAGGTTATTTCGCCTGATAGACCTGATTGGTTACTGGTCGATGCTCGATGTGATGGTGGTGGCGATAGTGGCGGCACTGGTAAAATTTAATGGTATCGGTGTGGTAGAACCCCGTATCGGCATTCTGTTTTTCGGCCTGATGGTCATTTTCACCATGCTGGCCACGATGCGTTTCGACCCCCGCCTGATATGGGATGGAGCAGATCAATGAACCAAACGGACCAACCTTGGCCGCAACCCGGCGACCCGCAGGTAATGCAGCGCCGCTGGCCGATATCGCCGGTGTGGTTGCTGCCCATTATCGCCGCACTGATTGGCATATTGATGCTGGTTGATACCTGGCAATCCGCCGGGCCGGATATTACCATTAGTTTTCAAGCGGCCTCGGGCCTCGAAGCCGGGAAAACGGCGGTAAAATACAAGGATGTTATGGTGGGAATGGTGAAATCCATTACCCTGAGCCAGGATAGCACCCACGTGATCGTGGCCGTTTCGTTGAACAAAAACGCGCAAAACCTGGCGCGTGCGGATACCCGCTTCTGGGTAGTGCGTCCACGCATCGGCGCGGGCGGCGTGTCGGGTATCGATACGTTGCTTTCCGGCGCTTATATCGCGGTGGATACGGGTGCGTCAACGCGCCCAAACCAGGAGTTTGCCGGTCTGGAAACTCCCCCAACGGTGGTTAGCGGCATGCCTGGTACCAGCTTTGAGATCGTTACCGATGATTTGGGGTCGCTGGATATTGGTTCGCCGGTTTACTATCGCCGCGTACCGGTCGGCCGCGTGGCGTCTTACCGGTTGCAAAGCGACGGGCAGGGCGTCAGCCTGCAGGTATTTATCGACGCGCCTTACGATCGTTTTGTGACCGCCGGGACGCGTTTTTGGAATGCCGGCGGGGTTGACGTCTCTCTTGGCTCGGATGGGTTTCAGCTCAAAACACAGACCATGGCGGCTATTTTGGCGGGAGGCATCGCTTTTGCTTCACCCGGCTACGATGCGAAGACGCCGCCCGCCGCCACACCGTACACCTACCGGCTGGCAAAAGATGAACAGACCGCCATGGCGCCAGCGGATGGGCCGGCGCAATACGTGCAATTGCGTTTTGAACAGTCGTTGCGGGGCATGTCGGTAGGCGCGCCGGTTGAATTTTCCAGCATTAAAATCGGCCGGGTGGTATCAATAGAACTCGATTATGACGCCTCCCACTACCATTTCCCGTCGGTGGTGGGAATTGAGGTGTATCCAAGCAGGCTGGGTCGGGTATTGGAAAAACTCCCCAAACCTGAACAGGATGCCCAGCGCCAAGAGGCCGGTTTTTTACGCGATATGGTCAATCATGGGCTCAGGGGACAGGCGCGCACGGGCAACCTGTTGACCGGGCAGCTTTACGTGTCGCTGGATTTTGTGCCCAACGCGCCGCCGGTGCCCTTTGATATCCACGCGCGTCCGCTGCGTATTCCTACCATTAATGGCGGGTTCGATCGTCTGCAGGAGCAGTTGGCCGCCATTATCGGTAAAGTCGGGAAAATGCCGCTTGAATCCATCGGACGCAATCTTGATGCCACCCTGGCGGATTTGGATCAGACGCTAAAGCAGGTTAATACCCAAGTCCTGCCTGAAACGACCCAAACCCTGCGGCAGGCCCGCAAAACGCTCGGTTCCGCGCAAGACATATTGGCGGATAACGCGCCCTTGCAGAAGAACCTCGGCCAGACCATGCTGGAGGCGCAACGCACTTTGCGGTCAGTGCGGGAATTAACCGACCTGCTGGCACGCCACCCGCAGGCATTATTATTTGGCCGCCCGGATGATGCGGACCCGATTACTCAGCCAGATGCGCGCCCCATTTCGCCGCAGAAGACAGCTACTAAATAAACAGGCCCGGGAAGCCGGGCTTCGCTTGATCCCAGCATCCGGCGGCGCCAGGCGACGCATAACGTTAATTCAGCACCGTTGCCGACGGACTGTTTGGCGTGCTGAATAAAATACTCAGGCCACGCCGCCGTGCTTAATCAGTAATTTTAAGATGGTATTCTCCATTAACGGACTGTTGATTTGGTTGGGATTTCTTTCACTTCTACGCTGGCGACGGTAATCATGATTATAAGGGCGGGATTGCGCGATATCAGAGATATACTGTGCAATAGAATCGGCATTATCCATCATGACGTTTTTCTGCAGCATCGGATCGTTTTTAATTAACTGGAGAAATTGAGCGTTGCTAACATTGATATCCAGAAACTGTACATAGCTTTGTATAAATAGCTCATCACAAGCAATCGCCTCATTGCCGTTGATATACAAAGACTCATTAAAAACTTCAAGAATTTCGCTGGCATCGCCGACTAACCGGGTGATAGGAGAGGACACGAAATCCCTTGAGCCGGCCTGGATATGGGAAGCTTCATGGATTGCGGTGATGTGTAATCTATTATTCAGTACCGTACTCTCGCCAAAAATATCCGCCATGATAACGATTCGGTTACCTGAATCCAGCGGCATGACAAAACCGGTAGGGCAATTCGAATTGTGGACATAATTAACGCCAGTTTGTTTTGAGGTTGCAAAAATAATATTATTTTTATAGTTATTGAAAAATTTCTCCAATTCCACCAGATAATGTTCAAGCCTATTCATCGCTTCATAAATAATATTTTCATCATTGGTCCCCAAAGCTCCCTTGAGATATTTTTTGATACTGTTTTGTGGAGGATATTGCAGAACACCATAATCATTCCTCATCGTGGTGCGTTTAAAATCATACAATGCTTGATTGACTAAAGCCTGCGCTTTATCAATTTCTGATTTCAACTCGCCGATGCTATTTTTTAAATAATAAAATCGCGATGGGATAGTTTCCTCCAGATCGCTAAAATAATGGAGGTAGACATCGTCCGTCTGGTAATGGCTGATAATATGCTGCAGAATCACCGCTATCTGATCTGTTTTTTCATGTCGGAACAACCAGCGGTAGTAGTTCATAGGATTAATAAACCGCGTTAGACGAGGTATATGACTGACATCAACCTCTTGAATATTGGCATTACCGTCCACCCCCGGATGGTGATTCACGTGCTGAAAAGCATCCATCCGGTTTATTTCAATATTTCCAGAGGGTTTGTTATCCGCTATGCTATTTATTTTACCATTTGAATTGGTTGCATCGCTTTTTACCGCCTGGGTCCGCGGTTCTTCAACCTGGTCATGGTTGATGTCCATCGGCTCGCCCGTAGCCTCTGTCTTGGCCCGGGCAGCGCCATCCCCGCTGACGGCGTTTATCCCTATGCCGACGCCTGCCACAACCCCCAGGGTTCCCGCCGCGCCTAATAGTTGGACTGGCACGCTTAGCTGGGCGCCTCCCGTGGCGCTTCCCACGACGCCTCCCAGAGCACTGCCCGCCGAGCCTAGCAGATGAGCAGCACTGCCTGCGGCTTCGGCCCTCATTGTGGCTCTCATTGCCGCCCTGGCATCGGCTTTGGCTTTGGCTCTCACACGTTTTTCATTTGCGCGCTGCGCTTTGGCCCGTGTTTTGGCCTTTACTTCTTTCGGTATTTCGCAGGTACAGCCGGCGGCTCTTTTGCTTCGTTGGCGCTGTTCCGGCAAATCGATAAGACTATTGATGGGAATAGTTTCATTGAGGAATGCATTACCACTACTATCATGATTATCAGTAAAAGGAGTTAAAATCGATGTACTTGCAGACGATAATGGTTCACTACTAGGGTGGGTGTTGGGTTTTAGCGATAGAATCAACATCATAATATTTAAAAGCGACTGAGCCTGAATTTTCTTTCTGGTATCATTATATCTTATCGCATCTGATCCGTTTATATTTCCGGCACGGGCAAGCTGATGGAGTATTTTCCCTTCCCGCAAAAAAATGTCATTCCCAGAAATCGAGGTTTTATTTATTGCCGCCTTATTTTTTTGTTTATCCAAATACTGATGATGCGTCCCAATCACCCTATGGTGATTACTCACAGAAAAGACAGGCATATTACCCCCCTATATTTATTAGCTATTATAATCAAATCAATACTTATGAGTTTCCATCAAATCATCATCATGATTACTTTACTATTATAAAAGGCGGGGGATATATGAATGCTTAATATCAATTATCTTTCTTTAACGGACCTGACGGCAAGTTCGGCATGCCATTCAGTCACCGGTCAGATCCTCGTAGAGTACCTGCAACCGCAGGCGTAAAAACAGTACCGCCTGATGCTTGCGCGAGAGCAGTGTTTCAACGGCGGTACCTGACTCTTGGGCAAGCTGCTTGAACGAGTATCCCCCAAGTTCCGTCTTTTCAAACGCCTCGCGTTGCAAGGGGGGCATATCCGCCAGCGCGATTTCCAGTTCTTGCCACACCAGTTGGCGCAGATAGTCATCCTCGGCGCTGCTCCGTGGGGTAAACAACACGTCGGCCAGCTCCGCTTCCGCGGGCCACTCTTCATCCATATCCTCGGACAGCAGCAGCTCGCGTTTTTTACGCGACCGGTCGATGAGCTCATTGCGGGCGGCGCGATACAACCAGGCAGCCACTTGCTCGATTGGATGAAGATAGCTGTCGGCCTTAATCAACTGGTAGCTTATCTCCTGGTAAACATCTTCGGCATCGGCAACGCTGCCGGTACGCCGGGCGATAAACGCGCGCAGGCGCTGCTGGCTGTCACGCAGCGCGGTCATCAAATCGCGACGCCGCTCCGCGGCTTTAGTCATTATGCCTGCCCGTTATCTTCGGTATGTTTTTGATCGTCTCGATCCCGCCCATGGCAGCGTCCGTGCCAGGGTCCATGCCGGTGTCCCATGCCGCGCTCTTTGATAAAAGCTTCGCGTTGCTCGGGGCTCATCGCCATCCAGCGTTCACGCAGCTCGCGGCCGCCGCGGCCGAACATGCCCCGCCCGCCGAAACCGCCGAACAGGATTTTACTCAGGATCAGCAGTCCCAGCGCCTGGAAAAAACCAATACTCGTCACGCCGAAAATCGCCGGCAGCAGCGCATTCCACAGTAGCATCACCAGCGTGGTCATCACCACGATGGCCACTACGACCATACCCAAAAACCTAAATTTGCGATCTCTCATGTCGTCTACTCCACGTTGTTCAGATATAGGGGTAGACGAATCAGCGTGGGAAATATTTGCGCTGACGCGGAAATCTTTCACTTTATTTAGCGCACAGGGCATTCGCGGCGGCGTCGGAAACCGCCGCGACCTGTCAAGGGTGGGCTTGCGGGGTCAACGTGATTCGGCCAGCGCCACGGCGTCAGCGCCGGCGGCGAGGCGAAACGGGCAGGACGGATCGTTCGCCGCCCGCCACACCGCTTCCGCCACGTCCGATGCCCGGGTAATCTCGCCCGTCGGCCCCATGCCCGCGAAAACGCGCTGCACGAGATCGGCATACGCCTCGGGACTGTCGCCCTGCATCCGGGGCCGGGCGTTCTCGCCGAAGCGGGTGTCCGGCGCCCGTCCCGGCAGCACCAGGCTGACGCGCACATTAAATGGCGCAAGTTCCAGCGCCAGCGACGCGGTAAAGGCTTCGACCGCCGCCTTGCTTGCGGTGTACACGGCCAACAGCGGCAGCGGCTTCAAGGTTACCGCCGAGGTGACGTTTATGATGACGCCCGCCTGGCGTTGCCTGAACTGCGGCAACACCGCCTGGGTCAACGCCATCGTACCGAGAGTGTTGGTCTCGAACACTTCGCGCACCGAGTCCAGCGGCGTGCTTTCGAACACGCGCAGCAGCCCGATGCCCGCGTTGTTGACCAGGACGTCGATCGGTCCTGCGGCGTGTACGGCCTGGCGGATGCTATCCGGGTCGGCAACGTCGAGGGCGAGCACGCGCAGGCGTTCGGAGCGCGGCAGCAGATCTTGGCGCGGCGTACGCATGGTGGCGATGACCCGCCAATCGCGATCGAGAAAGTACCGGGCGGTTTCGAGGCCGAATCCGGATGAGCATCCGGTGATCAGGACAGTTTTCATTGGGAACTCCTGTAGGGGTTGGCGGTATTAAAAATGATAGGTCGCCGCCGTCGGACTTGCTACAATAATAAGTCCAAATTACATTCGCAGGAGTCCAGGCATGGTCGATCCGCTGGCCGAGGTGGTCGCATTGCTCCAGCCCGGCGCGCCGTTCTCGAAAGTCGTCAGCGGCGCCGGTCCCTGGCGCGTTCGCCGCTCGCAAGCCGGACAGCCCTTCTATTGCGCCATCCTGGAGGGTTCGTGCCGCCTTGCGGTTGACGGACGCGCGCCGATCAATCTGCAGGCGGGCGACTTTGTCCTGATCCCTTCGGCATATGGCTTTGCCATGTCGAGCCTCGAACCGGCGCCAGCGGAAGATGGCGATACCGTACCCGTCGCGCTGCTTAATGGCGGCTTCAGGCACGGCGTGCAAAACGTACCCCCTGACGTGCTATTGCTGGTGGGCCACTGCGTCTTCGGTTCGCCGGACGCGGCCCTGCTGGTTTCGCTCCTGCCGCAACTCGTGCTCGTGCGCGGCGAGCAAAGGCTGGCCACCCTGGTAGAGCTGGTGGGCGAAGAATCCCGCGCGCGGCGGCCCGCCCGGGATGTTATCCTCGCACGCCTGCTGGAGGTACTGCTTATCGAAGCCTTGCGATCCACCGCGGGCACCGCGGCATCGCCGGGCCTGTTGCGCGGGCTGGCCGACGAACGCCTCGCGGCGGCGATACGGCGGATGCACGAAAGCCCGACCCGGCCCTGGAAGGTGGCGGAGCTGGCAAAAGAGGCGGCTCTCTCCCGCTCGGCGTTCTTCGAGCGCTTCAATCGCGCCGTGGGCGTAGCGCCGATGGAATACCTGCTCGCCTGGCGTATGGCATTGGCGAAGAACCTGCTGCGGCACAAAGAAGGCGGCATCGCCGAAGTTGCGCGACGCGTCGGCTACAGCTCCGCCAGCGCGTTCAGCGTCGCCTTTACCCGCTATGTCGGGCTGCCGCCAACGCGCTATATGCAAGAAGAGCTGGCCCGCGCGCATGACGGCTCCGTCGAGGAATGACTATCCCCTGCGGGTCAAACCGGGACACTAATGGGCAAACAAAGCGCCGATCGCACTGATTCCCACAACGCTTTGCCCGTTATTCGACAGAATTGGAAAGCACGCCCATACTTCCAATGAATCCGTATCCGCAGCGTCATTCAGGCTAAAGAGAAAACGTCTCCCGGCCCTTACGTATTGATTTATATAGCAGATTATAAGTGAGACCGTAAAGCGTCTCGTCATTGTTCATTAGGGGTTATTAAAATGAAGAAAAATGCATTTATTACCGTAGCTTTTACCTGCGCCTCGCTGTTTTTCCTGGCCGCATGCTCATCCAACCAGGCTATCAGAACCACAGACGGTAAAACCATTATCACCGACGGCAAACCACAGGTAGACGATGATACCGGCCTGGTTTCTTATAAAAACGCCGAAACCGGGAAAACCGAGCAGATAAACCGCGACCAGGTCAAAACCATGGGCGCGCTTGATAACTAAAACAGGTTAACCGGCGTCCTCCCGGCCGATGCGGGGTAACGATAGATTCATCGGATTGCCCCGCCGCCCCGCATGACCTGAACCCGGCGCTATACTCCCTTGATGCGTTCCCAAGCCGCATTACGCCTGCCGGTAGGCAGGCAGCTTCGCACCGGTCCATCGCCTTGGGGCTACATGCCCAGGCTCGCGGCGCGGCGCAGTTCGCGCAGCCAGCTTTGCAGCAGTTTTTGGCGTCCTATCCACAAGGATTCCGCTTTTTCCACGCTCACACATTCAAAGCTGACTTTGTCGCCGGGCTTGTGCTGTCCCAATCGGGCCAGATCGGCGCGGATCACGGTGGCGATTTTCGGATAACCCCCGGTGGTCTGCCGATCGTTCATGGCGATAATCGGCAGACCATTGCCCGGGATCTGGATGCTGCCCCGCGAAATGGCATCGGAGATAATATTGAAGCCTTTGACGTGCGGCACCGCATCGCCGGTTAAACGGTAGCCCATGCGGTCGCTTTGTCCGCTGATGATATAGTCGCCGCCAAGAAACCGCGCAAAACCCGCCCCATCGAAGTGATCGTCCTGGGGACCGGCCACCACCCGCAGCGGGCGATGCTCATATTGCGGCAGCAGCCGCTGTACCGGCCGGCCTGCGGCCGCGGGCCGCGTATCGACGCTATTGAGCGCCAGCCAGTCCCCTTTTTGCAAGGGCCGGCCGGCGAATCCGCCCAATCCGGCCCGGGTTAACGTCGAAACGCTGCCCATAACCGGCCGCGCAGTAAATCCGCCGGCCACGGCGAGATAGCCGCGCGCGCCGCTGAGGGCGCGAGTAATCCGCAAAATACCGCCCGGGCGCAGCGGGTAACTACAATAAGGCGCCAGGGGGCGCTCATCCAGGGTGAAATACATATCGCCGGTAATGGCGAACCGGCAGTGGCTATCGCCGGTCAGGCGCAGGGTCGCGCCGGTCAGGGTAAACTCCAGCGCGCCGGCGCTGGCGGGATTGCCCACCAGGGCGTTGGCGATGGCGAAGCTCATCTCATCCATGGCGCCGGAGGGCGGCACGCCGCGATCTTCATAACCGAAGCGGCCTTCGTCCTGCAAGGTCGTATAAAGCCCGGGAGATAACACCTCAAAACCAGTCAGCATTATTGCCATGTCCATTCGGGTAAGTAGTCGGATTGCCCATGCAGCCGGATAAACGTCCCGCCATCGATGGGTTGAAAGCGGACCCGATCGCCGGCGCTGAACAGAAACGGCTCCTCGCGCTCCGGCATAAAGCTGCGCACCGGGGTACGCCCGATCAGATGCCATCCGCTCGGCGCCTCGACCGAGCCGACCGCGGTCTGCATGCCGCCGATGCTGATACTGCCGGAGGGGGTTTTCAGACGCGGCGATTCCCGGCGCGAGGTATGCAGCCGCGGGTCGAGCCCGCCCAGATAAGCGAACCCGGGCATAAACCCAATCATATACACCCGGTAGGTCGCGGCGCTATGGATGTCGATAACCCGCTGGGGGCTGATAGCGTGCAGCGCGGCGAGGGCGATCAGGTCGATGCCCTGCTCGCCGCCGTAGCTGACCGGGATGGTCCAGCAGCGCACTTTCGGCGCGGCGACGTCGTGGGTCATGAGTAGGGCTTCCAGTTGCCTGACCAGCGCGGCCTGCCTGACGCGGGTTGAATCATAGCACACCGTCAGCGCCCGATAGGTGGGCACCAATGAGGTGACGCCGGCTAGGGCCGCTTGCCGGACCCGGGCGGCCAATGAGGTCACCCGGTTATTAATGGCTTCATCGATGATTTCGCCAAAATCCACAAACACCGCCTGATCGGCAATAGGGAGAATCCGCCATTCGGCTGATGCTGGTCTGTGTTCCACTCTGCATTCCTGTTCGAAAATATTGATTGCCGCAAGTGCTTAAGTCTGCCAAAGTTTATGGAATACTTTTGGCATACCAACTAATGCCTGTCAATACACCGGGACTGGCATGCACCGCTTGCTACGCACGACTACCTACGCAAAAATGGTACGCAAGATATGGTAGGCAAGAATGATGCCAGTCATACTGATTGCCGACGAACCGCCACGGGGAGCGCTACAGCATGTTGATCGACCTGAACAGCGATATGGGAGAAAGTTTCGGCGCCTGGAATATGGGCGAAGATGAAAAAATGCTTGGCATCGTCACATCGGCGAATATTGCCTGCGGCTTCCACGCCGGCGATCCCGACGTGATGTTCGCTACCCTGGAGCAGGCTAAAATCAACGGCGTCGGCGCCGGCGCCCATCCCGGCTTCAATGATATCCAGGGGTTTGGCCGCCGGCAGATAACCGGCGATAGCCCGGCGCAAATCGAGCGGCAGATTATTTACCAGATTGGCGCCTTGAAAGCCCTGGCCGACAGCATCGGCCATCCGCTCAGACATGTGAAAACCCACGGCGCGCTGGGTAATATGGCGGCGGAGGATGCCGGGCTGGCCATGGCGGTGGCCAGGGCCATTTATGCCGTTGACAGGGATTTGCTGATGGTGGTGATGCCGGGAATGGAAACGGAAAAAGCCGGCGAAAAGATGGGGTTGCGGCTGGTACGGGAAATTTATGCCGACCGGGCCTATGCCGATAACGGCAATCTGGTATCGCGCAAATTGCCGGGCGCGGTACTGCATGACCCCGAGCAGGCCGCGACGCGCATTATGCGGATGCTGGAAAGCCAGGCCATTATTACCCTTGGCGGCAAACGGCTGAAATCCCGGATCGACAGTATCTGCGTGCATGGCGACACCCCCGGCGCGGTGGCGATGGCGGGCCGGCTGCGCGCACTGCTGGAGAAAAGCGGCGTGACCGTGGCGCCGATGGCCCGGGTTATCGACGCCGCCGGGTAATACCTCCGCGTCCGTCAGCCGCGCCGCCGCCGTTTATCCCAGATTTCGGGGTTAATCGGCGAAGCCGGCAGACGCTGGTTCAAGATATCCAGTATGCCCTGCACCGACGCATTCGCCATGGCCATCATGGCCTGCTCCGTCGAGGCGGCGATATGCGGCGTAACAATAACATTCTCCAGGGCCAGCAGCGGATCGCCGGCGGGCACCGGCTCATGGCAAAAAACATCCAGGCCGGCCCCGGCTATCGCGCCGCGCCTCAGGGCATCAATCAGCGCCGGCTCATCCACCAGCGCCCCCCGGCTGGTATTCACCAAAAAAGCGCCGGGTTTCATTAGCGCCAGCTGCGGCGCGCCAATCATCTTGTGGGTTTCCGGCACCGAGGGCAGATGCAGCGAAACCACATCGCTCTCACCGAGCAGCGTCGCCAGGCTCTGCGCTTTTTGCAGCCCCGCGGCGGCCAGTTCCCCGGCGCCGCGGCGGCTCAGCACCTGCACCCGCATCCCCATGGCCCGCGCCAGTTGCGCGGTGGCCTGCCCAATAGCGCCAAAGCCGATGACCCCAAGCGTCGCATCGCGCAGTTCGCTTAAGCCGCCCTGGAATCTAAAAGCATAATTCCCGGTTCTCATGGCCCTATCGGCGGCGGGAATACGTTTGGTTAAGGCGAAGATCAGGCCCAGCGTATGCTCGGCGACCGAACGGGTATTGGTCCCGGGGGTATTGAACACCACAATGCCCAGATCGGAAGCGGCCTGTACATCGATACCATCCACCCCCACCCCATGCACGCCAATTGTACATAATGCGGGCAGTTGCATCATTTGGGTGCGCGAAAATTGCCCGCTGCGCCAGATAGCCGCCACCACCCGATCGGCGGGCGCATTGTTGCACGCCGCCTCGCCCACCAGCGGTTCAACGCCGTTTTCCCTAAGTTTGTCCAGGCCGCCAGGGTGTATGGGCTGCGGAATCAGGCAATATTTTTCCATTATTTTTTTCTCTTTGGGTGAAAACCGCGGTGGTGGCATTTTAATTGCATTTCTTGTGTATACCAAAAGAATTCCAAAGTAAATCCAAGGTATTTTTTACCAGAGAGGATCTTTATGACCGCTAAAAACGACCCATCTCTTACCGAGTTTACGCTGGCCGCCACGCGGGGCACGGCGGTGCCGCTGCGGCAAGGGCAGGTGCTGGGCATTAAAAATCTCCACGGCAACCAGGTGGTGGACGCATGGGCCGTCACCCAGGCCGATCCCTTTGAATATTCCTCTATGGAACATACCCGATCGGTTAATAGCAATCTCTTTTACGAACTCGGGATGTCGGTAGTCAGCAATTATCGCCGTCCGCTGTTTACGCTGGTGGGCGATACCACGCCCGGCCGTCACGACACCTTGCTTTGCCCCTGTAACGCCGCAATCTACCGCGAACTGGGCTGTGTTGATTATCACCGCAGCTGTACGGATAATTTTCACGAAGCCCTGGCGGAACATGGCGTTGCCCTGCCCTTTACCCCGGCCTCGCTGAATCTTTTTATGAATGTCCCGATTACGGCGACGGGCGCGCTGGATCGGTTGCCCCCCCGTTCGGTTGCCGGCGACGTTCTGCAACTGCGCGCGGAATGTGATATTTATCTGGTGCTATCCGCCTGCCCGCAGGATATCACCCCCATCAATGGCGCATCGCGCCGGCCGACGGACATCATTCTTGCCCTTAGCGATGCCGCGAGCGCGGCCGGGGAGGTTGAATGACCCCCTCCCCTGAGCCGCTATTAACCATTCGCGAATTAAATAAAAGCTACGGCGATCTTCACGTGCTGAAAAACGTGGCGCTAGAAGTTCACGCCGGTGAAGTGGTATCCATTATCGGCGCCAGCGGCTCCGGCAAAAGCACCTTTTTGCGCTGCCTGAACGTAATGGAAATGCCGCAAAGCGGTTTTATGAATTTTGATGAGTTCTCCTTCGATTTCCGCGAAGGGGCGCGGGATCAGCCGACGCCGGAGCAGTTGCGCCTGCTGCGCGCGCGTATCGGCATGGTGTTTCAGAGCTATAACCTGTGGCCCCATATGACCGTGCTGGAAAACGTAATTGAAGCGCCGCTGCTGGTGCGCAAACTCAACCGCAAGCAGGCGATTGCCGATGCCGAAGCCTTGCTCAATCGCGTCGGTCTTTACGAAAAACGCGATCAGTATCCCGCCCGTCTCTCCGGCGGGCAGCAGCAGCGCGTGGCGATTGCGCGGGCGCTGGCGATGAAACCGCAATTGATGCTGTTTGATGAAGTGACTTCCGCCCTCGACCCGGAGTTGGTGGGTGAAGTGCTGGCGCTGATGGCCTCCCTGGCCGAAGAGGGAATGACCATGCTGCTGGTCACCCACGAAATCGCCTTCGCCCGCGATGTGTCCTCCCGCGTACTGTTTTTCGATCAGGGCGTGATGGCGGAAGACGGGCCGCCGCGGCAGGTGCTGCACCATCCGGAAAGCCCCCGGTTACGCCAGTTCCTCAGCCGGATTTTACATGAAGATATCGCCAGGATATCCAGGGAGAACCAGCCATGATTCAATTATGGAGCGACATCAATACCTACGGCGCGGGTTTTCTGGAAGCCGCCTGGACCGTTTTACTGATCACCATTGTCACTATTGTTCTCAGTTGGATTTTCGGTTTCCTGGCGGTCAGCGCCAAAATCTCGCCGGTAAAATTATTCCGCGGCCTCGGCCGGTTCTATATTTGGTTTATCCGCGGCACGCCGGCGCTAATCCAGGTGTTTGTGGTGTACTTCGGCTTTCCGCAAATCGGCATTCATCTCTCGCCGTTCGTGGCCGGCGTGCTGGCGCTGGGCCTGAACAGCGGCGCCTATGTGGCCGAGATTATCCGCTCGGGCCTGCAGGCGGTGCCGCGCAGCCAGACGGAATCGGCCTTCGCGCTGGGCATGAGCAAATGGGAAGTGATGCGCCGTATTATTCTGCCGCAGGTATTCCGCATCGTATTGCCGCCGCTGACCAATGAAGCGATTTCCACTTTGAAAAACACCTCGCTGTTATCGACCATTACCGTTATCGATATCACGCTATATGCCCAAACCATTATTTCCGCCACCTTCCGCCCATTCCAGTTCTACATTGCGGCGGCGCTTATTTACCTGGTTCTGACCACCTTCCTGACGGAGCTTTCGTCATGGCTTGAACGTCGTCAGGCCCGTTTCAGCTAATTGCCACGGAGTCACAGTATGAGCGTATTACCCACTGATTCATTGGAAACCCCGCGGTTTTGCGGCGTGCCCACCTTTATGCGGTTACCGATGGCGACCGACTTAAGCCAGCTTGACGCGGCGGTGATCGGCCTGCCGTCCGATTCAGGCGCGGGGTTCCGTCCCGGCGCGCGTTTTGCCCCCAACGCGGTGCGGGGCATGTCGATTATGCTGCGCCCCATTAATCCCTACCGTAACAATATCAACGTATTCGAGACGCTGCGGGTGGCCGACGCCGGCGATGCGTCGGTGGTGCCGGGTTATGAAGAAGAAAGCCTGGAGCGCATCGAGCAGGCGGTATCGGTACTGGTCGAGGCAGGCGTCGTACCCTGCGGCATCGGCGGCGATCATTCCATTACCCTGGCCGAGCTGCGCGCCGTGGCCAAACGCCACGGTCCGGTGGCGCTGATACAGTTCGATTCCCACAGCGACACCTGGGACAAATACTTTGCCGGTAAGCGCTATAGCGCCGGCACGCCTTTTCGCCGCGCGGCGGAAGAGAACATCATCGATACGGCCCATTCCATTCAGGTCGGATTGCGCGGCTCGCTATTCCAAACCTCCGATATCAGCCAGTCGCTGGATCTCGGTTTTGCGGTGGTGACCACCGATGACATGTTTGAAATGGGCATCGGCGCGTTAGCGGAACTTATCGCACAGCGCACCGCCGGGAAACCGACGTTTATCACCTTCGATATGGATTTTGTCGATCCCGCCTCGGCACCGGGCGTGGAAACGCCGGAAGCCGGCGGCCCCACCGCCCGCGAAGCCCTGTTACTGCTGCGCAAATTGCAGGGCATCAACCTGGTGGGTTGCGACGTCACGGAAATCAGCCCGATGTACGACGGCCCGGGGCAAATCACCTCCCTGCTGGGCGCAACGGTCATGGCTGAATTGCTGGCGCTGTTGGCCAGCGAAAAACGGTAAGCCGCCCACGGCAGTTTTTTTAGCGGGAATCACGCCCGGTAATGAGTTCTGTTTATCGCAACTATCAAAACGTGCAGTTTTATCATCAACACATTGAGAGCGACATCATGAAAATTAAGCATTTTCTTCGTATTGCCACCGTTCTTGCCGCAATGATCCCCCTGGGCCATGCCAGCGCCGCCGACGCCAAATTGGAGTTATTGCAGCCGGGCAAACTGTCGGTCGCCACCGAAGGGACCGATCCGCCGTTCAGCATGCGCAGCGCCGACGGTAAGCTGGACGGCCTGGAAATTCGGGTATTAAAAGAAATCGCCAAACGTTTAGACCTGGAATACGCGCCGGTTATCACCAAATGGGATTCGATTCTGGTCGGCCTGCAAGCCAATCAGTTTGATATGAGCAGCGCGGCGATGGACATTACGCCGGCCCGGCAAAAAGCCATTGTCTTTTCCGATGGATGGATTGAATCGGGCGGCCGTATTATTATTCCGATGAAAACCGATATTAAATCCGCCGAGGATTTAAAAGGAAAACGGATTGGCGCCCAGGTTTCCTCAACCTATGCCCAATTGGCCGTGGATCACGGCGCGACGCTGAAAAATTATATCGACGTGACCGCCGCGGTGCAGGATTTGGCCAACGGCAATATCGACGGCGTAATCAACGACTCGATCGGCAACGCCTTTTTGATCAAGGACATGCATTTGCCGCTACAGCAAACGCCGGACTACGTCAGTAAAATCCAGAAAGGCTTTGCCTTCAAAAAAGGCAAACCCAACCTGACGGCGGCGGTGAATAAGGCATTGGCCGATATGGTGGCCGATGGGACTTATGCTAAACTCGTCACCCCGATTGTGGGCTATGATCCTTACCCGAAAGACCCGGTGCGGACATTGCCCCAATAAAATCATTTGCCGGCGGCGGCGGCCTGGCCAGGCGCCGTCGCCGCGCCAGGGTACGGGCATGGCAGGTATCTGCGCCTGCTTTTTTATTCAGTGTTCTGTTAACGTGAAACGACACTATGGATTCCATCAAACGTACCTCTGATTTGATTGGCGAACGCGAACAAAATCTCAGCGGCAAAGCCTACGATGTGCTGTTGAATATGCTTATCAACCGGGAGCTGCCGGTCAATACGGTGCTGCAGGAAAGGCGGCTGGCGGAGTTGCTGAATATCTCCCGCACGCCGGTGCGCGATGCGCTGAACCGGCTGGAAAACGAAGGTTTTATCAGCCGCGCCGGGGGACGCACGCCGGTGGTGAAAGAGTTCTCCATCCGCGAGCTGATCGAAACGCTGCATGTCAGGCGCACCCTGGAGGCGGAAGCCGCCAGCCTGGCCGCCGGGCGGGTGCCGGCGCATGAACTGGACGCCATTGAAGCGGATATCAACCGGCTGCTGGCGGCGGACAATCCCGATCCGCAGGACGACTGGACGGTGGATAACCGCCTGCATAACGCGCTGGCCCAATACAGCGGCAATATGCTGTTAATGCAATATATTGAAAGCCTGCGGCTTAAGACGCGGATGTTTAACCTGCGCCAGGTGCCGGAAAGGTTCGTTAAGGGCCACCGGGAACATCTGGAGATTATTACCGCGCTGCGCAACGCCGATGCCGGCGGAGCACGCGCCGCGGTGATGACCCATATCGATAATGTGCGCGAGAGCATCGTCCGGCGCCTGAGCCAGATATAACTTGCGCGGATTTGCGGTCCTGCCATCCGCCGGCCCCGTCATCGGCATGCGGTCCGCTTAAAGCTGCGCCTCGATGGCGGCCTTATCGATAACCGACCATACCTGCCAGATTTTCCCGCTGCGCAATTCATAAAATACATTCTCGGTAAAGGCAACCCGCTTGCCATTGACCGGCAGCCCGAGAAACGCCCCCTGCGGCGTACAGTCGAAATTCAGCCGGCACGCTATATTCGGTGGGTCGGTGATCAACAGCCGAATAGCGAAATAAAGATCGGGAATGGCCGCAAAATCCCCTTCAAGCATCGCGCGATAGCCCGCTAACCCGATCAACTTACCGTTATAGTGCACATCATCATGAACGAACGCCCCCAACTGCGGCCAGTCCTGCTCATTAAGACAGGCGATATAGTTTCGGTAGGCGTCCGAGAGATCGGTTTTA
The DNA here is from genome assembly GCA_015654925.1 of Enterobacterales bacterium. Lineage (GTDB taxonomy): Bacteria > Pseudomonadota > Gammaproteobacteria > Enterobacterales > Enterobacteriaceae > Acerihabitans. The sequence goes on along the minus strand of JAATFX010000111.1, from coordinate 8,195 downwards.
ATCATGGCCATGGCTCCCGTGCTTTTAGAATAACCTAGCACAAGGTGCAGCTCGCGGCACGCGGCCAAGGTAATGACCGCACCTTAAAACACGCATTAACGACATAGTGCATGTTTTAAGGTGCAAATATGAAGCGCTTCCAGCAAGAGCCGTTGACGAGCCGCCAACGGGCAGAGCCGGGCCATGCCATTGCTGCGATGTTAACGCGAAAGGCCATAGCGCGCAGCGGGCTGGCCGGTGAGAAAGGCGGCCTCGAAAAGCGCCCCCGAGGCCGTCTCGAAGTTCCTCAGCAGGCTATCGTCCTGCAGGGAAGGCAAGGTAATGAGTTCACCCATATCGAGGCCGCGAAGCGCCGCATCCACGCAATCTTCGGTGCTCATAACGATGGCGGGATCGAGATTGGAGAGCGAATACCCGGCGACATCCCATCCCTCCGAGACCGTGGCCGAAGGAGCGACCAGTTGAACCCGGATGCCGGTATCCGCAAGCTGCTGTTGCAGAACCTGCGTGAAGTTAAGTATATAGGCTTTGGTCGGCCCATAGATGGGCACAAAAGCCGTCGGCGCGAAGCCAACCATGGACCCGATATTGATAATGGTTCCTGAGTCGCGTTCCTGAAAACCGCTCAGAACCGCCAGGGTAAGCGTCGAGAGCGCGGTAACGTTGAGCGCGACCATGGCCGATAGCTGTTCAGAAGTGGTCTGCGCAAGGCTTCCCACCCTGGAAGCGCCCGCGTTATTTACCAGGACGGCGATCGACGGATCGGCGGTGAGTTTCTGCACGGCCAGTGCGAGTCCGCCGGGCGTAGCGAGGTCCGCCGCCAGGGACTCGACGCGCACCGGGTAGCGCGACCGGAGGTCGGCGCCGATGGCCTGCAACCGGTCAGCTCGCCGCGCGAGGAGGAGGAGGTCATACCCGCGCGCGGCAAGACGGTCGGCATAGACCTTGCCTATTCCGGCGGATGCGCCGGTGACGACGGCGGTACCCGGCGTGCCGGTATTTACATTGCTCATAAAGACTCCTTGAATTTTATCGCCGGTAACGGATGAAGAGGAATCACCGACTGCCAAACGGCAGCATAAACCACCCATACCGCCAGGCAATAAGCGGCTTGATGCCATGAAGCTTGATGATATATCTTCTATACCTACGGTCAATTACGCACTACATATAGCGTAGATATCACGGAGTATACCTGTGCCCCAGACGATCAAAGAATTTACCGTCAAGGCGCGTGCGCCAGGCGGGAGGGTTAAAGCCATTGCCGATGAGGGGCTGATCGAAGTGCAAAGAACGCAGGCGATACTGGCGCATATCGCCAACAAGTGGTCGGTGCTCATCTTGACGGTCTTGTGTTCGAGGCCATCGCGTTTCAACGAAATCATGCGCCGGCTCGATGGCATCACGCATAAGTCGCTCGCCGACGCGCTAAAACGCCTGGAACGCAACGGGCTGGTCCGCCGGGAGGTGCTGCCCACGATGCCGATTGGCGTCGAGTACACGATAACGCCGTTCGGCCAGTCCCTGCAGCAACCCTTCACCGCGCTCTACGATTGGGCGCTGGCCCACGGTCCCGAATTGGAGCGCGCCCAGGCCGAATTCGATCGCGCCCGGGATTGATGCTGGTTATCCTTACTTGCCATATCGCCTCGTCGCTAGGCGTTATTTAGTTTCAATCGATTTGACAAAAAAGGAGATGGCATGGTTGTCGCCAGCGCGCGAAGAATTCCTACTGATCCGGCTGTTCAGTGATTGGCGTAGTTCAGCCCGGGGAGCCCGGGGTTAAAAGACGCCATTCCGAATTGCCATCTTCAGCGCCGCGGGGCTCCCCCTCGGCGAACGGCGCGCATGAGTCGCGCCTGATAAACTGGGTCGGCATCATCAGCCGCCGGGATTCAAGATCGGGGTTGGCGATGCGCTCCAACAGCAGCTCCGCCATATGCCGCCCCATCTGCTCGGGAAATTCCCGGATCGTCGTCAGGCTGGGGTAAAGCAAATCACCCACCGTATCATTGCAGCCAACCACGCTGATATTTTCAGGGATGCGCAGACCCTGTTCGCGCAACCCCTTGTAGACTCCGCACGCGGTCGAATCGTTGCCGGCGAAGATGGCGGACACCGGTTCGCCGGTGGCCAGCAGGTATTTGGTTCCCAGATAGCCGATCTCGGTATCATCTTCCGAATCGATGCTGCTTAACCTGGGCGTCAGCGCCGCCTCTTCCATGACCTGGCAATATCCCTCGTAATAGCGGGCGAACCACGGCAGGCGGGTATTGCCGACAAACCAAATATCCCGATGGCCGAGGCTGGTAAGATAGCGGGTCACATCCGCGCCGCCGCGCGTCTCATCGGAGAAGACGACATCGTTCTTCAGCGTGGGAAACTCGCCGAGAATGTTGCTGCCCAGCACCACATAACCGATGCCCTTTTGTTCAAGCAACTCGATCAGATTCGGCGAGGGGTTGCCCGCAAGAATGACCCCACGCACCTGGTCGCGGCGTTGTATCAGCTTGGGCAAGTGCAGCTCGCGCGCGGGAGCATTGGGCGGATAGGCCAGGGAAACATAATAAAGATCCCAGCCATGGGCGGCGCAATAGGATTCGACTCCCGCCAGGATACTGGCGTGGAAGGGCGGCAACATAGACCGGTTGCTGAGCAAAAACACCAGGGCGCCGGTCTTGCCGGGATGCGCGGTGTCAATCTTGAGTTTACCGGCCGCTTCCAGCACCTGCTTGCGCATTGCCGGATCGACGCGGTCATTCCCGTTCAGCACCCGTGAAACCGTGGCGATACTGACGTTTGCCGCGGATGCGATTTCACGAAGGCCGGCACCGCCATGTTTGGACTTACGCGTTTTCGTCATGACTAAACATCCTATAACGCCGTATTACCCCCAATGGGTGATGACCTACGGGTCAGTTGCATTTTGAGAAAGATTACTTATCGTGAAAGTAAATTGCAAACGCAAACTAACCGTATACCAACATTTCCCTGGCAAAAAACAATTATTACACCGCGCGTTTACCCGTCTGATATCCAGTTGATACCAACATAATAATATTATAAATCTTGTACTTATTTCGCAATGTGGCTATCGAGCGCAGGCGTTGTTAACATCGTTTGTGTAAATTTACTGAATAATATAAGAAAGATGTATCACATTTGTGAAATTTTACCATTGACCTTTCCCTCCCTCCGATTGTAGCTTGGTTTAAATTCATACAACCAACCCATTGCAAGCCTGCCGCCGCCCATAAGAATTTTATGACGCGGGCAGCTACCGGCTCCGTACACCCAATGAGGATCTAATGATTAACATCCAGAAATTCGCCAGCAAGGCAGATGCCGCCGACCAGGCGGCGGCGGCCGGGGCGGCGGCAATCGTCAAGGCAATCGAGAAAAACGGCCATGCGAACATCGTGGTGGCGACCGGCGCCAGCCAGTTTGAGGTGCTCGCGGCGCTTACCGGGCACGACGAGATCGACTGGTCCCGCGTCACCGCTTTCCACCTCGACGAATATATCGGCATGCCGCCAACGCATCCGGCCAGCTTCCGCCGCTATCTCCAGGAGCGTTTCGTCTCGAAGCTGCCCACTCTCGGCGCCTTTCACTTCGTCCAGGGCGACGCTGAGGATCTGGCTGAAGAACTGCGGCGGATCAACCAGCTTCTCGATATGCATCCCATTGACGTCATGTTCGCCGGCATCGGCGAGAACGGCCATCTCGCGTTCAACGATCCGCCGGCGGATTTTACCTCCACCGAGGCCTTCAAGGTGGTCGATCTGGATGAGCGCTGCCGCCGGCAGCAGTTTGGCGAGGGCTGGTTCGCCACCCTTGAAGAGGTTCCCCACCGGGCCATCTCCATGACGGTCCGGCGCATTATGAGCAGTAATGTCGTGATCCTGACCGTTCCGGACGAACGCAAGGCCGAGGCCCTGCGCGAAGTCCTGGAAGGACCGGTTACCAACCTGTGGCCCGCTTCCGTTTTGCAGCAGCACGGAAACTGCCAACTGTTCGCCGATGGTCCCGCCGCAAGCAAGCTCACCCGCTAGCGCCGCGCGCAAGCCTGACCATGCCGGGTACCTTACCAATGATAAAAGGAGTGGAGTCGTGAAAAAAAGCAGCACTGCCATTTGCCGTCTGGCCGCCCTGGCGGCTACCGTGGTTCTCTCGTCTCTCGCCGGTTCGTTTCAGGCTTTCGCGGAACCCGTCACCATCAACGTCATCGATGTGGCCGGCGACCTGCAGGTCAGCCAGCCCGCGTTCGACAAATTCAAGACCGACCATCCCGAACTGGTCAAGAACTTTGTCTTCACGCAGGCCACGGCGCCCGAACTGGCCGGCAAGCTGAAGGCCCAGCAAGACTCCGGCCGCGTCGATATCGACTTCGTCCTGACCGGCAACGACGCGCTGGCCGCCGGGATGGGCCAGGGCCTGTGGATGCAGATCCTGCCCAAATACCAGGACAAGTTTCCGGACCTGGAGCAACTCTATCTCCCCGGCGCCTACCTGATGCAGAAGATGGCCAAGGGACAGGCGTTTGTCGTGGATTGGTATCCGTCCGGACCGTTGCTCGAATACGCGCCGGATCGCGTAAAAAACATGCCGGACACGGCGGAGAAATTGCTGGCCTGGTGCCAGGCCAATCCCGGCAAGTTCATGTACGCCCGGCCGTCCAATTCCGGCCCCGGCAGGTCCTTTGTGATGGGACTGCCCTATTTGCTCGGGGACAAGGACCCGCAGGACCCGATCAACGGCTGGGACAAGACCTGGGCCTATCTCAAGCAACTTGACGGCTGCATTGAATACTACCCCGGCGGCACCACGGCATCCATGAAGGAACTGGCCGAGGGCACCCGCGATATCATCGCCACGACCACAGGCTGGGACATCAACCCGCGTTACCTGGGGATCGTACCCGAAGAGTACAAAGTAGGCACCCTGAAAGGATTCCATTGGGTAGGCGACGCCAATTACATGGCGATTCCCAAAGGTATCCCCCAGGCAAAATTGGATGTCGTGCTGCAACTGATGGCCTTTATCCTGAAACCGGAACAGCAGGCCTTTATGTACGATCACGGCTACATGTATCCCGGCCCGTCCATCAAGGGCGTCACCCTTGACATGGCGCCGGCTGAAAGCCAGGAGACGATCAAGCAGTTCGGGCGCCCCGAGTACGCCGCGCTTATCGCCGACAATCCGACCGAACCGCCGCTCGACTCCACGCAGCTCGTCGCCATGTTCGATAAGTGGGACCGCGAAATCGGCGCGGCCAAGATGCATAAATAGGCAATATGCGGGAGCTGGCGTTTTCGGCTCCCGCACACTCTTTGACATCCGGTTCAGTTTGAGGCAGTCAACAATGGCAATAACATCACGGGATTTTCGCGAACTGCGGCTGGAAAATATCAGCCGCGCTTTCGGTACCCATAATGCGCTGCGGGACGTGTCCCTGACGGTCAAACGCGGGGAGTTCATCGCGCTGCTCGGTCCGTCGGGCTGCGGGAAATCCACCGCCCTGAATTGCCTGGCGGGCCTCTTGTCCCTGACCGGGGGCGGGATCTGGCTCGACGATCGCCGTATCGATAGGCTCAAGCCCGAGGATCGCGGTTTCGGCATGGTGTTCCAGAACTATGCGCTGTTCCCGCACATGAACGTCCGGCGCAACGTGGGTTTCGGCCTGAAAATGCAGGGCATGGCGAAATCCGCGATCGATCTGAAAGTAGAGGAATCCCTGGGCGTGGTCCGGCTGGCGCAGCAAGCGGATAAACTGCCGGGCCAGCTTTCCGGCGGACAGCAACAGCGCGTCGCCATTGCGCGCGCCATCGCGGTGGAACCGCCCCTGGTGCTGATGGACGAACCCCTTTCCAACCTGGATGCCAAGCTCCGGCTCGAAATGCGCGCCGAAATCCGCCGCATCCACCGCTTGCTCGGTTCCGCCACCATCTATGTGACCCACGACCAGGACGAGGCCCTTTCCCTCGCCGACCGGATCGTCGTCCTGCGCGACGGCGGCGTGCGCCAAATCGGCACGCCGCAAGATCTCTACAATCGGCCGGCGCATCTTGATGTGGCGGAGTTCATGGGATTTCGCAACGCGCTGCCCGCGCGGATCGTGCGCAAGCACGGCGATGATGTGGAAATGACGCTGGCGGGCGCCTCCCTGTGGGGCAAGGGAATGGATGCCACCGACACCGGGGAGGTGGTTGCCGCCATTCGCCCTTCCGACCTGGTTCCGATGCCGGACGGCGCCATCGGCGCAACCGTGACCGGCATGGAATATTCCGGCGAAAATTTTCTCGGTTCCGGCCGGACCGCCGACGGATGCGAGGTGTTTTTCCGGGCGCGGGACGCGATTGACCCGGGAGCGGCGATCCGCCTGGGTGCGCCGCCCGACCGCATACTGGTCTACGCGCGGGGGATCACACCATGAAGACGGCCGACCCCGCAACGTCGCACCTCCGCGGCAGCCGCAGGCTGGCGGAATATGGTTTTGACGGCGTGACGCTGCTGATTTTGCCGGCGGCGCTCTTCGTGCTGCTGCTGTTTATCTACCCCTTCCTTTATGGGCTGGTCCATTCCTTCATACCCAAAAGCGGGGCCTGGTATGCGAACTACGCCAAGTTTTTCTCCGATCCCTATATGTACGGCACCATCCTGCTGACCCTGCAGCTCGCCCTGCCCGTCACGCTGGTGAATGTCGCGCTGTCCGTGCCCATCGCCATGCGCGTCCGGCTGATGCGCCACCAGCGCGTGCTGACGACCATTCTCGTGGTACCGATCACCCTGGGCACCGTGCTGGTCGCCGAAGGCATGCTGAACTACCTCGGTCCGCAGGGCTGGTTTAACCGGGTGCTGATGACCATCGGCCTGATCGATCACCCGGTGCGCCTGGTCCACAATTATACCGGCGTCTTCCTGTCCCTGGTCATCACCGGGTTCCCTTTCACCTTCCTGCTGGCCCTGTCGATGATTTCCGGCATCGACCCGGCCCTGGAGCATGCCGCCGCCACCCTTGGCGCCCGCGCGCGCCAACGTTTCCAGCAGGTTATTCTGCCGCTGATCCTGCCCGGCCTGGCCGTCACGTTCTGCCTGTCGTTTGTGGATGCGTTTTCGGTCTTCCCGTCCGCCGTTATCCTGGGCGCGCCGGCGGGCGAGACGCGGGTGCTGTCCATCGCGGCCTCGCAGGCGGCATTCGAGCAGTATGATTACTCTTTCGCATCGGCCATCGCCATGATTATGGCCGTGGTGCAATTCGGTATCGTCGCCATCATCCTCACGGCGCGCAGCCTGTTCTACAAGGGGCCCGCGGGTGCGGGCAAGGGATAAACCATGAACCTGGATAACCAACCATGACCGCGGAAAATATAATAGACAGGCTCTGGAAATTCGCTCTCTGGGCCTTTATCGCCTTCTTCGTCATCAACCTGCTGGCGCTGATCGCCACCGTCGTGGTGAATTCGTTCGGCACCCGCTGGCTCGGCACCTGGCTCCCGGCCGGCTACACGACCCGCTGGTACTTTTCCGCCTGGCGGGAATTCCAGCTGGGCAACGTGCTGCTGGTGACCTTCCAGATCGTCGGCACGGTGGTTATTTTGTCGGCGCTGATCGGCGTGCCGGCCGCCTATGGGCTGGCGCGCCGCAATTTCCCCGGCAAATCGCTGGTGATGGTGCTGTTCCTGCTGCCGCTGCTGGTCCCGCCGATCACCTTCGGCATTCCCCTCGCGACCTTGCTGTATCGCCTGGGCCTGGCCGGCACCATGAACGGCGTGATCCTGGCCAACCTGGTCCCGACCGTGCCGTTCGTGGTGGTGCTGATGATACCGTTTATCGAGCAAATCGATCCGCGCATCGAGGCGGCGGCCCACGTCTTTGGCGCAAGCACGGGCAAACTGTTCATTCATGTGCTGATTCCCATGCTGCTCCCCGGCATCCTGGCGGCCACCCTGCTGTCGCTGGTCAGGACCATCTCCATGTTTGAACTCACTTTCCTGACCGCCGGCCCCACCAGCCAAACGTTGGTGGTGTCCCTGTATTATTCCGTGTTCGCCGCCGGGGTGAGGGCCGGCCAATCCATCGACGCCATGGCCGTTATCTATATGGTGAGCTCGCTTATCTGGCTGATCGTGGCGCTGCGCTTCGTCAACCCGACGCAGATCGTGGCGCGCGCGCGTAAAAGCCCGACGGTGTAGGGG
>JAATFX010000146.1 GCA_015654925.1 Enterobacterales bacterium | reverse complement strand
GGCAAAATAGGAACTACGCGCCAGCAACATGCTCAGATCGGTTATCGGCCCATCCTCTTCGGACAACCATGTTTTGGATTCCCGCTCTTTGTCAGGAAAGGGGTTAAGGTCGAAAGCCGGCGCCAATCGCCAGAGGCCGTTTTGCACATGCAGGAAACCGTGATTTTGCAAATGATCGTCAACATTGGTAATCAGCAGGTTAAAAACCAATCTACGCCATAACTGTTGCAAATCCGCAGTCGGCGCAAGTCCGATTGAGCGTATAGCATCGGCGATTTCGGTATAGCTGCGCTCTTCCTCCCGCGAAGCTTGGAGTACGGTGGCAGCTGATTGATAAGGAATACGCCCATCGGCGCCGTCGCGATCGAATCGGCGAATGATCGCAACCGGTATTCCTTCCAATTCAGCAATACGCGCTGGAGCAGACTCAATGCCGGCCTGTTGCGCCAAGCATAGAGCAAGGACTTCACCACGGGTCACGCTACGCGTGTCGCCTACGCTCGGGAATTTCCCAAGAGCAAGGGAACCATCCTCATCTATTACCGTACTTTTCGGCCGCATGCCGCCCAGAGAGGTACCTTTACCTTGGAGATAGCGCAAATCCTGTATACTTTCCCGGCCTTGCTCAACGGCGCGGCTGGCTTGATAAATACGATTTAACTCCACCAGCGGTGGCGTGCTGCGTCTCCCATCCTCTACGGTTCGATGAAATCGTCCATCCAAATCGCACAAACGCAAGGCCCCGACCCGGCTGAAATCATCCACCGCGAGCAGGTAATCCATTTCGGTCAGCGGTGCGATCGCGGAATTATCTTTGCGGCGTTTTGCATGATCGCGCGCAATAACCCGCCGACCCCAGGCGTCGGGGGCAGTATCGGCAATGGCGCTATGAAAGGCGGAATCCTGGGCTGACAATGCCTTATGCGGTTGATATCCTGCGACCAGACTCAGATCTGCGGAAACACTGAATCGTTCCGGATTGGTGAGCCAGTCATCATGATAGGAAAAAGCGGTATTCTCACGCCGACCTTGTTTGACATAAATCAGAGTACCGATTGCGGTGCCGGCACTGCCCAAACGGACCTGTATTTGCTGGCGGATCGAGGTCAACGCTTTCATAAAGCTCCTGAAGAAGATGATTTAGCGCGTATCCGTTTGGGGAGATTCTCATCCATCAAGGTCAGGCCAATGTCGTCACGCGCCGTGTCCAACATTTCTGCCAGGGCCTGTATATCGCCGAACACATGCATGGCTCGAGCGAAAAAGTGTATAGGGACCCGGACATCGCCTTTTTCCATGCGCCGCACGGTGGATATGGATGACCCCATACGTTCGGCCAGCGATGCTTGGGACAGATGCCTGCGTCTACGCGCCAACGCCAGGTCGCTGCCTAACTTGTAAATGGCGCGCTCCACCGGCGGCGGTAAAGGAACATCCGCTTTATCGTTCTGTTGAGAGTGCTTATCCGCTTTATCTGTCTTCATGGGGATGATTATATACTTTCAGATTCTCTATTTCAATATCAGCAAAATGGTGGTCATTCTGGTGATCTTGACAGAAAGGGAATTCAGGTTTAGCTTATTTATTAGCCAGTTACCGGCAAAGGCGATCCCAGCCAGAGGAGCCAAGATTTTAGAAAAGCCCGCGTCAGGAAACTGACGCGGGCTTTTTGCTTTTCATGCACCGGCGCGCATCCCCTTATGATGAGGCGCCCAGGGCCCCCCTGCCGTATTTACTTCAGCGCAATGCGCGCGACGCTATCCGGTCCTTCAGTAGAATTATCTTTGTTAAATGCCTGTTTTAAAGAAACATACAGTGTTTCACCGTCTGCTGAAACCAGCAAACTATTCGGGTTGGTGTCGAACGACCAGCTATTTTTAACCTCATAGCTGGTGGCATCGAGCTGCAGCACTTTCTTCGACCCACGCTGGCTGATGTAGATCTCATTGCGTTTGGCGTTGAATTTAATGCCCAAAGCATCGCCTTCAATGCGTTTGATCGCTTTTCCGGTGCGTTCATCAAACACCAGCGTGGCTTTGCCTTTAGAATCATCGGTGACGAACAGGCGACCGGTGGCCGGGTCTTCCGCCAGATTTAGAAACAGATACTCTTTGCCATTATCCGGTCTCCAACGCTGCTCAATATTGTGGCTGCGCGGATTGATTACCACAATCTCACCCGCGCCATTGGCGGCATAAATGCGATCGGTCAGCGGTGAATAGATAATGCCGGTCACCCATTTCCCGGCGTTTTTGATGGTCGTTTTTACTTTGAAAGATTTGGTGTCGATCACGGTAATGAAGCCCGGATCAGCCACACGGCCGACGTACAACTCATTGCCGTGCAGGAATATCTCGCGTGCGCCAACCGCATCGCCGTCTTTATCTTTACCGCCACCCAACATCAAGCGTTGCAGCACTTTGCCGCTCTGCGCATCCACTTTGGACACGCTACCATCCAGTGAATTGGTGGTATAGAACACGCTACCATCGCCATCGATCGCCATGCCGAAGTTTTTCAGATCGGTATGGGTCTCGCCTTTGGTCGCCAGGGTAGCCGGGTCGAGGCGATACAGCATCCCGCCGTTCACGTCTTTAAAACTCTGCGCACTGGCAACATACAATGCATTGGCGGCCGGAGAATACGCCAATTCATACAGCCCATCACCTAATACACGCTGTTTAACTGCCAGGTCTACCGGTTTTGCCGCAGCAGAAGCCACCAGGGTTTCAGCTTTTTTAGCACGAGTCTGACAAGCCGTCAGACTCAAAGAGGCAACGATAGTTGCAGCAACCACGGCTTTAGCCGGACTGAAAAACGGTTTCATTCTATTCTCCATCAATGGATGAAAAGTTTCCAATAGGCCATGGCTTCAAGGAAAGGTAAAAAGACGAATGAGAATCATACATATTAACGGACACTAAGCAAATCAAGCCGATCGATGACGCGCACAGCCACGCCCGCTTATAGCGGAAAAAACAATTTTCGCCTCTTTACCTCCTACTTTTCATCCCCCTTTTCCACGCAAAAAAAGAAAACATGAGTAATCAACGGAGTGATATTAAAGTTAACCTTTTGATTATTAATACATATACAAGTATTTACATTTTTAAAATGAAACTTTTTAATAATTATAAAAGCAAATGATTATCATTGGTATTATCAATTAGTGCGCGTTTTTACCTTACATGCTTCGCAATGGCAAATTCTCCCCCGCTATTTCGGGGTTACCACCCATAACAACAGAAGCACTAAAACAGCAGATCACGCTTATTCCTGACGGGAAATATTATGACTTTGAATCGCAAGGAAACTCGTGCTAAATCAGGCGTGTTTAGCATCCGTAAAACATTCACGATGTCGTTGCTGGCAACGGTGGTACATGCTCTCCTCAACCCGATGCTGGCGCAGGCAACCGAAACAGGCAACACTACGGCCGCCGGCAATGACCAGCAGAATCTAGTGGTGTATGCCAGCCCCGACAGCAAGGCTGCAGATGAGAAACAGGACTACCAGGTAAAAACCACGCGCGCTGGTACCAAACTGCTGCTGACGCCACGCGATGTGCCGCAGTCAATCAGCGTGATAACTCAGCAGCGTATGCAGGATCAGCAATTGCAAACCGTTACCGATGTGCTGAATAACACCACAGGCATCACCAGCAATCTGGTCGACAGCGAACGTTCCGAGTATTATTCCCGCGGCTTCAAAATCACCAACTTTACCTTTGACGGCATTCCCACTTCGGTTGGCGATGCGTGGAACTACGGCGATGCCGCTTCAGACACGGCGATTTATGACCGTATTGAAGTGGTACGCGGCGCCACCGGTCTGATGACCGGCGCGGGCAGCCCCTCGGCGTCAGTTAACATGGTACGTAAACATGCGGACAGTAAAGAGTTCACCGGCACGGTAAGCGCCGGCTATGGCAGTTGGAACAAACAACGCTATGTTGCCGATGTTTCTGGCCCACTGAATGAAGATGGCTCGGTACGGGGTCGCGTGGTGACTGGCTATCAGGATCAGGACAGCTGGCTGGACCGCTACCATAAAAGCAAAAAATTTCTCTATGGCGTGGTGGATGCGGATATCACCGATCGCACGACCCTATCGCTTGGCTACGACTATGAAGACGCCGACACCGGAAACCCCACCTGGGGCGGTCTGCCGATATTTTACAGCAATGGTTCGCTGACGCACTACAACCGCAGCCTGAACTCCTCCGCCGACTGGACCTCTTATGACACCAACGCACGCAAAGTATATGCCGACCTGGCACATAACTTTGATAACGGCTGGAACTTCCACGTTAACGGCACCCACTCGGAGAACACCTTTAGCGATAATCTGCTGTATGTCATGGATTATCCGGACCAGAGCACCGGCGAAGGTGTGACCGGTTACGGCAGCATGGACCGAGGCAAGCGTGAACTGACCTCCGTAGATGGTTATGCCAGCGGTCCGTTCAAGTTGCTGGGTCGCCGGCATCAGTTGATGGCCGGTATCAGCTACAGCCGCCAGCATAACGCTACCTACAGCCAGGACGGCATTACCGATCCCGACAACTACAACATCGCCGCCAGCGATATGGGCGCGTTTAACAATAACTGGAATGGCAATATCGCCGAGCCGGAATGGCAGGGTTGGTATTTGAACGCGGATGATGTGATCCGCCAGAAATCAGCTTATACCGCCGCACGTTTCTCTCTGGCCGACCCGCTGGCGCTGATTGTTGGCGCGCGTTATACCCAATGGAGCACCAACGGCAGCAGCGGCGATATGGAAAAAAACAACATCACGCCGTACGCGGGCCTGGTGTATGACATCAACGATACCTGGTCGGCCTACGCCAGCTATACCTCGATCTTCCAGCCGCAAACCTATCGCGACAGCGCCGGCCGCTATTTGTCACCGGTTACCGGCAAAAGCTATGAGACCGGCCTGAAATCCGCCTGGTTGGATGGCCGTCTGACCGCCTCCGTCGCGGTGTTCCGTATTGAGCAGAACAGCGTCGGTACCGGACAGAATGGTGTCTATGTCAATAACAGCAGTGAGCAGGCCTACACGGCAACCAAGGGAGCGCGGAGCAAAGGGGCGGAATTTGAGCTCAACGGCGCAGTCACCGACAATCTGCAGTTGACGTTTGGTGCGACGCGTTATGTCGCGCGGGATAAAGAGGGACGCTATAATCCGGACCAGCCGCAAACCGACTTCAAACTGTTTACGCGTTATCAGTTGCCAACGTTGCCGGACCTGGCCATTGGCGGCGGTATCAACTGGCAGAACCGCGTGTTTGAAAATCTTACCGCACCGGACGGTAGCACCCAGCGTGTTTATCAGAGCAGCTACCCGTTAGCTAACCTTTTTGCCCGTTACCAAGTTAACAAACAGGTGGCAATACAGGCAAATGTTAATAATCTGTTTGACAGAACCTATTACGCTTATATGAACAATTATGTTTACGGCGAGCCGCGTAATTTCTCGGTCAGCTTGTCATATCAATTCTGAGGCATAACCACCGTGCCTTGGATTAACAGGGCACGTTAGCACTCAGACGACTTCAGTGACGGCCGCCGCCTGCCCGCTGCACTGCCCGCGGATCATTATCGTCGACAGCGCTTCGCCCGCGCCGATAATACCGACGCAACGCCGTTGCATTTCACCGCTGGTATCCGCTGAACAGTGGATGTAAGCGGCCGCCAGCACATCTGCCGCGTCTTCCAGGCTGGTCTGGACATTGACCAAGGCCTTTTGCAGTGCCTGGTACTGTTGCTGGTCAAAAGACTGGTAGAGTTTGGTCAGCAGTCCGGCTCAAGTGTTGAAATGTTCGTGGGTAATGGGCTTGGAGACGCCGGCACGAACCGCCAAGTGACCCAATGTGAGTCGATCGGCCCCTTTCTCGCGGATAATCACCAGCGCAATATCCAGCAGCTGGCACCGCCGTTCCGCTTTCGAAAGCCGGCCGGAAGACGGCTTGGTAGCCGCTGGTTCAGGTGAATTTTTCATATTTCTTGACCGCCCCTGAAAACCTACTATTAGTAACTTAAAATCTTGCTATTGGTAACTTACCAATAGTAGTCTACTTACCGTAGGTTAATCTGACGTAAATAGAGAGGTATCGCAATGTCACTCGCTCCTGTTCTCCTGGTTGGCGGCTCTGGTCTTGTGGGACGCCGCACAGCTCAATATCTTCGTGCTGCCTGTCCCGATGTTCCCCTGCTGATTGGCGGCCGCGATCTGGCCAAGGCTCAGGCCGTCGCTGCCGAAATAGGCAATGCCGCAGGCATAGCGCTTAATCTCGCCGCCGCGGATCTTGGCCTAGGCGAGCAGCCGATCGGCGCGGTTGCCGTTTTTGTCAAAGACGACACATTGGCGACCCTGCGTTTCGCCCAGTCGCGCGGCGTGCCGCAAATCAGCATTTCATCGGGCGCATCGGAAATTGCTCCGGAAGTGGCCGCCTATATGCAGCAGCCTACCGCGTCGGCGGTGGTGCTCGGCGCCGAATGGTTGGTCGGCGCGGTGACGGTGCCGACGCTTGAATTCGCCAACGTGTTCAGCCGGCTAGACGATATTACCCTCAGCGCGCTGCTGGACGAGCAGGATACCGGCGGCCCGGCGGCAGAAATTGATATGCATCGCCTGGGCGAAATCATGCCAGCGGCACTCACCCGCCGGGATGGCGCTTTTTTTTGGCGTATCGGCGAGCAGGCCCAAGCGCAGTTTCACGCGATCGACGGCACCAGAACGGAGGCGGTAGCCTTATCTCCGTTTGATATCATGGGATTGGCGATAGAGACCGGTGCGCCGAACGTGCAGTTCAACCTGGGCGTCGGTGTCAGCTCGACCAGACGCAGGGGCGAGCCGATGTCAACCGAGATCATTATCGAACTCGCCGGTGAAGATAAAGCCGGCCAGCCACTGCATACCCGTCACGCCATTCTTCATCCACAGGGACAGATGCCGCTCACCGCGCTTGGCGTCGCCTTGGTGCTTGAGCGGCTGACCGGGCTGGACAACCAACCGGCAACCCGCCCCGGCCTGTACTTCCCTTACCAGTTGCTTGAGCCGGCGGCCTATTTTGCCCGCCTTGAAAAGATCGGCGGCCGGGTTATGACGCTGGACGCGATCTGACCGGCAGCAAGACCGTTCGGCATAGTTGAAGATGAATCGGCCCCGGTCGCGCTAGCGATAGCACGGGGCCATTTTTCGCCGTCGGTTTACCGGCGCCGGCCGCACCGACATCACCGATAACAGGAGAATGCGACGCTAATGCCCAAGGCGGCCAATGATGGTTCCAGCCGTACGCCGGGTCAAGGCCGATTCGGCCAGCAAAGCCAGCATCAGCAAGATACAGGCCAGATTCAATGGCGCTATGTTGGTCAAATGTGCAGCACTGGACCGGCCGCCGCACCGTGCTGTGGCAATGCCACTCGAACACAAAGGGCAATCACGAGCGCAGCGAGCAGCATCACAGCGCCTGCGGTGATAAAGACGCCCGTGACTCCGCCAAAACCGAACACCATGCCGCCCAATGCGGCGCCGGCGGCTATTGACGATTGCACCGCCGCGACGACCATGCCACCAGCGGTCTCCGCTTGATCGGGGACGGCACGCGCTACCCAGTTTGACCATGCCACCGGCACGCCGCCGAAGGCCAAACCCCACAAAGCCACCAACGGCATCAGGCCTGTTCCGTGGACGGGGAGCCAGATCATGCCGAACGCCGCCACGCCCACCAGCGCAGGCATCAATACCAAAGTAGCGCGCAGGCTACGTTCCATCAGCCAGCCGGCCAGCAGCGTACCGACGAAGTTGGCGACACCGAACCCCAGGAGCATCAGAGACAAACCGTCGACATCAATGTGGGCCACGCTTTCTAGCGCGGGGCGGATATAGGTGAACAATGCATATTGGCCCGTATGGGCAAGCACGCAGCCCATCATCCCGATCCCAATGCCTGGACGGCGGAGCAATTCCACAACCGATGCGGTGCGCACCATCTTGCGCGGAGTCATACGGGGCAGCGTGAACAATTGGAAGGCCAGTGTTAACCCTCCAACAACCGCTGCCGCCACAAATGCGCTGCGCCAGCCATAGAGTCCCCCCAAGTAGCTTCCCAACGGCACAGAAACCACCGTCCCGATAGCGATGCCGCTGAAGATTATGGATAGCGCTCGCGGCACTAACTTTGCAGGCACCAGCCGCATAGCGACGGCTGCCGCCATGCTCCAAAAGCCTCCCAACGCGATGCCCAGCAGAATGCGCATCACCAGTAATACCGTCAGGCTGGAGGACAACGCCACAAGCAAATTGGAGGCGATCATCAGCACGGTAAAAGCCAACAAGACGACGCGCCGATCAAACCGACGTGTCAGACCCGGCACCAGCAGCCCGGCAAACAGGGCCACGATAGCTGTTACCGTCACCGCTTGGCCGGCCAGAGCCTCCGACACGCCGAGATCGGTTGCCATTGGCGTCAACAGGCTGGCTGGTAGATACTCCGCCGTGAGCAGCCCGAACACACCCATTGCCAGTGAAAACACGGCCATCCACGCTGGCGCCGCAGGCGCTGCACCGGCCGCATTGCCTGAGTCGGCGGTTGGTCGGCCATCAAAAAAATCATTGCTCATCTCGAACATCCCTAGATATCGGTTGTAGCCGCAAGTCTAGCGTCGGAACACAGGATGATCTATGATGCTAAGTCTTGATGTTTTGCTCGAAACGCCGAAAATGACTCAACAAGAACAATTTGCCCTATCGTCAGATCTCATCAGCGAACTGCTGACCGGCATGCGCCTGCATGGTGTCCAGTACCGTCGCATCCAGACCGGCCCCACCTTTGGCCTGGGTTTCGATACCAGGCCGGGACATGCTTACTTCCATTTCCTGGCCGTCGGCAATGCCGTACTGCGCACCAGTGATGGTACGTTGCATGCGTTGTCAGCGGGTAGCGCCGTGTTCATGCCTCAAGGCGAGACTCACCAACTGCTATCAGATTCCGAAGTTTCATTTCAGGACATCGACGAATTCGACGCGGCGCCCCTCGGCGAGGCCGTGAGCGGGGTGAACACCTGCCCCAGTACGCTCCCTACGCCCAGTGCGGTTCTCTTTTACGGCTGCATGGAGTTCGATCTCGGTGCAATGCAGGGACTCGGCAAACTGATGCCCGGCGTCATGGTGGCTGACATACAAGAGCAGCGCTACCCAGACTTGCTGGCGATTCTTGACTCAATGAAACGTGAAATCTGCGCAGGCCGCATCGGCTTCGCAGGCATTCTGGCTCGGCTCGCTGAAGTGGCGGGAGCAATGATCGTGCGTGGCTGGATCGAATGTGGTTGCGAGAACGCCTCTGGTCTTGTCGCGGCATTGCGCGATCCGCGCCTGGCTCGCGCCATATTGGCGTTGCACCGCCAGCCGGGCCGCGCATGGACAGTTGCAGCGTTGGCTGCGGAGTCTCATGTCTCTCGTTCTGTCTTCGCACAACGCTTTCATGCCACCATCGGAGTGCCGCCCCTGCGCTATGCCACGGAGCTGCGGATGCGTCTTGCTAGCCAATGGCTGGTTCACGAAAGATTGTCCATCGACGCCGTCGCCCAGCGTCTCGGCTATACATCTCAAGCTGCATTCAGTCGTGCTTTCAAGCGCGTCATCGGCCAGCCGCCGGGCGCCAGTCGGCAAATGCTTTCATGAGCACACGCTTTGGACACACTGAATTATTACCCTGAAAAAAGACTTTTTACGGTTACCGTCGCTGATAATCATGGATTAGCTACCAATTGTAGCAGCCCCTGTATAAACCGGACACCTCCTCAATAAGGCATAGTCATAGACCTAGAATGTCAGGCAATACGTCGACTCCAGTTCATAAGCCGAGGCCAGGCAGCCCGTGGGAAGACCGCACCCCAGCCGCTTGACGTAGCGTAATTGCCGCATCAACATGCTAAAGCGCGTGCTGATAAGTTTCTGGCTAATCATCCGGCCCTGCCAGTCGAGCACTTTTCATCATTGAAATCCGCCGCGATACCGCGCATTTTTCACTTGAGAATCTAAATTCACTTAGGAAAAGCAATATGGCCACAGAGCGGTTTAAGATCGATATTGCCCAATCTCAGCTAGATGATCTCCATCATAGACTTGAAAATACCAGATGGCCTCACCGGCCCGTGGGCGCCGGCTGGGAAAAAGGTGTTCAGGCAGACTTTCTCGAGGCACTGATAGAATACTGGAGGAATGATTTTGACTGGCGGGCGCAGGAAGCGGCATTAAATCGTTTTGCACATTTTCACAGCGAAATAGCGGGCTACGACATTCATTTCATTCATGAACGCGGTAAAGGCCCTTCACCTATTCCACTCATTCTTACGCACGGCTGGCCTGATTCTTTCACGCGCTACCAGAAAATTATCCCATACCTGACGGACCCGGTCAGCTATGGCGGCGATCCTGACGATTCTTTTGACGTCATCATTCCCTCCATTCCGGGTTTTGGTTTTTCAACCAGCCCTTATACGCCAGGCCCCGACAATGCGAAGGTGGCCGAATTATGGCGCGCTTTAATGACCGACCGGCTGGAGTATGAAAATTTCTGCGCGGCCGGGGGCGACATTGGTTCAGGGGTCACTCGCTACCTGGCAGCACAGTATCCTGAACACCTTACCGCCATTCACCTTACCGATGTTGGAATAATCAGGGATTTGATGGCGCATAAAGCCCCGGAAACCCTGACGGAAGAAGAACAGGCCTATCGGCAGTCGGCGACCCGGTGGCTCAATCAGGAAGGAGGTTATATGTCTGTTCAGGCAACAAAACCCTCTACGCTGGCTTATGGCCTGAATGACTCTCCTGCCGGGCTGGCGGCTTGGATAACCGAAAAATATCGCTCATGGAGCGATTGCGGCGGGGATTTGTTCAGCCGTTTCAGCAGGGAAGAAATTTTGACCAATATATCCTTGTACTGGCTAACAGGATCGATAGGTACATCAATAAATATGTACTATGAAAATGCCCATTATCTTCCACCGCTGCAAAAGACGGATGTGCCCGTAGGGATTGCCTGTTTCCCGGCGGATATTCTGCCGCCACCGCGAAACTGGGTGGAAAAAAGCTACAACATTCGTCGATGGAGGCAGTTATCCAGTGGCGGTCACTTCGCGGCGATGGAAGAACCCGAACTTTACTCACAGGAGATCAGGGCCTTTTTCCGCCCGTTCAGAAACCATAACAAAGCGTCGTAAGCTTGGGTGGTTACTCAAACTTAGCGCGGCATCCCAGGTTCCATCAGGCGTTATTACAGTCAGCTCAGGCCGCATCATTACAACGGTGGGTGGCGCCTAATGAGTCAGAAAGGCGATTCTGGCGAAACGCAAACATCGCGGCCGATGCCACTTGACCACTTAACTATTGAAAAGAGAAGATTACTTATGCTTCGCTCCGCATTTTTCATTCGCCTTATCAGCATCGTCACTCTTTTGCATGTGTATATCGGCGTGCGGCTCGTTCCGGCCTTGCCTACCGGCACTCCATTCAAATGGCTCGCGGCGCTACTGCTGGTTGCGTCTGTTTTGCTGATCCCGCTCGGCATGGCCGCGCGCAATATCAAAAAACAGCCGTTGTCGGACCGGCTCGCGTGGGCAGGATTGCTCATGATGGGCTGTTTTTCGTCGCTGTTGGTGCTGACAATTTTGCGCGATATTCTGTTGCTGTTGCTTTACGTCGTAAACAGCGTGCGGGGCGCAACCGCGGCGACTGGGGATTTCACCGCCGCCAGCGCGCTGTGCGTGCCGCTATTTGCCATACTGCTCACCTTGCTGGGCGTTTATTACGCGCGACGGAATGCGCCGGTGAAGATTATCGATGTCCCCGTCGCCGGACTGGCGGCGGCGCTGAATGGCTTTAGAATCGTGCAGATCAGCGACATTCACATCGGCCCGACCATTAAACGCGGCTATGTCGAAAAAATCGTCGCAACCGTCAATGGGCTCAATGCGGATCTGGTTGCGGTGACGGGCGATGTCGTCGATGGTTCCGTGCCGCAACTTGAGACCGATGTCCGGCCGCTTGGCGCGTTATCGGCGCGGCACGGCACCTTCTTCGTTACCGGAAATCATGAATACTATGCCGGTGCGGATGCCTGGATCGTTGAGTTTCGCAGGCTTGGCTTCAAGGTGTTGATGAACGAACATGTGGTCGTCAACCACGACGGCGCGCGCGCCGTCGTGGCGGGCGTGACGGATTACAGCGGCGGCAACTTCGATCCGGCGCACGCGAGCGATCCGCAAAAAGCCATGCGCGGCGCACCGGGCGATATCTTGTTCCGGCTACTGCTGGCCCATCAACCGCGCTCTGCGACGGCTGCATCGGCGGCGGGCTTCACGCTGCAATTATCCGGCCATACGCACGGCGGCCAGTTCCTGCCGTGGCAATTCTTTGTCCGGTTGCAGCAGCCGTTCGTGCACGGGCTGGCCAAACTCGACGACCTGTGGGTATACACCAGCCGCGGCACGGGCTATTGGGGGCCGCCGATACGGCTGGCCGCGCCGTCTGAAGTCACGCTCCTGCGCCTGGTGGCGGACCCGCCTGCGGTTTGATCGGGTGAGGCGCGGCCTGTTGCTCAGATTGAGGGAATCATGCCGCCGTCGACGCGGATCGCGCCTCCGGTCAGATAAGATGCCTGGCGGCTGGCGAGGAATGCCGCCACGGCGCCGTATTCCTCGGGGTTGCCGTAGCGTCCGGCCGGTATCGCCGCCGCGCTTTTGGCCGCCACCTCCTCCACGCTCACCCCTTCTCTACCGGCACGGGCGGCGTCAAGCTGTCCCACCCGGCGGGTGGCGATGCGGCCCGGCACCATGACATTGACCGTGATGCCGTCGCGCGCCACTTCCGCGGCCAGGGTTTTCGACCAGCCGGCCAGCGCGATGCGCAGGGTATTGGACATACCCAGATTGGCGATGGGCGCTATGATGCCTGAAGACGTGCTGGTGATAATCCGCCCCCAGCCCGCGGCGCGCATATCCGGCAGGACCTTGTCGGTCAGCAGGATAAGCGACCCGACCATGGCGGAAAATTGGGCGCTCCATTGTTCCGGCGCCACGCCGCTCGCCCCGCTTGGCTGCGGGCCGCCGGAATTATTGACCAGAATGCCCACCGGCCCCAAGCCGGCGCGGATATCGGCCAATACGGCGTCAAAGGTGTCCTGGCGGGTCAGGTCCAATGTCCAGGCGCGCGCCCGGCCGCCCTGTTCTTCGATAAGCGCGACGGTTTCGTCAAGCGCGCCCTGCGTGCGGCCGCAGACCGCGACCTTGGCGCCTTCCGCCGCCAATGCCAGCGCGATGGCGCGCCCCAGACCGCCGCCAGCACCGCTGACCAGCGCCACGCGCCCCTGAATGCCAAAATCCATGACCAACTCCTGATGTGTGGAATGTAAGTTTACCGGCGGTGTATTCCGCCTATGCGTGTGTTGACTGATGCCGCTCAAGTACGCCCGGCGCAGATTCGGCGATCGCGAATCTATCGCGCGCGATCCTCCAGGATGGACTTATCGCGTTGTTGCCATCATGGCCGCGGGCACGCCAGATCGGCAGCTTAGCCGCCCTTGCTGGTTTTGCTGACTTTATTGAGCACATTCTCATAGGCGGATTGCAGATGGCGGCGCATCATTTCGGCGGCCTCGGCCATGCGGCCTTCCATAACCGCATCTATAATATCCACATGCTCGCCGCACCATTCCCGCACCCGCTGTTTATTGGTGTAACTGCCGAATTCCAGCAGCCGGCGCAGCCGGTTCTGCTGAACGATGGATTGCAGCACAAAAATATTGCCGCTGAATTCCGCCAGCGTTTCATGGAAGCTGGCATCGGTATCAAAAATTTGCCGCCCGTCGATATTTAAGATATCGGGATGCGAAATCAAGAACATATGCTGTTGTCGCAGACGTATGAGCGCGCTTTTATCGGCTTGGAAGCTTTCCGATAACAGCCCGCCCGGCTCAATCATTAACCGGAACCGGTAGCCGTTGCTTAGCGCCACGTCGGTGTTCAGCGTCGGCAGAAACGACCAGCCCTGGCCTTTATTGCGCGCAATCAGTCCATCTTCCGACAGGCGCAGCAGCGTGCGCGACAGCACGTTGCGGTCGACATCGTAGCGCTGGGAAATTTCGATTTGCGTCAGGGATTCCGGCAGTTTGCCGGCGATGCGGTCCCTGACCAACTGCTCATAAAGGTCCTGATCGCTGCTGGCGGGCACATCTATGCTGATACGCTGGATTTCATCATAAGGTTTCACCAGGAAAAAACCCTGGTTGCGCCGCGTTTCGATAATACCCAGCTCGCACAGTAATTTCATGGCCGCGCGCACCGGCGTGCGCGAAACGCCCGCCATATCCGCCAACTGCTGCTCGCGCAGGTGATGTCCCGGTTCGAATTTTGCCTCGCGTATCAGATCAAGGATTTGATTTGCCAGCCGCCTTCCGCTGGCCGTCGCCGTTAGAGTCATGGAGTGTCGCATCCAAAAGTATTTGATGTATATTATTATACAATATACATCGACACAATAATACCTGATAAACAGCCTAAATCCCTAAAATAGTGCATCTTGTGCACCAAAAAAGAGCCTTGACAAGCCATTTCAATTGTATTTATTGTAACACAAAGAGCAATTATGCTCATCATCCCCCGGAGCCTGACATGTCGAAAAAACAGTTTTTACGTCGCTATGCCGCCGTTACCCTGGCCGCGTTATGTCTGGGCGCCCCCCTGATGAGCCAGGCCGCCGCGCCTGCCCTGGTCAGCAAGGGCGAATTGACCTACGGCACCGCCGCCACGTTTATGCCCTTTGAGTACATGAAGGACGGCACCCTGACCGGTTTTGATATTGATCTGATAAACGCCGTGACGGCCAAGCTGGCGCTGAAACCGCAGCCGATGTCGATGGAATTCAAGGGGCTGATCCCGGCGCTGCAGGGCAAGCGATTGGATATCATCAACTCGGCGATGTATATCAACCCGACCCGTTCGGAGCAGGTGGATTTTGTCCCCTATCTGAAAATCGGCAGCCGGGTGGTGGTCGCCAAGGGTAATCCGGAGAAGATTACCGGCCGGGATCTGTCGCTATGCGGCAAGAGCATCGCCGTGACCCTGGGCGGCATCGAGGAAAGCCAGGCGCGCGTCACCAGCAAACAATGCCAGGACGCCGGCAAGGCGGCGATTAACGTAATGACCTTCCCTGCGGCCACCGATTCGGCGGTAGCGGTGGCGCAAAGGCGCGCCGACGCAGAATTTCTCTCCACTCCCGGCGCCGTGGCGCTGCTGAGCGAAAAAGGGGATACCTTCGAAACGACGGGCGACGAATTCGAGGCCGACACCCATATCGGTTTCGCGGTACGTAAAGGCGACGCGCAGATGAAAACCCTGCTGGAAAACGGCCTGAAAAAAGTAGTTGCCGACGGCACCTACCAGAAATTGATTGCTAAATGGCGGTTCCCCGCGTCGGTGGCTATTTTTTGATCACAATAAAGTTTACCGGTTGCGGTGTTTAAGGAAAGTCCATGTCCCTTGATCTTGTTTGGCAGTACCTGTTCTCACCGGCGTTCTTCCAGGGCGCGTTAATGACCCTGATGCTGACGGTGTGTTCGTTGTTTTTTGGCATCATCATGGGATTGGTGCTGGCCCTGTTACAAGAATCCCGGTTCCGTG
Organism: Enterobacterales bacterium; assembly: GCA_015654925.1. Classification (GTDB taxonomy): domain Bacteria; phylum Pseudomonadota; class Gammaproteobacteria; order Enterobacterales; family Enterobacteriaceae; genus Acerihabitans. The sequence continues at coordinate 170,017 of JAATFX010000146.1, read as the reverse complement.
TCTGCACGGGGCTGGCCTTCTTTTATCTTTGGCTGTTTCGCGGCACGCCGGTGCTGTTCCAGATCATCTTTGTCTATAACGTCCTGCCCGGCTTTGGAATACGTTTTTCGGCTTTTACCTGCGCCATTCTGGCGCTGTCGCTTAACGAAGGCGCGTATATGGCTGAAATCCTGCGCTCCGGCCTGCAGGCGGTACGCAGCGGACAGCGCACGGCGGGCATGGCGCTTGGGATGACCGGCGGGCAGATCATGCGCAAGATCGTATTGCCGCAGGCGGCAAGGATCGTGCTGCCGCCGATGGGCAACCAGATGATCAGCATGCTGAAATCCAGCGCGCTGGTCTCGGTGATCGCGGTGCAGGAACTGCTGCTTATCGCCAACCAGACCGCCAGCGCCAGCTTCCGCTATTTCGAGGCCCTGTGCGCCGCCGGCATCTATTACCTGGTGCTAACCAGCATTTTTATGGTCGGACAGGCCTGGCTGGAACGGTATCTCGATCCGAAAAAACGCAGAAAACCGGCCCTGACTTTAACCGAACGCCTGTTGCGCAGCAGCACCAGCACGACACACTGAGGAAGCGTCCATGAAAAGTACAAAACCGGTACTTGAGATCATCGGCATCGATAAACATTTCGGCCCGCAGCATGTGCTGAAAAACTGCTCGCTCAACGTTGCCGAGGGTGACACCGTAGTGCTGATTGGCCCCTCCGGCTCCGGAAAATCCACCCTATTGCGCTGCGTCAACCTGCTGGAGCCGATTGAAGGCGGCGCCATCTTTTTTCGCAATCAGGATATTACCCACGCCGATATCAAGCCGCACCAGCTGCGCCAGGACATCGGCATGGTGTTTCAAAGCTACGAACTGTTTTCCCATCTGACCGCCGCCGAGAACATCATGCTGGCGCCGATGACCGTGCGCGGCGTCGGCCGCGCCGAGGCCCGGGCCCAGGCGCTGGAATTGCTGGGCAAGGTGCGCATTCCGGATAAAGCCGACGCGTTTCCGGACGAACTGTCCGGCGGCCAGCAGCAGCGGGTAGCTATTGCGCGCGCGCTGGCGATGAAACCCAAACTGATGCTGTTCGACGAGCCGACCTCCGCCCTGGACCCGGAAATGATCCGCGAGGTGCTCGACGTGATGGCCGACCTGAGCGCCGAGGGCATGACCAGCATCGTGGTGACCCACGAGATGGGCTTTGCCCGGCGCGCCGCCAACCATATCGTGTTTATGGAAGACGGCGAAATCATTGAAAACGCCCCGAGCGATAAATTTTTCGGCGGCGAAGTGAGCGAGCGCGCGCAGCGCTTCCTCGACCAGATATTGCACTGATATCTACCCCACGCCTCGTCAGGGGCCTTTATTTACTTCAGGAGATGTCGATGAGTCTTTCATCGCCCGATATCGGCAGGATGAAACGCGATCTAGCCGCGCTGGTTGCAATCAACACCGAAAACCCGCCGGGGCGCGAGCGCGAGGCGGCCGAGCATATCAGCGGACTTCTTGCCGCGGCCGGTTTTGACCTGGCCCTTAGCGAATATCTGCCGGGCAGGACCAACGTGATTGCGCGCCTGGAAAACGGCGCCGGCCCCTGCTTTGCCTTTAATACCCATATCGACGTGGTACCGGCGGGCGCCGGCTGGAGCCAGGACCCGTTCACGCTGACCGAACGCGACGGCAAATTATACGGCCGCGGCTCCTGCGACGCCAAGGGGCCGCTGGTGGCGATGCTTGAAGCAATGCGGATGCTGGCGGCCAATCCCGACGCGTGGCGCGGCACGCTGATGGGCATTTTTGTCGCCGACGAAGAGGCGGCCAGCGAAGGGGCTAAATTTTATGTACGCGAGGCGCCGGCGAAAATCGACTATGCGGTGATTGGCGAACCCACCTCCAACACCACCTACTCCGCCCATAAAGGCAGCCTGCGTCCGCTGGTGCGGGTGCACGGCGTAACCGCGCACTCCGGCACGCCGGAACTGGGCGAGAATGCGATATTCCGCGCCGCCCAGTTGCTGGGACTGGTGGAACACGCCCACGAACACAACGTGCGCTGCCACTGCCATCCGCTGGTGGGAACCGCCAGCCTGACGGTGACGCGCATCAGCGGCGGCCATGCCGACAACGTACTGCCCGATAGCTGCGAACTGCTGCTGGACCGCCGCATGGTGCCGGGCGAGGACGAAGAACAGGTCAAGCAGGAGATACGTGATTTGCTGGCGCTGGCGCAGGAAAAATTCGGCGTGCGCAGTGAAATCGTCACCTTTAAACCGACCACCGGCGGCGCGACGGAAACCCCATCCGACGACCCCATCGTGCTGGCGGGCCTTGACGCCTGCCGCGCCCAAGGCAACCAGGAACCTGGACCGTTTGGTTTCCAGGGCGGATGCGATCTGGTGCATTTCCGCAGCCTGGGCACCAAAGGCATTGTCATCGGCCCCGGTTCGCTGGCCGACGCGCACAAGCCCGATGAGTTCGTGCCGATTAATGAATTTATTGCCGCCAGCGAAATTTATCGCGACGTGGCGCTGGCGATGATGCATCGCTAAGGAGCCTGGGTGAAAGCCACATTATACCGCGCCGCGCTGCGCTATCCGCATCTGCGGCTGTATACCGCCTCTTCGGGCAGCGTGGCGGCGCTTGACGAACTGTATCTGCTGCTGGAAGACCGGGGAATACGCGGCCTGGGCGAGGTGCGCATCAATATCGCCTACCTTAACGGCTACGCTCCGCAACAGGTGTTGGACGACGTCCAGGGCTACCTGCGCCTGCTCGATCTTGGCCTGGATGCAGGACAATTGCTGGCCGGACTGGACGTCTGGGCCGGGGGATGCCTTGCGCCCACGCGCATGCTGCTGGATATCGCGCTGCACGATTTGCTGGCGCGGCAGCAAAATATCAGCGTCGCCCGGTTGCTGGCCGGCGATACCCGGCGCGAGCGGCTTCATGCGGGTATTGCGCCGCCTCATCCTCCTGCGGCGCAAGGGAGGCAAGGCTCAACCGTTGCCCCGCAACAGGAGGATGAGGCGGCCGCACGGCTAAGTTACCCGACCAACCAGACGCTGTTCTGGTCGCCGCGCGAGCAGATGCTGCAACAGGCCGATGCGTATGTCGAACGGGGTTTTACCGATCTGAAGCTGCGGGTCGGCGTGGCCGGGTTTGACCAGGACCTGGACCGCATCGGCGCCCTGCGCCGCCGCTTCGGCGACGCCATCCGCCTGGCGGCGGACGCCAACGGCCAGTGGCCGGCGCGCGAGGCCCTGGCGCGCCTGCGCGCATTGGCGCCCTTTGATTTACGTTATGTGGAGCAGCCGATCGCCGACGGCGAGGCCGATCATGCGGACCACGGCTACCGCGCGCTGGCCGACGCCAGTCCGATCCCGCTCATGCTCGACGAGAGCATGAGCAGCGACGCCGATCTGGCCCGCATCATCGGCCTGGGGGGCAAGGTATGGGCGCACCTGAAGCTGGTGAAGATGGGCGGACTCGGCCCAATCCTGCGCGCCGCCCGGCAGCTTAACGCCGCGGGCATACCCTTTATGATCGGCCAGATGAACGAGGGCGCGGCCGCCACCGCCGCCGCCCTGCATGCCGCCTGCGCCACCCGCCCGGCGCATGCCGAACTTTACGGCGCCGACGGGCTGGGCAACGATCCGGTCGCCGGCCTTATCTATTCTCGTGGGCTGGTCAGCAGCCCAAGCGCGTGCGGGCTGGGCGTCAATTTTGACCCTGCCCGCGCGGAATTTATCCAGGAGTTCTGTAAATGACCAACCCAACAGCAGTAGACAAAACCCCGTTGCCCGATCTGGGCCGCGTGGTCCCGGGCGGCGAATCCGCCTTCGGCGAAAACGAGTACCGCGGCCGCATCGAGCGCGCCCGCGCGCTTCTGATCCAGGCCGGACTAGACGTCATGGTGATAACCGGCCCGGAGAATATCTTTTACCTGACCGGCCAGCAAACGCCGGGCTACTACACCTTCCAGACCCTGGTGCTGCCGGTAGAGGGAGACCCGGTATTTGTCATCCGCCAGTTGGAATATTTTAACTTTATTTCCAACACCTTTATCCGCGACGCCGCCATTTATACCGATGGGGACAACCCGGTAAATTTCCTGCTCGGCGTGCTCAAGGAGCGCGGCTGGACCCAAAAACGCATCGGCATCGATAAACGCGGCTGGTTCCTGCCGATTGCGGTGTACGAGGCGCTGCAAGCTGAACTGGCCGCCATCCACGACGCGGCGGGCGTGATTGAACAGCTGCGCGCGGTGAAATCCGCCGCCGAGCTGGAAAAAATGGCCCATGCCGCCCGCTATGTGGACGCGGGCATGCTGGCCGGACGCGCCGCCATCCGGGCCGGCGCCACCGAGAACGACCTGGTCGCCGCCATAATGGGCGCGGCAATCGCCGCCGGTTCGGAATATATGGGCATGGAACCGCTGGTTTCTACCGGCCCGCGCACCGGCGTGCCCCATGGCACCTGGCGTCGGCGTAAAATTCTTGATGGCGATCCGATCTTCCTGGAAATGGCCGCCACCCATGACCGTTACCATGCGGCGCTGATGCGCTCGGCATGGCTGGGCAAACCGCCGGCGGTGGCGCTGGAAATGGAAAAAACCTGCCAGGAAGCCCTGCAGGCGGCATTGGACGCCATCCGCCCCGGCGCCACCTGCGAAGCGCCGCATCTTGCCTGCCAGAAGGTGATCGACCGCGCCGGGTACACCGAAAACTTTAAAAAACGCACCGGTTATTCCATCGGCGTATCGTTCGCGCCGGACTGGGGCGAAGGGGCGATCCTCAGCCTCTACAGCGGCATCACCACCGAACTGCGGCCCGGAATGACCTTCCATATCCCGCCGGCGCTCAGGATCTATGGCGAATTTACCGTCGGCGTCAGCGAGACCATCGTGGTGACGGAAACCGGCTACCGGGCGCTGGGCTCGGTGGACCGGCCGCTCTACCGGCTGTAAGGCACCGGCACCCCGCGGCGGCCGATCGCCTATCCCGTGGGATAAGGATCGTCCGCTGGGATACCGGCGCCGGCGGTATCGCCCTTAAGTATGCCGTATACCCGGCCCCATGGCCGGGCGGCGGTCGCGTTTCTAATGCAACAGGAAAGACAGGAAAGCGTATTTATGAAAGACATCAGTGAAAGCCAGGCACGTCTGCGCGGTATTTTTAATATCACCGTAACCCCGTTTACCGCCGGGGGAGAGTTTGATTTCGCGGGGCTCGCCCGCAATATCGAGCGGGTTATCGAGTTGGGTTATGACGGCGTGCTGATTGGTGGCACCTATGGCGAGTTCCCGGCGATGAGCGCCGATGAGCGCGCCGAGCTGTTTCACCGGGTGATGGACGTAGTCGGCGATCGGGTGCCGGTGATGCTGTGCAGCGCCGGCTCAGACGCGCGCACGGTGCGCGACCTGACAACCCTGGCCGGCGACCTGGGCGGCCTGCCGATGGTCACCCCGCCGTTTGTCTCGGAGGTCACCGACGCGCAGATTGTCAGCTTTTTTAAACAAATGGCGCCGCTCTCGCGCACCGGCATCCTGGTCTATAACGCCCCGGGGATTGGCATCACCATTCCGCCGGCGGTATTGGAGCAGTTAGCGGATATCGACGGCGTGGTGGGCATCAAGCAAGGCGATCTGAATCCGACCGCCATAGATCAGATAGCCAACCGCCTGGCCGGCCGCTTGCGGCTGTTCTGCGCCTCCGACCTGGCATTTCTCGGCCCTATGATGTGCGGTTTCGACGGCATCAGCAGCACCAACAGCTGCGCGCTGCCGGAGATCATCCTGGCCGCCTATCGGGCGATTGAGCGCGGCGACGCGGCCACCGCCCGCGATCTGCACCGCCTGTGGTATCCCTACCGCGCCCTGGCCCGCCGACACGGCCAGCCGCAGTTGGTCAAGGCGGCCATGAATCTGCGCGGTTTCGACGGCCACCATGTGCGCGCGCCGCTTATCGATCTTGAGGCGGACGCCATCACCCAAATAGCGGCCGAGCTGACCCGCCTGGCCGCCGACCCGCGCACCGGCGTATCCCTGAAGTAATTACGCTTCCCGCCGCCGCGCCGCCGCCGAGAGAAAAGCCATCAGCAGCGGATGCGGCCGGCCGGGGGCGGACGAGAGTTCGGGATGGCCCTGTACGCCAAGATAAAAAACGTGGTCGGTAAATTCAACGCCGTCGGCAATAGTCCCGCTGTCATCGGTGGCGCTGATGCGCAGGCCATAATGTTCCAGCCCCTGCTTTAACGCCGGATTAAGCTGGAAACGGTGGTTATAGCGCATGGCCGACCGGTCGCCGAGCAGCGCGTTCATGCGGCTGCCGGGCACGCTCAGCATAATCTGCTCCCCCAGGCGGTGCCGCGGATACCCGCTCTTCGGCGCCAGCGGCACAAAGGATTTAACCGGCGCCAGGGGTTCGGCCTCGGCCAAGTTGACCTCGCTCGATCCCAGCATGCGCTGGGCCACCGCCGTGGTCATGGTTTGCATACCCAGGCATAGCCCCAGGGTGGGGATAGCGTTATCAAGGGTATAGCGCGCCGCGGCAATCTGCCCCGCCACGTTGGCCATCGAAGCGCCGCCGGGCAACAAGACGCCGTCCGCCCGGTCGAGGATACCCGCCAGCGATTCCCACGGCGAGGCAAACAGAAGATCAAGGCTCAGCGACAAGGCATCGGCGGCATCGCCGAGCGCCGCCGCGATGGCGGGATAAACCTCCAGCTGATCGCGCCGTGAACCCAGCAGCGCGATGCAAAGCGCCGCCTTGCCGAGCGGAATACCGTTCACGCGGGCTAAGGCGGCTTCGACGCCGCGCGCGGGTTCGACGGCGGGCAAATAATCCCGTCGGGCGCCGTCGGCCGAGGGGCCGGGCTCGGGATCGGCAATATCCTGCCCGTACCAGCGGCCGTAAGCGTCGCGTCGCCACTGGCCCCAGGCGGTTTGCGCAACGCCGGCGCAGGTGAAGACCAGGCCCGACGGCGCCATTTCCACCCGCGCCAGCCGATAATCCAGGCCAAGTTCGTCCAGTGCCCGGAGCCGGTCGGGCAATCCAGCCAGATGCGCCGGGCCGAGCGGTATCACCCAATCCTGCCCGGCCGGCAATTCGGCCAGTTCGGACCAGTTTTTCGCCGCGCCGACGCCCCGTCCGCCCAAACGCTCATGCCAGATAAGCCCGCTGGCGACCAGCGGGCCGGCCGCCGCCGCATGCTGGCAGGCATCGGGATACACCGCCAGATCCCAAGCTTGCGCCAAATGGACCAGCGGCAGGCGCAGCCGATCGGCCAGGATAGCGGCCATGGCCCCGTAGAGCGCCGGTTCCGGCGTATCGTGCGCAACAAATATCAATGTCATGGCTTGAGGTCCCGTAACAGTTTGCCAAGCCGTCCTTACGCAAGGCCGGTTGGTGTCCGCGCCGCCCCATTAGCCGTCGCCGGCGCTAGGGCATCGCATAAAGACGGTAAAAATACTGGGCAATCGCGGCGCGGACGTGATAGCTTAAATTGATTTTATTGTATCATATAATACAATTTTATTATCATGAAATAGGGGAAATGATGTCTGTTGAACAACTTGCGCCTCGCTTACGCCGGGTGAAACCTTCGCCGACCGCGGCGATTTCCGACCAGGTTCGCGCGCTATCCGCCGCCGGCGTGGATGTTATCAATCTTGGCGAGGGCGAGCTAGACTTCGATACGCCTGAGCATATCAAACAAGCTGGCATCGACGCCATTGTACAAGGTGATACAAAATACACAGCCGTATCGGGTACGGCGGCGCTAAAAAAGGCCATTATCGCTAAATTCAGCCGCGAAAACGGCGTCGATTATACCCCCGGCGAAATCATTGCCGGCAGCGGCGCCAAGCAGCTTATTTTCAATGCCCTGCTGGCGACGGTGTCCGCGGGCGATCGGGTCATTATTCCCGCCCCTTACTGGGTATCCTATCCGGATATGGTGGCGCTGGCAGAGGGCGAAGCCCACATCGTATCCTGCGCCGAAATTCTCGGCTGGAAGCTGCGGCCCGCCGATCTGGCCGCCGCCATTACGCCAAAAACCCGTTGGCTGATCCTCAACTCGCCGAACAATCCCACCGGCGCGGTGTATTCGCGCGCCGAACTGGCGGCGCTGGCCGAGGTACTACTCGATCATCCCCACGTGCTGATCATGGCCGATGATATCTATGAGCATATCTGCCATACGGCGGGAGAGTTCGCCACGCTGGCGCAGGTGGAACCCAGGCTCAAGGATCGCATCCTGACGGTGAATGGCGTATCGAAAGGGTATTCCATGACCGGCTGGCGGCTAGGCTACGCCGGCGGACCGGCCTGGCTTATCTCGGCCATGCAGATGTTGCAATCGCAAAGCACCTCCAACCCCAGCTCCATATCCCAGGCGGCGACCGTGGCCGCGCTGGAACAGGGCCTGGGGTTTATGGACGACTGGATGACCACCCTGGCCCGGCGCCGGGCTAAAATCATGGCCTGCGTCAGCGCTATCGACGGCCTGGACGCGGCCGAGCCGCCCGGCGCATTCTATGTATTTGCCAACTGCGCCGGCCTGATCGGCAAAAGCACGCCGGCGGGCGCCATCCTCGCCAGCGACAGCGATGTCGCCGCCTATTTGCTCGACGCCGCCCACGTCGCCACCCTGCAGGGCGCGGCCTTTGGCGCGTCGCCCTATCTGCGGCTCGCCTACGCCATCGACGATCGCCGTCTGGATGAAGCCTGCGAACGCATCGCCCGCGCCTGCCGGGCATTACGTTAACCGCGATGTTCCCCACCCGACGCCCCGGATTACGGGGCGTTGATTACCCCGCCGCCCGGAAGGTTCCCGGTCATGACGGTTTTTGACCGGCAGGCCCGGTTAGTGCGGCAACGCCGCCACAAAACGTTCGGTAATTTGCTGCGGACGGGTGATCGCCCCGCCCACGACCACCGCATGGGCGCCGAGTTGCAAACAGCGCGCCATCATCTCCGGCGTGGTGATATTACCTTCCGCAATCACCGGTTTATCCACCGCGGCCAGGACCGCTTTTAGAAATACAAAATCATCCATCGGCAACGTGCGTCCCCGGGTTTGCGCGGTATAGCCATGCAGGGTGGTGCCGACACAGTCAAAACCCAGTTCCGCCGCCGCGCGCGCCTCATCCACGGTGGCGATATCCGCCATTAACAGCAACTGCGGATAGCGCCGGCGAATAGTGCGCACCAAATCACCGAGCGCGACCCCGTCCGGGCGCGGATGCGCCGTGGCATCCAGGGCAATCATCGCCGGAGCGGCGGCCATTAACTCCTCGACCTCGGCTATCGTCGCGGTAATATAGATATCAAAACCGGGATAATCCCGTTTGAGGATGGCGATCACCGGCAAATCCACGCCGGCCATAATCGCGCGCACATCCGCCAGGCTGTTGGCGCGGATCGCCGCGGCGCCGCCCCGCTTCGCCGCCAGGGCCATGCGGCCCATAATAAAGTCACCGTGCAAGGGCTCATCTTCCAGCGCCTGGCACGATACCACCAGTTTTCCTTTAATTGCATCCAGCATGGAACGACTCATAACGCCAATATCTCCTCAATTTCATTTTTAATCACCGTCACGTGCGGACCGTAGATTACCTGTATACCTTTTCCATGTTGCACCACCGCCCGCGCGCCGGTCTGCTTCAACGCCGCTTCGTTGACCTGCAGGCCATCTTTTACCGTTACCCGCAGGCGCGTGGCGCAGCAATCCAGTTCGCTGATATTGTGCCTGCCGCCCAACGCGCTGATGACCAGCGCCGCCCGCGAGCCTTGCCCGGAAGATTCGCCGTCAACCGGCGCCGCATCATCTTCGCGTCCCGGGGTTTTCAACTGAAAGCGGGTAATCAAATAGCGGAACGAGAAATAGTAAAGGAAAAACCACGGCACACCCACCAGCGGCACCAGCAGCCAGTGGGTTTTCGCCTCGCCCTGCAAAATACCGAACAAGATGAAATCGATAAACCCACCCGAGAACGTCTGGCCGATGGTGATGTGCAACATGTGCGCCAGCATAAAGGCCAGCCCGTCGAACACCGCGTGCAGCACATACAGGAACGGGGCGATAAACAAGAACGAGAATTCGATAGGCTCGGTGATGCCGGTCAGAAACGAGGTCAATGCCGCGGAAAGCAGCAGGCCGCCGACCCGCTTTTTGTTTTCCGGTTTCGCCGTGTGGTACATCGCCAGGCAAGCGCCCAGCAGTCCAAACATCATGGTAATAAAACGTCCGGACATAAAGCGCGAGGTACCGACGTAGAATTGCGTGGTATGCGGATCGGCCAACTGCGCGAAAAAGATGCGCTGCGTACCTTCCACCAATTGTCCGTTAGTGATTTCACTGCCGCCCAGCGCCGTGGTCCAGAACGGCAGGTAGAAGATATGATGCAACCCGAACGGCCCCAGCATGCGCAGGATAAAGCCATACAGGAAAGTCCCCGGATAGCCGGTTTGATCGACCAGCCCGCCCAGGCCGAAAATCACCTTTTGGCAATGCGGCCACACCACCACCATCACGCCGCCGAGCGCGATCCCCGCCAGGGAACAGATAATGGGTACAAACCGCGAACCGCCAAAAAATCCCAGGAACTGCGGCAGGTCGATTTTATGGTAGCGTTGATGCAGCCAGGCGCTGACCAGTCCCACCACCACGCCGCCGAACACGCCGGTTTCCAGGGTCTGGATACCCAGCGACATTCCCTGCCCCACGGCGCCGGGATTGCCGGCGGCCAGCGTGCCGGAAAGCGTCAGCAGCGCGTTGATGGTGGCGTTCATGATAAGAAAAGCCAGCAGCGCGGCGAGGCCGGCGGTGCCTTTATCGTTACGCGCCAGGCCAACGGCCACCCCCACGGCAAACAGCACCGCCAGATTGGCGAAGACGATGGTGCCGGCGCTGCTCATCACGGCAAAAACGCCTTGTAGCCAGGCGATATCGAGAAACGGATACGCGGCGATAGTATTGGGATTGGACAGCGCGCCGCCAATGCCCAGTAATAATCCCGCCGCCGGCAGTATCGCTATCGGCAACATAAAGGATTTGCCGAAGCGCTGTGCTTGCTCAAACCAGGCGCGCTCTCCGCCGCTGCGAAATAGGGACATGAAAATTTCCTTCAGGGATTGAGGTATTGATGATAATTTTTACCACTATAAAATAAAAAAGAAATAATTATCGTCATAGTTTTTAATTATTGCTCCCGGACGAAAATCGGCTGGTGAAAGTCCAGCCGTCAGGCCAAACTACGCTTCCAGGCCAGGAGCCACAGAGGATCGGATGAACGAAAAAGAGAATCTATTGCTGAATCTCAGACTGGATATGCCAAGCCTGAGCCCGGCGCTGCAAAAACTGGGGGGCTTTGTGATGCGGCATGCGGAGCGCGTGCTGTATATGACCATCACTGAATTGGCGCGGGAAAGCGACACCAGTGAAGCGACCATTACCCGTTTTTGCCGCCACCTGGGTTGCAAAGGTTTTACCGAATTCAAAATGGCGCTGGCCATTAACTTGCAGCAGGCAGCGCCGGCGCTGCCCGAGGAAAGCCGCGACGATCTCGCCACGCTTATCGACGAGTGCGCGCTGGCGCTGCACGATACCGGCAGGTTAATCAAGCGCGGCGATCTCGACGCGGCGGCGGCCCTGCTGCATCATGCGCGCCATATACAGATCTTCGGGGTCGCCGCCAGCGCCACCATGGGGGATTACCTGCACTATAAACTGCTGCGGCTCGGTATACCGGCCCAGGTATTCACCGATGCCCACCTGGCCGCAATGAACAGCGCCAGCCTGGCCGCCCAAGACGTTACCGTCGCTATCTCCAGCTCGGGCTCGACCCGCGATGTGCTGTATGTCGTGGAGCAGGCGCGTAAACGCGGCAGCCGCGTCATCGTACTGAGCAATACCTCGCGCAGTCCGCTGGCCGCCATGGCGGATGTACTGCTGGTGGCCGCTAAACCTGAAGGCCCCTTCACCGCCGGCGCCCTGCACTCCAAGGTTGGCGTGATGCTGTTGGTGGAGCTGGTGATTATGTCGCTGCTCAAGTGTGACCCGCGTTACGCCCTGTGTAGCCGGGAAACGGCCAGCGTCACCCTGCCCATGCTGCTGTAGACCTGCGTCTGTATCCGTGGTTGATGCCTGGTTTTCGATGAGAAAAAAGCCCTGTCCTCGCAAGAGAACAGGGCCAAATAACCTATGGAAGACTAAACCAATGCTGATTTACCTGCTTTCACCCATGCGCAGGATTATTGCCCGCTGGCGGCGTGTTCAATGACCTTGCGCTGCTCCGGCTGTTCGTCGCGCCGGATGGTGATTTTTTTCAGTTTTTCCTCTTCGGGAATTTCATGTTCGAGCTCAACGTCCAGCAGGCCGTTGGCCAGTTTGGCCCCGGTGACTTTGGTGCCGCGCGGAATGCTGAACTGTAGCGTGAAATCGCTGCGGCTGATGCCCCGATGCAGCCAGTTGTCATCATCATCTTTGCCGGCCCGGCCATCATCATGATGGCCTTCGATCAGCAACTGTCCATTGCGGGTGCTCACCGACAGCTCGGATTCCTGATAGCCGGGCACGCTAAGGGTAAGCGCATATTTCCCCTCGCCGCGCTGGATAATATCGTAGGAAGGGGACTGCCCCACCGGATCATTGCCGGTCAGCCGGCTGAACAGCTTGTCAATTTGGTTGAACCGATCGGTTAGCAGCGAATCATTTAAAGAAGGAAGAAGCGAAAAAGGATGAGTAATCATAATAAAACCTCCTCGTTAGTCACAACCACTCTGCCTTTATCTTCATATTACGCGTTGGTCAGCGGAGACATTATCATCGCTGATGCTCATGACGGCGCCTCCTTGCCCATGCATTAATAAAATAAGATCGGCCGCGCATTTTTCAAGCCCCCGGGATCGGATATTTTTAAAACCATTGCGGCGGGCTTCAGTGTTTTACGGGCCGAGTTTTATGGGACGAGTTTTGTGGGACGAGTTTTGTGGGACGATAGTGCCGCCAATATCCGATCAGCCTGAGGAAATTCAATTTCACCGCCGCTATCAATTGACCATCATCCAGTTCGCCCCTGAACCATTTAGCCGCCGGCTCGCCGAAAATAGTCCTTCCCACCGCGAATCCCTTCACCAACGGCACGTCCGCCGCCGCCGCGAAACCGTCCTTCAGGCTTGCCTCCGGCGCGTCCAGTCCCAGGATCACCACTCCCCGGCAATAGCCGTCATGGCGTTCAATCACCCGGCTGATATCCCGCCAGCCCGCCGGTGACAGCGGCGGCAGCTTCCACCAGTTCGGCTGAATCCCCAACGCATACAAGCGCGACAGGATCTGCCCATAATACTTTTCATCCCGGTCCGGATTATCCTCCGGCAAGATCACTTCCAGCAACAATTCGTGGCCGGTCCGGCAGCAAGCATGATATACCTCGGTGATTAACGCTTCCTGTTCGCGCCGCATCGCCTCGCTGTCTTTGGGATGATAAAACACCAGACATTTCACCACATGCTCCAGCGGCCAACCCACCAATTGCGAGCCAATATCGCCATGTTCCAGGCGCAGCGGCCGCGAGCCGGGCAACTCGATCGGGCGGCCAACCCACCAGCCATGGCCGGTGACCTCGTTAAGAGCCGCCTGGCCGAATGTCGTGTCCGCCAGGATGCCGCTATTATGTTTCAACCCCGCCTCGTCGGCCGCTGCCCGCGCGCCTTGGAGCAACAATAATTTCAACCGGGGGATATCGCCTTCCTCCCGCCCGGCGGCATGGGCCATGTCGGCCAGTTGCTTGCGGTGATCAAAGGCGAACACGCATAACTCGGACCACTGCTGTTTACGGGTGGTCACCCGGTGCAGATGATTCAATTGCACATCTGTATCCGGCCGCGGCACGGATTTCTCACGCAACAGGTAATCGTCCAGTTCGATCCGGGTCGGCATCGCCGGCGCGCAGCCATGGCGGGACACCACCAGCGCACCACAAGCATTGGCGTAGCGGCAGGCCTTTGCCCACCCTTCATCATTGAGATAACCGCGCAACAGGCCGGACATAAACGCGTCGCCCGCTCCCAGTACATTCAGTACATCCACCCGGACACCGCTATAGAGCGCCACCGCGTCCCAGCCGGCCGGAATATCCCCTTCAAATACCGAGCATCCCTGGGCTCCCCGCTTGCAAACCAGGGTAGCTTTACTGACCTGGCGGACATTGCGCAGCGCCGTCAGCGTATCGGTGCTGCCGCCGGCAATATGGAATTCCTCCTCGGTACCCACAATCAAATCGAAATGGTGCAGCACTTCTTGTAATTCGCGGGTGACACGTTCGGATGAGATGAAACGGGTCTCGCCGTCCCCAAGGGCGGTCAGGCCCCATAGTACCGGCCGGTAGTCGATGTCCAGCGCCCGGCGCAAACCGTGGCGCCGGGCGAACGCCAGCGCTTTAAGCACTGCGGCGCGGGTATTCGGATGGGAAAGATGGGTACCGGTTATTGCCACCGCGCGGCTGGAGGCGATGTAGTTCTCGTCGATATCCTCGGGACTCAACGCCATATCCGCGCAGTTTTCACGATAGAAAATCAATGGGAAGGTTTCCTGGTCTTTTACCCCCAAGATCACCAGCGCCGTCAGCCGCTCTTTGTCAGTAATAAGATAGCGGGTGTCCACTCCGGCGCGCTGTAACTCCTCGCGCAGGAAACGGCCCATATGCTCGTCGCCCACCCGCGCCAGCATGCCGGACTTCAGGCCCTGAACCGCCGTGCCATAGGCAACATTGCCTGACGACCCGCCAAGATATTTAGCGAAGGTGGCCATATCCTCCAACCGGGCGCCGATTTGTTGTCCGTACAAATCGAGCGCGATGCGCCCAATGCAAATGACATCAAGCGTTTTTTGCTGCTGCGCTGTACCCATAATGTGCAATCCCCTCATAAAAAAAGACTGAAGATATTATGAGGAGTAAAAATTTCGTTTTCAATAACATTAAAACAAATGCGTCTCAAGAATAACCTCACTGTGTCAGCGTTTATGCAACTGCCATATTACAACCCAATGATATTAAAGCTTATTTTAACCACGATTTTAGCCCATCATTCCACAGGCAATAAAAAGCTGAATTAAATTAACTAATTGTTTTAAATATAAAATATTGCTTTTCCTCGACGTAGGTTATCCGTGAACATGCACCAAGAAATGGAAGTTCCATTTTCTTGATCCATATCCCATAAGTGAAATATTTATTCCAAATTGGATTTTTATAAAACGTTACAACCTTATAATGCCGTCAGCAGCCCGTTAGGCCGCGGACCGATGCGCGCATCCCCGTGGCCCACAAGAGGTCGTAACGGTGGTTAAAGCCATGACTCCCGACGGCGCGGCCAGCGCCACCGAGATCGCTCGGATAAGCGGCAGGATGGCATCGCAGCCAAGGTATCAGCCGTCGTCCATGACGACGCATAGCAAACGAAAAATTTCCTTATTAAATTATGGAGTATATGAATATGTCTACAGTCAAAACATTGCAGTACTTGGTTGACGGCCGCTGGCTCGACTCCAAAACCACGCGCTTTATGGACGTGCGTAATCCCAGCACCGGCGACATTATCGCCAAAGCGCCCTGCTGCACCGAGGACGAAGTGAAAACCGCCATTGCCGCCGCCCGTCAAGCATTCCCGGCCTGGGCGAATACCCCGGCGATCAAACGGGCGCAGATCATGTTCCAGGTGCGCGAACTGCTGGTTAAACATGAGGAACGCCTGACGGAACTGGTGGCGCGTGAAAATGGTAAAGCCTGGGGCGATGCGCTGGGGGACGTGTTGAAGGCCAAGGAGGGTACGGAACTGGCCTGTTCTATCCCGACATTATTAGCGGGTGAAAGTCTGATGGATGCCTCGGTCGGCATCGACACCACCCTGTTTCGCGAACCAATCGGGGTGTTTGCCGGTATCGTGCCATTCAATTTTCCCGCCATGATCCCCATGGGCTGGATGGCCCCGCTGTGTATCGCCTCCGGCAATACCATGGTGATCAAGGCGGCCAGCATGACGCCGATGACCTGTATGGAAATCGCCAAACTCTATCAGGAAGCCGGCGTGCCTGACGGCGTCATTAATATTGTGACCTGCTCGCGCAACGAAGCCGATCTCTTCCTGACTCATCCCGATGTCAACGGCGTCTCTTTTGTCGGCTCGACCTCGGTGGGCCTGCATGTCTATTCTAAAGCGGCGGCGCACGGCAAACGCGTCCAGGCGCTGTGTGAAGCGAAAAATCATGCTTTGGTGCTGGCGGATGCCCCCATAGCCCGCACCGCGGCGGGTATTATCAATGCCGCCTTTGGCTGCGCGGGCGAACGCTGCATGGCATTGCCGGTGGTAGTGGTGCAGGAAGAGATCGCCGATCGGCTGATCGCGGCCATTTTGGAAAAAGCGCAGGCGCTGAAAGTCGGCCCCGGTTATCGGAAAGAAACGGATATGGGACCGGTTATCTCGCCCGAACATAAAAAGTCGGTGGAAAATTGGATAACCAAAGGGATCGAGGAAGGCGCTAAATTGGTGCTTGATGGCCGGGGCTATAAAGTTGCGGGGTTCGAGAACGGTTATTATGTCGGCCCGACCCTGCTTGATCATGTGACCGAGGAAATGAGTATCGGTACCGAAGAGGTTTTCGGCCCGGTGTTATGTTTCAAACGGGTGAAAAACTTTGAGGAAGGCCTGAGCATCATGAACCGAAATCCGTTAGCCAATGGTTCGGTGATCTTCACGCAAAGCGGCCATTATGCGCGGGAATTCCAGAAACGGACCCACGGCGGCATGGTGGGCATCAATGTGGGTATTCCGGTACCGGTCGGCGTGTTCCCCTTCTCGGGACATAAAAATTCGTTTTTTGGCGATTTACATTGCCTGGGCAAGGACGGCGTGCGCTTTTATACCGAAACCAAGTGCGTTACCAGCCGCTGGTTTGATGAGGAAGAACGTAAACGCGAAAAAGTGGATTCCTGGGATGGCACGATTTAATCAGGATTATTAATTTTTGGCCCGGCGTTACGGGGCGGTTAAATAACCGCACCGTAACGCTGATTGGCCAGAATCAAAAAGCTTTATTCGCCATAATAGCTTTGCTGATAAAGGATTCTGACATCCGCCACCCCGGGATGACCGGGATTCGTTAATGTACAGGGATCGGCCAACGCATTTTTGCTCATTCTTTCCAGCACGGTATTGAATTTCTTTTCCTCAATGGCTACTTCCCGGCATTCCTTTAAGGTGCTGGGAATATCCAGCCGTTGATTGAGATCCCTGATCGCGGCTATCAGATTTTTGATTCTCAAGGTTTTTTCCAACTGGCTATATTTATCGGTGGATAGGCGATTATATTGAATGATATAGGGCAGCATAATCGCATTGGCCAGTCCGTGGGTAATACCGAACTCACCGCCGATTTTGTGCGCCATGGAATGAACCAGGCCCAGCGAAGCATTGGTAAAGGCGATGCCGGCCAGGGCTGAGGCGTTATGCATATTATAACGGGCCATCATATTATCCGGTTGCAGATAGGCGGTTTCCAGATTGTCAAACACCAGCCGGATGGCCTCGACAGCATAAGGATCGGTAAAAGACGTCGCCGCGGTGGAAACATAGGCTTCCAGGGCATGGGTCAATACATCCATGCCGGTATGGACGGTAATATGCGGCGGCATCTTCGCCGGAATAAGCGGGTCGAGAATGGCGATATCCGGCACCATATCCGCCGCTACGATAGGATATTTAATATGATTCTGGGTATCGGTAATAACCGAAAACGCGGTGATTTCCGAAGCGCTGCCGCTGGTGGAAGGGATCGCCACGAAGCGGGCTTTCGCGCGCAACGGCGGCATGGCGCCGACGGGGATAATGTCCTCGAAACTCAAGTGCGGATGTTCATAAAAACACCACATCACTTTGGCCGCATCCAGTGCCGAGCCCCCGCCGATAGCCACGATCCAGTCCGGCTGGAAGGCCAGCATCGCTTCAGCGCCTTTACGTACGGTTTCAACCGAGGGGTTCGGCTCGACATTATCAATAATGATGCATTCGAATTTGGCCTGTTTTAACAGATCCTCGGCCCGCTTTAAAAAACCCAGACGCTTCATCGAACTGCCGCCGGTCACCAGTGCGGCTCTTTTACCAGTTAACTGCGATAAATGATCTAATGCATTTTCCCCATAAATAATATTACGGGGCAGGGAAAAAGTTGAAATTGTCATGGTTGTTCCTTAGGTATGTGAGTAATCAAAAATGTTATCCATACCACCCCGCCAGCTCGGTTCCACCGTTAATAATGATGAAAGTCTCTTTAAGCGGAGCACTGCCGAGGGATGTTCTGCTCTGCATATTAGAACATTTATTTCAAATTAAATTAATGGTGAAATTTAATTTTTTAGATCCGCAGCATAAAATTCAGACTGACGCGCCGCGACGTCCCGCCGGCAAGCCGTATCGAGTAGGGTAATGGGCCCAGCAGGTTCTTTTATGATCTTAGTCAACATCACCAACGTTTTTTGTATAGCAAGACACGCTATCGGGCGGGGGCAAGAAACATCGTGGGCCTTCGCATTTGCCATCGGCGAAATTAGCGGCTATCCGTCGAAATTGTGCGGAGCCTCTCATTAAATTAAAATTTCAAAACAATGAATTTGAAATATTTATTCCGAATGGGTATGGTGATAAAAATTTAATAATCTTCACCCCTCCGTCATGTTCCTTAGCCGGTCCATAAGCCTGTCCGGCCAGGGCGTCGGAGTTGATTTGAACAGGAGGACTGTGTGACCACATTATTATCAAAGTACCATGCGGGGGATGATAGCGGACGCATCCAGCACATTACCCCGGCCAATGCCGGCTGGCGTTATGTGGGTTTTGACGCCTACCAGCTAAAAAAAGACCAGGCGTTGGATCTCGACAGCGGCGGGCAGGAGCTTTGCCTGGTGATGGTGGCCGGCTTGGCCACCATCACCACCCGTAATGCCGAATTCAGCCATATCGGCAAACGTATGAGTCCGTTTGAACGCATTCCGCCTTATTCGGTTTACGTTCCTCATCATGACCACGCGCATATCGTCGCGCACACCGATGTGGAGCTCGCGGTTTGCCGGGCGCCCGGCAAGGGCGATTTGCCGGCGCGGCTTATCGCTCCGGCTGATGTGGGTGTCGAGCAACGGGGCAAGGGGCGTAACAGGCGGCTGGTCCATAATATTTTGCCGGAAAGCGACCCGGCGGATAGCCTGCTGGTGGTGGAGGTATTTACCACCGAGGGGGATACCAGTTCTTATCCCAGCCATAAGCATGATACGGAAAACTCGGCGCATGAAACCTATCTGGAAGAAACCTATTATCATCGTCTCGACCCGTCCCAGGGATTTTGCCTGCAGCGGATCTACACGGACGATCGCTCCCTTGACGAATGTTTGGCCGTGTATGACCGCGACGTGGTAAAAGTCCCGCGCGGCTATCACCCGGTGGCGACCCTGGCGGGTTACGATGATTATTATCTGAATGTAATGGCCGGTCCCGTGCGGAAATGGCAGTTCACCTGGGAAAAGGACCATGCCTGGATCAACTCGGCGGATTATCCCAAAGCGCCTTAGCCTTAACGCCCGTATCAGCGCCTCCCGCCGGAGGCGCTGCCTATCATCGGACTTGCAGGAGTTGCACGTGGCGCATCAGCCAACCTTTGGCGTATCGCCGGGCAGGTAGGTGGCATTTTGCATCGCCAGAGACAGCATTAGCGTCTGGGACAAACACATGGAGGATACCTGGGAACGGAACCCATCCACCTGCGCTTCGCGCACCACAAAACACACTTCGCTGAAAGCGGCCAGCGGACTCACCAGACTATCGGTAATGGCGATTTGCCTGGCGCCGTTTTTCGCTCCCATGGAGACCAGTTCCACCACTTCCTGGGCATAGGGCGAATAACTGATGGCGATCACCACGTCATCGGACTGCACCATGCTCAACTGCTCGGCAAACATACCGCCCAGTCCGTCGATAAGAAAAGCGCGACGCTCCAGGTGCCGCAAAGCATAAGTCAGATAAGAGGCGATGCTGAAAGAGCGGCGCAGCCCAATCACATATATATTGCTGGCCTCCGCCAGGAGTTTCACCGCGCGCGCCAAATCATCTTCTTTGATCTGCCCCGGCAATTGTTGAAGCGCCATGCTGTTGACCATGCTGAACATGCTCAGTATTTCCATCGGCGTTTCCGGGGCATTGGCCTCCCTGCCGGCGGTCTGGCGGAATAACCGGGCGCGTTCGGTATAGCTGACAGTGTCCTCCATCATATGCTGGCGAAATACCTGTTTCATTTCGTTGAAGCCATCAAAACCAAACGCATTGGCAAAACGGATTAGCGTCGAAGGCGGGACGTTGGCCTTGTCGGCAATAGAGGCGATAGTATCGAAAGGAATACTGGTACTATTATCCAGTATATAGCGCGCCACCTGCTTCAAACGCTTACTGAGCGTATCGTAGCGGTCGCGTATATCATCCTGCAATGACGAGAGTTGGGAAGCAGAAGTTGTCATGAAACTACACACCGTGAATTACAGCAAAAGCGCTAGCCTTGATTATTACGATTGAAAATTTCAAATCAACCTATTATTGAAAATATCTCGTCATTTTATTAAGTACGTCATGGTCCGCCATCGGCCCCTATGGCCGCCGTTCAGGGGCTCCTGCCGGTCAGGATGAAAATTAAAATTTCATTTTCATTCACAACCCGAAACGCCATCCGCTTTACACGACGGCAGCGGTCTTCGCCCCTAGAGTGTATTTTTATCTATATGCATGATAAATAAAGCTTATAGCCGACAACAATTAAATGGGGGTTTTTCTATCTGCAACGCAAAAATATTCATAAAACATTTATTTTACAAATATTTAACGATAGAAAACCATCCGATCGCTATTCCTGGTATTAGAATGAAAATAATATTCCCAATATTTGACCATTATCCCATAAATGAAATTTATATTCTATTATGCCTTTTTTTGCCTCATGAAATCCTTATAATCGTTTCATGTTTTCACAACCTGATTAGTCACAACCAAAACCCTACGTCTTTCTCGGAGCCCCTATGGACCGGCGGTTATCCTGGCCGATGGGCTCTCCCGCAAGCCAGGGGCAACGGAAGGAAAATATGAAAAAAATCAGATTGACCGTGGCGCAAGCCCTGGTGCGTTTTTTAGATCATCAATATATCGAAGTCGACGGCGTCGAAACAAAATTCATTAAAGGGATTTTCGCCATCTTCGGTCATGGCAATGTCCTGGGGCTGGGGCAGGCATTGGAACAGGATTGCGGGCAACTGCACATCCATCAAGGCCGTAATGAACAAGGTATGGCCCATGCGGCCATCGGCTATGCCAAACAATCTTTGCGCCGGCAGATATATGCCTGTACCTCTTCCGTCGGCCCCGGCGCCGCCAATATGATTACGGCGGCGGCCACCGCCAGCGCCAATCGCATCCCCCTGCTACTGCTGCCCGGCGATGTTTACGCCACCCGCCAGCCCGATCCGGTACTGCAACAAATTGAACAGACCTACGATCTGAGCATCAGCACCAACGATGCTTTTCGCACCGTGAGCAAATATTGGGATCGCATTTCCCGCCCCGAACAATTGATGAGCGCCTGCATCAATGCCCTGCGTGTCCTGACCGACCCGGCGGAAACCGGCGCGGTCACGCTTTCCCTGCCGCAGGACGTCCAGGGCGAAGCCTATGACTATCCGGATTATTTCTTTCAAAAACGCGTGCATCGCATCGAGCGCCGGCCGCCAACGGCAGAAATGCTCAACGAGGCGGTGGAATTGTTATTGCGCAAAAGCCAACCGCTGTTGATTTGCGGCGGCGGCGCGAAATACTCGGACGCCGGGCAAGCGCTGCGGGATTTTGCCGAACGCTACCGTATCCCCTTCGCCGAAACCCAGGCCGGCAAAGGCACATTGCTTTCCGACCATCCGCTGAACGTCGGCGGTATAGGAGAAACCGGAACCCTGGCGGCCAACCAACTGGCCAGGGAGGCCGACTTGATTATTGGCGTCGGCACGCGTTATACCGATTTCACCACCTCGTCCAAATGGATTTTCCAAAATCCGGCGGTCTCGTTCCTTAACCTGAATATTAACCGTTTCGACGCCTGCAAGCTCGACGGTTGCCAGGTAACCGCGGACGCGCGCGAGACGCTGCGCGCGCTCAATAAATCCCTGACGTCGCAAGAATGGCGCGCGCAATGGGGGAATCGTATAAACGACGCACGCGACCAATTGCAGGCGGAACGCGAACGCGTGTATGCCATTAATTATACCGGCGTCGATTTTGTTCCGGAAGTCGACGATGCCCTGGACCGCAAGTCCGTCTTTGCCGAGTTCAACAGCATTACCGGCTCGCTGCTCACCCAAAGCCGGGTGTTGGGCATCGTCAATGAGACTATCCCGGCGAATGCGGTGATTGTCGCCGCTTCGGGCAGTCTGCCGGGGGATTTACAGCGTATCTGGCGTACGACTTCCCTCCAGGGCTATCACGTGGAATACGGTTATTCCTGCATGGGCTACGAAGTCAACGCGGCGCTGGGCGTCAAACTGGCCGAGCCGGAACGGGAGGTCTACGCCCTGGTGGGCGACGGCGCCTTTATGATGTCCCATTCAGAACTGGTCTCATCTATTCAGGAAGGCTGCAAAATCAACGTGATATTGTTCGACAATATGGCCAATGGCTGTATCAATAACTTGCAGCTGGGACACGGTATGCGCAGCTTTTTCACCGAATTCCGCTTTCGCGATCGATCTGCGGGCCGCCTTGACGGCGCCTTGGTGCCGGTGGACTTCGCCAAAATCGCCGAGGGGTACGGCTGTAAAAGTTACCGCGTCACCACGGCGGAAGAGTTGCACCATGCGCTGGAAGACGCCGCGCGGCAGACCGTTTCGACGCTGATTGATATCAAAGTGCTGCCGAAGACCATGATCCACGGTTATTATAGCTGGTGGCGGGTCGGCGGCGCACAGGTATCCACCAGCGCTGATGTACAGGCCGTGGCGCGGATACTGGCAGAGAATATAGATAAGGCCAGACAATACTGAACCACGCCGCTGCGCGCTCGGCGATGATGCTCCCATACGCCGCCGGGTGCGATAGCGTTCAGCCGATTTTCCGCACTCTTTCTACCCACCGATTCATTCATGCGCCAGTCCATTTCGGCGAGAACCTCGTTTGCTGTTTTTGATAGCGGCGACGCGGGTTGATTCCTCATGGATTCAGGTAACGCACCAACAAACTAAAAATTTCATATTTTTTTTGATGAAAATTTTCGCCGGGGAATAGTGGGCATAAATAAACCCATGCCACCAATTGTTCATCAGCATTTTTCACCATTTCTCTACCCGCTCAAGGTCCGCATGGCAAAAAATGGGTGAGAAATCGACAATTTATAATATTTTATTTTCATATTAAACAGTTAGTTAATTAGAGTTTCGCCCTCGCCTCGCTTTTAGGGGAACGGATGTATTCTCCCTTGGCGGCAAAAAATAACCTTCAATATATGATCTTCATCCCAGAACAGAATGTTTTTTCTGTATTATTATTTTATGAAATATATATTCTCATATAAATGAAATGAAGTGGCTTTGAATCGATCCGCGCCCAGGCTTCTTGACCAAACAGGGCGATCGGGCTGCGACCGGTCAAGCATAAAACGCTGATAATAACGTCTTACAGGAGAATGAACATGACGCTGAAATTAGGGGTGATCGGCACCGGAGCTATCGGCCAGGAACATATCCGCCGCTGTAGCCAGGGATTGCAAGGGGCTACCGTGGTCGCCGTTTCCGATATCGACCTTAAAAGCGCCACCCAGACCGTTAAGCGGTTCGGTCTGGATGCGGTAGTACTACCTGACGGCAAGCAGGTGATTGATGCCGCCAATGTCGACGCGCTGATTATCACATCCTGGGACCCCACCCATGAAGAATATGTTTTGCAGGCTATCGCCGCCGGCAAACCGGTATTTTGCGAAAAACCACTGGCCGTCACCGCCGCCGGCTGCAAACGCATCGTCGACGCCGAAATCAGCCACGGCCAACGCCTGGTGCAGGTCGGATTCATGCGGCCATACGATCGGGGCTACCAGGCGTTGAAAAAAGTCATCGACAGCGGCGAAATCGGCCGGCCGCTGATGCTTCATTGCGCGCATCGCAACCAGCAAGTGGATGAAAATTACACCACCGATATGGCCATCACCAATACCATGATCCACGAACTGGACGTATTACGCTGGCTGCTGGATGATGACTATGTTTCCGCCCAGGTCATTTTCCCCCGCGCCACCGCCCACACCCACGCCAAATTGCGCGATCCGCAGATCGTTTTGCTGGAAACCGTCAAAGGCGCCCGCATTGATGTCGAGATCTTCGTTAACTGCCAGTACGGCTATGACATCCAAACCGAAGTGGTGGGCGAAAGAGGTATCGCCAGCCTGCCGGAGCCGGCCAGCGTCTTATTGCGTAGCGAGGCTAAGCTCTCGCATACCATCCTCACCGACTGGAAAGACCGTTTTATCGACGCTTATGATGTCGAATTGCAGGACTTTATTAACGGCGCGATCAATGCGCAATTGACCGGCCCCTCCGCCTGGGACGGCTATGCGGCGTCGGTGGCCGCGGACGCCTGCATCGCGGCGCAAAAAAAAACCGGCGTGGTAAGTATTTCTTTGCCGGCCCGCCCGGCATTTTACCAACCATAAGTCGCATTACCTTTCGTTACGCACAGCAAGAAGGCGCGCGGAACGCTCATTAGATAATCGCTCTATTCAAGGTATATTTATCATGGATAAAAACAAAGTCAAACTCGCTATCGCCCCCATCGGCTGGACCAATGACGACATGCCCGATTTAGGTAAGGAAAACACATTCCAGCAGACTGTAAGCGAAATGGCGCTGGCCGGTTTTACCGGCTGCGAAGTGGGCAGTAAATATCCCCGGGACCCCAAGGTCCTCAAACCGATGCTGGATATTCGCGGCATTCAAATTTGCAATGCCTGGTTCAGCACCTTTTTTGCCGACGGACAAAAAGCCAAAACCATCGATGAATTTATTACCCACCGGGACTTTCTTTATTCCATGGGGGCGAAAGTCATTGGATGTTCCGAGCAGTCGCGTAGTACCCAGGGGACGCCAAAGCCAGTGCTGGAAGGCCGTCCCGCCTTCACCGACGGCGAGTGGCGATTGGTGGCGGAAGGCTACAACCAGTTGGCGGATCTCGCCGCTGAAAAAGGAATGACCGTCGGCTTGCACCACCATATGGGCACCGGCATTCAGACCGCCGCGGAAATAGATCGTTTTCTGGACCTGGTTAATGACGATGTTTATCTGCTCTATGACACCGGACATGCCTATTACTCTGAAGGTTCGCAGCAAGCGATGCTGCAAATCCTGGAAAAGCACCTGCCGCGCATTAACCACGTTCATCTGAAAGATGTGCGGGATAAGGTAGTGGCCGAAGTTCACGCCCATAAGCTCAGTTTTCTCGACGGCGTGAAACAAGGCACCTTTACCGTACCGGGCGACGGGGTGATTGATTTCAAGCCGGTGTTTACGCTATTGGAAGATTTTGGCTACCAGGGATGGATAGTGGTGGAGGCGGAGCAAGATCCCGCCAAAGCCAATCCCTTTGAATATGCCGTCAAAGCCAGGCGATATATTCGCGAGGTCGCGGGTATTTAACGCCGGCGCGATCTTGAATTGCGCTTTTACCGCAAGGTATTTTTGCCCTGCGGTTATTGACTACCCTGCCACGCAGCATTTCGTGGGTGAGTACCAGTAAGGAGAATCAATACAGTGAAAGCAATCAAAATTGGCTTGGTCGGCACCGGTTATATCGGACGCTGCCATGCGATAGCATATGCGCAGGCACCCGCTGTTTTCCCGCTCAAAGGAAGAATAGTGACGGAAATGCTTGCAGAAATAAATGAAGAACTCGCAGAAAAAAAAGCAAAAGATTTCGGTTTCAACCGCTATACGGGAGACTGGCATCAATTGGTAAGCGATCAGGATATCGATGTCGTCGATATTTGTGTACCAAATTTTCTGCATAAAGAAGTAGCGCTCGAAGCCATCAAACATGGCAAGCATGTCTATAGCGAAAAACCTTTGGCATTAACGGCCGCCGACGCTGCTGAAATGGTGGCCGCCGCCAAAAAAGCTAACGTCAAAACGTTGGTGGGTTTTAACTATATAAAAAACCCGGCGGCACAGTTAGCTAAGCAAATTATTGAAAATGGCGAAATCGGCGAAATAGTGCATTTTTATGGTACCCACAACGAGGACTATTTAGCCAGTCCCCATACGCCTATTGATTGGCATTGCAAAAAAGCATTAGCCGGTTTAGGCGCGCTGGGGGATCTTGGGGCGCATATCGTGAATATGATCCATTATCTGGTCGGCAATATCCATGAAGTTGCCGGCGATATGGCAACCGTTATCACCGAACGCCCCGATCCCCACGATCCGGCTAAACGCGTCAAGGTTGAAAATGAGGATCAAGCGAGCGCGTTAATCCGGCTTGAATCCGGGGTCATGGGGGTTATTGAAACATCCCGCATCGCCAGCGGTTGTAAAATGGGATTGACTTATGTGGTAACGGGTACCAAGGGGTCGATTAGCTATACCCAGGAGAGAATGGCCGAATTGAAACTGTATCGCCATGATGATCCCGTGGAGAGACAGGGTTTTAAAACTATTTTAGCCGGCCCCTCCCACCCCGACTATGCCTTCTTTTGTGTATCCGCCGGGCATGGGTTTGGTTTCAATGACCAAAAAACTATCGAAATCAGGGATTTGATTAACGGTATCGCCGCCGGCGATAAAATGTGGCCCGATTTTGAAGAGGGACTGCGGGTTTCGAAAGTACTGGAAGCTATTGCCCAGTCAGCGCAGGAACGCCGGTGGGTTAAGCCATAAAGTTTGGCAACGGCGAAGGGGCGGCATGGGAAATTAAACCTTTGTTAATAATCGGATTGATATTAAATTTTTAATAAAATTTATTTATTTTGTATTGCATAAATTTGAAAAACAATAAGCCAAAGTGTTCCACACCCCTTCATAATCTTTAATTTACAAGGTGCTAAAGATGTTTTTTAGCACCATATGGTTAATAGAATGAAAAGGTAAAAAAATGACGCTGATAATGGATCTTAATATACAGCAAAGAAAACGACTTCATCAAATAACATTAGTCGCTACATTTGGTGGTTTACTCTTTGGTTATGATACGGGTGTTATTAATGGCGCCTTTACATCTTTGAAAGAAAATATGGCGCTTACGCCTACAACCGAAGGCCTAGTAATGAGCGTGCTACTCGTCGGGGCCGCTATCGGCAGCGTTTGCGGCGGCAGACTGGCTGACTATTTTGGCCGTAGGAAATATTTACTATATTTATCATTCGTGTTCCTGTTTGGCGCTCTGTTATCCGCATTATCACCTACTATCATGGTTCTATTGGTTGCTCGTTTTTTACTCGGTTACGCGGTGGGCGGCGCATCGGTTACCGCGCCAACGTTTATATCCGAAGTTGCACCCACGGAAATGCGGGGTAAACTGACTGGATTAAATGAAGTGGCCATTGTCATCGGCCAGTTAACCGCCTTTGCGGTTAATGCCTTTATTGGTTATTTCTGGGGGCATCTTCCAAATGTTTGGCGATATATGTTAATTGTTCAGGCAATCCCCGCCATGAGTTTGTTAATCGGTATGTGGCGTTCGCCGGAAAGTCCCCGTTGGTTGGTGAGCAAAAATCGCCGGGAAGAAGCATTAACGATTTTAAAACAAATTCGCCCTGCCGAAAGGGCAATCAAAGAATTTGAAGACATTGTGACATTGATTAATATCGAAGCAGAAAAGACGCTGCACTCAAAAGGGTCCCTTTCTATCATCTTCAATACACCCTGGATTTTCAAATTAATTCTAGTGGGTATTGCTTGGGCAGCTTTGCAGCAAACAACCGGGGTTAATGTGATTATGTATTATGGTACGGAAATACTCCGAACCGCTGGATTCTCCGAAAGAACATCGCTGATATGCAATGTGTTAAATGGCGTTTTTTCTGTCGGGGGCATGGTCATTGGGGTGGCGTTTCTGGTTGACCGGTTTAAACGGAAAACCCTGATCGTTTACGGTTTTGCCATTATGGCCACACTACACCTGATCATAGCAGGCGTTGACTATACGTTGGTAGGCGATATGAAAGCCACGGCGATTTGGCTGCTGGGGGCATTGTTTGTCGGCGTTATGCAAGGTACGATGGGGTTTTTGACCTGGGTGGTATTGGCTGAACTTTTCCCATTAAAATTCCGCGGGTTGTCCATGGGAATTTCGGTATTTTTTATGTGGATCATGAATGCTATTGTCAGCTATTTATTCCCGGTTCTGCAAGCGAAATTAGGTTTAGGTCCCGTATTCTTGATTTTTTCAATCATCAACTATTTAGCCATTATATTTGTCGTCATCGCCTTGCCCGAAACCTCGAATAAATCTTTAGAGCAATTAGAAGAAGAACTGTCTGCCGGGTAAAACAATGTTTTTCCTGAGAGCACAATAAGCGATATCCCACAGGAGACAGAGTATGATAGATGATATTACCATCGATAACCTGCATCTGGGTTGTCAGGCAAAAAGCAAAGCCGACGTACTGGATATGGTAGGTAAATGTTTTAAGGAAAAAGGATATGTCAGCCAGGATTGTATTTCTTTCCTTAATGAAAGGGAGCAACAGGTATCCACCTTTTTAGGCAATGGCATTACCCTGCCCCACCTGCCAAAATCGGCCACCAATATTATTGTCAAAAAAGGCATAGAGATTTTTCAATTTCCCGATGGGGTTATCTGGGATAGAAGCAATGTGATGTTTATTGCCATTGGTGTTATCGCTAAAGAAAAACAACATATCGATGTACTAAAACAAGTCGCGTCGATTTTTAGCGATGAAATCATTGCGAATGCACTCTCCCTCATCACCAATAAGCAGGATTTTTTCCGTATCCTCAACCGCGGATAGCGGTAATCTATCTAGCCGGAATACTCATGGCTGCCGATCTGCATCCCGGTAGCCATGAGCAAACCATGGCTGATAACGCCGGGATAACCACAGGCTATTGCCCTGGCGCCGCCTGGTATGTCATTCGGCACCTTGCCCGCGAGAAGTGTGATCCCCTGGGAAGCGCGGCGGTTAGCGTTTACTCTATAATACCAACGGATAATCAATACCGTGGAGTCGAGGTATGGTGAATCATTCCCAAATCGAGCTGGTTTGGTTCGAAGACTGCGCGGCGCTGGCGGATACCCTGAGTTTTTCCCGGGCCGCCGAATTGCGGCATGTCACGCAACCGGCTTTCAGCCGGCGTATCCGGGCGCTGGAAGCCTGGGTCGGCACGCCTTTGTTTGAAAGAAACCGCCGCGGGGTCAGGCTGACGGTTGCCGGCGAGGTGTTCAACGATCGGGCCCTGGAATTCCTGCGCTCGATTCATTCCCTGCGGGCAAAAACGCTGGAAGCGGCGGGTAAAGGGATACCGGCGCTGACCTTTTCCGCCACCCATTCGTTATCGTCGCAGTTTTTCCCCGCCTGGCTGCGCAAAACCGGTATTTCACATCTGTATGACCCGTTAAAGCTGGTGTCGGATACCCTGGACGCCTGCGAGCGGATGTTCGTCCACGGCGATGCGCAGTTTTTACTGTGCCATTATCATCCTGATACCGCCCAACGCCTTGCCGGCGCGCAATTTATCAGTATCCAGGTCGGTGAAGACACCCTGGTACCGCTGTCCGCGCCCGATGAAACCGGCAAGCAGCCCAAATGGGCCATGGACGACAAACATACGGCCATTCCGCTGCTTTGCTACAGTACGGATTCAGGCCTGGGCCGGATAATCACCCACAGCCGCAATACGCGCCTGCTACGGGAAAAAATGAACACCGTGTTCACCTCCGATCTGGCCACCACCCTGCTGGCCATGACCCGGGCGGGAGACGGCGTGGCCTGGCTGCCCAGAACCCTGGCGGAGCCGGATCTGCGCAACGGCGCATTAGTTAACGCCGCCGGTGCAAACCCGCGTTTCGACGTGCCGGTGCAAATCCGGGTTTTCCGTCCCGCCGCGCTAATGACCGAGGCGGCGGAACGGCTATGGGCTCGGCTCGCCGGCGACACCGCCCGTTAGCCGTAATTATTCGGCCAGTTCGCGCATAACGCTTATCAGATCGGCCTTGCCTTCGAATCCGATACCCGGCAGTTCGGGCATGGTGATATAGCCATTCTCAACGGTCACCGAATCCGGGAACCCGCCGTAGGGCTGGAACAGATCCGGGTAGCTTTCATTGCCGCCCAGCCCGAGCCCCGCCGCGATATTCAGCGACATCTGGTGTCCACCGTGGGGAACGCAGCGCGACGGGGACCAGCCGAACTGCTTAAGCACCTCCAGGGTGCGCAAATATTCAACCAGGCCGTAAGACAGCGCGCAGTCGAATTGAAGATAGTCGCGGTCCGGGCGCATGGCGCCGTAGCGC
The DNA here is from genome assembly GCA_015654925.1 of Enterobacterales bacterium. GTDB lineage: Bacteria > Pseudomonadota > Gammaproteobacteria > Enterobacterales > Enterobacteriaceae > Acerihabitans. Next base: position 139,445 of record JAATFX010000146.1, on the reverse strand, counting down.
AGCAGATTGCGGGCATCCTGATGGGAAAACAGGTTCTCCCCGGTGGCCATGGGACCCGGATAAAACCCGGCCAAGGCGGCTTGCAGGGAATAATCCAGCGGATCGCCAGCCTCCTCGAACCAGAACAGCGGATAATCGCGCAGCATTTTGGCGTAGGCGATGCCGGTTTCGAGATCGAAGCGGCCGTTCGCATCCACCGCCAACCGGGCGTCGCTGCCGATTTCATCCAGTACGGCGTCGATACGGCGGCGGTCTTCAGCGATATCCACCCCGCCGATTTTCATTTTAACCACGCTATAACCACGGTTCAGGTAGCCGCGCATCTCCTGGCGCAGCGCGGCGAGATCCTTGCCGGGATAATAATAACCGCCGGCGGCGTACACAAACACGCGCGGATTGGCTTGCACGCCGTTCATTTGCGCCAGCATCCGGAACAGGGGCGCTCCGGCGATTTTAGCGGCGGCATCCCAAATGGCCATATCGAGCGTCCCCACGGCGACGGAACGCTCGCCGTGGCCGCCCGGTTTTTCATTGGCCATCATTGCCGCCCAAAGACGATGGGGATCAAGGTTGTCGCCGGCGTCGTTCAGCACGCTGTGCGGGTCCGCCAGCAAAATACGATCGCGGAAGCGTTCACGGATAAGCCCGCCCTGGCCATAACGGCCGTTGGAGTTAAAGCCGTAACCCACCACGCGGCGGCCGTCTTTAATTACGTCGGTCACCACGGCGACCAGACTGGTCGTCATCTTGCTGAAATCGATATAAGCATTACGGATAGGGGAAGCGATCGGTTTAGTTATTTCAACGACGTCGGTAATACGCATGATTTAGCCCTTGAACGATAATGAATCGGATAGTCCTATCGATACTAGGCCTGGCGCGGCATTCAAGGCTAATGCCGGTTCGGGCGGCAGTTATGCCCGCAATGCATACCACGGCTTTTTGCCCCCCCACCCGAACCGATACCGCCGTCAAGGATATCGCGGCATCGCCGGCAAAGATAACTACCCGGTACTACCAGAGCGTATATCCGCCATCCACCGTGAATACCGAACCGGTAATAAAGGATGACGCTTCGCTGGCCAGCAATAATGCCATGGGCGCGATTTCCTCCGGCGTCGCATAGCGCTGCATCGGCACTTCGTCCCGCCAGTAATGCCGATAGGTTTCATACTCATCGGAGGCGATTTCCGTTTTCACGTACCCGGGGGCGATGGCATTGACGCGTACCCCCGATGATGCCCACTCCGCGGCCAGGGATCGGGTGAGATGATGGACGGCGGCCTTGGAAATGCCGTAAGGCGAATGCCATTGCGGACGGTTGATAATGCAGCCGGATATCGACCCGATGTTAATAATGGACCCGCTCCCGCGTTTCACCATCTGATTGCCAAAAATCTGGCTGGCCTTCCAGACCGCATCAAGATTAATGGCGAACAGTTTTTGCCATTCCTCGTCTTTAAGCGTCAGCGCATCGGCATGAAAACCGATACCTGCATTATTCACCAATACGTCCACCGGGCCGAGTTCGCGGGTCACCCGCTCCAGCAATGCTTCCACATCGCTGCGGCTGGCGACGTCGGTGCGCACCGCGATAACCGGCACCCCGAGCTGGCCCAGTTCTTGTAACGTGGCTTCGCTCTTGGCGTCGTCGCGGGCGGCGATGGCGATGGCCGATCCCGCCTCCGCCAGCCCCGTGGCGATGGCGCGCCCGATACCGCGGTTGCCGCCGGTGATTACCGAAACCTTGCCGCGCATTGAAAATTTGTCCAGGATCGACATAATGCCTTGCCTCCAAAATGAGCTTATCTATGATGTCCGCTGGGTCCGCAGGCGCCGGGCTTGCGGACCCTTTATCTACCGATACCTACCGACTGATTAATCAGCGCCGACGCGACGGCCGACGGTTCCAGGGCGCCGGTCATCACGGCGACGACGTCACTGCGCGACGTGGTCTTGGGACTGACGACCGCCGCCCGCCGGCCCAGCCGGTGGATATGGATACGGTCGGCGATTTGAAACACGTTGGGCATGCTGTGGCTGATTAGCACCACCGACAATCCCTGATCGCGCACCCGGATAATCAGATCCAGTACCTGGTTGGTTTCGCGAACGCCCAGTGCGGCGGTGGGTTCATCGAGGATCACCACGCGCCGCCCCCACGCCGCCGCCCGCGCCACGGCCACGGCCTGGCGCTGGCCGCCGGACAGGGTTTCGACTTTTTGATTAATCGACTGCACGCGGATACCGAGATTGCGCATATGATCCGCCGCCTGCCGCTGCATGCGCGCCTTATCCAGCTGGCGGAATAGCGTGCCTAAAATACCCGGCTTGCGCAGTTCGCGGCCAAGAAACAGATTTTGGGTAATATTCAGCTGCGTGGCCACCGCCAGTTCCTGGTAAACCGTCTCGATGCCCGACAGCCGGGCGCTGAGGGGGTTTTTAAAATGAACTTCGCTGCCGTCCAGATGGATATGGCCCCGATCGGGGATCTCCGCGCCGGTCAACGCCTTGATCAGACTCGATTTACCCGCGCCATTGTCGCCGACGACGGCCAGGATTTCCCCCCGGGCCAATTCAAAATCGGCGCCGTCAAGGGCGACGACATGGCCATAACGCTTAACCAGTCCGGCGGCCGTCATCACGATGGCGGGGCCGGAAGCGGCAGGGGATAAAGTATCAGCGGCATCCGTCATGTGCGTTGTCCCCTGCGCAAGTATTGATCCACGCCAACCGCCAGGATAACCAGGATACCGGTGGCAATCTGTTGATAGAGCGAATCGATGCCGGCCTGGGTCAGGCCGTTTTTGAGTACGGTGACGATCAGCGCCCCGACAAAGGTGCCCAATACGCTGCCCCGGCCGCCGAACAGACTGGTTCCGCCGATGACCACGGCGGTAATGCTGTCGAGATTGGCCAGCGGGTAGCCGCTCGGATCGGCAATGGGCGTGCGCCCCAGCGCCTGCCAGCCCGCGAAAGCATAAAACACTCCCGCCAGCGCATATACGCTAAACAGCATTTTGCCCACGCTGATCCCGTTCAAGCGGGCCGCCGCCGGCGAGTTGCCCACGGCGTAGACATGCACGCCCCAGGCGGTTTTGGTCAGGATATAGGCCAAAACCAGCGTCAGGGCCACCCACAGCATGCTGCCGTAGGTAATGGTGACCGCTCCCCAGGACGGTCCCGTGCCGAGAACTTCAATCAGATCGGACATGATCGGATAGCTGCGCGAATGCGTATAAAGCCGCGCGCTCGCGGTGAGAATGGTGAACATGCCCAGGGTCGCGATAAACGGCGGCAGCCGGAAACAGGTGATGATCAGCCCGTTGGCGGCGGCGCCCAGGACGCACACCAGCATACCGAGCAGCAGCGCCGCCAGGGGATCGATCGTGGTGGCGAGACTGCCGGTGACAATGGTCCCGAGCACCATGATGGCCGCATTGGCCAGATCGATACCCGATACCAGGACCACCAGCGTCTGGCCGAGTGCCAGGGTGCCCACCACCACGGATTGCTGGACGATCAGGGAAAAATTGCCCAGATTAAAAAATGTCGACGTGGTGGTTGAAAACACGACGACGATAATGATCAGGGCCAGCAGCGGTCCGGCGATGGGATAGGACAACACCCCCGCAATGCCCTGGCGCAGCCGGCTCCTGCCGTCCGGGGCGCCATAGTCTTCGGCAATCCTGCCCGGCGGCGGCGGAAGATCCAGGTTATTTCGATCGGGCATCTTCATCGCTACTCTCCCCAGCAGTTTTTCAGGCCCCACGCCGTATCCCGGGAAGCGATGCCGGCCACGGGATGGTCGGTGATAAGAACGGTCCCCGAGTTATTCACCCCCTGCGGTTTGGCGCCGCCGCTGACCGCGGTGATAATCGCATCGACCGCCAGCTTGCCCATATTGGCGGGAAATTGCATAACGGTGGCGCCGATCGCGCCGTCGGCGACGCTTTTTACTCCCGAGCAGCTACCGTCGATGGACGTCAGCACCACCTCTTTTTTCATCTTCCTGATCGGCAAAAACGCGCCCTGCGCCGTCGGCTCATTAATGGTGTAAACCACATTGATATCCGGGTGCGCCGCCAGCAGGTTTTCCATGGCCGATTGCCCGGTTTCGACATTGGCCTGGGTCAGCGCGGTGCCGGCAATCGCCGGCGCGCCCTCGGTCAGGCCGAAACCTTTGAGGAAACCGTCATGGCGCGCCTTGGAGGTTTTATCGGACAAATCGTAATCCAGCAGCGCCACCCGGGCGTCGGCCGCGCCGAGCCGCGCCTTGGCCCATTTGCCGATCAGTTCGCCTGCGGCGAGGTTATCGGTTTCGTAGGACGCATCGGCGGCCGTTTCCGGCGCCAGCGACGTATTGGTGGTAATCACGATAATGCCCGCGTCACGGGCTTTTTTGACCACATTGCGCAAGGCGAAAGGGCTGGCCGGGTCAAGTACGATGCCTTTGACGCCGCGATTAATCATATTTTCTATCGCCGCTATCTGGGTATCTGAATCCCCCGCCGCATTCGACGCCGCGGTCATCGTGTCCAGGCCTTTTTTTCTGGCTTCGTCCACGGCGGACTGTTGCAGCCTGGCAAAGAAGGGGTTGGATAACTGCTGTTCAACCACACCGATAAGGAATTTAGCGTCCTGGGCCTTGGCTGGCGCCGTCATCGCCGCCAGCGCCATCATGACCGGCAGCGCTGCGGAGCATAACCTCCAGTTAATGTTTTTCGACATAATCTTCTCCGACTGGTTACGATTGATTTTTGCCAATGCCGGTTAGCGCAACGGCTGCTGTTTAGCCACGTTAGGCCTGTCCGGCGGGGTCAACCCCGTCCGGTGCCGGGCCCGCGTCGGCCAACCGGTGCATGGTTCGATGGATTTGATCATCGGCCGTCAACTGACGGTATTCCCGGTACAGGGTTTCGTACGCCCGCGTCCTGGCTTGTTCCGGGTGGTGGGTATGATATTGGCGCGCCCCAAAGCGCGCGGCCCCCTCGGCAAAATCGGCAACGATGCCGGCCGCGGCCGCGCCGTGGATCGCCGCGCCAACCGCGGTGGGATTGCGGATCAGCGGAATCTCGATCGGCCGGCCCAGCACGTCCGCCATCATTTGCATCAGCAGCGGATTACGCTGCGATAAACCGCTGGTCAGCAAAATGCGGTCCACCGGCAGTCCGCCCCCCTGGAAAAGATCGAGGATTGAGCGGGTGCCGAAACACAGGGATTCGAGCAGCGCCCGGTAAATATCCGTCGACGTGGTGGTCAGATTGAGCCCCACCAGCAGGCCGCTCAGATGAGAGTCGGCGTAGGGCACGCGATTGCCGCTCCACCAGTCGAGCGCCACCAGGCGGTTGCGCCCCGGCGCCGGCGCGGCGGCGTCGTGGTTATAGCGTTGAAAGCTTTCCGCCAGATCCGCGCCCCGGGGAAAGGCGCGGACAAACCAGGCCAGGATATCGCCGAACCCGGCCTGGCCGGCCTCATAACACCACAGGCCGGGCAGCGCGCCGTTTTCCGCCATGCCTTCGATACCGGCAGGCAAGGGTCCGCCGCTATCGTTTAGCAGCAGATACGCGGCCGAGGTGCCCAGGGCGCCCACCAGCGTATGCGGCCCGATGGCCCCCACCGCGGGCAATACCACATGGGAATCAATGACGGCCACGGCCACGATGGGATGGCCGCCGATGCCGGTGCGGCGGCGCCATTCGGCGGATAATGCGCCCGCAGCGCTGCCGACCGGAACCGGCGCGCCCAGACGCCGCGCCAGCCCCGGATTAGCCTCGACGGGGTAGCCCAGCATCGGCGTGTACTGGGCTTTATAGGCGGCGAAATCGAGGCTGCGCATTTCCCGCTGCGTCAATTGCCACACCAGCCAGTCGCCGGCCTCGATAAACCGATCCGCCCGCGCCCAGATATGCGGCGCTTCGCGCTCGACCTGGGCCGCTTTGGCGAGCAGCCATTCGCCCGACACTTTGCCGCCGAAGTTAGCCAGGAACGCGCCCCCCTGCCGATTGATCTCATCGGCGTAGGGCTGGGCGGCGCTGTGCTTCCAGAGTTTGACATACGCATGGGGTTCGTCGGGGTACAGCTGCGAAAGCGGGCGGCCGTCCGCGGCGGCGGGCAGCGGGGAACTGGCCGTGAAACCGATGCCGATGGCGGCGATGTTGCGGTTTCGCCCCAGGCTGCCTAGGATATCGTCGGCGGCGTCGAGGTAATCCGCCGCATTCTGCAAGGCCCAGGCATCGGGCAACCGGCTTCCCCCCGGCAGGCGGTGGGTCATGATGCCATGGCGATAGGGATGAACCCGGCTGGCTATCTGTTCCCCCGTCGCGGCGTCAATCAGCACGCCGCGCGCCGATTCCGAGCCATAATCAAGGCCGATAAGAAACTGGCTGGTCATCATCTGGAGGCGCCCCCGGGGCCGGGCTTCGGCCAAGGAGCGTACGCAACTGTGTTATTCATCAGACGGGTCCGCGTTGGTTCAGATAGCCATAGATAAGTTCAGATATTGATTTAAGTCAATAAACATATGTATACTTTTATTCATAAGTGCGATCATTATCAAATTATCGATCTGTTGATCGGCACCCGGTTGAAATCAGGAGAAGGCAATTGGAAAAACGGCGGTCTACGAACGTTGATGGCGGCACGCTGCTTAATTCAGGCGAAATTTATAGCCTGATCGCCAACAAAGCGGCGACCTCGCGGGGGGCAATCCTGGACGCCTGCGGTTTATCACGGGTGACGGTGACCCAGCGCCTGAATGAATTATTATCCGCGGGGCTGATCAGGGAAACCGCGGACACCATGCCAAGCGGCGGCCGCCCTACCCGCGTGCTGGGCCTCAATCACACGGCCGGTTATATTCTGGCGGCGAGCATCGGCGAGTCCCATATCCATCTGGCGGCGTTGGATCTGCAGCCGGCCATCGTGGCCCAGGAGACGGTTGCGTTCAGCGAGAAGCAGAACCCCCAGGCAACCTTAACGCTGATCGCGGATCGCTTCGCGGCCCTCGCCCGGGGCCTGGGGGATGAAACGCGCGTGCTGGCCGGGATAGGCCTGAGCCTGCCGACGCCGGTGGACAGCGAACGCGGCTGCGTGGTCGGCCCGTCAATTTTGCCCGGCTGGGATGAATTCGATATTGCGGCTTTTTTGCAAACCCGGTTTGCCGCGCCTGTGTATGTGGAAAACGATGTCAATTTAATGACCATCTATGAACACCGCCATAACTTTCCCCAGGTGAACGAGATGTTTTTCATTAAAGTCGGCACCGGGATCGGCAGCGGCATTATTACCGGCGGCAAGATTTTCCGCGGCGCCCGGGGGGCGGCCGGCGATATCGGCCATATCCAGTTTGCCGGCGATCATGCCCCGTTATGCCGATGCGGTAAATTCGGCTGCGTCGAGGCGCGCGCCGCCGGCTGGGCCATCGGCCGGGATTTGACGCAGATGGGCCATCAGGCCGGCAATGCCGGGGATGTGGTGGCGCTGGTGGAAAATAACGTGCCGGAAGCCATTATGTATATCAGAAAAGCGGGCCAGGCCATCGGCGAGGTCACCTCCAATGTCGTCAGCATCCTCAACCCCAGCCTGATTGTGGTCGGCGGAACGCTGGCGCGGTGCGGCGAGTTCTTGTTGTCCGGCGTTCGCGAATTGGTGTACCAGCGCTGCCTGCCGCTGGCGACCCGCGATCTGCAAATCGTGCTGCGCGTCGCCCAGACGGACAGCGCATTATACGGCGCGGCGTATTTAGTGCTGGACGAGCAGTTAAGCAGCCGGCACGCGGATAACTTTTTAACGCGCTATGTCGATAACCTGGCCCGCAGTCGCCGTTAACCCGGCCGCCGCCATTACGGCATGTAGTTGGCAACCAGCCCCACCAGCAGCGCGATGCCGATGCCGGCTAGCGGCGGGGCCCGCAAAAGCAATAGCGTCGTGCCCATGGCCACCATCCCCATCCCCAGGATATCCGTGGCGGCGTGCGTGGCCAGGGCCACGCTTGAGGGGATTAACAAGGCGACCACCGCCAGGCTCAGCGAGTGCATCACTGCGCGAAAGCGGCGCAGCGGCAACAGCCGTTTGCGGATGCGCTCAAGCAGGATCACCAAAAACGGCGGCAGCAGGATAGCCAGCGCGGCCACGCATCCTCCCTTGGCGCCGGCGACGAAATATCCCACCACCACCAGATACAAGCCATTGGGACCGGGTGCGATGTTCCCGATCGCCAGGGAATTCAATAGCAGGCTGTCGGCCGGTAGCCCCGCGTTTTGCAGTTGTCCGCGCAGGATGGGCAAGGAGCTCATGCCGCCGAAACCGATAAGGCTGGCGATCAATATCGACACAAAAAGATGTTCCAGGCTCATGGTTCACCATCGTCACGGGATGGCTGGCCGGGCGGCGACGACGGCGCGGCGGCGTCGCTGAATATCGCGGGAAACAGCAGGGCCAGCGTTATGGCGATGCCCATGATAATCAGCGGATTGGCAATCAGGAACGCCAGGCAGGCATAGACAATCAGGATAGCCGCGGTGGGCGCGAAACGGTGACCGCGGAAAATATCGCGCATAAGTTGCAGCGTCAAGGCAATGGCATAGCCCGCAGCCGTCGCAACGATGGTATGCAGGGGCAGCGCGGTGGCTGGCGAACCGCCGATGGTTTCGTAGAGTTTCGCCAAGGCCAGCGTAATGGCGAGGGCGGGCGTAAGCAGCCCGATCAGGGCGGCGAAAATGCCGGACACCCCGGCGGCGACGCGGCCGACAAGCACGGCCTGTGCGAGAATGCTGATACCGGGGGTCAGACGCGATAGTACGACGGTTTCAATAAAAGCATCCGCGTTCATCCAGCCGTGGCGCAAACAGGCTTGCCGTATGGCGGCGATGGTGGCGCTTCCGCCGCCAAACGCGGTGGTTCCTATTTTGGCAAAGGCGACCAGTACGGCCACCCAGCGGGGTAAAGAGTGGCAATGCCGAGTTCGTCGCCTTTGCATTGCCACTTCTCCTCTCTTTTTTCTACCGCGATTACCGGGTCAAAACTCAGAACTTCCAGCTACGTTCGATGGTAGCCACGTCGATCTCGGCGCCGTCCGGGTCCAGGAACTTGAAGAAACGCGGCGGCACTTGCTGCTTGTCCTCGCCATAGATTTCAATTCCAAACTCTTTCAGGGCTTCAATCACGCCGGTGATGTTATCGGTTTCGACGCCGATATGATTGGGACCCAGGGTCCCCTGCGCCCACGGAACCATAGCCACGCGCTCATCGGGGCATAACAGCGAGTAGTTAACCTCGCCGTCGCTCATGTCAATGGCTTTGCCCGGGTAATGCCCTGGGGTCCGCACGGGCCCGAGGCGTTTGAAACCGAGCACCTTTTCATAAAAATTTGCTGCTTTTTCAAGATCTTTCGTAACCACACCCATATGGCGAATTCGCATCCCAGTTCTCCTCTACATGGACAATGTCTTATATGAAGAAATTCTGTCTTGTATAAAGACAAAATGGATAGTGCTACGGACGTAAAGTGAAGTCAAGACAGACAAGGGGCTGTATGTTGTACCCATGGCGCAGATCACATTTTTAACAAAGCGCCCCGCAAAATCACCTTAAGCATTAAACTTCCAGCGAGAAAGCCGGACTAAGGCGCCGGATCGTGGTTGGGCGGGATTGCATTGCTCCCATGGACAAAAGCCGGTAAAGTTGCCAATATTGTCTGTCATACAGAAAATAACCATATAGAGGTCATCATTGCGCGAGGTTCACAATCCCGGCGAAGGCAGGTTGCCCAGCTACCCAATTGCTTCAGTAGATAATGCGCTTCGCCTGCTGCTGCTGTTCCGGGAGCAACAAAGTCTGCGGCTTACCGATGCCTGTAATTATCTAGGGGTGGCCCATTCCACCGCCCACCGGTTGCTGGCGATGCTTATCCACCGCGGGTTTGTCTGCCAGGATGAAAACCGGGTATACCGGCCGGGCCCGATGCTGGTGGATATCGGCCTGGCGGCGGTGCAAAAAATGGATGTGCGCATGCAGGCGCGGCCGTTTCTGGAAAAACTGGCGAACGAGTTCGGCGAAACGGTGCATCTGGTCTCCCTCGAACGGGATCAGGTACGTTACATCGATGCGATTGAAAGCGGCCATGCCCTGCGCGTCATCGCCCGCACCGGCCAGGTATTGCCCGCGCACTGCACGTCCGCGGGCAAGGCGCTGCTGGGCGAGCTTACCCCGGCGCAGGTGCGCATGCTGTATGCCGGTAAGGAACTGGTCAAGATAACCGCCAATTCGATTAGCTCCCTGGACGTGCTGGAACAGGTTCTGGCCGAAGTCCGTATCCAGGGTTACGCGGTCAATCATGGCGAAAACGACGAAAGCGTCGGTTCGGTGGCCGTCGCCTTGGTGAACGCCCTCGATCGCCCGGTGGCCTCGATCGCCGTCGCCATGCCGGAGAACCGCATGCTCCCCGGCATACAGACCCATATCGTCCAGGTGTTAAAAGACATGCGCCAGCAGTTCCGCAACATAACTTACTAACGCCAATTTTCCCGCTTTACACGGCATGACCGGGTTGATACCGGCCGTGCCGTTTTCATTTTGCACGCCCTGGCGGACGGAAAATCTGATTTTCGATGCTGGGCCAGCCGGAAAAGACACCTCCATCACATTGTCGTCATCCCAGTTGCAACTGTTCTTGACACTCACAACCATATCTCTTATATCTCGCCATATTGTCTGTAATAAAGAAATCATGTCTGTTATGCGGAGGTAGGGAATGCGTCATGCGGATGTTGCTTTTGGAACCGTAGTGGTTATCGTGGCGGCCGCAGTGCTGGTTATTTCATTGCAAATGCCTTTTTACCTAAATAATGTTCCCGGTCCCGGCTTCCTGCCGCGGATTATTGCCTCGGTCCTGGTGATATTGGGAATATTACTCGTCTGGCAAAGCCTGCGCCCCGGCGCACCCGAGGTACGCGCGGTTGGCGCTGTCACCCCCATCGAAACGAAAACCCATGGCAAACCGGATACGAAAGAGGCCGCGGAGCATTTTTTCCCGCGACGCACCGTGGCGGTATTTATCGGCTATGTGGTTGCGGTTCCGCTATTTGCCCTCATCGGTTTTGTGCTTACCGGCATGCTGCTCATGGCCTATCTGCTGATCTTCGTGGAAAAACGACGCAATTGGGCCTCCTACGTCGCGTTGATAGCCGTCCCCATCGCGATTTATCTCATCTTCGTCGAGGTACTCAGTATTGAACTGCCGACCGGAATGTTGGGCCTGGGCATATTGGGAATCTGACGATATAAAAAAGAGAGAACGCTAATGTCCCTACTTTATAATATGTTAGACGGCTTTGTGACGGCATTATCCTTTACCAACTTACTGTGGATCGTGGTGGGCGCGCTCCTCGGTACGTTGATCGGCATTCTGCCGGGCCTGGGTAATCCCGCGGCAACGCTGGCCATTCTGCTTCCGCTTACATTACGCTTGCCGCCGACCACCGGCCTGATCATGATGGCCGGTATCTACCACGGCGCCAAATTCGCCGGCGCCACCACCGCTATTTTGCTTAATATCCCCACCGAAACGTCTTCAGTGGTGCTGTGCTACGACGGTCACGAACTGGCCAAGCAAGGCCGCGCCGGGGTGGCCATGGGGATGTCGGCGATTTCCGGGTTTATCGCCAGCACCATCGGCGTGATAGGCCTGACGTTCGCCGCCCCCCTGGCCGCGCGGATGGCGGTGCAGTTCGGCCCGCCGGAATTCGCGATGCTGATGATTTTCGGCCTGTTGCTGGTGATCTCCATGGCCGGCAAGTCGCCGGTAAAAGGGCTGATTTCCATGTTTTGCGGGCTGCTTGCGTCCACCGTGGGGGCGGATATTTTTTCCGGCGCCCAGCGGTTCACCTTCGGTAGCGTGAATTTGTATGACGGCATCGAGTTTTTAGTGGTTACGCTGGGCCTGTTCGCTGTGGGCGAAGTGCTGATCAATACCGGCAAGAAAATGGAAAAGGCCAAGCCCCTGGCGGCGCCAAAGCATTTCCGGGAATATTTGCCCACCTGGGCGGATATCAAGGAGTCGCGCCTGGCCATCGCCATCGGCACGCTGGTCGGTTTCTTTATCGGCGCGCTGCCGGGCGGCGGGTCGACCATCGCTTCTTTCGTGTCCTACGCCATGGTCAAGAATACGTCGAAGCATCCGGAGAAATTCGGCACCGGCGCCATCGAAGGGGTGGCGGGGCCCGAAGCGGCGAATAATTCCGAATGCGGCGGCACCATGATCCCGCTGCTCAGCCTGGGCTTACCAGGCAGCGCCAGCACTACCGTCATGCTGGCCGCCCTGCTGCTGTACGGCATCCAGCCTGGACCGCTGTTATTCACCAACCATCCGGAAATTGTCTGGCCGGTGATCGCCAGCCTATATCTGGGCACCGTCGCCTTGCTGATCCTGAACTTGCCGATGATCCCCCTGTGGGTGCAGATTTTGCGCATTCCCTACTGGCTGCTGTATCCGATTATTTTGCTGCTGGCGGTCGTGGGCGCTTATAGCGTGCGGGGTTCGATTTTTGATGTGTGGCTGCTGATGGGTTTTAGCGCCTTCGGTTATTTGTTCCGGCGCTTATCGGTGCCGGCCGCACCCATGCTGATGGCGTTTGTCCTGGGGCCGGAAGCCGAACTGGCCTTCCGGCAATCGCTCATGCTTTCCAATAATAAACTGTCGATTTTCATCGAACGGCCGATATCCGCCGGGATTCTTTGCGCCATCGTCCTGGTAGTGGCGTTTTCGGTCTATAGCCGGATGAAGCAGCGGCGCAAGGTCATGTCCACGCTCTGAGGCGCATGTCCGCCGCGGCGGACATGCGCAGGGCACCAGAATAATCAGGAGGCAATATGAGAACCAAGGTATTACACCGGTTGACATGGCTTGCCGTCGTAGGCGTATTCACGGCGATGCTGATGGCGTGTAACGACCAGCAAGAGGCGGGCAAACCCAGCAATGTGCAATTCGTGGTCGACACCGGACCGGGCGGCGGCAGCGATCTGTTCGCCCGCCAGATTGTAAAAATCGCCCGCAAGAACCATATCCTGACCGACAACTGGCCGGTATTGTCCCGCCCCCAGGGCGGCGGTTTGGGGGCGATGAATTTCATGGGCGAGAAAAAAGGACAACCCAATTTCATTTCGGCGTTTACCTCAAAATGGGTATCAAGCAGCTTTACGGAGCCTAACGCCACCATCACGGTCAAGGATTTAACCATCGTCGCCATGCTGGCGGACGAACAGCAAATCGTGGCGGTGCCGGCTAATTCCCCTTATCACAGCTTTGCGGATTTCATCGCGGCGGCGAAAAGCAATCCGGGGCAACTGGTGCAGGTAGGGGGCGCCTATCAATCCGTCGATAATCTTGCCGCGTTGAAAATCCAGGAGAATACGGGCACCAGCTGGAAATACCTGTCCTTCTCGGACGGGGGCCCGCGTATTACCTCCCTGCTGCGCGGCGACGCCCAGATAATGATCGGCGCGCAAACCGATTTTTCCGAACAGGTGGCGGCCGGGCAAATGCGCCTGATCGGCGTGCTGGGCGATGCGCGCAGCAAACAATATCCCGACATCCCTACCCTGGCCGAACAAGGTATCCCCATGCAGGGCATTCCCGATCAATTGCAATTTCGCGGTATCGCCGCGCCTCCCGGCACCAAACCGGAAACCGTAGCTTATTACCGGGATATTTTCGCCAAACTGGTCAAGACCCCGGACTGGGAAAAATATATGCAGGAGGAAGGCGATCGGACGGAGTTTGTTACCGGCAGCGAGCTGGAACAACGAATGAGCCAGTACAGTCAAGATATTCAACAATTAATCACGTTGCTTAAAGGGAAACATTGATATGTCCGCTGATATGACCGAAATACCCCAGCCGGCCACCAAAACGCGGCAGCTCGGCACCTTTGCGGCCTCGCTCACCTATGCGGCGCTGCCGCCGGATGTGGTGCATTACTGCAAGCGCGCCCTGGTTGATTGGAGCGCGGTGGCGATTGCGGGGTCAGCTCAGCCCGGCGCACGCAAAGTGCGCCAGGTCATTGCCGCCCTGGGCCAGTCGGGGCCGGCTACCATCGTCGGCACCCCCATGACCGCCAATGCCGCTTTCGCCGCGCTCGGCAATGCCTACGCGTCGCATTTGCTGGACTTCGACGATGTGTTTAATCCCATCGAAACGACGATCCATTTAAGCTCATGCCTGTGGCCGGCGGTATTGGCCATCGGGCAACTGCGCGGATTGAGCGGACAGGAGGCGATCGCCGCCTACGTCGCCGGTTTTGAAACCGGCGCGCGGGTAGCCCGGGCGGCGGGCACCACCCACTATCAAAGCGCCTGGCAGGTTACCGGCACCATGGGGCATGTGGCCGCCGCCGCGGCCGCCGCCAATGCACTGAAGCTGTCGCCGGAGGCGGCGACCCACGCGCTGGGGTGCAGCGTCACGCAGGCGGCCGGCGTGCGCGAAGTCTACGGCAGCGACAGTAAAGCGCTGCCGCCGGGGAAAGCGGCCATGGACGGGGTGCTGTCGGCGCTGTTGGCCGAAACCGGCTTTACCGCCACGGATACGGCGATTGAGGGCCAGCGCGGATTGCTGCGCGCCGTCAGTCAAAAACCGGCCGATGAATTACTGACCGAGGGATTGCATACCCTATGGCACCTGCTCAGCAACGGCAACAAGCTCTACCCCACGGCCTCGCTCACGCATCCGGCCATCGAAGCGGCGAGCTCCGCGGCGGACGATTTTGCGGCCCGGCGGGAAGCGACCGAGATTGTGTTGCAGATGCATCCTTTTTCCGCCGCGGTGACGGCGGTGGTGCATCCGCTTACCGCTTCGCAGGCCAGGTTCAGCACGGCGCATTGCGTGGCGGTGGCCCTCTCCCGCCGCGGTCTGGGATTAAGCGATTTCGACGACCGCACGTTACGCGATCCCACTATCGCCCATTTGCGCGATCTGGTCCAGATCGTTCCGGACCCGTCCATCGACAAACGCGGCTGCCGACTCACCCTCACCTGGTCCAACGGCCAATTGTCATCGTATGAAGTGCTGCGCAACCGGGGCACGCCGGCCGCGCCGCTAAGCGATCGGGATCTGTCGGACAAACTGATCAATGCGGCCGGCGGCATCATGGACGCCACCCGCGCGGCGGCGCTGGTGGAACAGTGCTGGTCCCTAGAGCAGCTCACCGATATCAACCCGTTTATGCACAACCTGCGCGGCACGCAGGCGCCCTGACCGGCGTGAAGCGACTTTCGCATGTCGGCCAATATCCGCATGGCAATTTTTCCGGTATCGGCTATATACCCTGCGCGGCGTCGTGCAGGGTATATCACGCAGCTTCCTGCGGCGATAGGAATGTTTACCTTTATTTTGTGACCGTTATCTCGCCTTTCTTTATCGTACTGCCACCCTGCCTTTATTGTGGCAATCATGGGAAGGAATACCCCGGCGCCGGAATTTATAATGATTCTCTATCCTGATGGGCTTAACCGCATTCGTTATATAAAATTAATAAAGGCTTATTATGACAAATCGAATCATCCTCAATGAAACGTCTTATTTCGGTAAGGGCGCCATTGCCCATATCGTTGATGAGGCCCGCAGCCGGGGTTACCAAAAAGCGCTTATCGTCACCGATAAAGACCTGATCCGCTTTGGGGTCGCGACCCGCGTCACCGCGCTGCTTGACGCCGCCGGCCTGGCCTATGCCATTTTTGACGAAGTGATGCCCAATCCCACCATCGCCGTGGTGACGCGCGGCGTGGCGGCATTTAACGCCGCCGGCGCGGATTACCTGATCGCCATCGGCGGCGGTTCGCCCCAGGATACCAGCAAAGCCATCGGCATCATTACCCGCAATCCCGACTTTGCCGACGTGCGCAGCCTGGAGGGCGTCGCCCCCACCAGCCGGGCCAGCGTACCGATTATCGCCATCCCCACTACGGCGGGAACCGCCGCCGAGGTCACCATTAACTATGTGATTACCGATGAGGAAAACCGCCGCAAATTCGTTTGCGTCGACCCCCACGACATTCCGCTGGTGGCGATTATCGACCCGGATATGATGGCCAGCATGCCGGCGTCCCTGAAAGCCGCCACCGGCATCGATGCGCTGACCCACGCCATCGAAGGTTATACCACCCTGGGCGCCTGGGAACTAACCGATATGTTCCATATCAAGGCGATTGAAATTATCGCCCGCTCCCTGCGCTCCTCGGTGCAAGGCGAGGCCCGGGGGGTGGAAGATATGGCGCTGGGCCAGTATGTGGCCGGCATGGGTTTTTCCAACGTCGGGCTGGGGCTGGTGCACGGCATGGCGCACCCGCTGGGGGCGTTTTACAACACCCCGCACGGGGTGGCCAACGCCATTTTGCTGCCTTATATCATGGAATATAACGCCGCGCAGACCGGCGAAAAGTTCCGTCAGATCGCCGTGGCGATGGGCGTCGATGCAGCCTTATCCCTGCCCATCGAGCAGGCGCGCAAGGCGGCTATCGATGCCGTCAAGCAGTTGTGCAAGGACGTCAATATTCCCGCCCGGCTACGCGACGTAGGCTTGCTGGAAGCCGATATCCCTGCGTTGGCCGAAGCGGCGTTCGCGGATGTCTGTACCGGCGGCAACCCGCGGGAAACCAATGTCGACGATATCCAAAAACTGTACCGGAGCGTTTTTTAATCGCGTAAAGCACGCGTGGCGCCGTTATCACCCCAGACAGGCCGCTTACGCGGCCTGTCTTATTGGTCAATAGCCGGTTAATCGCCGGCGCCGCGTCACACGCCGGCCTGCGAAACCAAAGACAGCGTTTGCGTCAGCGTCTCCTGCGGGGCCAGCGCCGTCAGGCCGCCCAGATCGGGCAGATTATGGCCGTTGGCCGCATGGCTCATGGGTTCAAAACAGAAAAACTCAAAGTCATAACCCGGATCAAAGGCCGGGTCGGAGACAAAAACAAAATAAACCGGACACGCCGGCTCGGTGCCGAGCGTAAGCCCGTGCCGCCGCTCCGGCCACTCGATGCGGGCCTGGCCGTCCCAGCCGGAAAACCCGTTATTCACCCAGCGGCGCGGCAAGACGCGCGGCGCGTTGAAATCGCTATCCGCCGGCAGCCCGTCCCGGTGTTCCCCGGCCAGCCATTGTTCCCCTTCCCCCCAGTAGCCCGCGGCGCCGGCCTGCAAGCGGGTGTGCTCCGTCAGCGGAAAATAGGGATGCCAGCCCAGGCCAAACGGCAGGGTGTCTTCCCCCAGATTGGTGACGCTCAGGGTAACGGCCAACGTGGCGCCGGTCAGGGTGAAGCGCTGGCGGGCGCGGTAGCGGTACCCCCCCTGCGTGTGCACATATTCCAACAGCAGCGCGTCCGGCGCCTGCTCCAGGCATAACCACTGGTTTAGCCAGCCGTCCCCGTGCAGGTAGTGTTGATCCCAGTCGGTATTGGCCGCCAGGGTATACGTCCGCCCCTGGAAGCTGAACCGATTGCCATTGACCCGGTTGCCAAACGGCACCAGCGGGAAACAGCCGGAGCGCAACGCGTCCGTATCGTCGCTTAACTCGGCCGGACGGAGCAGCGGCACGTCGCCGCCGGCCGTTAGCGCCAGCAATTGCAATATCGTCCCGCCCCGTGACGATACCGTCAGGGCCAGTTGCTGATTTTGAAGGGAAAAGAGCGCCATACCGCCTCCAGGGTTAATCGGCGAAATTTATCACCACTTTGCCGCATTTGCCGCTGGCCATCAGCGCATAAGCGTCCCCCGCCTGCTCCAGGGAGAACCGATGGGTAATGGCGGTATGCGGGTACAGGCGCCAATCCTGCAAATCGCCGCAGCACTTTTCCATATGATACAAACTGGTGACCCAGGAGCCGATAATGCGGCGCTGGTGGTGCATCAAATCGGCGCTGACCTCAAATTCCACTTTGCCGGTTTCACCGATATACACTACCCGCCCCCAGTCGGCGGACGCCTGCAGGGCCAGCAAACGGCCATGGGCATTGCCCGAGCAATCCAGGGCCACGTCCACTCCCCCGCGCGTCAGAGCCTGGATTTCCGGGATCGGGTCCTCGCCGCCGGCCAGGAACCCCCGATCCATCAATCCCAGGGCTTCCGCCGTCGCCAGCCGCTCCGGCTGTACATCGACGCCAATCACCCGTTTGGCGCCGCGCCCTTTCGCCAGCATCATGGCCATCATGCCCACCGGCCCGAGACCAACCACCAGCACGTTGTCGCTGCCGGAAACCTCGCCGCGCAAAATACCCTCGTAGGCGGTGCCGACTCCGCAGGAGATAAACGCGCCGTCTTCATAACTCAGCGCATCCGGTAAATGGATAAGATCCTTTTCTTCGGCCAGTAAATATTCGGCATGGCCGCCGTCGCGCTGCCAGCCGTAGGCCGCTTTGCCTTCGCCGGTACAGGAAATCGCAAACCCTTTGCGGCAGTTCGGGCAAAACCCGCAGCCGGAAATATGGTATACCAGCACCCGATCGCCGGCGGTAAAATGCCGGCAGCCGGCGCCGGTCTGCACAATTTGGCCGCTGGGTTCGTGGCCGTTGATAAATCCCTGGTATAAAGGCCGATCCGGCGCCGCCGCCGTGGCCCGGTGCTGATGATAAATATAATGGATATCGCTGCCGCAAATCCCGGAGGATTTCATTTTAATCAAGACTTGGCCAATGCCCGGTTGCGGAATGGCCACCTCGCGCAACTCCACGCTGGAATTGCCGGGGAGATAGGCCGCCAACATTGTGTTCATAATTTCCCTCGTTATTTTTTAACGTTCACCCGCGCATTGCGCTGGGTGAGCAGAATATTCGCCAGTACCGCCACGACAATAATCACGCCGCGCACCACCTGCTGGAAAAAGGAATTAATGCCCAGCAATACCAGGCCATTGCCAATCAGGGTAATCACCAGCACGCCGAGCAGCGTGCCGAGCAGCGAACCCCGTCCGCCCGACAGCGCCGTACCGCCCACCACCACCGCCGCAATCACGTCGAATTCCAGGCCGTTGGCCGCGCCGGCATTGCCCGACCCGAGCCTTGCCGCCAGCAAAATGCCGGTAATGGCCGCCAGTACGCCGGACAATGTAAAAATCAGCACCCGCACGCGCTTGACGTTAATACCGCACAGCTGCGCCGCCGACGCATTGCCGCCCACCGCGTATACCGACCGGCCAAACGCCGTTTTACGGCTGACAAACAAGAACACCGCAAACAGGATCAACATCAGCAATGCGGACACAGGAATACCCGCCGCCTGGCCGCCAAGCCAGTCCAGCACATCGTTTTCGTCGATGGGCACCGGCAGCGCGTCGGTCATGAACAGGCCCAGGCCGCGCAGCGCGCTCCACAGCCCCAGGGTGGCCACAAAGCTCGGCACATTAAACCAGCCGCGCAAAAAACCCGCCAGCGTGCCCAGCGCGGCCCCCAGAATAATCACCGCCAGCAGCGACCATGCCAGCGGCACCTGCGCGCGCATCAAATACGCCAGGCATACGGAGACGAACGCCACCATCGGCCCGACGCTGACATCGATTTCACCGGCGATAATCACCAGCGTCATCGCCCAGGCGGCAATACCGATGGTGGCCGCATCCCGCAGGACGTTCATCTGGTTGTTTAATGAAATAAAACCCGGCGCATATGAGGTGAAAACCAAATATAACAAGGCTATGACCACCAGCAGGCCGATAGCATTAATATGCTGAGAAATAAAAGCCCGCCGCCGGCTCTTCTTTTCAGAAGAATAAGGTAAGGTGGTCGTCGTCATTTTCATGGCTCCTGCTCCCGTTCAGTCCGTTGATCGCTACGGTGGTTGGGATGGGTGGTTAAAGATCTAGTGCGAGGCCAATATTTCGGCCATCAATTCATCCATCTTGATGGGCGAAATAAGCGTTTTGGTCAGCGTGCCCTGCTGTAACAATAAAACCCGGTCGCACACCAGCGGCAATTCCTCGACTTCGCTTGAGACAAAAATGATGCTTTTCCCCTCGGCCGCCAATTGGCGGACAATCTGGTAAATCTGGTTCTTGGCCTCCACGTCCACGCCGCGGGTGGGTTCGTCCAATAATAGAATGCGGCTCTCGGCATAGACCCAACGGCCGATCACCACTTTTTGCTGGTTGCCTCCCGACAGGGTGCCGATAAGCGTGGTGGTGTCGGCGGCTTTGATCCGCATGCGATCCATGATTTCCCGCGTAAAATGCCGGACTTTCGGCCATTGCAAAATACCCCAGCGGCTGATGCGGTGCCGGTTGGTCATCACCGTGTTTTCATCCACCCCCAGCAGCGGCATGATGCCCGCTTCCTTGCGGTTTTCCGGGGTGTAGCCCACGCCGGCTTGCAGCATGCGGGCATAATCCGGCCGGTTAATCACCGTACCGTCGATTTCTATAGTCCCCTGGTCCGGCGGCTCCAGCCCGGCCAGCGCTTTAAGCAATTCGGTGCGTCCCGATCCCAGCAGCCCGGCGATTCCCAGCACCTCGCCGCGATGCAGGGTAAAATTGATATCACGCAGTTTAGGCGCCACGCCAAGCCGGCTGACGCGCAGCACCGACTCGCCGCCGCGGGGTTCGGTGACAAAGCGGTCCTGGTGATCGCCGTGCCCCAGCATCAGGGCGACGATTTGCCCGGTGGTGGTATCGGCCAGATCGACATTGCCCGCCACGCGGCCATCGCGCATGATGGTCGCGCTGGACGCCAGGCGGCGGATTTCATTCATGCGGTGGCTGACATAAATCACCGCGATACCCACCTCCGCCATGGACTTTACGGCGGCAATCACCAGTTCCACTTCGCTGGAAGCCAGGGAACTGGTGGGCTCATCCAGGATCACCAGTTGCGGATGCCCCTTCATTACCCGCGCGATTTCCACCAACTGCTGCTGGGCCGGGCTGAGCAGGGACACGGGGATTAACGGATCGATATCCACTCCCAGATGCCCCAGGCAATGTTCGGCCTGGCGAATCATCGCCTTGGCGTCCAGCATGCCGCCGCGGCGCGGCCATTCCCCCAGGTACAGGTTTTCCGCCACGCTCAGGCCGTCCACCAGGCTCAGTTCCTGATAGACCGCCCGCACGCCCAGCTCCGCGGCGCGGCGGGTGAGCTGGGCGTCGCCCCCCGACAGCGCGGCGCCGCCCAGGGTAACCTCGCCGCGATCGAGACGTTCGCTGCCGGTCAGCATGCGGATCAGGGTCGATTTACCCGCGCCGTTTTTGCCGAGCAGGGCGCGGATCTCGCCCCGGCGCAGGGTGAAATCCACATCCTCCAGCGCGACCACCCCCGGGTATTGCTTATAGCCGCCCCGGATGGATGCGACGATGTCCCCAGCGGTAGCGCTATCGTTAAAAGCTGCATGTATTGACATAGTGGCGCCTCTGCCCCGGGGTTAAGGTAAACCGTCCTGATGGGTGTCGAGCCAGCCCTTGGCCTGATCCGCCGTCACGTATAAATCGATGGGCACTTGGGTGACTTTTTGCGCCGGCAGGGTTTTATTGATGGCATTGAGGGTTTGCGCGAACACCAGGCCGCCCATTTTCTTGCCCGAGATATCCACCACCGACTTGAGCACTTCGTTTTTATTCAGTTCCTGGGCGATTTCCGTCGTCATATCGGACCCGAACACCACGGTTTTACCCACGCGATTCTGATTACGCACGGCTTTGACCGCGCCCAGGGTGGCGCCGCCGGATTCGCCGAAAATAGCGTCCAGCGCGGGCTGGGAAATCAGCAGTTTTTCGCCGACGGAAATGGCTTTATCCAGCACGGTCCCTTCCTGGTTGGCCACCATAGTCATGCCGGGCACCCGCTGTTTCAGCGCCTCCTCAAAACCTTTGCGCCGCTGGACGCACACTTCAAACGCCTCGCAGTTGATCACCGCGATTTTAGGGGCGGTTATTTTTTGCGCCACGAAGTAGTCGGCGGCGGCGATGCCCAACTTACGGCCAAACTCCAGCGGATCGCCCACTAAATAGGCCGAAACGTATTTTTCCACCCCGCTGGGGCTGACGCACGTGTTGTAGCAAATCACCGGAATATTGGCGTCGCTGGCGCGCTGCACCGCGCGGCGGCTGCCCTGCTCGGATACCGCGGACAGGATGATGGCATCCACGTTGCGCGCCACCAGGGTATCGATAAACGAGCTTTCCTTGGAAATATCGCCCTGGGCGTTGGTTTCTATCAGGTTAACGTTGCTGCCGGAGGTTTTCGCCGCATCCTGCACCCCCCATTTGACGCCGGCGTAATACCCCTGGGTATCGAGATAAATGGCCCCGATGGTCAGATCCTTTTTGGTTTGCGCCTGGGTAACCGAAGCCGCGAACAGGCCGGTGATCATGACGCCGGCCAGAGCGACTCCTGTGATTATCTTTAACATAGAATTCTCCGTGTAACAGGGACTTGGGTAAGATATCGTTAGCGTTTGTATTTTTTATGTATGTAATTTGTTGCGCTGAAACCAGGGTAGTCCATCACCCCTGCGCAGATACTTATAACGATCACGGATTAAACTAAACACAGATTAGTAAACGCCGACCGCATCGCCGTATTGTAAAAAGAACCGGGCCTGGCTATTGGCGGGGTTGAGAACAAGCACCTCGCGCAGCGTCTGGCTATAAGCGTCATCGCCGGCGCCAAGCCGGGCCAGGGCCTTGACCAGCAGCCGATGTTCCCGCTGCTGGTTTTGCCGATCGGCGTCCAGCACCAGCAAATCGGGCAGGGACACCGCGAAAAAGTCGGTTTCCGGCGGCTGCCGGCCGCCATCCAGGGACCAGGCCAGCATGTCGGCAAACAGGGCGTCGGCCTGCTCATGCTGGTTAAGCCGGCGCAGCGCCATGCCCTGGTAGAACAGGTAATCAACCGGCCGATCGTTGTAATAGCGCCGTTCGCCCAGGTCCCGCTCGCCGGCCGCCGCCCGGGCGAAATAACCGCGCGCCTGGTCGTCTTGCCGCAGTTGCCGGGCGCACGCGCCCAACCAATAATAGAGATCGTTATCGGTCTGTCCTACCAGGCGCCCTTCGCCGAGATTGGGCGGGTAATCCAGCGCCGCCAGCAACCGGGCCTGCGCCTCCCGCGCATTACCGTGCGCCAGCAGCGACAGCGCCTGGAGCTGCGCATTGAGCACATATTGGCCGGTGACGCGCCCCTCGCCCCCTTCCCAGGGATGGAACCGGCGCCCGGTGAGCAGCGCCGACGCCGCATCCAGTTTGCCGCACAGGTTATAGAGGCAAAGCAGTTCGGCCGTCAGGTCGTCGCGCTGCAGCGCCACCGGCAAATGGGCCTCCAGCAGTTCCAGGCGCGTCTGCGGCGGCGTTTGGGTGAGTTTGTGCAGTAAATCCAGTTCAAAAAGAAGGCGGGCATCCTGGGGATTAAGCTTGAACGCGGCGTCGAGGCAGCGGCGCGCTTCGGCGGCGTCATGCTGTTTATTCCAGGCATAAATGCCCAGCCCGCGCCAGGCGTCGGCAAAGTCCGGCTCTTGTTGCAGGCAGCGTTGCCAATGGGCCACCGCCTGGGAAATATTGCCTTTGCTGTAATGGAAACTGGCCAGCAAATGCTGGGCAAACGCGTCGTGGGTAAAGCCGGACAGCATATTGACTTCCGCCGGCGAATTCGGGAAACGCACGTGGGCGGGGAACGCCAGCCGCGCCCGCCTGCTCAAGGATTCAGCCGCCGCCGGGTCCAGGGACGCCTGTAAATAAAGGGGCAGCGTTTCCCGACAGTCCAGTACCCGCAGCGCGTCCAGCGCCAAATCCCGGCGGCCGAACGAGAGCAGTTGGGTGGCGATGTTGAGGGCGTTTTCCCCCCGCCCGCCGGTAATGCCGAGCAGCACCTGGCGCGCGTCGTCATCCGGCTCCTGCCGGTAGCGCAGATAATGCAGGAGGTAATGCAGCGGATAGTGGGCCAACTGCCGGTCGATATAGGCCCGCGCCGGCTGGCCGGTTAGGGATAACAGCAGGGCTTTCAGGGCGACCAGCCCGTAGTGGCGGGCCTGGCTTGCCAGTCCCTGCCCGCAGAAATCCAGCGCCGCGGCGTAATCGTCCCGCCGGGTGGCCAGGCGGGCCAAACCGAAATAACCGGCGGATTTGGCGTTTCCGCTCCAGACGGCGCGGAAAAAATCTTCATAAGCCGCGGCGAAATCGTCCAGTTGTTCACGGGCGCAGGCGCGGATCAGGCTGGCCAGTCCGCATTGGGGATTTTTATTCAGCCGGTGCGCCCGGCGCAGCGCGGTATTCGCGCAGACGATGGCCCCGGCAAAGTCCGCCCGGTTGTAGGCCAGCGTCGCCAGCGCCAGATTGCAGCGATAATCCCCCGGGTCCAGCTCGACGCCGCGCCGGTAATAATCCAGCGCCGAACGGCTGGCGTGATGATACTGCTCAAGATGCTGGCCGATAAACCAGGCTTCATCGGCGCAGGCGATTTCGCCGGCCGGCAGCGGCGCCTGCGCGGGCTGGGGCAGCGGGGTCTCTTGTTGCAGATGTTCCGTATAGGCCAGCAGCTCGCGCCCGCGGCTATCCAGCAGGCGCAGCGTCAGGCGCGGAGCGAATTCCCCGGCCAGCGTTTCTGTCAGCACGTCGCCGGGCCGGAGCGTGATTTCCCGATCCACCAGCAGTTGATCCTCCAGTCCTTCACCGCCGTCCGGCGATGAAATCATCACCCGCGCCCGCGGCAAGGGGCCTACCGCATACACTCCCCACTCCAGTTGGCGGCCGTTGCGTTCGAGCTTGATCACCGCGTCGGTATTAGCGTTTTGCACCGTGCCCAACCCGCTATAGGGCATGAAATTCTGCACGAAACGCTTTTCTTCATACGCATCGAGCCAGGTGAAGTCCGGCTGATTATCGGTGAATACGCCGGTCATCAATTCGATATAAGGCCCGTTGCGATCGGTCAGGTTGCGATCCCAGGCCTTGCCAAAAGCGCAGTTGCCCCAGGTCCACTGTTTTTTCCCCGGCGAAATATGATGATCGGCCACATGCAATAAGCCGCCCTGTTCGTCGTGGCTATAAGCGCCCACGAAATCATAAGCGGATTTATCCGCCATATAGGAGGTCGGCACGGGGATGTTTTTATAGCGGGAGATATCCACGCCGCGCGAATAATCCACTTTGTAATAGGTGCCGGTGGCAATGGGGAACGAGGAAACATCCCGCTTGCCGTGATCGAATACCGCCGTCACGTCCGGCGGGAATACGCTTTGATGGTCATCGCCCCCCTTCACCGCCGGGTTGGCCCACCACAGGAAGTGGCGCGGCGTCGGGTTGGCGTTGTAAATCCTGGCGCTGATTTCCAGCAGGGCTTTGTCGGGGTAAAGCGTAAAGCCGGTCATGACCTGTAAACCGTGCATCGGCTCCACTTCGCCGAGCCAGACGGTTTGCGCGCCGTTTTCGCCGGGTTGCAGGGTAAAATCCACCGGCATATAGGTGGTGGGACGGTGATGCTGCGGCCAGTTGAATTCGATGCCGCCGGAGATCCACGGCCCGAGCAGGCCCACCAGCGCCGGCTTCACCACCTCGTTATAATAAACGAAATCGCGCTGTTTCACTTTATCCCAGGCGCGGTGTACGCGCCCGCCCAGCTCCGGCAGTAGCATGATTCTCAGGTAATCATTTTCCAGATACAGTGCCTGGTAGGGCCGCAGCGTTTTCTCGCCGGTCAGGGTATCGGTCACGCCGTAGGGATAAACCGCCCCGGACGATCCCTGATAGACGCGATGCGCCAGAAACATCGGGTGAGTGTCTTGTTTACCCGTGAGATAGGTCGGTAATTCAATCTGTTCCTGCCAAATCTTTACGGTTGCGCTCATCGCATCCTCTCACTTGATTGCCGCTGAAAAGGTTATTTTGTGAGTCTACCTACTGCAAGCGGCGCAAGGATCAGCTACCGTCACGCAATTCAGTAAGCGGGGTTTAGTAAATGCAGAGCAAAGGATTAAACAACCAGCGGGTGCGTCAATATAATAAAAAAGTGATGATGACGCTGCTCTATCGCGAGAAAACCGCCAGCAAATCAACGCTGGCGCGGCTGTCCCAATTGTCGATTCCCGCGGTGGGGAAAATCCTGGCCGACCTGCAATCCGAAGGACGCATCAGCCACAGCGCGGTAAATTTACATACGCGCGGCCTGGGGGGCGGGAGTTATCAGGTGGCGGTGGACGGGACGTGCATCCTATGCATGAACGTTTCGCCGTATCGGATTGAAAGCATATTGACCGATAGCCTGATTACGCCGCAAAGCCCTTTCCAGCTCACCGAAATCGCGGTTAAAACGCCGGAGGCCCTGCTGGCGCAAATTGAAAAATTATTCCATGGCTACCGGAAAACCTATCGTGATGTGCCGATCAAGCTGGCGCTGTCGGTGCACGGCCAGGTGAACCCCACCACCGGCGTGTCGCAAAACATGCCCCAGGCGCCGTGGAACAGCGCCATTGAAATGAAGTACTTGCTCGAAGAGCGGCTTAATACAGAACTGCTGCTGGATAACGACTGCGTCATGCTGGCGCTGGCCGAAAAGTGGCAACATCAGCACGAGCAGCACGATTTCTGCGTGATCAATGTCGATTACGGCATCGGCTCGTCATTTGTGATTAACCAGCAGATTTACCGTGGCACGTTGTTCGGCAGCGGACAAATCGGCCACGCGATTATCGATCCGGACGGCAGCCTGTGCTCCTGCGGCCGCCACGGCTGCCTGGAAACCGTCGCTTCGCTGTCGGCCATGAAAAACCAGGCCCGCGGCTGGCTGATGGCGCAACGGCCGGCCAATGACGAAACCGTGCCGCGCACGCCCTCGACCCAGGAGCTGATCGACCGCTATCATCAAGGCGACCCGGCGGTGCGGGCGATGGTGATGCGGGCCGCCCGCGCGCTGGGCCTGAGCCTGTATAACTTTCTTAATATTCTGAACATCAATCATATTTATTTATATGGCCGCAGCTGTGGTTTCGGCGATGCGTGGCTCAATACCGTACGCGAACAAACGGGGCTAAATCCCTTCGATCGGACCGACAGCGTTAAAATCATGGCCACCCACGTCGGGCTGGGCACGCTGAGCCGCGCGCAGCAAATCATGGGCATCGGATATTTATATGTGGAGCACGCGCTGGAACAAATGGCGTAATCGGGCGGGAAACGCATTATTGATGGGAGCCGGCGGGCTTACGCGCACCGCCGGCGGAAATATAGGGGACGCCTTGGCCTGGCCCCCATCCCTGAGAACCTCTTTTACGCCAAGGAAATTATCATCAAACGGCGGCGTTATTTCTGGTCCGGCAGCGCATAGGCAATCAGGTAATCCCCCAGCTTGGTGCCGAATGAACCGTGGCCGCCGGCGGCAATCACCACATATTGCTTGCCGTTGACCTCATAGGTCATGGGCGTGGCCTGCCCGCCCGCCGGTAACCGCGCCTGCCACAGCGCCTGGCCGTTGGAGACGTTAAAGGCGCGTAAATAATTATCCGCGGTAGCCGCGATAAACGCCACGTTGCCGGCGGTGGAAATCGGCCCGCCCAGCATCGGCATCCCCAGCTTGAACGGCAGCGGGATCGCCGAGCTGTCGCGTACGGTGCCGATGCGTTTTTTCCATACGATATCGTTGGTTTTCAGGTCAACCGCGGAGATATATCCCCAGGCCGGCTGTTTGCAGGGGAAACCCAGCGGCGAGAGGAACGGATTGAGCGTCACGCCGTAGGGCACGCCGTACTGCGGCTGGATGCCCACTTCCGACCCGCTGCCCCCTTTGCCGCCCTCGTCGGGTTCCATCGGGTTACCCGGGCCGCGGGGAATAAGCCTGGAGACGAACGGCAGCGCCATGGGGTTGGCCACGGCCACCTGCCGCTGGGTATCCACCGAGATACCGCCCCATTCGAACATGCCCAGATTGCCCGGGAACACCAGGGTGCCCTGCTCGGAAGGCGGCGTAAACGGGCCTTCATAACGCAGTTGGTGGAACATCACGCGGCAGATCAGCTGATCGTACATCGTGGCGCCCCACATATCCTTGCCGCTGAGCTTTTGCTGCGGACGAAAGGTCAACTCGGAGTAAGGTTGCGTGGGCGACAGCCGATCACCGGTGGCCGGGCCCTGGGGAACCGGGGTTTCCGGCGCCGGCACCACCGTTTTCCCGGTGCGGCGGTCCAGTACGAAAATATTGCCGGTCTTCGCCGGAACATAGATCACCGGCACGCGGTTGCCGCCGCTGTCGGTAATATCCGCCAGGGTGGGCTGCGCCGGCACGTCCATATCCCACAAATCGTGATGCACGGTCTGATAGAACCAGGCCAGTTGGCCGGTGGTGGCGTTAAGCGCCAGCAGGCCGCTGGCAAAACGTTCCATTTCCGGGGTACGGTTGCCGCCCCAGATATCGGGCGTGGCCACGCCAATGGGCAAATACACCAAATCCAGCTGGGCATCATAGGCCGCGGGCGCCCAGGAGTTCGGCGAATTCGGCGTGTATTGCTGCGTTCCTTCCGGTATCAGGTTGGGGTTTTTACTGCCGGTGTCGAAAGCCCACAGCAGTTTACCGGTATTGACATCAAACCCGCGGATCACGCCGGACGGTTCGCGGGTGGAGTAGTTATCGGTCACCGCGCCGGCCATGACGATCGCTTTACCGGTGACGATGGGCGGCGACGTCGGCTCGTAGGCCCCCGCCTTGGCGAACGGCATATTATCCTGCAAGTTCAGCTTGCCGTTATCGGCAAAATCCCGGCACGGCTCGCCGGTTTGCGCGTCCAGCGCGTACAGATGCCCGTCATTAACCGGCAAAAGAATGCGGCGGGCGCAGGCCGCCGGCGTTGCTCCCGATCCCTGCGTAGCGGAATCCGCAACGGCGGCTGGCGCGGCATAATAAGACACGCCGCGGCAGGTCACGTGCTGGAATGACGGATCGGTTTTCAACTGCGGATCAAAATGCCACTTTTCCTTGCCGGTGGCGGCATCCAGGGCGAACAGTTTCTGGTGCGGGGTGCACAGGTACAGCATATCGCCAATCTTGATCGGCGTGACTTCGTCGGTGATTTCCGCCGGATCGGCAGCGGTTTTCATATCCCCGGTGCGAAAAGTCCAGGCTTCCTGCAGCTGGCTCACGTTTTTATCGGTGATTTGGCTCAGCGGCGAGTAGCGGGTTCCTTCCTGGGTACGCCCGTAGGCGGGCCAGTCGCCGTCGGGGATGCCGGCGGCGGGCGCGGCCGCCTGACCTGCGCTCAGGGTGCCGTCGATCTCTTGCGGATCGTTAAACACGGCATAGACCAGCACGATGACGGTAATCAGCAGCGAGGCCGACAGGGCGGCGCGGGGAAATTGGCCGTTCGCCGCCAGGCGGCGCCAGATAAACGGCAGCACCAGCCACAGGCCAAAAAAGAACACGACGTCCAGGCGCGGAGTCAGGGCCCAGAAATCGGGGCCGGCTTCCCACAGCGCCCAAATCGTGGTGCCGAGCAGGAAAACCGCATATAGCAGTAGCGCGCCGGCGCGGCGGCGATACAGCAGCCAGGCGGTGAACAGCAGCACCAGGCCGGCGATAATGTAGTACGGCGAGCCGTGCAGCGTGGCCAGCCAAATCCCCCCAATCAGCAAATATAAGCCGCTCAGCGCGGCGAATAATGCCGTTATTATAAGCAGGACCCGTGAGAGCAATGCGTTGCTTTGCATAATATGAACCTTACCAAAAGTGAAAGACATCGACTTAAAGCGTAAGCCAAATCGTTAAAATTGCGCTGTTTATTGCTGATTATTCAAAACGGTAGGCCAGGTTGGCGCCGCCGCCCCAATTGCGGCCCTGGGCCGGTTCAAAATAGCGCCCGTTGCCTTCATTGACGATAACCGAGCCCACGTAGCGGCGGTCGAACAGGTTATCGACCCGGCCGAACAAATCCAGCGACCAGCGGTTCCAGTTAAGCCGGTAGCCGGTGGTCAGGCCGGCGACGGTATAGGAAGGCGCCTGTGCGGTATTGTCGTCGTTGGCCTGGATATCGCTCATATAGCGGATATCGGCCCCGGCGTGCCAGCCCGCTTCCGGCGCCCACTCCAGCGCGGCGTACCCCATATTGCGGGCAATGCCCGGCAGGCGATTGCCGGCGGGGATGCGGTCATCGGCGGCGCACGCGGCCGACGCGCAGCTGTCGTTGCGGTAGGTGGCGTCCAGCAGGGTCCACGCCGCCTTCAGGCGCCAGTCCAGGGCGAACTGCTGGTCCAGGGACAGCTCAACGCCGCGGCGGCGGGTTTTACCGGCATTGACATAGCTGGTGCGCCCGCCGCTGCTCTCGGCCACCATCAATTCATGGTCGGTATTGGTCTGGA
Organism: Enterobacterales bacterium; assembly: GCA_015654925.1. Lineage (GTDB taxonomy): Bacteria > Pseudomonadota > Gammaproteobacteria > Enterobacterales > Enterobacteriaceae > Acerihabitans. The sequence goes on along the minus strand of JAATFX010000146.1, from coordinate 109,152 downwards.
AGACGGCGGCGGTGACCAGGCCGTTGCCGATACGCGTTTTGCTGCCCAGTTCAAACGTATCGCTGGTGGCGGGTTTGAGGTCGGTATTCAGCCCGGCCTGCCCGTCGGAACGGTAGGAGAGTTCGTTGATGGTGGGGGTTTCAAAGCCGCGGCCGGCGGAGAAGTACAGGTTCCAGGCCGGCGTCAGCGCGTAATTAAGCGATCCCATCGGCAGCCAGCGGTGATAGCGGGCGCTGCCGCTGTCGTCGCCATTGCCGCTGGCGACGTAATAATCCCGTGAATCGAAGTTGACCGTGCTGTAGCGCAGCCCGGCGTCCAGAGTCCAGCGCGAGGTCAGGTTCCAGGTGGTTTGCAGATAGGGATCGAGGTTCCACATGAGGTTTTTTTCATTGCGCCGCAAAGCTCCCTTGCCGCCGTACTCCACCTCGCCGTCTTGCAAGGTGAAATTTTCAAAGCCCTGGCGCCGCTCGGTCATGGTTTCATAATCCAGCCCGCCGGTGAACGTGACCGGCACCGCCCCCAGATTATCCTGGTGGCGCCAGCGCGTATCAATCCCCTGGTATTTTCGTTCCAGCACAATCACGCCCCCGGCATGGGCCGGATTTAACTGCGGCGCCATGGGAATGGATTGATATTGGGTGGTGTGCCGTTCGCCATGATAGGCCATCATGGTCAGCCGATCGTTGGCCCCCATTTCGCGCTCATAACGCAGGCCGGCCTGGGTCTGGTCGATGGTTTTGCGGGTATTGTATTGATCCGCCCGAGGCGCCTGGCGCGGATTATCCCGCCATTCATCCCCCGTCAGGCCGCCCGGATCGCCGGCGTCGATGGAAACGCTGTTAAACATCAGCGTCAGCGTGCTGGCGTCATCGAGCCGCACGCCGATCTTGGCGTTACCCAGGTTTTTCTGCGTGGCGCTGCGATCGCGAAAGCCGTGGGTGGTGAAGCGCGAGGCGGAAACCGCATAATTCACATCCCCGGCCCGGGTGCCGTCGCCGGTGGCGCCGGTGGCCTTGAGGCTGTTGCGCCAGGTGCCGTTGCTGGCATAGTAGCTGCCGGCCTCAAGGGCCGCCGGCTGGCTCCCGGTCTGGGTTTCCACGTTCACCACCCCGCCCGATGAGTTGCCGTACAGCGCCGAGTAAGGGCCGCGCAGCACCTCCACTTTATCGGCGGAGTTAATATCGATATTCGACGTTTGCCCCTGCCCGTCCGGCATGGTGGCCGGAATGCCGTCGACATAAATGCGCACGCCGCGCACGCCGTACATCGACCGGCTGCCGAATCCGCGTACCGATAGCTGGAGATCTTGCGCGTAGTTTTGCCGGTTTTGGATTTGCAATCCCGGCACGCCGCCTAAACTTTCCGACAGATTCACCTGGGGCATGCCGTTGCGCAGGTCATCCCCGTTAACCACGCTGACCGCGGCGGGCGTATAGAGTTCGGACAGGCCGCTGCGCTGTTCAATCACCATCAGCGTGGAAGAGGACTGCGCGGCGGCGGGTTCGCGCGCGGGCGCGGTGCCGGCCGGGGCGGTTTGCGCCAGGCAACTGGCCGCGGGATGCAGCAAAAACAACGGTGTCAGCAACAAAGCGGAGGTTTTGTTATTCAAGGGAATCGTTCGCCGGGTTGAGTCGAGAGGTTAAATGCGCTTTTCTTGCCATACCGCATGCCATACGGCGAGAAAAGCCCCTGCTTGCCATGGACGTCACGCCGTGAAGCCAAACCAATGCAGTTCAAAGTATATCGCCACATTTTCACTTTGCCCGGTTTCAGGCGCGGGGATATTATCCGCGCGCGCCGCGTTTTGCCTTCGGTGAAGTGAATAAAATCATTTAGCGGGTGCGGGCCGGCCGGCATGGTTTTTACCCGCCGCGGCGTTTTTTAATGATTGCTAAAAACTTGATTTGCATGCTAAAAGCAGTATCCTGAGATGTGCGTTCAACCTGGATAAGCGTAATGCAATTGTCGGCAACAAACCGTATGGTTCCTTTTCTGCTGGTATTAGGTTCCATACTTTCAACGGGCGTGGGAACATCGCTGGCCAAATCATTTTTATTTCCTTTAATCGGCGCCACGGGCACCACCGCCCTGCGGACCGGTTTTTCCGCCCTGGTGCTCCTGGCGCTGTGGCGCCCATGGCGCATGCCGATTGCCCGGCGCGACCTGATGTTTATCGCCCTCTACGGCGTCACGCTCGGCACGATGAATTTGTTTTTCTACCTGTCCCTGCAGACCATTCCGTTCGGCCTGGCGGTGGCGATTGAGTTTATCGGGCCGCTTACGGTAACGGTGCTTTATTCCCGCCAGCTCACCGATTTTATCTGGATTATGCTCGCCGTTATCGGCATTTTATTGATTTTGCCGTTACAGGGTAACCAAAGCGGCCTCGATTTAACCGGCGTGCTGTTCGCCCTCACCGCCGCCTGCTGCTGGGCGCTGTATATTATTTTCGGCAAAGCCCTCAGCCATCTGCATTCTGGGCACACCGTGGCCATCGGCCTGGTGTTCGCCTCCATGGTCACCCTGCCGGTGGGCATTATCGATGCCGGCGCCATTTTCACCCATCCCTATTTGTCGATCGTGGGCCTGATCGTCGCCCTGGTGTCCAGTTCGCTACCCATGTCGCTGGAAATGGCCGCCTTAAAACGCTTGCCGCATAAAACCTTCGGCATCCTGGTGAGCATGGAGCCGGCGGTGGTGGCCATCGTGGCCTTTTTTATGCTATCGGAAAACCTGACCCTGATGCAGGTGATGGCCATCGCGTGTTCCATTACCGCCGGCATCGGCAGCGCCATCACCGCCCGTCCGCCCACCGTGCCGCTGGTCACCTGAGCGGCGGCCAGATCCGGCGGCCTAAAGCCGGCGGCGAAGCCCGGTTTGGGCCGCCGGCGGCAATTCGCCGATAAAGCCCCCTGCGTTTCGCGCCGGATACCTTTATACTGCCGGCTAATCCATAGCGATAAACGGCGAGAACCCCCGTAATGATGAACAATGATGTACTGCGCAGCGTACGATATATGCTGAATTTACATAACGACCATTTGGTCGCCATCCTGGCGTTAATGGACGCCGCCGTGACTCCCCAGGAGATGGCGGCATTTGTTAAAAAAGAGGACGAAGCCGGTTTTCAGCCCTGTCCGGACGTCGTCATGGGGTATTTTCTCCATGGCCTGATAATCCACCTGCGCGGCAAGGATGACAGCCAGCCCGCCCCGAAAATCGAGCGCAGGATCACCAACAATATTATCCTGAAAAAACTGCGTATCGCATTTGCGCTTAAAACCACCGACATCCAGGACATCCTGCAATCCCAGGATTTCAGGCTATCCCAGCCGGAACTCACCGCTATGCTGCGCGCCCAGGGCCATAAAAATTACCGTCCCTGCGGCGATCAGGTATTGCGCTACTTTCTCAAAGGGCTGGCCGCGCGCCTGCGCAAAAACTGATGCCGGACTGGCGGAGCCGGCCGATGACGGCGATAATCCGGCTTATAGTTTTTTCAGCGGGCCGGCGATACTCGGCCCGCTGAAGCACAAGGATAATGGAGATATGATGAACGACAATCAATCCGGTTCGACCCTCACCGCCGCCCAGGCCCTGGATAAATTGGAGGCATTGTATAACGATGCGGTGGCGGCGCTGCGCGCGGCCATTGGCGAGTATATCCGCGATGGCCGGCTGCCCGACGAGCAGGCGCGCGCCGCGGGGCTGTTTTCTTATCCGCAACTGCGGGTGAGCTGGGACGGCGTGCTGCCGGGACATCCACGCAGCCGGGCGTTTGGCCGCTTTACCCATCCGGGCTGCTATTCCACCACCATTACCCGTCCGCAGCTGTTCCGCCACTATCTGACGGAGCAACTGGCCCTGCTGGAGGGGGAATATGCCGCCGTTATCGACGTGGTGCCCTCCAATCTGGAAATTCCCTTTCCTTACGTTATCGACGGTTCCGATCTGGTGCTTGAACGCTCCATGAGCGCCGGGATTGCGCAGCATTTCCCCACCACCGAACTGGCGCAAATCGGCGATGAAACCGCCGATGGGTTATTCCACGCCACAAATAATACGTTTCCGCTATCGCATTTCGACGCGTTGCGCACCGACTTTTCCCTGGCGCGCCTCAGACATTATACCGGCACGCCGGTGGAGCATTTTCAGCCGTTTGTCCTGTTCACCAACTATACGCGCTACGTGGATGAGTTCGTGCGCTGGGCCTGTAGCCAAATTACCGATCCGGCCACGCCGTACGAAGCGCTGTCCTGCGCCGGCGGCGCCTATATCACGGCGGACACGCTCAATCCCGAACAGGCGGTGTCGGATCTGGCCTGGAAAAACAACCAGATGCCGGCTTATCACCTGCTGTCGCGCGACGGACTGGGCATTACGCTGGTCAATATCGGCGTCGGCCCGTCCAACGCCAAAACCATTTGCGACCATCTCGCGGTGCTGCGTCCCCATGCCTGGCTGATGATTGGCCACTGCGGCGGGCTGCGTGAAAGCCAGACCATCGGCGACTACGTCCTGGCCCATGCTTACCTGCGCGACGACCATGTGCTGGATGCGGTTTTGCCGCCGGATATTCCCATTCCCAGCATCGCCGAAGTGCAGCGCGCGCTCTATGATGCCACCAAACTGGTGAGCGGCATGCCCGGGGAAGAGGTCAAACAGCGCCTGCGCACCGGTACCGTGGTCACCACCGACGACCGTAATTGGGAACTGAGATATTCCGCCTCCGCGCTGCGGTTTAATCTCAGCCGGGCGGTGGCGGTGGATATGGAAAGCGCGACCATTGCCGCACAGGGGTACCGTTTCCGGGTGCCCTACGGCACGTTGTTATGCGTCTCCGACAAACCCCTGCATGGGGAGATCAAGCTGCCGGGACAGGCCAACCGCTTTTATGAAGGCGCCATTTCGGAACATTTGCAGATTGGCATTTGCGCCATCGACCTGCTGCGCGCGGAAGGCGATCGCCTGCATTCCCGCAAACTGCGCACCTTTAACGAACCGCCGTTTCGCTAAACCGGCGGCCGGGCCAAGCCGCCGCTACAAAAATCCCGGCGCCGCGACGGATATCGCGGACGGCCCGGGGCGTGGTCATCGCGGGTTCAGGACGGCGTGCCGGCGGGGAAATCCGGCAATGGCCCGGCGGCGGCGATATCCGTGGACAGGCTCACCTCCCGCCATACGCGCGCCTCTTCGGCGCGCTGTCCGTCAATCTGTCCGAAGAAGTGCAACGCATCGCTGCCCAATAGCAAGTGGGCCGGCGGCGCCGGATGTTGCGCCAGGCGCAGCAGCACCTGCGCCACGCGCTCGGGAGAGCTGGCTTCATTGCCGGTATGGCCCGCCAGCATAGTCACTATCTGACCTACGCTGGGTTCATAGTCCGCCAGCAGCGCCGGAATCCGGCCGCGGGCAATTTGCGCCCAGTCCGTGCGCATGCCGCCCGGTTCGACGGAGGTGACATGGACGCCCACGGGCGCCAGCTCCCCGGCCAATACCTCGCTAAATCCGCTGACGGCCCATTTGGCGGCCTGATAGGCGCTCATGCCCGCCATGCCGATACGCCCGCCCACCGACGAGATATTAAAGATATATCCCTCGCCCTGCTGGCGCAGATAAGGCACCGCGGCGCGGCACAAATTCACCACGCCGGTAAAGTTGGTGTCAATCTGGCCCTGGAAATCCTCGGCCGGCATCTGTTCAAACGGGGCCAAATGGCCGTAGCCGGCATTGTTTACCAGCACGTCCAGCCGGCCAAAGGCGGCGACGGTTTGATCCACCGCCCGCTGCGCGCCGCCGGCGTCGGTGACGTCCAGGGGGATAATCAGCAGCTGTTCGCCATACCGCGCCTGAAGATCGGCCAGTTTATCCGTGGCCCGCGCGGTGGCGGCCAGACGCTGTCCCGCAGCCAGTACGGCTTCGGCCACACTCCGCCCCAGACCGCGGGCGCTACCGGTTATCAACCAGACTTTAGACATAATGACTCCTGTTTTTACTTGGTGAAAAATTGCACGGTGAAACGTTGTGCAATTTAATTTGCGTGATTACTCACTCATTTAATTGCTAAAAAAATTATTCCAGGGCCACCGCCCGCCAAAAGGCGTTAAACCCTGCTTCGGCATAGTGCTCCGCCTTGGCGGGTTCCCTGGCGATAAATTCCATAGCCGTTTCCGCCAGGGCGCCGAAGATGGCGCCGGCAAACGACGCGCCATCGCAGGAGAGCGTGGCCGGGCCGGTATGCTGCTCCAGCAACTGAACAATTTCGCTGAACATGGCCATGCCTTCGGCGCGGCTGGCGGCGGTCAGCTTTTCAGATACGCCAAGCTGCAGCATCGCCTGGTGCGGGGCGCTATGTTCCAGGCCCCAATTAACATAACGATGCCAGACATGGGCGGCGCGCATCCTTACCGCAGCCCCATAGGGATAATCGTCGAACAGCGCGGCGGCAAGCTGCGACTTGATGTGCAGATAGACCGCGTTAAGCAAGATATCTTTGTTGGCGAAATAGGTGAACAGCGAACCTTCCGCCACGTTGGCTTGGTGGGCGATGCGCGACGTCGAGGCGCCAAGCCCCTGCTCGCCGATAACCCTTGCGGCGGCGGCTAAAATCGCCAGACGTTTCTCTGCGCTTAACGGCCGTGCCATGCTGTTCCAGGAATAATGAATGATTGAGCACTCAATTATAATCACTCGGCGGGTAAAATCAAGGGGGGACGTTTTATTGCCGGTATTGCATTGGCGATATGGTTGGGCAATACCGGCAATAAGCGTCAGATTTTACGGATAAAATAGTCAAGCAGCGCGGTATCGCCGGTCAATTCAGGATGAAAGGAACACACCAGAATATTCCCCTGCTCCGCCAGCACGATGCGGTTATCATACCGCGCCAGCACGGTGACGTTGTCACCCACTGTCTCGATATAGGGGGCGCGGATAAATACAGCCGGGATGGTTTTACCCAGCGCGGCAACCGGCAGCGTGGTTTCAAAACTGTCTATCTGCCGACCGAAACCGTTGCGCCGCGCCCTGATATCGATCAGCCCCAGCGGGGTGACTTTATTAGCGCCGTCCGCCACCTCGCGGCTGCACATAATCAGTCCGGCACAGGTGCCCAGCACCGGATGGCTGCGGGCAAACGCCTGGAGCGGCTCGAATAGATGCGCCGTTTGCACCAGGCGGCTAATCGCGGTTGATTCGCCGCCCGGGATGATCAGCGCCTCGACGCCCGCCAAATCCGCCGGGTTTTTCACCGCCACGCCAGCGATCCCCACCGCGCGCAGTTGGCCGATATGCTCCGAGACATCCCCCTGCAGCGCCAGCACCCCCGCCGTTGTCATATCACCACCCCCGTTCCTGCATGCGCTCGCCGGTGGCCAGGGTGCCGATATCAATGCCTTTCATCGGCGCGCCCAGGTCTTTGGAAATTTCCGCCAGCAGCGGATAATCTTGATAATGCGTGGTGGCCTGCACTATGGCTTTGGCAAATTTCGCCGGGTCGTCCGATTTAAAAATCCCCGAGCCGACAAACACCCCATCCGCCCCCAGCAGCATCATCAAGGCGGCGTCCGCGGGAGTGGCCACCCCGCCCGCGGCGAAATTCACCACCGGCAATTTCCCCAGCGCCTTGAGCTGGAGCAGCAATTCATACGGCGCGCCCAGCTCCTTGGCGAAACTCATTAACTCTTCATCATTTTTACTGACGACAATGCGGATTTGCTCATTTACCTTACGCATATGGCGCACGGCTTCCACAATATTACCGGTGCCGGGCTCCCCTTTGGTGCGCAGCATGGAGGCACCTTCCCCGATGCGCCTGAGCGCTTCGCCCAGATCGCGGCAGCCGCAGACAAACGGCACGGCGAAATCGCGCTTGAGAATATGGAACTCCTCATCGGCCGGGGTCAGGACTTCGCTTTCGTCGATATAATCCACCCCCATGGCCTCCAGGATTTTGGCCTCGGTGATATGGCCGATGCGGGCTTTGGCCATCACCGGGATGCTGACCGCGCTCATCACTTCTTCAATAATCCGCGGGTCCGCCATGCGCGCCACACCGCCGGCGGCGCGGATATCTGACGGCACCCTTTCCAGCGCCATTACCGCCACGGCGCCGGCATCCTCGGCGATTTTTGCCTGCGACGCATTCACTACATCCATAATCACGCCGCCTTTTTGCATTTGCGCCATGCCGCGTTTTACGCCGTCCGAACCTATTGTTTTGGTCATAACCACTCCGGTAAGTTAATAAAGCCGTCGCTTAATGTGGGCCATGGCGCCGGACAAAAACACCTCCAATTGGGTGTTATTTTACCATCCAATTTGCTACCATCCGCCGTGCCGGCAGGGGTTTGGTATCGTCGGCGGTCCGCCATCGGCCGGCGCCGCCAGTCGCTTATCACCGGCGCTCATCGCCACTATTTTTCGCACGGGACATGACAACCATGTGGGTTCTGCCAGCAACATCCGCGGAGAAAAAACCGCTTTACCGGCAAATTATGGAGCTGATTGAAGACAGCATCGCCAACGGCATGCTTAATGCGGGGGACCGGCTGCCTTCCGAGCGCCAGCTCGGCGAATTACTGGATGTAAACCGCTCCACGGTGATCAATGCGCTGGATAAACTGGCGGATCGGGGGGTTTTGATTCGTAAAACCGGCAGCGGCACCTTTGTTAACCCGGAAAACTGGGGCTTGCAATCCTACCCGGTGCTGAATTGGTCTCCCCCCGCCCACGGCCGTACCGGGCCGGACGATTACGCTATGCGCGTGGAGGCGTTGCGCAAAAAAAGCCTTCTGGAGCATAAACCGCTGTTGGATCTGGCCAGCGGCAGCATTACCCCGGATTTGCTGCCGGTCCAGACTTTCCCGGAACTCTCCTGGTATAATCTGTGCGCCCAGGAACAGGACGCCGAAAATGCCATGCTCGGCTTATATTCCTTCCGGCTCGCCGTGCAGAGCCATCTGCGACAAAAGTTAAATCTGCAGGTGGATTTAGAGCAGATCCTGATCACTTCCGGCGCCCAGCAGGCATTGTTTCTTATCTCCCAGGCGTTGCTCAAACCCGGCGATATTATCGGCGTCGAAGCGCCATCCTATTTTTATCTGCTGCCGATCTTCCAGGCATCGGGGCTGCGTCTTTGCGCCCTGCCCGTGGATGAAGAGGGCGTCATTCCCGGCAAACTCAGCCAATTGGCGGAAAAAAACCAATTAAAAATGATTTTTATCAACCCGGTTTTTCAAAACCCGACGGGATATGTCATGGGCGAGGAACGAAAAAAAAACCTGCTGCAATTTTGCCGGCGCAAGCATATTCCCATCGTGGAGGATGATGCCTATAGCTTATTATCTTTTAATCCCCAGACGGATATCACGCCGTTAAAAAAATACGATCGCCAGCAGCAGGTCATCTATATCGGCTCCCTGTCAAAATATATTGGCAATAATATTCGCGCCGGCTGGTTAATCGCGCCGAAAGCCATTATCAACAAGCTGGCCAGTATCCGCCAAAAAATAGATTTTGGGCTGAGCGCCCTGCCACAGCTGCTGGCCGAACATTATCTGCTAAATCATATCGACCGGCATACCCTGCAATTGCAAGCCCGGCTGGCCCAGCGGGCGGAGCGGCTGATGTCGTGGCTGGCGCAGCGCTATCCCGGCGAATTCAGCATGCGCCAACCGCTTGGGGGCTTGTACTTGTATGCCCGTTTTACCGCGCCCGATCCGGCGAAAAAATTTGCCCGGCTGCTCAACGACTTGCTGGATGAGGATATTATCGTCGCCCGCGGGAGCGACTTTGGCGATAAAGCCACCGCCATACGCTTAAATTACGCTCATTTTGTCCTGCCCGATGCCGCCCCGCCAATATAACCCGTTTACCGGCAAACTATTCCGCTGCCCGTTACGGGGCGGCTAATACAACAATAATACCGTGGTTTTATGTGACCGCAGCGATAGATCCTTCATTTACCTACATTAAAATCTAGAAATAAATTGATACTTTCGTCATTATGTAAATCACAATAGTTTATGTGTTTAAGTCACCCTCGGCTTCGGTTGACCGGGACACGGAATTACATTCAGGAGAGAGTATGCGAACGTTCAAATATAGTGTTTTAGCCGCATTGCCATTGTGTTTCGCCATTTCTTCGGATGTATTAGCCAGCACCCAGGATTATACCCTGGAGCAAGTACTGGTATTTAGCCGCCATGGTCTGCGGGCGCCGCTATCGAGTCCGACCAGCTCCTTGGGCAAAGTCACCCCGGATAAATGGCCGCAGTGGGATACGCCAAGTAGTTACTTGACCACCCGCGGCGGTGCGCTGGAGTCCTATTTCGGCCATTATTTCAGCGAATGGCTGGTGGACAATAAACTGCTGGCAGCGGATACCTGCCCCACCGATAAAGACGTCTATTTCTATGCCAACAGCCTGCAGCGCACCATCGCCACCGCGCAATTTTTCTCGGTGGGCGCGTTTCCCGGCTGTATCGTGCCGGTACATCATAAAGAAAAACTCGGCACGATGGACGCCACGTTTAATCCCATTATCACCGATAAAAGCGAGGACTTTAAACAACGGGCCATCGCGTCAATTAACGAACGCGCCGGCGCCGGCGGCATCGATGGCTTGAATACCCGTTTGAAAGCCAACTATCAGGATATGATGCAGGTCATCAACTACCAAAATTCCGCCAACTGCCAACAGGATAAACAGTGCGACCTGACGACGCTGCCGGCCGGGATTAAAATCGCGGCAGGAGAAGAACCGGGCGTATCCGGACCGCTTAAAGTCGGCACCGCCATTTCCGACGCGTTCATTTTGCAATATTACGAAGGCGCGCCGCTTTCGACGGTCGGCTGGGGCAAGATCAAAACCGATGAACAGTTTGAACAACTGGTGTCCATCAAGGAATACTACAATACGGTGGTGTTCAGCGCCCCGGTAGTGGCAAAAGAAGTGTCGGCCAATCTGGTGAAATATATCAATGAAGTGTTCACCCGCTCCGGCGATGGCGCCAAATTCACCTTCCTGGTCGGACATGATTCCAACGTGGCCTCGCTATTTTCGGCGTTAAACGTAAAGCCCTATAAGCTGGCGAATCAGTTTGAAACCACCCCCATTGGCGGCAAGGTGCTATTTGAACGGTGGAAAGATCCCGCCGGCAAAGAGCTGATGAAAATGGAATATGTCTATCAATCCACCGACCAAATCAAGGGATTGCAGGAACTGAACCGGGAAAATCCCCCGCAGCGCGCCGTGCTGGAACTCAAGGGTTGTCCGATTGACGCCCAGGGTTTCTGCTCCTTCGATCAATTTAAAAGCGTGCTGCAATCGGTAATGAAATAAATAATAGACCATCGGCGCCGCCGATGGTCTTTTCTTACGCTATCCCGCATAACTTTACGTCTGGCTTAATCCCACTGCGGGGCCAAACCGTCCGGACTCACTTCCCGCCCGTTGCGCTCCAGGGCGGCTATCTGCGCCATATCCCCTTCGGTTAACCGCAATTGCCGGGCCAGCAGGTTGCCGGCAAGATTTTCACGCCGCGTGGATGAGGGAATGACCGAGTACCCCAATTGCAAAGCCCATGCCAGCGCAACCTGCGCCGGCGTCGCGTCATGGCGCTTGGCAATGTCGCCTATCACCGGATCTTTAAGCACTTTGCCATAGGCGAGCGTCATATAAGAAGTGACATGGATATCCTGCTCGCGGAGAAAAGCCGCCAGTTGATGGTTTTGCAGGTAGGGGCTGAGCTCGATCTGGTTGGTGGCGATCGCGTCCTTACCTACCGCGGCGATGGCTTGCCGGGTGGTGGCAATGTTAAAATTGGAAATGCCGATGCGGCGCGTCAGTCCCTGCGCCTTGGCATCGGCCAGGGCGGCCATAAACTCTTCCACCGCCACGCCATTGCCCGGCGCCGGCCAGTGGATCAGGGTCAAGTCCACATAGTCGGTGCGCAGTTTGGCCAGACTGGCCTGCAGGCTCGGGGCCAGTTTGTCGGCGGCATAATTATCGACCCAGATCTTGGTGGTGATAAACAGCTCGTCGCGCGCCACGCCGGACTCGGCGATGGCCTGGCCGACGTCGGCTTCGTTGCCGTAAATTTGTGCCGTATCAACGGCCCGATAGCCCAGATCAAGGGCGTTGCGCACCGAATCGATAACCACCTGGCCTTGCAGGCGGAAGGTGCCGACGCCGAACGGGGGAATGCTTTGCGCATTGATGCTCATAAATAATTCCTTGCGGTAAGAGAAAGCGAGGAAGACAGTGTGCCCGGATAATTCTTTCTTAAAAAGCCTGCTAAAAACCAAATACTTTTGCTATAAAGTCAAATATGAAAATGACACTCGACGAAATGCAGGTTTTTATCGCGGTAATGGACAGCGGCTCGATCACCGCGGCGGCCGAGCGGCTGGGACAGACCATTTCCGCCACCAGCCGCGCATTGACCCGGCTGGAAGATAAATTGTCCACTACCCTGATACGCCGCACCACGCGCCGGCTGGAGCTGACCGAAGAGGGCAAGGCTTTTCTGGAACGCGCGCGCGCCATCGTCGCGGCGGTGGAAGAAACCGAAGAGATGATGACCCTGCGGAGCAACCAGCCCGCAGGCCTGCTGCGCGTGGACGCCGCCTCGCCGTTTATGCTGCACGTTATCGTGCCCATTATCCCCGGCTATCGGGAACGCTACCCGCAGGTGGAGCTTGAGCTGAACAGCAATGAGGGGATCATCGACCTGCTGGAACGGCGTACCGACGTGGCGATTCGCATAGGCCGGCTTAAGGACTCCACCCTGCATGCCACGCCGATTGGCAGCAGCCGGGTGCGTATCCTGGCCAGTCCGGGCTACCTGGCCGAACGGGGCGAACCCGCCGCCGCCGCGGATTTGGCCAATCACCGGCTGCTTGGTTTTAACCAGCCGGAGTCCCTTAACGAATGGCCGCTGCTGGATAACGACGGGCAACCGCTGCATATCCGGCCCGATATCCGATCGTCGAGCGGGGAGACGCTGCGGCAACTGGCCCTTGGCGGCGCGGGCATGGTTTGCCTGTCCGATTTTATGACCCGACAGGATCGGCAGGCCGGCGCCCTGCGCGAGTTATTCCAGGCCCAGGCGCTGGATATCAGGCAACCGATCAATGCCGTGTATTATCGCAATACCGCGCTCTCATCGCGCATCAAATCCTTTCTCGATTATCTGAAGGAACGGCTCGGCAAGCGCGGATTTACGGAGTAAGGGCGGAGATCGCGGCGCGGCTGCGGTTTACCCGGCACCGTCTTATTTGACAATAAAACTCAGCGCGATCACCTCGCCGCTTTCATCAAGCAAGGTAAGCTGATAGCCGCCGGCCCGGCTCAGGGTGGCGATCATGGGCTGGGCATCTACGGTCTGGCCGATAGGTTCGCCGTTGATAAACCACCAGCGCCGCCCGCTGCCGCCCTGGGCTTGCAGCCGCAAATCCAGGCTGGTTTTGCCCGGCAGCCGGGTCAATAGCGCCCCGTCGCCAATCCCCAGGATCAGCAGCGGCGCAAAGGTCTGCTGTTGCCGGGGCGGACAACCCGCCGCCGCCGGGGGCAGCCGCTGGGCGCGGCGCTCGCCGGGAGGCAGCCAGGGTTCAAGGGGCGTCGGCCATAACAGCAGGGCATGCGCCGCGGCATCGGGGCACCCGGCCGCCACCCGTTCGCCGCGGCGATTAAGCCATAATTGCAGCACGGCGCCGCTCGCGCTTTCCTGCCCGGGCGCCGCCAGCGTGGGCGGCGCCGTGCCGTCCAATAACCACGCCTTGCGCCGCTGGCGGCAATTATCATCGCCGGCAGGCAGCGGTTGCCCGCCGGGCCAGCAGATCTCGCCGCGGGTCACCGCCGGCGGACGCGGGTCCGCAGGCAGCAGTCCGCTGCCCCGGCGCAGGGACATCATCAACAGGTTATTGACCTGGTTAAGTATCGGCACCGCCGTGGCATAACCAAACTGCCCGGCCACCGGCGTGCCGTCGGGCCGGCCCACCCACACCCCGATCAGATAACGCGGGTTGATGCCCAAGGCCCAGGCATCGCGGTAACCATAGCTGGTGCCGGTTTTCCAGGCCAGCGGAACCACCGCCGGCAAAACATCGTCGCCCCGCGGCACCCCTTCCCCAGCCAAAATACGCCGTATAATCCAGGCCGCCCCCGGCGACATCAGGCGCCGTTCGGACAGCGTATCCTGCGGCTGGAAACGCAGGCGCGCCACGTTACCCCGGCGGGCAAACGCGCTGTAGGATTGCACCAATTGCTCCAGGCTTGAGCTTGTACCGCCGAGGATTAGCGCCAGGCTGGGATCGCTTTGCGCCGCAAAGCGCAGAATGATGCCGCTATTGCGCAGATTGGCGGTAAACCGTTTAGGTCCATAGGCTTCCAACAGTTGGACGGCGGGCAGGTTCAACGACCGGACCAGCGCCTCGCTGGCGCTGACCGCGCCATGAAAACCCGTATCAAAATTGCCCGGCCGGTAATCGCCGAACCGGCGCGGCACGTCCTGCAGCAGCGACTCGGCGTGGATCAATCCATCATCCAGGGCCAGGCCGTACAGCAAGGGTTTGAGGATAGAACCGGGGGAGCGCCGGGCGCTGACCATGTCCACATGGCCATAACGGCTGTCATCGGTAAAATCCGCCGATCCGATATAGGCCCGTACCGACATATCGGTATGATCCACCACCAGCAGGCCCAGGGAGGTTTTTTCCGGCAGTTGGCCGCGCCAGCCCACCGCCAGTTCCTCCAGCCGGCGCTGTAGATTCGCATCGATGGTCGTGACAATCACCGCGCCGCGCCGCGCCGCGGACAGCCGCCGCGTCAGCAGGGGCGCCAACTGCGGCACCTGGCGCGGCGCCAGCCAGAGCGGTTCCTGGCGGATTTCCGCCACCTGCCGGCGGGGCCAGACATGCAATCCGGCCAAACGCTCCAGCACTTTATCCCGCGCCTCCCGCGCCCGTTGGGGATAGCGGTCCGGCCGCAGCCGGCTGGGGGCCTGGGGCAGCACCGCCAGCAGCGCGGCTTCGCCGCGGGTCAGGTTCAGCGGCGATTTGCCCAGATATGCCCAACTCGCCGCCGCCACCCCTTGCAGCGTGCCGCCGAACGGCGCGCGATTAAGGTACAGTTCCAGGATCTGGGTTTTGGATAAATGCCATTCCAACTGCGCCGTGCGCCAGACCTGGCGTATTTTGCCCGCCAGGGTGCGGGGATGCGGATCGATCAGCCGCGCCACCTGCATCGACAGCGTACTGCCCCCCGATACGATGCCGCCGTAGCGTACGTTCTGCCAGGCCGCACGCGCCAGCGCGAGCGGATTGATGCCCGGATGATGCCAAAACCAGCGATCCTCGTAAGTCAGCAGCGCCTCGATATAATAGGGCGAAACCTGGGCCACTGTGACAGGGTAACGCCATACGCCCTGCCGATCGGCATAGCGCCATAGAGGCGTGCCGTCCTGCGCGGTGACCACCCGGGCGTTTGCCACCTCGGCCAGCGGCAAGGGGAACAGTTTATCGGCGCACCATAACAGCATGAACGGCATGGCGCCCAGGGCCAGGATCGGGACCAGCCGCCGCCATGACGGGCGCCGCAGCCAGCCTTTCATCGTGGCGAAGCCGGAGCAGATGCCGCGCGCGGCCTAACGCACATTGAGCGTGTCTTCGGTGGCGCCGACGGCCCGCCAGGCCGGCACATACATGGACTCGACCTGGGAAGGCGGCACCCTATAGCTGCCGGGGGTAACCGCCCGCGCCAGGTATAGCAGCGTCACCGGGTTGCCGGCATCCACATCAACGGCGGCGACGTAGCGATCGCCACGAAACTCCTGGTGCTTGATATCCGCTTGCCGCATCGCGTTGAGCAACGGCTGCATTTGTTCGGCGCTGTCATCGAGCCCGGCGCTGCTCTCCCCCAGGTTCTGGTTTTCCAGCTCCAGGCCGGCCGGCAGCAGTTCCACCACCAGCGCGTCGGGCACATGCTGGCGCGCGGTGATGGTCAACTGCACCACGACCAATTGGCCGCTGGTCAGATCCGACAGCGACAGCGGATTGCCCCGCGGGTCCCGATAGACGCGGCTTATGCCGAGATTCTCACCGCCCGCCGGGGGCGCTGATTGCGGATAACCCACCAGATCGAAACGGGCGTACAGCGGGACGCCGCCGGTGTTGGCGATCTGCAAGCCGGCCGCCAGTTGCCCGGCGTCATACCGCCGGTTCAGGGAATCGTCCCGGGATACCGGGTCCTGCTTGGCGTTAAAGGTCGCCCGCCACGGCGGCTGCTTATCGCCGGCGCCCAGTTGATCGCGCCCGGCCATAAATAACGCGTTGCTCTCCTGGGTGGAGAACCAGCGCTGCCCGTTAAGCGCATCGGACAATGCCAGCATGAGCCGGTCGCGCTGTTCCGGCCGCAGGTGATACTCGTTCAACAGCGCCAGGATCAGGGCGCTGTCGCGGATGGGGCTGCCATAGTCTTCCAGCCCGTAATCCCGGTCGTTGCGGCGGGTTTGCAACCCCAGGTCGATGGCCGCCTGCGCGCGCGGCATATCACCCATCAGTTGCAGCGCAATGCCCAGTTGCACCAGCGGCAAACCGGACAGCGACTGCTCGCGGCGCTCGTAGACCTGGCGCAGCGCGCCCAGCGGAGCCAACTGCTGGCGGGCCAGCACCAGCGCGGCATAGGCTTGCACCGCGAAGCGGGTATGGGCCGGCTGTGAGCCATAATGGACATCGATCTGCGTGGCGTCTTGCAGGTAGCGCTGCAGGCGGGCATTGGCTTTATTCAAGGCCGCCGCCGGCACGCTGTAGCCCTGTTCGCGAGCCCGCACCAGGAAGTCGGCGGCATAAGCGCTCAGCCAGAACTCCTCCTCGCCGTCGTTGCTCCACAGGCCAAACCCGCCGTTGTCGCGCTGCATGCCCACCAGCCGATCGATGCCCACGTCCACGGCGCGTCGGCGCTGGTCGTCGCTGTCGCCCTTGATCCCCAGGGCCAGCAACTGCGACTGGCTGGCGTAAAGCGAGGGGAACAGGCCGCTGGCGGTCTGCTCCAGGCAGCCGTAGGGATAGGCCATCAGTTCGCGGATATAACGCGCCAGATTCAACGGCGGACGGCTGGTCAGCAGCAGTTGCCCTTCGGCAGTGGCCGGGGTCAGATGACTTAATGCATCCGGCGGCAGCGACCAGCTGTCGCCCGGGTGCAACACGCTGGCAAAATGCCGCGTCTGGGCCGGGTAAGGCGGGCGCACGCCAATCGTCCAGCGATGGTGATAGTCGGACAAAACCTCGTCGGGCAGGCTCATGCCGCTCACGCCCAGCGCCACGGCGCCCTGCCCGAAACCGTCCAGCGCCTTGACCGGGATAGTGATCGTGGTGCGCTGGCCGTTTTGCAGCGTCACTTGGGATGACGCGGCGGCGCCGGCGCCCAGGGCCACCAGCCCGTCGGCGCCGAGCGTTACCGCCAGCGTCTGCGGCTGGCCGGACAGATTGGTCAAGTCCAGCGCCAGGACGGACGTATCCCCCGCCGCCAAAAAGCGCGGCGTCGCCAGCTCGGCGACGATCGGCGCGGCCACTACGACATTACGCTCGGCGCTGCCGAAATCCTCATCGCTCCAGGCCTGGGCCATCAATTTAAGCTCGCCGTTGAAGTCCGGTATCGCCAGGCGCACCTCGCCTTCGCCATTGGCGTCCAGCGTTACGGGCTGAGCCTGCTGGGCCACGATATTCACCTCGGCGATCGGTTTCTTGCCGCCGCGCGCCAGCGGATCGTCGCCGTCGCCGTCGCCGCCGTAGCGCAGGCCGGCCAGCCGGCCCTGGGCCTCGATTAGCTGGCCGTAGACATCGTACTGGTCGGCGCTGTAGCGCTTGCGTCCCAGAAAGGCGTCGTAAGGGTCCGGGGTTTTGAAATCGGTAATATTCAAAATGCCGCTGTCCACCGCCGACAACAGCAGGTTGATCGTGCGGGGCTGCTCCCCGCCGCCGGTGGCTTTAACCTTGACCGCCAGCGTCTGGTTGGGCCGCATGCGCGCCGGGGCATCAAGCCGCAGCGCCAGTTGGCGGTTTTCCTCCACCAGCGGCAAATGCAGCAATCCCACCGCGCGTTTGGGCGTCATCTGCCGCTGTTTGTCGCCGGGGCGGATCACCAATGCGCTAAGATACAGATCGTGGCGGCGCCAGTCATTATTGATGGGCACGTCGAAATCCGCACCTTCGGCCGGGAGGCTGATTTCCTGCCACCATAACGGGCCGTCGCTCGACTCCACCAATAAATAACCGGTGCCCGCCGCCGGGGCCTGCACGTGGACGCGGGCTTTTTCGCCCTGGCGATAGGCCGGTTTATCCAGTTGGAGCTTGACTTGATCGGGACGTACCGCGCCGCCGCCGTCGGTATTGTCCTGCCAGCTATAGCCCGCCCAGAACCGCAGGCTGCTCACCAGGCCGGTGGCGGGGTCCGCCACTTCCAACCGGTAGGCGCCCCACTGCACGTCAAACGCCACCTTGGCGGTGCCGTCGGCGGGGATATCGACGGTTTGCGCGGCCATGGCCAAATCTTTTTGATCAAACAGGGATTGCCAGCCGTCTCCCTGCGACCACTGCCAATAATAATCGCGCCGTTCGCGCACCAGGCGTACCGTTAAGCCGCTGGCGGCCAGCTTGTGCCCGGCGGCGTCGGCGTAGACGATTTCGAACCCGGCCTGGCTGTCGTTGTCCACCATGGCCTGCGCGCTGTAGCTATCCTTGCGATAATCGTACACATCACGCTTGCTGAACAGGGGACGGATGCCGGCCAACCGCCCGGCCGGCCAGATGGCCTGTTCGGCGCGCCGGGTTACCGGGCGGCCTCCCGATTCCAGCAGGCTGGCCTGTAGCACCGCCTTAAGCGGTGAGCGCGCGTCGCTCCAGCTGTTTTCCAGGGTGATCACCGTCTGGCCCTGCCCATCCAGGGTGGTGTCGAGTTCATCGAGCCTGCGGGAAAGATTTTCTTCGTTGATGGCGCCGAACTCAAAACCCGGCAGGGCCGGCACCGCCTCGCGCAGGGGGCGCAAAAACACCTGTCCCTGCAACTGATTATCGGCGGCCGGCGCCCCATATAAATAGCGGCCGGTTACGCTGAAGCTGAGCGGGCTGTCCATGGCCAGGGGCTGTTCCCCGGCGCGGATCTCCAGCGCCATGCGTTCCGGCAGAAAGTCTTCCACCTTGAAGTGATAATAACGTTGCTGTTTATCGCCGGGGTTAAAGCGCAGCGACCAATCGCCGGTGGGGGCGGACCCCGGGATGGGGAATTGATATTGATACAAGCCGTTTTGCGGCTGCCATAAAAATGTGCGGGCCACCTGGCCGTCCGGCTTGACCACGTCGACATTGACCGGCTGCGGGGCCAGCGCCTTGCCGTCCTCATCGCGCAGCAGCGCGTTGACCAGCAGCGTTTCCCCTGGCCGGTAGAGATCCCGCGGTCCGAAGGCAAACAGGGTTTTCCCGTAACCTTCGGGGCCGCCGATATCAAACTCCGCCAGGTCCAAGGCCGGTTCGGCCAGGTCCAGCATGCTGGTCTGGTCGTCCCGGGTGGCCAGCAGCAGCCTGGCCCCGGCCGGTTTATCCAACTGCGCGTGGCCGGTCTCGTCGGTAGCCGCCGTTTGTAATTGCCGGCCCTTGTCGTCCAGCACCCGGATTTCGATGCCCTTGAGCGCCTTGCCCTGCTCCAGGCCCTGGGCGAAAACATCCATCCGGTCGCGGTAGCTATGCAGCGACACGCCGATATCGCTCAGGGTAAACAAGGTGGCCGGGTTGGCCGAATCATAACGGCCGGCCCGCTGCATCACGGCGAGATAAACCCCGGGCTGCTTGAGCGGCTCGATGGCGTCCAGCGGCAGCAGGATGCGCTCGCGGGTATTGGGGCGGGGGTTGAGGTCGAAACGGCCGCCGTACACCAGGTCGGCGCGGTCCAGGAAATCGTCGGCATCCCAGACCGAAAGCGTGCCGCTGCCCTGCCAATCGGACAAAAACGACGGCAGCGAGCCGGGCTTGATGCGGTAAAAGTTCACATCCGCCTTATCCACGTTCAGGGCCAGCACCGGCAATCCTTCCGCCAGGCGGGTGGGCAGCAGCGACCCCTTACTGGCAAACCCCACGCTCGGCCGGATATCGCGGGTGACGAGGGTTTCCTGATGCCCCTGGGCAAGCGTGGCGCCGCTGGCGGCCCGGATGCCCGGGTCTACGGCGATCGCCAGCTTGCGATTGGGCAGCAGATGGCGCAGGCGCAGCTCGCTCCGATCGTCCGACAGTTCCCAGGCGCCGTCCGGCTTGCCGCTAACGCTATCCGACACGTGCACCACGGCGGCTAAATCCTGATCCGGGTCCAGCGGTGCGGAAAAGGTGAGCACCAGCGCGCTGGCGCCGTCAAGCTGTAGCTCGGAAATATCCAGCAGCGTGAGCGGCTGGCCAGCGGTGTCGGCCACCGCTGCCGGCGCATCCGCGGCGGACGAACCGGCCGGTAGGGCGGCTGGCGCCGCCAGCCCCTGCCCGCCGACGCCCAGCAGCGCCAGGCCGACGATGGTTCTCTGACACAATATGCGTAATAAGGGTAAAATTTTGGCTGTCATAATGATTTCCCTGGCAATGACGGAGGTCCACGCGTCGCGGCGGGCGGTTTGATTATCGGATCTCTGTCCGGCGCAAAAGCCAAAACATTACGTTACATTTTAGAGGAAAGAATAACCTCCGGCGGGTTTTTCTGCTTAAACCCCAGGTATTTAACCTGGCGCCCCTGCGCTAAAAAATAGGGTGCCCCGGCTAAAAGCCATCGCCGCGCTGCGGGCGGGACTCGCTATCCCCGTGCCCGTGCCGGTGATGCGCATCGGGGAAATGGGGATGGGTATGGGTCAGCGGCCCGTGCTCATGGAGGTGCCGATGCCGGGTGCCGGGCGCCACCGGCCCGGCATGGGCGTGCAGATGATGCCCGTCATCATGGCTATGCTCATGGTCATGCAGCAACGGGTCGTGGACATGGCGATGTTCATGCCCCTCGGCCAGATGCAGGCCGATGCCCAGGGCCATCAGCGCCCCCGCGGCCAGCAGCGACGGGGTGACCGCATCGCCGAGCATGACGGCGAATACCGCCCCGACAAAGGGCGCGATGGAAAAATACGCCCCCGTACGAGCGGTGCCGAGATGGCGCAGTCCGACCACAAACAGCGCCAGGCTGACCCCATAAGCGAAAAAGCCCACGACCAGCGCGGCGCCGATTTCGGGCCACGCGGGCAGCGCCACCCCGGCGGCGAAGGCCAGCAGCAGATTCACCACGCCCGCCGCGGCCCCCTTCACCGCGGCCAGCCAGGTAGCATCGGTAAGGGATATTTTACGGGTCAGGTTATTATCGATCCCCCAGGCCAGGCAAGCCCCCAGCACGGCCAGCGTCGGCCACATGCCGGACAAATGCGCACGCGCCGGCAGGCTTAATATCACCGCTCCCGCCGCGATGGCCACCATCCCCAGCGCGATGCGCACATCGACATTTTCCTTAAATACCACCCAGGCCAGCAGCGTGGTGAATACCATTTCGGCGTTGAGTAATAGCGAAACGTCGGTGGCCGGCATCGCCAGCAGCCCCGCCATCAGCAGGACGGGGGCAATAACGCCGCCGCAGCCGATGGCCCCCGCCAGCCACGGAATTTCGCGCCGGGCCAGCGTGGCGGCGGGCATGCGGCGCAGCAGGCGATACAACCCCAGTCCGAGGCCGGACCCCAGGTACAGCAGGCCGGCCAGCAGCCAGGGGTTCACCGTATTGACCAGTTGTTTGGCCAGCGGCGTGCCGGCGCCAAACAGCACGGCCGCCCCCAGCGCCGCCAGGATGCCGGGCCGGCGTAAACCGCGATAACCCCGCAGAGGTTGGTTCATCGCTTCCCCGTTAGCGGCCCGTTGCCGCGCCGTAATAAAAATACTCGGTTTTACTACGATACGCGGCGAACGCCGCGCCGACAACCCGGCGCGCAAGAATGTGCATTGCCGGCCGCGGAATTTTTGCGCCCCCGCCCGCGCGTTGCCGGGGCAATATTTGGGCGCCGCGCCCCCGGGCCGGCCATCTTAATGCCCACTAATGGTGCAGCCGACCCATTTTAGCGCATCAAACCCCAGGCGCTTTTCCCGCCATCCCTGCCAGCACCGCGATCCGGGCGGTACTGAAATTTGGCCCGTTTTTTGCTTAATCCTATACAACGGAACATGGTTCCATTATATGAGACCGCCATGAGCATACTTAACAGCACCGCCGCGATTTTGCGCCTGATGAGCACCCTTAAACGCGGCGTCACGGTCAGCGACGTCGTGGAACATCTGCAATTTCCCAAAAGCACCGCCTCGCGGCTGCTCAAACAGCTGGCGCAGGCGGGATTTCTGGCGCGCGATGGCGCTTCGCTGGCCTATCAGCCGGGGCTGATGTTGCTGGAAGTCGCGCATCTGGTGCGCCGCAACTCGTCCCTGACCGATCATATCGAGCAGGCGCTGCGCGATTTATGCCGGTTAACCGGCCATACCGGTTATCTGTCGGTGCTCGACGGCCACGATGTCCTGGTATTGCGCGTCATCCCCGGCGTGCACGCGCTGCGGGTGATCCGCAACCCCGGCTCACGCTCGCCGGCGTGGCGCACCTCCACCGGACGCGCCTTATTGTCCCGCCTATCGCCGCATCAGTTCGACAGTCAGTTTCGCGCGGCCATTCCCGCTACCGGGGAGCACGCCATGCCATTTGAGCAATTAAGCGACAATCTCGCGGCCGTGCGCCAGTGCCGCTGGGCCTCGGCGGTGAACGAAGCGGTGGCCGGCGCGGCGTCGGTAAGCTGCGCGGTGAGCGATCCCAATAGCGGCGAAACCATCGCTTTTTGCCTGACGTTTCCAGCCTCGATGGCCAATGAATCAGAAATAGACCATCTGGCCCGCCAGCTATGCGCGGCGGCGGCGGATATCGGTACCAAGGTCGGCGATTCCTATTGGTTTCGGCGATCTCTCTTTTAGCGCAGCAGGAGCTCTTTATGTTTAGTCGTCCCCCCACCCATCCGACGCCGGAGAACCCGGCCCCGCTTTCCGCGCCTGGCGGCGCCGGCGGTCGCGGCACGCATCCCGGCAGCTTCGATCCCGGCACGCTGCTGTTTTTATCGCTGCTGAGCATCTTTGGCGCAGTGATCGGCATCCAATTGCTGACCACGCTGGGCGTAACGCCCAATACGTCGATTATCGGCGCGCTGGTGGCCATGATTATCGCCCGGGTACCGCTGCAATTGTTTAAACGGTTCCGGTCGATTCATATCCAGAACCTGGCGCAAAGCGCCATCTCATCGGCGACCTTCGGCGCGGCCAATAGCCTGCTGCTGCCCATCGGTATCCCGTACATCTTCGGGCGTCCCGATCTGGTGCTGCCGATGTTTATCGGCGTTTCCCTGGCCATGCTTTTGGACGGCTATTTGCTATATCGCATGTTCAACACTACGGTATTCCCGGCCGCCGGCGCCTGGCCGCCGGGAGTCGCGGCGGCGGAATCCATCAAAGCGGGGGATCAGGGCGGACAGCAGGCGGGCATTTTGGGCGCGGGTCTGCTGCTCGGCGCCGTGGGTTCATGGTTTAAATTACCCATGGCCGCGCTCGGCACGGCGTTTATCGGTAATGTCTGGGCCCTGTCGATGTTTGGCCTGGGCCTGCTGATCAGGGGATATAGCGTGCCGATCGCCGGCTTTGATATCGGCAAGCACTACATCCCCCACGGTATGATGATTGGCGCGGGGCTGGTGGCGCTGTGCCAGGTGATCGCCACCATTCGCGGCGGCAAGCTGGATCGGGCCAATGCCTCATCCGCGGACATCGATGCCGCCCAGGCCGATCGCCGGCACATTATCAGTTCGCTGGGACTTGGGGCGGCGGGTTATATCATCATCGCCGCGCTGATTGCCCTGGGCGGCGGGCTGTATAGCGCCATGTCAGTCGGCATGCTGCTGGCGTTTATCCTGTATGCCGCCTTCGCCGCCTTTATCCATGAATTGATCGTCGGCCTGGCGGCCATGCATTCCGGCTGGTTTCCGGCCTTCGCCGTGGCGCTGATTACCTTGATTATCGGCATCATGATTGGCTTTCCGCCGGTGGCGCTGGTGATGCTGTGCGGCTTCTCCGTGGCCACCGGCCCGGCGTTCGCGGATATGGGCTACGATCTGAAAGCCGGGTTTATCCTGCGCGGCAATAATGCCGACCTGGCCTTTGAGTTGGAGGGACGCCGCCAGCAGCTGTTTGCGGCGATGATCGCATTTGTGATCGCCATCCCGGTGGTATACCTCAGCTACCAGGGTTATTTCGCCAATGGCCTGGTGCCGCCGGTGGCCAAGGTTTATGCCGCCACCATTCAGGCCGGGGTCTCCCCCGACATTGCCACTTCCCTGCTGATTTGGGCCGTCCCCGGCGCGTTGATCCAATGGATCGGCGGATCGCGGCGCCAATTGGGCGTGCTGCTGGCCACCGGTCTGCTGATAGCCAATCCGCTGGCGGGTTGGGCGGTATTGATCGGCATCGCCATCCGCCTGGCGGTACTGAAACTGGGCGGCGAAAAGATGCGCAACCGCATGGAGGTGTTCGCGGCGGGCATTATTGCCGGCGATGCCCTGTTCAGCTTTTTCAATTCGGTATTTTCCAGCAAAAGCGGCAAATAATTGCGCCGCCCGCCGCCTGAACGCCGGCCGCGGGCGCGTTTACCGTCCGCATCAATATAGTGAGAGATAGCCATGAGTTTGTTACAGACCCTACATGTATTCGAAGCATTCGACAGCGCCTTTGCCAGCGGCCAAACCGTCGTGCGCCTGCTCGCCGATTATCCGGCGGCCCAGGTCAGCGTAACCGAAATCACCGGCGCCAAAGGCAAGACGGATTTCGTCAAAGTCGTGATTCCGGGGTACGAGGGTAAACGCGGCGGCGGCACGGCGCCGACGCTGGGTATCGTAGGACGTTTAGGCGGTATCGGCGCGCGGCCGACGCGCATCGGCCTGGTATCGGACGCCGACGGCGCCATCGCCGCCATCGCCGCCGCCGTCAAGCTGGCGCATATGCAGACCCAGGGCGATGCCCTGCCCGGCGATATCATCGTGACCACCCATATCTGCCCCGATGCGCCCACCCGTCCCCATGAACCGGTGGATTTTATGGATTCGCCGGTGGAAACCGAGGATATGAACGCGCAGGAAGTCCTGCCGGAAATGGACGCGGTGCTTTCCATTGACACCACCAAGGGCAACCGGATCATCAACCATAAAGGATTCGCCCTGTCCCCCACGGTGAAACAGGGCTATATCCTGCGGGTAGCGGAAGATTTGCTGCGTATCATGGAGATGACCAGCGGGCTGCTGCCGGCGACGTTTCCCATTACCACCCAGGATATTACCCCTTACGGCAACGGCGTGTTTCATCTCAACAGCATTCTACAGCCTTCTATCGCCACCGACGCGCCGGTGGTGGGCGTGGCGATTTGCGCGCAAAGCGCGGTGCCCGGCTGCGGCACCGGCGCCAGCCATGAAACGGATATTGCCGCCGTGGCCAAATTCGCGGTGGAAGTGGCGAAGGAATTTACCCGCGGCACCTGTTGTTTTTACGATACGGCGGAATATAGCCGCCTGCTTGAGCTTTACGGCTCCCTGGCCCATTTGCAACAACGGCAGTGAAGGAGATAATCATGTCCGCAACCTTGTTGGGAACCTTGACCATCGGCCAGGCGCCGCGCGCCGATATCACGCCGATCCTGCTGGAGCATTTGCCCGCGGGGGTTGAATGCGTGCATATGGGCGTGCTTGACGGGCTGGATCGCGACACTATCGCCCGCTATTTCCCCGTGGCGCCCGGCGAAGCCGTGCTGACCACCCGGCTGCTGGACGGCGGCGCGGTGATTTTGGGCAAAAACGCGGTGCGCGCGGCGGTGATTGATAAACTTAGCCGGCTGGAAGCGCGGGGCTGCTCCATCATCGCCCTGCTGTGCACCGGCGAGTTCCACGGCCTGAGCTGCGACCGGGCATGGCTGGTGGAACCGGATCTGCTGGTCCCGCCGGTGCTTACGGCGCTGGCCGGGCCGCGCCGGGCCGGTATTCTGGTGCCGCTGGCGGAACAGATGACCAGCGAAGGGGCCAAATGGCGCTCCCTGCAGCAACCGCCCTGTTATGCCGCGGCGTCGCCCTATAACAGCACGGAGCAACAGCTTGGCGCCGCCGCCCTGGAGCTTAAAGCGCAGCGGGCCGAGGTGATCGTAATGGATTGCATGGGCTATACCGAACAGCATCGGCGGATAGTGCGTGAAGCCACCGGCCTGCCGGTGATATTATCGAATGCCTTGCTGGCCCGCTTGTTGGCGGCGCTGGTTTAAGCGTTACGGAGGGAATATGGAACTGCTATTACTGAGTAATTCGGTGCTGCCCGGCCATGGGTATCTGGCGCATGCCATCGCCCCCATGCGGGCGCTGCTAAAGCAGCGGCGCCGGGCGGTGTTTGTGCCTTTCGCCGGCGTAACGACCAGTTGGGACGACTATACCGACAAGGTGCGCCAGGCGCTCGCACCGCTGGATATCGAACTGCAAAGCCTGCATGCCGTAGACGACGCCCAGGCGGCCATCCGCCTGGCGGATGTGATTATCGTCGGCGGCGGCAATACGTTCCACTTGCTCAAATGCTGCCGCGAGCGGGGATTATTAATGGCCATCGCCGAACGGGTACGCGCGGGAGCCGCCTATATCGGCTGGAGCGCCGGCGCCAACCTGGCCTGCCCCACCTTATGCACCACCAATGATATGCCCATCGTCGATCCCGGCGGTTTTGCGGCGCTGGATCTGATCGATTTCCAGATTAACCCGCACTATACCAATCTGCTGCCGGCCGGTCATCAGGGGGAAACCCGCAACCAGCGGCTGGCCGAACTGCTGCGCGCCCGCCCCGAGATGACCATTGTCGGCCTGCCCGAAGGCGATTGGCTGGCCGTGCATAACGGCCAGGTGCATCTGTCCGGCCCCTACGACGCGGTATTATTGCGCGCCGGCCAGGAATCCATCACCCTGCGTCCGGGCGGCCCGGCGCTGCCCGTGGGCGAACGCTAAACCGCCCCCGCGCGCCGCGGGGTTACCTTCCGGCGCGCGGGTCATGGCTGCATCATACCTGGGCCATGCCGCCGTCAATGCACAGTTCGGCCCCGGCGATATAACTGCTTTCATCCGATGCCAGGAACAGGGCGGCGGCCGCGACTTCCCGCGGCAGGCCCAGGCGTCCCAGCGGAACTAAACCGGTCAGGGCCTCCCGCGCCTCGTCGGTCACCTGGGCGAACATCGGCGTGTCGATCGGCCCGGGGCTGAGCGTATTCACCCGGATGCCGCGCGCGGCCAATTCGCTGGTCCAGGTGCGCGCATAGGAGCGCAGCGCCGCCTTGGTGGCCCCATATGTGGTATATTCAGGGGTACCGATCGAACCGGCTATCGATCCCACCAGCAC
The DNA here is from genome assembly GCA_015654925.1 of Enterobacterales bacterium. Lineage (GTDB taxonomy): Bacteria > Pseudomonadota > Gammaproteobacteria > Enterobacterales > Enterobacteriaceae > Acerihabitans. The sequence goes on along the minus strand of JAATFX010000146.1, from coordinate 81,666 downwards.
GATGGCCGCCCCCTTCGACATCAGCGGCAGCGCTTTTTGCACCGTAAACAGCGTCGCGCGGGCGTTAAGATTAAAAGTCCTGTCATAATGCGCCGGCGTGATGTCTTCAAGCCGGCTCGGCTCACTGACGCCGGAATTGGCCACGAGGATATCCAGCCGGCCTCTTGCGGCGCCCACCCGCGCGAACAGCCGTTCCAGATCGGCTTCCCGGGTAAGATCGCCCCGTATCGCCTCCACGTTTTCGCCAATCACCGCGACCGCCTTATCCAGTTCCTCCTGCCGGCGTCCGGTGATAAAAACAAACGCGCCTTCCGCGACGAAACGCTGCGCGATGGCCAGGCCGATGCCGCTATTGCCGCCCGTGATAACCGCGATCTTACCGCTTAAAATTGCCATATCGATGTTCCACTTTGCCGTGAGATTAATTGGAGCACCATAGTATATAATGTATACTTACTGTCAATTAGGCACTTTATATCGCTTAGGTATCCATATGGTAACCGTCATGTCAGAACCCAATGAGCAGGTATTCTTCGCGGCCTGCGCCACCCGCCCGATTCTCGATCAAATCGCCAATAAATGGACCATAATGATCCTGACCGTGCTCTGCGCCCGGCCGCAGCGCTTTAACGCCATAAAGCGCCAGTTGGAAGGCGTGTCGCAAAAGGCGCTGACCCAGGCGCTGCGCCGGCTGGAGAGAAACGGGCTGGTCGCCCGGCGGGTGGTTCCGGTTTCACCGGTGGCGGTGGAATACTCCCTTACGCCCCTCGGCCGTTCATTGCAGCAACCCTTCGAGGCGCTGTACAACTGGACGCGGGAACATCTGCCGGCGCTGGAACAGGCGCAGCGGGAGTTCGATCGGCGCTCGACCAACCCCCATGAGGAGATAATATGACCCGATTCGCCAGAAAAAACGATCTTCCGGTCAGCCTGGCGCGGCGCTATCTCGAACCCGGCCCCATCGTCCTGGTGTCATCCCGCTGGCAGGATCAAACCAATATCATGACCCTGGGCTGGCAAACGGTATTGGAATTCACCCCCTCGCTGGTGGCCTGCATGATTTCGGCCGGCAACCACAGTTTTGAGATGATCCGCCAAAGCGGGGAGTGCGCGATCAACCTGCCGACCACCGCCCTTACCGATATCGTGGTGGGCATCGGCAATACCTCCGGCGCCGACATCGACAAGTTCAGCCATTTTGGCCTGACGGCGGCACCGGCGCAGCGGGTGCGGGCCCCGCTGATTCGCGAATGCCATGCCCATTTTGAATGCCGCCTGCATGACGATGCCATGATCGACCGCTACAACCTGTTTATCTTTGAGATTGTGAAAGCGCAGGCGGCCTCGACCCCGAAATACCCCGAGACGCTGCACTATACCGGCGACGGCGTATTCATGGTGTCCGGCAAGGTTATCAGCCGGCGGCGGCAGTTCCGGCCGGAAATGCTGTGATAGCTGCTCCGGCCGGCGCCCGGCCCCATCAGGCCAGCACGATATCGCTCTGCGGGTAGCAGCTGCACGCCAGCACGTATCCGTCGGCGATGTCCTGTTCGCTCAGGGTCATGGTGCTGGTGGTGCGATAGCGGCCCGCGGTTATGCGGGTTTTGCAGCAGCCGCAGACGCCGGCGCGGCAGGCGGCGTTCACCGGCACTTTTTCCGCTTCCAGGGCGGCCAGCAGCGACAGGCCTACGGGCGCGCTGAACGCCGCCAACGGCCGGGAGAGCGTAATGTTCAGCAGCCCGGTCGCCGCGGCCGGCGCCGGCGTATGAAAGCGCTCCAGCACGACGTTTTCGGCGCCCAACGCCCGGGCATCCGCTTCCTGCTGTTCCATCCACGGGGCGGGACCGCAGGCCATAACCGTCCTGGCGGCGATATCCGGCGCCAGGGCGCGCAGCGCCTCCCGATGTAATCTTCCCGGCTGGTAAACCTCGCCGGCATCCAGTTCGGTGAACACGGTCAGGCGCAGCCAGTTGCCCAACGCCAGCCACGCGGCGGCGAAAATAATATCCGCCGGCGAACGCACGCAGTAAATCACCTGAACGTCCGCCGCAGGACGATTGGCCGCCAGCCAGCGGCACATGGACATAATCGGGGTGACGCCGCAGCCCGCCGCCAGGAACAGATAGCGATCGCTTGCCGGGTCCCGGCAGGTAAACTCGCCCTGCGCCGCGGACAGCCACAGATAATCGCCGGGTTTCACCCGCTGCGTAAGCCAGCGCGACCCCAGGCCGTCCGCCAGGCGGCGTACGGTCAGGGTGATAAAACGGTTCTGGCCGGGGGACGACGAGAGCGTATAGGCCCGCACGGCAGCGCCGTTATCGATATTCACCAGGGCGAACTGCCCCGGCAGATAAGGATAAAAATCGTGGTTGATCAGCGCCAGCGTCCAGACATCCGGCGTCTCCTGGATAATATGGTGCACCTGCATGCGGTACGGGCATAGCGGCGAAGGCATGGTCATCGCAAAACTCCTCAGGCCGGAACGGCAAGTATCGTGTCCATATCCTGCGTTACCGTGGTGATGGAACGCATACCGAATTGCTGGTTTAATATCGCCATCAGGTTTTCCGTCAGGAAGCCGGGGGCGGTCGGGCCGGTATAAATATTCTTGACGCCCAGGGACAGCAAGGTCAGCAAAATCACGATTGCCTTTTGTTCAAACCACGACAGCACCATGCTCAGCGGCAAATCGTTCACGCCGCAGCCCAGTTTGTCGGCCAGTTTGACCGCCAGGGTGATGGCGGCATAGGCATCGTTGCACTGGCCTACATCCAGCAAGCGCGGCAAACCTTCCAGCGTGCCGAAATCCAGTTTGTTAAAGCGGTATTTGCCGCAGGCCAGCGTCATGATCAGGCAATCATCCGGCACCGCGCGGGCAAAGTCGGTGTAATAGCTGCGCTCATCGCGGCTGCCGTCGCAGCCGCCGACCAGAAACACGTGGCGCAATTTTTTGCGCACTACCAAATCGATCACGGTGTCGGCCGCATCCAGCAGGGTCTGCCGGCCAAACCCGACGGTAATCAGATGCTCGATTTCACTGTACGGGAAGCCGGCCAATTGCCGGGCCTGGGCGATGACCGGGGAAAAATCCTCGCCTTCCAGGTGTTTGACGCCCGGCCAGCCGACGATGCTGCGCGTCCAGATACGATCGTTATACTGCCCCACCGCCGGATCGATAATACAGTTGGAGGTCATCACCACCGGCCCCGGGAAACGGGCGAATTCGCTTTGCTGGTTTTGCCAGCCGCTGCCGTAGTTGCCGATCAGGTGCGGGAATTTTTTCAGTTCGGGGTAGCCATGGGCGGGCAGCATTTCGCCATGGGTATAAATATTGATACCCTTTCCCGCGGTTTGCTCCAGCAGCATGCGCAGGTCTTTTAAATCATGGCCGGAGATCAAAATCGCTTTACCGGCCACCGGCCGCACGTTCACCCTGGTGGGCACCGGATTGCCGTAGGTTTGCGTTTCGCCGCGATCGAGGATGGCCATCACGGCAAAATTCATTTTGCCGATATTCATCGCCTGGGCGAGCAGCTCGGCCATATCGGACGGACGAGTGCCCAGCCAGGCCATAATGCCGTGGTATTGGCGGTAGATGTCATCATCGAACTGCCCCAACACATGGGCATGCTCCATATAGGCCGCCGCTCCTTTAAGCCCGTACAGGCAAAGCAGGCGCAGGCCGTGGATATCTTCGCCCACCTGTTCCCGATCGAGATCCAGGGCGAAGCGCGGGGCTTCCAGCTGCAAACCGGCCACGGAAAGCGCGGTAAAATGGAGATGGGCCAGCGGATGGTCAAGCTCCAGCGCCGGGTCCGCCTGCAGGCAGCGTTCAGCCAGGCCATCGCGCAGCGTCAGCGTTTGCCCGATATATTCCACGATGCGCCGGGAATCGAAGTTGACGTTGGTGAGTGTGGAAAAAAAAGCGCGCGGGGCAAAGCTGTCCACCTGATGATCGATAATCCCCAGGTCGCGCGCCTTGGCGGCCCAAGCCGACAGGCCGTGCAGCACGGCCACCAGTAAGTCCTGCAAATCCGATGTTTCCGCCGTTTTTCCGCACATGCCCTGGGTGTAGGCGCAGCCATTACCTGACGGCGTACGGATGGTTTGTTCACATTGCACACAAAACATGATGGCCTCTCTTGTTATAAGATTCATTTTAAATGCATGTTTAAGATTATGTGCAGCCGCTATGGATGAACAGCGATTTAAACGCTATCCGCGCTTTGTTTGATTTAGCGCAAGTTTGCGTGCGGGCATGGCGGGAAGCGATATGGCGGGAAGCGGATTGGCCGGCGCGGTGCTACGGCATCGCTCAGGGAATGACCGCGGCATCCTTGATATCCATCAGGGTATAGAGTTCTTGGATTTGGCTACGATTATGCACTAAATCCGCCAGGGTATACTCGTCGAGCACCTGGAAAAACGCATGGGTGGCCTTGGCCAGTACGCCCGGCAAACCGCAGGCCGGCGCAATAACGCAGTTGGCGCAGTCGACCAATACGCAGCCTTTCTCGGTATGGCGGATCAGGGTGCCGATATTAATATCCTGCGGGGGTCGCCCCAGGCGTATGCCGCCGTTGCGCCCGCGCAGCGTCTCGATGTAACCGAGCCGCGCCAGATCCTGCACCACTTTCATCAGGTTATTTTGCGAGATAGCGTACCGTCGCGAGATGTCGGCGATGGAGCACAGCCCGCCGTCCCGGGAGCCAAGGAATATCATTACCCTGACGGCATAGTCGGTATAACGCGTGAGTTTCATGGCAGCACCTCGGATATATTAACCCTAGGGTAGCATAATCGCGCGGCATGCATAAGTCCGGGGGCGCGGCGCCTCCGCTAACGGAATTACCCCAATGCGGCGAAACCGGCGCGGATCGCCGGTTCCGGCAAATCAATGCCGATAAATACCATCACGCTGGTTTTGACTTCGTCCGCCCGCCATTCCCGGTCCCAATCGGCGCTGTAGAGGCGCTGTACGCCCTGGAACAACAAACGGCGCGGTTCGTCTTTAATTGCCAGTATCCCTTTATAGCGCAATAAATTATCGGCATAAGTCACCAGCAGGCTTTCCATCAGGTCCGAAACGGCCGCCAGCTCCAGCGGCGTATCCAGCGATACCACGATGGATCGGATGCTGTTTTGCGCCGCGATAAGCGGTCTGAAACGCGGTTTGGCCAGATTCAGCCGATCGTTGAGGATAAACCCATCGACGTTAAACAACCGCGCCATGGTTATCTCGCCGTTAACCACCGGATACACCGGCGCGCGGGCGTTGATATGCTGCAACCGCTCTATCAGGGCGGCGCTGTCGCCGGCGACATCGGTTTTGGTCAGCAAAAGGCGATCGGCAAAGCCGACCTGGGCCTGGGCCACGGTAAACTGGGTGAGCTGCTGGTCGGCATGAACCGCATCTACCAGGGTAATGACGCCATCGAGTAAAAAGCGTTCGCTTAATACCGGATGGGAGAAAAAAGTTTGTATCACCGGCCCGGGGTCGGCCATTCCGGTGCATTCAATCACAAGGCGGGAGAAATCCAGGCTGCCGTCATCGATGCCCGCCAGCAAATCGAGCAGCGCGCGTTCCAGTTCGTTGGCGCTGCTGCAGCAAATACACCCATTGCTCAGGGTGGTGATCCGGGTAGAGCCCTCGCCCAGCAGGCTATTATCGATGGGCGCTTCGCCGAATTCATTTTCAATCACGGCGATTTTTTCACCGTGCCGGGTATGCAGGATATGACGCAATAGCGTGGTTTTTCCCGCACCAAAAAAGCCGGACAAAATAGTGGCCGGCAGTGGCTTATTCATGCATCCTTCCTCTTGCGCTCACCGCGTTCATCAGCGCCGGCCAGCCCTTTAACAACAGCGGAAACCGCCTTTGCCGTTACCGCCGTAGCGCGCTTCCTGACGCTCGCGAAAGAACTCTTCATACGTCATTGCGGGCTGGTCGGGATGATTGACGGTCATATGTTGAACATAATTGTCATAATCGGGAATGCCCACCAACATCCGGGCAGCCTGTCCCAAGTACTTACCTGCTTGACCCAAATTTCCAAACATGCGGCATCTCCAGAAGAAAAGCCCGCATAGGCCGTTCGGACTATGCGGGGCATGGCTGATGTTAGCGCTTAGTGGCTGGAAGAGGTGATCACCCCTTCCGCCGGTATCGCGACATATGACGTTTCTTTATCGGTGCGCCCGGGCTTGCTGCGCGCTTTAAGGGCAGTCTTAACACCATAGAATAATATGCTGTATACGACAATCAGGAACAGGATGCTTAAGCCGGCATTGGTATAGTTGTTTACCACTATGTGATGCAGGTTGCTAATTTGCTGGGCGGTCAGGGTCGCGCCCTGCTCGTTAATCTTCTGATTGGATGCGCGGGCCAGATATAAGAAACCTTCCAGCTGCGGATTCTGGCTAAACAGTTTCAGGCCGAGCGCCCAGGTGGTGCAGATAAGCAGCCAGACCGCCGGCACTACGGTGACCCAAATATATTTGGTGCGTTTCATTTTGATTAGCACCACCGTACCCAGGATCAGGGCGACCGCAGCCAGCATCTGGTTGGAGATACCAAACAGCGGCCACAGGCTTTTCACCCCGCCCAGCGGATCGACCACGCCCTGATAGAGCAAATAGCCCCACAACCCTACGCAGCCCGCGGTACCGGCCATACCGGCCAGTAGCGAGTCGGTCTTTTTGAGGAACGGCACGAAGTTGCCCAGCAGATCTTGCAGCATAAAGCGGCCGGAGCGGGTGCCCGCGTCCAGGGCGGTTAAGATAAACAGCGCTTCAAACAGGATGCCAAAGTGATACCAGAAGCCCATATCGGCGCCGGGAATGATTTTATGGAATACGTGGGCAATCCCCACCGCCAGGGTCGGCGCCCCGCCGGCGCGGTTCAGTACCGAAGGTTCGCCGATATCTTTGGCGGTTTGCAAAATCTGGTCGGGGGAAATGACGAAACCCCAGGAGCTTACCGTGGCCGCCGCATGGGCGGTGACATCTTTGAGCGAAGCCATGATCATCGGCGCGTCGGACGTGCCGAGATTATGCAGATCGGGCATGGTAATGCCCAGCGCCGCCGGCGGGGTGTTCATGGCGAAATAAAGGCCGGGTTCGATAATGGATGCGGCCACCAATGCCATGATAGCGACAAAGGATTCCATCAACATGGCGCCGTAACCGATAAAACGGGCGTCGCTTTCGCTGGCCAGCAGTTTGGGCGTGGTGCCCGAGGCGATGAGCGCATGGAAACCGGACACGGCGCCGCAGGCGATAGTGATAAACAGGAACGGGAATAATGCCCCTTTCCACACCGGACCGGTGCCATCGATAAACTGCGTCATCGCCGGCATTTTCAAGTCGGGATTGATGATCACGATACCTACCGCCAGGCCGACGATGACCCCGATTTTCAAGAACGTGGCCAGATAGTCGCGCGGCGCCAGGATCAGCCACACCGGCAGCAAGGCCGAAACAAAGGCATAACCGATCAGCGTATAGGTGATGGTGGTATCTTTAAAGGTTAACGCCGGTCCCCAATAGGGATCGTGGGCAATCACGCCGCCAAACCAGATAGCCAGCAGCAGCAATACCACCCCGATCACCGACACTTCGCCCACCCGTCCCGGGCGCAGGAAGCGCATATAAATCCCCATGAACAGGGCAATGGGCACGGTGGAGCAGACGGTAAACACTCCCCATGGGCTTTCGGCCAAGGCTTTAACCACGATCAGGGCCAGCACCGCCAGGATAATAATCATAATCAGGAAGCAGCCGAATAGCGCAATGGTGCCGGGCACCGGCCCCATCTCTTCTTTGATCATTTCACCCAGGGAAACGCCGTTGCGGCGCGATGACATAAACAGCACGATAAAATCTTGTACCGCGCCGGCCAGGACCACGCCCGCCAGCAGCCACATGGTGCCCGGCAGGTAGCCCATTTGCGCGGCAAGTACCGGGCCGACCAGCGGTCCGGCCCCGGCGATGGCGGCAAAGTGATGGCCGAACAAGACGTTTTTATTGGTTGGGACGTAATTGAGGCCATCATTGTTAACCACGGCCGGCGTTGCCCGGCTGGGGTCCAACTGCATGACGTTCTTGGCGATATAGAGGCTGTAGTAACGATAAGCCACCAGATACACCGCGATTGAGGAAACCACGATCCACAGGGCGCTGACATGCTCGCCGCGGCGCAGCGCCACCACGCCGAGGCAGCATGCCCCTATCAGCCCGATGATTAGCCAGGGGATATGTTTGAGAATATTGTTTTTCATTATGATTCGTTCTTCAGTAGGGATACATGGAGACGTACTCTATGCCACCCGTACGCGGGAAATTGCGTATTTTCCACCAGCGGTCAAATAAGCGGATAAACGGTCAAATACCGCCGCGAACGGTTTAGGTATTCCGCCCTTGCCGCCGCCTTGCCCGGTATTGGCCCGAGAAAATGGCCGCCATGCCGGCCATAACGATCAGCATCACCCCCACGAGCTGTATGGCGGGGGTATGCTGCTTAAGCATAAGCCTGCTGATAATTATCGCGGCGCAGGGCTCCAGACTGACGACGATACTGAACGTCCAGGTGTTTATCAGCCTTAAGGCCGACATCTCCAGGAAGTAAGGCAGCAGCGGCAAAAATACGGCGGCCGCCAGCGCCACCAGCAATTGCTGGCCGGAAGGCATGCTGAATGCGGTTATGATAAACGGCGACATCAGCAGCGACGCCATCACCATCGCCAGCGCCAGACACCGGAAACCGGGCAGGTCGAGGGCCGTTTTTCGGGCGCTGACGATATACAGCACCCAAAAAGCGCCGGATAACCCGGCCCAGCAGATGCCCGGCCAGTCGCCTTGCGCGCCGTTGACCTGCAGGCTAATCAGCGCCATGCCGGTAATGGCCAGCAGCGAAATGCCATAATCGATTTTGTTTTTGGCCACCGCGACGGCCAGGAAAAAGGGGCCAAGAAATTGCAGGGCCGTAGCGGTGGGTATGGGAATATAGTTCAGCGCATTGGTAAAACATAAAGCCATTCCGGCGACCGCCGTAGCCAGGCAACAGACATGGCGGTTAAACAGATAGGGCAGATAGCGCCGTCTGAGAAATAAGCAAGCTATCATGGCGCCGAGAGTTAATCGCAGCCAGGCGCTCATGGTGGGCCCCAGATCGGCGATCAGCCCGTAGGCCAGCGCCGTGCCGACCTGGGAGACGATAAGGCTGGTCAACAGCAGTGCTGACCCCAATAAAAAGCGCATATCCGCTACTCATTATCCTGATGCGGGCCACTGGCGCCCGCCCTATTTAACCGGGCACCCGCGTTGCCAGCCGTTTGCCCAAGGTCCCTGAAGGATGGTTGCGCGAAAAATCCTGCGGCGAAAAACCGCTTAATTCCATCAGTACGATGGCCAGGGCATCGCCGAGGGCCAGGGTGGCGCTGGCGCTTACGGTCGGCACCATATTGAACGCGCAGGCCTCCCCCTTGATGCTGAACGACAGGCTGATATCCACGTTTTCGGCCAGGGGCGAACGGCTATTGCCGGTTATGGCGATCAAGGGAATGCGCCGCAGCTTTAAGTGCGGTAATAATTCCATGAGTTCTTCGGTTTTACCGCTAAAGGAGATCATGATGACAATATCATTGGCCGTTATCATGCCCAGATCGCCATGCTTGGCTTCCGTAGGGTGGATAAAAAAGCTGGGAGTGCCGATCGATGAAAGGCTGGAGGATATTTTTCTGCCGATATGGCCGCTTTTTCCGACGCCGATGATAATGACGTGGCCGGTTGACGCGTCGATTAAATTTACCGCCTCGCAAAATCCGCTGCTATATAACGTCCTGGACAGTTCGTATAGTGCTTCAGCTTCTTTGGCCAGAACCCGGCTACCGATTTGTGCGATCGTTTTTTTGTCCATGATGATGATCCCGATGGGATGGCAATCCTCTTAAAGAAGAATTTTTCTCGCCAGATTAAGGTCGTCCAGCGTATCGACGCCGAGCGGATTAACGTCGACGATGGAGATATCGATGCGCATGCCGTGTTCCAGGGCCCTGAGCTGCTCCAGCTGTTCACGCTGCTCCAGCGCGCCCTGCGGCAAGTGGGAAAATTTCATCAATGCGCTGCGCTTGTAGGCATAAAGCCCGATATGGTGGTAATGCGCCCCGTCTCCCCATGGAATCAGGTTGCGGCTGAAAAACAGCGCCCGCCCGGTTTTATCCCCGGGGCTGAGCGAGACCGCCGCTTTAACGACGCTGGGCGCCGCAAGCTCGGCGGCGGTGGTCACCACCGAGGCCAGGGTGGCTATTTCGGCGCCGGGCAGGTCCAAGGGCGCGATCAGGGTAGCCAGCATCGCCGGATCGGCGGTCGGCATATCCCCCTGCAGGTTGACCACCAGGTCATATTCCCCTGCAGGGTCTACCATTTGCAGGGCGGCGAAGGCGCGGTCCGAGCCGCTCGCTAGCGCGGGATCCGTCATCACCGCCTTGCCCCCCGCCCGCTGTACCGCATCGGCGATTTGCCAATCGTCGCAGGCCACCACCACCGGGCCAAGGTTGGCTTCCATGCCCCTGCGCCAGACATGGACAATCATCGGGATGCCGTTAATTTCGGCCAGCGCCTTGCCTGGCAGCCGGGTAGACGCCAGGCGGCTGGGAATAATCGTTAAAATATTCATAATGACCTCGCAAAATATATTTTCTATTGCTGAATAATGATTTTTTTATTTGATTTAATGGCTCCATAGTTTTTAAACACCTGGTTGATCTCATCCAAGGCATGAAAACTCAGCAGATGATCGTGTTGCAGGGTCCATTTTTCCTTGAGCAGCGCCGCCGCTTCAGCCATATGGATGGCATCGCCGTTGAGGTGGCAGAATCTGATTTCCGGCTGTTTCCAGGGCAAGCGCTCGGGAATCAACGGTTCGTCGGAGTGATAGCGGCTTAGCACCACCAGCCGGGCGCATTTGCCGAGCAGCCCGCAGGCCAGGGCAAATCCGGTGGAACTGCCGGTGGCTTCAAAAACCAGGTTGAAATCGTTGCGGCCGCCGAGGCGCCGAATCCGGTCGGGATACAGGCTGCGCAAGTGGTCGACCTTATAGTCGTTATGATCGTGGATATACAGGTCGATCGCCGTGGTTTCGAGTATGGCGAAAATCAGTAAAGATCCCAATCCCCCGCAGCCCAGCACCAGCGTTTCTCCGTAGCGATCCTGCAAAGCGCCTACCGCCAAGGCATGCAGGGCGACGGATAAAGGCTCGACCAGGGCCCCCATATGGGTGCGGCTATAATGGGGTAACGGATGTACATAGGAATAATGGATATCGATATAACCGGCGTAACCGCGGTTGGAATAGCGCTGCTCGGTACCGTTGATGCATAAATGCCCCAGCTTTCGCAGGCAAAAATAGCAGGCGCCGCAGCGGAAATTGGGGTCGATAACCACCGGGCGGCCGGGGGCGAAACCCGTTACCCCTTCGCCGAGCGCGTCAACCACGCCGCAGTGTTCATGGCCTAAAGAGACCGGGTACCCTTCGTCCCGGTGCCCCAGGTAGAAAGACCGGTCCGTACCGCACACGCCGCAGTGGCTAAGTTTCACCCGCACGTAACCCGCGGGAATTTCTGCCAGCGGGGAATGGATCAGCGCAAAGGTACCCGGTCCGTTAAGTACGGCGACTTTGTTCAATGCTCCCCTGCTCATGATTGCCTCCAGGCCAGTTCCAACTGGGTTATGGCCACCGCGGCCTTTTGCAGCGTACGCCGTATATCCTCGTCGGTATGCGCTATGGAGACATACCAAAGCCCTTCGGGCGTGATCCTGATTCCCTGGTCCTGCAAAGCGGCGTGCCACCGGCCGGTCAGCTCTTCGTTCAGCCCGTGGCGCGCGCTCCGGTAGTCGTTGACGGCATGCGCGCTGGTCCTGAACGTGGTCGTCAGGGCGCCCGGACTGGATCGGATTTGCATGGGCAACGGGGTATTGTCGGCGATGTCCTGCAGGCCGTCGCGCAGGGCGCCGCTCATCCGGTGGATATGGTGCAACTGCTCGCCGTTATTGGCCGTCAGGATGTCAAGATTGGCCAACGCCCCGGCAAGGAACGGCGGAAACGAGTTATAGGTGCCGGTATGGATGGTTTTGGTGCTGGCCAGCAGGCCCATGAAACGCTGCTTGCCTGAAATGGCCGCCAGGCAAACCGGCCCGCCCAGCGCTTTGGCAAACGTGGAGATATCGGGAGTGACGCCGTAATACGCCTGCGCGCCCCCGGTTGCCGTTCTGAACCCGGTCTGGATTTCGTCGAAAATCAGCACTATGTTATAGCGGTCGCACAGCGCCCGCAGGGTGGCCAAATAATTGGCCGCGGGCGTTATATTGCTCCAAAAGCTGTTAAACATGATGGGTTCGGTGACAATCGCGGCGATATTATGGGCCTGCCTGGCGAGCGTCTGCTCAAGGGCGCCGGGGTCGTTCCAGCGTAAGGAAATAATATTATCGGCATCGCTGTCCGGCTGGCCCAATGACATGGCCATCATGCCGCCCGCGCCATCCGTCAGGGTGTCGGGAGTGGTGAATCCCCAGGCGATATTGTCGAACCAGCCGTGATAATGCCCTTCGAACCGGATGATTTTTTCTCGCCCGGTAGCCGATCTGGCCAGACGCAGCGCAACGTGTACCGCTTCCGACCCCGAGTTGCAGAACCGGGTCATTTCCGCGCCGGGAACCAGCCCCTTGATTTTTTCCGCCAGCAAGATCTCCAGCTCCGTTTGTCCGGCAAAAAATTGCCCCTGCTGATATTGCTGCGTGATGGCGTCGATAATCTGTTTATTGGAATGGCCGGTTATCAACGGGCCCCGGCCAAGCACAAAATCGATATACTGGTATTTGTCGACATCCCAGACGTAAGCCCCTTCTCCCCGGGCATAAAACATGGGATGCGGTTTCCAGTTGGCCCGGTTATTACTTGATACCCCGCCGGGAACGATTTGGGATAATTTTTTATACAGATAAAGAGAAGTGTCATAATTATTAGCCATTAAATACCCCATCGAATCGGTGTTAAACAATCAGCTTGCGAAATTGCTTTACCTTATGAAAAGTAATTAAATTGGTATATTGGCCGTTGAGCGCCTGGTCATCTCCGGAACGGGCCACCAGCAAAATATCTTCGCCGGAGAAAATAAAAGAGGGATAGTTTCTGGCATGGCATTCGGTTTCGCCTTTGGTTATGATGGTCGCCAATAGCCAATCCACGGCGTTTGCCGAATAAAACAGGCCTAATATATTGCGCTGATTTGACGGCAGATTGTACCTGCCCGCGGGAATAGAGCTTAACGTGCACATGGAATCCATGATAATTGAGCTTGCCATCCAATAAAGCCTGGTTATGGCATCATACACAATATAAAATTTCAAGCCGCCGCCGGGAAACGGAATTAACGAGAGTTCCTTTCCCGAAGGGGCCTTGACCCCGTCTAAAATAATACGCCCGTTAGCCAGCTCCCTGGCTTGCAGGATTGCCGCATATCCCCCGCCGTTGCTATTTACCCTCAAAATAATATGTAGCGTGGCGTTCGCGGGATCGTGCCAGATATGCCGGGGGTCCGCTACGCGGACAATATTCCCCTCAAGCCATCCCGGCGGCGAGGCGCTGATGCCCGGGGCCAGGTGGCGCGGGCCGTTGCGACCGGATGGGTAAAAAGGAATGCCGAAATGCTCGCCAAACGCCGACAGTGCGCCGCCAAACCGTTCGTTAAACGAAAACCCCTCGGAAAACGTCCAGGCCGCCCGTTCCAGCAGATTGCCCCGCAGGTTGCCGCGCAGCAGTACCGGCGTCAGGCCCGCCACGTTCCATCCCTTGATGCTCAGGTCGGAACGCAGGTCCATGCAAAGATAGAGGTAATCGCCGTCCTGGATGATATTGGTGGCCGAACCGTGCCACAACTGCCCGCGGGTCAGGGCCACTGGTGCGGTCCAGGTGCTGCCGTCATCATCCGATTTGATGATGTACAGATCCCCCGCGTTACCGATAATATACAGCGCCCCGCGGCTTTCAAACGGCCGTGCGTGCCAGAAAGGGAAATCGCAGCGTTCCGCCCAGGTTGCGCCCGCATCGTCGGAGAACACGATTTTACCAAGACCCTTCCTGGTGGTTAGGCGGTCCCGGCCCGGGGAATCCAGGCCGGGACCGCCTATATCCAGCGTGACGATCAATCGCCCCGTGGAGCTTTGCAAGATCGCCGGCGTGTAGCACCACAGCCCGCATGGATTGCCGGATCGGTAAATAATATGGCCATTACCCGTTTCGTTTTCCATTGTTTTCATGCGACGCTCCTTATCCGTCGCCGCGTTTTATCGCCAGCGCGGCTGCCCGCGATAAAACCCGCCGTTTGGAACATGCCCGCCTCAAAAAGGACCTTATAAATCCTGTCGAAATAATTATGTCACTTAATATTATTATCTGTAATTTATAAATAATTCACTCTGCCAAATATATTATTTTAAAGCAGCGACAAATGCGGATATTTATTTTACCGATAATTTATTTTATTTTTAACTATTTTATCTTAATCTTTATCTTAAATTCTATATTAAATCTTATATCAATACCCAGGCAGCCTGGTTTGGGAATAGTGCATTAATGATACTAATTCCCTATACTGTGATGCATTATTCAGTTATCAGTCAAGAGCAAAGCATATTTAATAGTAAATATTAGCTCAACGGATATTGATAATTTAGCGCAGGCTGGACTATTTCCTGAATAATATGCGCGCCGAGCCGCCCGGCTAAAAATCGCTCGCGATAAAGATAATAAGCGGCATCGCAGACTTTTGCGGTGAAATAGGCATTGTAGCCGGCGCCGATGGCCGCGCCGGCCAGAGGTAAGACCTGGGCCATCTTGACTTTGGTGATACGCACCCCCAGCGCGTTGCTGATGTGCTGGATACATTTCATAAAGGCCTGCTTTTCCAGTTGCTCCCAGGCCTGTTTTTTCGCCGCTCCCTGGGCAATTTTGATCGTTTGCGCCATGGCGAAATTTTTTGCTTCCTGCGATGGGGCGGATACCAGCGTGAGCAGCGTGAAGGCAAATAACCGCTCTTCCTGCCTGGCGATATCAAAACCGTAATACGTGGCGTATTCGCCGATGGCCCGCAGGTTGAGCGCGATCACGGCGGGAATGTCCACGGCCAGGCCCGCCAGGCCTAAAGCCCCCGTCCCGGCCCCTTCAGCCAGGGCCAGGCCTTTATATTTGGCCGCCAGCCACCCCACCGCCTTATCGATTTGCTCCAGCGGCAGCGCGCTGATATCGGCATGGCAATGGATATTGACGTGGCCGGCATGACGGTATTGGGCAAAAATAACCTGCGGCCGTACGCTCGACTGGGCCGCATCGTTGCAGACCTGAACCAGGCCGCTAATGGCTTTTTCCAGGATATCGCCGGCGGGCAGCGAGCCCATCAGCGTATCGCCGGCCCTCGCCAACGGCTGGCCGAGGGCGCTGAGCGTTTTATCAACCCACCCGGCGCGTGGGGTTTTCCAACGTTGAATCTCATCGATCGCGAGCTGTTCATAACGGCTTGGTAGCATACTGCCGGCCTCTCATATTTAAGGAGTTAAAAGATTGTCGGCGGTGGGCGACACGCCAGCGGGACGCCGCCGCCCAGGGTCAGGTTTTCCCGCGGGGAGGTGCAGAATGCGTGCCGGGCGGTGCCCAGGCAAGCAGCGGCCGCCGCTTTTAAAACGGTGATTCCAAAATGCGAAAAAGGCTGGCGGCCATCCGGCGATAGGGGTCATTTGGCCGCGGAGAATGTGTTAATCTTCTGCAGGCACGATTGCTAACAGACTTTTCCAGACGGTAAACATGGTTAAAAAATCCAATAAAGGCACGCCACAGTCAGCGGCGGCCAGTCCGACCCTGATAGATGTCGCACGCATCGCCGGCGTATCGCCGATCACCGTATCGCGGGCGCTGAACCGGCCTGAACTGGTCTCCGTCGCGGCTCAGGACAAAGTTTTCGCCGCGGTGCGCGCCACCGGTTATGTGCCCAACATGCTGGCCGGCGGCCTGGCCACCAATAAAAGCCGGCTGATCGCGATCTTTGTACCGACCATCGCCAACTCGATTTTCGCCGAGACCGTGCAGGCGCTGATGGACAGCCTTACCGGCGAAGGCTACCAGGCGCTGTTGGGCCTGACCGGCTACTCCAACCAGCGGGAAGAGCAACTGCTGGACGCCATCCTGGGACGCCGCCCCGACGGCATCGTCCTGGCGGGAACGCTGCATACCGATGCCAGCCGGGAGCGGCTGTGCAAAGCAGGAATACCGGTGGTGGAGATCTGGGATTTAAGCGATACGCCCATCGATATGCAAATCGGCTTTTCCCATGAGCGGGTCGGCATCGAGGTGGCCGGACATTTATTTGATAAAGGCTATCGGCATTTTTCGGTGCTCTCCCTGGACGACCCCCGCGGTTTGCGGCGCAGCCGTAGCGTGGTGGATGAGCTGGCCAGGCGCGGCGTGCCCGGCGTGCCGATTGAAATTGTGCCCGCGCCCGCCACCCTGCTGTCCGGACGCGAGGGGCTGCGCCGTATTCTGGCGCAGCGCCCCCATGCCGACGTGGTGATTTGCAGCTCCGACACCATCGCCGAAGGAGTGCTGGCCGAGGCGGCCAGCCGCGGCATTACCGTGCCCGGCCAGCTATCGGTCATGGGCTTTGGCGATCTTTCCAGCGCCGCCCAGGTTTTCCCCGCCCTGTCCACGGTGCGTATCGACGGCACCCGTATCGGCCAACGAGTGGCGCAGGCCCTGCTGGCCCGCGTCAGCGGCCAGGGGCGGGAACACGACCCGCTCTGGATCGATACCGGCTTTAGCATCATCGACCGCGATTCCACACGTTAAATATGAAACAGCTCACAAATGTAGGGTTATTTTATTGAATGATTGCGCAATCATATTAGCATGTCTCAGGCTTACTCTTGGACCTGGCGTTCTTTGCCTTAAAAATGATTGCGCAATCATACAGCGTAATCCGATAGGGCTTTCGTCATGAACCCGCTTCCTTAAAAAAGCATACCGATCGCCCTACAAAAAAGGAAATAATGTGAATACACCCAAGGCCATGGCGAAGACCAATATTCGCTACCTGATGCTGGCGATGATATTTCTCGTCACCATCTTCAACTATGTCGACCGCGCCACGTTGTCCATCGCGGCGCCGATTTTGCGCAAAGATTTGGGTTTTGATGCCGTGTCGATGGGCGTCGCCTTTTCCGCCTTCGGCTGGGCCTATACCGCCATGCAAATTCCCGGCGGCATCATTCTTGACCGTTTCGGCTCGCGGATCGTGCTGGGTATCAGTCTGATCGCCTGGTCGGTACTAACCTTCCTGCAGGGATTCGTCGATCTGTTCAGCTCCGCCCTGCTGGCGCTGTTCGTGCTGCGCTTTTTAATGGGCGTGGCGGAATCCCCGGCGTTTCCGGCCAATAACCGGCTGACGGTAATGTGGTTTCCGCGCCACGAGCGCGGCATGGCCACCGCCATCTTCCAATCCGCGCAGTATGCCGCGCTGGCCATTTTTACCCCGATCATGGTATGGCTGCTCAGCACCTGGGGCTGGCAGCATGTCTTCTTCTTCACCGGCGGCGCCGGCGTCTTAATCGGCGTGTTGTGGTTTTTCGTGGTGCAGGAGCCGCGCCGCCACAAGCGGGTTAACCAAGCCGAGCTGGAATATATCGAAGCCGGCGGCGGTTTGACATCTTTCGGCGATACGCCCACGCCGTTTAGCTGGCGGCAAATCAAGGCCATCGGCGCCAACCGCATGATGCTGGGTATCTATCTGGGACAATTTTGCCTGACGTCCATTACCTGGTTTTTCCTGACCTGGTTCCCCACTTATCTGATCGAAGCCAAAGGCATGACCATTCTCAAGGTGGGCCTGGTGGCGGCGGTGCCGGCGGTAGCCGGCTGCCTGGGAGGAGTGGTGGGCGGCGCCTGGTCCGACTGGATGCTGCGCCGGGGCTACAGCCTGACCGCCGCGCGCAAAACCCCCATAATCTGCGGCCTGCTGTTATCCAGCAGCATTGTTACCGCCAATTACGTTCAGTCCGTTACGGTGATCATCGCGGTGATGTCGCTGGCCTTTTTCGCCAAAGGCGTGGGCAATCTGGGCTGGTGCATCGTGGGCGACGTTTCGCCCAAGCATGCCATCGGCATCAGCGGCGGCATGTTTAATTTATGCGGCAATCTTGCCAGCATCGTCACCCCGCTCGCCATTGGCCTGATGATCAATAAATTCGGCTCTTTCGACTGGGCGCTGATTTATGTCGCCGCCATGGGCCTGCTCGGCGCCATCGCCTATTTATTTATCGTCGGCCGGCTGGAGCGGCTGGAATCCGACGCGCCACAACCGCCAGCGGTCAACGCCCGCCCGGCCATAACCCAGCCGAAATAAACGCGCGCTGTCCACTTTCATTCGTTAGCAGCAGGAGAAGTCATTATGTCTACCCTATCCACCACCACCGCCGCCGCAGCCAATAGCGCCGATAACGACCGCATCAGTTGGGTACGCGTTTCATCGGTTTTCTTGCCCCTGGCCAATCCCATCAGCGATGCCAAAGTGCTTACCGGCCGGCAAAAGCCCATGACCGAAATCGCGATTTTGTTTGCTGAAATCGAAACTCGCGACGGCCACCGCGGGCTGGGCTTCAGCTATTCGAAACGGGCCGGCGGGCCAGGGCAATTCGCCCACGCCAAAGAGATCGCGCCGGTGCTGATCGGCGAGAACCCCAGCGATATCGCCAAGCTGTGGGACAAACTGTGCTGGGCCGGCGCCTCCGTCGGCCGCAGCGGGCTGGCCGCCCAGGCTATCGGCGCGTTCGACGTGGCGCTATGGGACCTGAAAGCCAAGCGCGCCAATTTGTCGCTGGCGCGTCTGCTGGGCGCGCAGCGCGATTCCGTGCGCTGCTATAACACCTCCGGCGGTTTTTTACATACGCCGCTCGATCAGTTGATGAAAAACACCGATATTTCGCGCGAAAAGGGCATCGGCGGCATCAAGCTCAAAGTCGGCCAGCCTGATTTTGCGCTGGATCTTCACCGGGTCGGCGCCATCCGCAAGCACCTTGGCGATGCGTTCCCGCTGATGGTGGACGCCAACCAGCAGTGGGATCGCCCCACCGCCCAACGCATGTGCCGTCATTTTGAAGCGCTGAACCTGGTGTGGATCGAGGAACCGCTGGATTGTTATGATGCCGAAGGCCACGCCGCCCTGGCGCAGCAATTCGATACGCCTATCGCCACCGGCGAAATGCTGACCAGCGTGGCCGAGCATTGGGAGTTTATCAAAAACCGCTCGGCGGATTATCTGATGCCCGACGCGCCGCGGGTAGGCGGCATTACCCCTTACCTGAAAGTAGCCGCGCTGGCGGAACATGCCGGTCTGATGATTGCCCCGCATTTCGCCATGGAGCTGCATGTGCATCTGGCCGCCGCCTATCCCACCGAACCCTGGGTAGAACATTTTGAATGGCTGGAACCGTTGTTTAATGAACGCCTGGCCATCAAGGACGGCCGTATGCTGGTGCCCACCCTGCCGGGATTGGGACTCACGCTGAGCGGCCAGGTGGCCGCCTGGACCGCGCAAAGCGCCGAAGCCGGCCAACGCGCCTGACCTACCGACGCCCGCCGCCTGGCGCGGGCGTATTCCCCATCCCCGACGCCTCCCTCTGCAAGCGGCCTTCCGTGAACCGCCCTCAGTGAGCTGCCCCAGTGAGCAGCTTAGCTAAGCTGATTTTTGACTATATGTATAACAATTTCTTATTTGCCTAACAAATCTCCACGACTCTACACTGAAATCCGTTAAGCGCTTCAGTACCACGCTGTGAGCCGCCCACCGTCAAAACAAAAGAGGGTCAGATGGCTATATCGACTGAAGCAACGACCGACTTGCCCTTGGGTGATGTGGCTTATCTGCGCATCCGCCATGACATCCTATGCTGCCGCCTGCTGCCCGGCGCCATGATCACCGAAGCCGAGCTGATGGAAAACTACGCGCTGGGCAAAAGCAGTTGCCGGGTGGCGCTGGCCCGGCTGTGCCATGAACATCTGGTGGAATCCCGCCCCCGCAAAGGCTACCGCATCGCGCCGATTACCGTGCAAGACGTGGAAGAGATTTTTTCCCTGCGCATCCAGTTGGAGCCTTTCGCCGCCCGCCTGGCGGTGGGCAAGGTGGATATCCAGGAGCTGCGCGAACTGGAAGCGGCCTGCCGGGTGGAATTGCACGCGCCGCTGCCCGAACAGATCGATGTGTTTATGAATGCCAATAAGCGCTTTCATCTGGCCATTGCCCGCGCATCCGGCAATAACCATCTGATCCGCACCCTGTCTAGCCTGATGGACGAAATGTCCCGGCTGGTGGCGCTGGGCTTCAATGTGCAAAAAATCAAACCCGAGATCAAACACGATCACAACGCCATGATCCAGGCCTTTATCGATGGCGATGCCCGGCGGGTGGAGGTTATCGCACGCCGCCATATCGAAACCTTCCAGGTCATGACCATGGAAAAAGTGTACGCCACCCTGAGCAAAGGGGGGGCCATATTGCCCATCCTTGAGCGGAGCAAATACCTATGAGCGTGCTGGCGCAGGACTTTGACCCGGCGGACGGCGATATTATCCGCGCCGAAGGGATCGGCAAAAGCTTCGGCCAGCTGCAGGTGCTCGATAATATTTCGCTGTCGGTACGCCCGGGTGAAATCCTTGCCCTGCTGGGCGCCTCGGGCTGCGGCAAAAGCACCCTGTTGAATATACTTTCCGGCCTGCTGGCTCCAGACCGCGGCGAGGTGGTGATCCAGGGGCAGCCCTCCGGTCAGTTCGACCATTGGGAAAAGGTGGCCTACCTGTTTCAGGAAGACCGCCTGCTGCCCTGGCGCAACGTGCAGCAAAACGTCAATTTCGGGCTGGAAAACAGCCCGCTTAGCGTTGCCGAGCGCCGGGAACGGGTGGAGGACGCCCTGCGGCTGGTGGGCCTGCATGATTTCAGGCAGTCCTGGCCGCATCAGCTTTCCGGCGGCATGCGCAGCCGCGTGGCGCTGGCGCGCAGCCTGGTGGTGGAGCCGGAAATTTTGTTGATGGACGAGCCATTTTCCAAGCTGGACCCGCAAACGCGCAGCGTCATGCACGACGAACTGCTGCGCATCCAGCAATTGAAAGGCGTTACCGTGGTAATGGTCACCCACGACGTCGAGGAAGCGGTGGTGCTGGCCGATCGGGTGGTGTTGCTCAAGCCCCATCCCGGACGTATCCACCGGATTATCGACATCGCGCTGTCCCGCCCGCGGATACCGACCGAACGTGCGGTAAGCGAGCAGTCGCGGCTGCTAAGGCTGGAGGTCTAAGATGAAAACGTCCGTTTCCTGGTTAACGCTGCTGGCGCAACGCCTAATCCTGCTGGCCATCTTCCTGGTGGTCTGGTGGCTGGCGTCGCAGCGTATGCCGGCATTT
This sequence comes from Enterobacterales bacterium, assembly GCA_015654925.1. Taxonomy (GTDB): domain Bacteria; phylum Pseudomonadota; class Gammaproteobacteria; order Enterobacterales; family Enterobacteriaceae; genus Acerihabitans. The sequence goes on along the minus strand of JAATFX010000146.1, from coordinate 60,173 downwards.
GTATTGCCGGGACCGCTCAAAACCTGGCAGGCGCTGCTGGCCTTGTGGCACGGCGAAAGCTTGCTGCACGATATCGGCATCACCTTCTCGCGGGTGCTGGCGGGTTTTGTGCTGGCCACGGTGGTGGGCACGATTTTAGGTCTGGCGCTGGGCGCCAGCCGCAGCCTGGCGCAATTCTTTGAGCCGCTGCTGGCGGTATTCAATACCGTCTCCTCGGCTATCTGGGCGATATTCGCCATTATCTGGTTCGGTATTTCCGGCGCCACGACCATTTTTGTGGTGTTTATGACCGCCATGCCGCTGATCCTGACCAATGTCTGGCAGGGCGCGCAAACCGTGGATGCGCAATTTGTCGAGCTGGCGCGCAGTTTTCGCCTGACCCGTTTGCAAACGCTGCGCAAAATCTATCTGCCCACTATCTTGCCCTACTTCTTTTCCGGCGCCCGCCTGGCGTTCGGCTTCGGCTGGCGGGTATCCCTGGTGGCCGAAACCCTCGGCTCGTCCGACGGTATCGGCTACCGGCTGCGCCAGGCAGGAGATTTGGTACAAACCGATCAGGTATTCGCCTGGACCTTACTGCTGGTGGCCATGATGCTGTTGCTCGAAGGAGGACTGCTCAAGCCCCTGGAACGTCATCTTTTCCGCTGGAAACAACGCACACAGGAATAACCTTATGAAAAAGATTTTGTTGGCGGCCGTACTGACCGCCGGGACGCTGTTCGCCATGGGTTCACAGGCCGCTGAAAAAGTACGCATCGGTTATTGGACCAGCGGCGTCAGCCTGGGCTACGGCGCGGTGCTTGAGAGCCAGGACTTCCTGGCCAAGCGCGGCATCGACGCCGAATTTGTCCATTTCCCCGATGTCAACGCGCCCATTAAAGCCCTGGCGTCGGGCTCGATAGATTTGGCGTTCGGCGCGCCGCTGGCGGGGGTATTTAGCACCGCGGCCGAAGGAGTGCCGATTAAAATCTTCGCCGCCACCCAGCCGGCGGACGTGCAGTTCGTGGTGCCCGCTGGCTCGCCCATCACCAGCCTGGCGCAATTGAAAGGCAAAAAAATCGGCATGTCGCCGGCCGGTTCGTCGGTGGCGGTGATCGCCAGTTCCATCTTGCAGCAAAACTACCAGATTAAACCGCAGGATTTCGCCCTGATCGGCGGCAATGAATCGCGCCTGGCGCAGTTCCTGGCGCAAAAGCAGGTGGATGCCGCGGCGCTGCGTTCCCTGACGATCAACCAGCTTGACGATCTCAAAGTCACCTCCATCGGCAGTTTTGCCGACGAATGGAAAAAGTTGACCCACAGCGACGCGGTGCCCTATATCGGCGTGGGCGCGGCGCGCAGCGAATTGATTGAAAAACATCCGGAAACGGTGGCGCGGGTGATTGCCGCGCTGCGCGATACGCTGGCCTGGGGCAAAGCCAATCCCGCGGCGGTGGTGGAAATTCTACAAAAACAGGCCAATCTGCCGCAACACGATGCGCAGGTTTATGTCGGCCGCTGGGAAAGTATGAACCGCATCGATTTTGAACCGGCGGATATCGATACCCTTAAACGCGAGCATCAGGTGTTTATCGACAGCGGCACCATCACCGGCGCGCTGAACGACAACCTGTTCGATACCGGTCCGTATCTGGCCGCCAAATCCATCAAGTAAGCAGGAGCACGCAGTGAGCGACGTAATGAAAGCCTTAGTTTTGAGCCAGCACGGCGATCTTGACCAGTTACAGGTCGTTACCGATAAACCGCGCCCTACCGCCGCCGCCGGCCATGTCGTGGTGCGCGTCGGCGCCTCATCCTTTAACTACCATGACGTGTTCACGGTAAAAGGCATGCCGGGCATCAAGGTACCGCTGCCGGTGGTCATCGGCCTGGATCTGGCGGGCACCATCGCCGAGGTGGGCGACGGCGTCGACGGCTGGACGGTGGGGGATCGGGTGCTGGTCAACCCCCTGAAACCGGGGGTCGGCCTGATGGGCGAGATGACCGACGGCGGCATGGCGGAATATGCCGCGGTGGACGCCGCGCAGCTGATCGCCCTGCCCGACGGCGTGAATTTCGAGCAGGCCGCCGCGCTACCGGTGGCCTATGGCACCGCGCACCGCATGCTGATCACCCATAACACGGTAAAAGCGGGGGATCGGGTATTGATTCTCGGCGCCAGCGGCGGCGTAGGCACCGCCTGCGTGATCCTGGCCAAACACCTGGGCGCCGAGGTGATTGCCTGCGCGGGCAGCGAAGAGAAGGCCCAGGCGCTTAAAGCCCTGGGCGCCGACCACGTGGTCAATTACCGCGAAACCGATTTTTCCAAATGGGCCATCGGCCAGTACGGCAAACCGCAGCGGCGCACCACCGAAGGCGGCGTCGACGTGGTGATTAATTTTACCGGCGGCGAAACCTGGCGCCCGTCGCTTAAATGCCTCAAACGCGGCGGCATTCTGCTGGTATGCGGCGCCACCGCCGGTTATGACCCGCAGGAAGATCTGCGTTATATCTGGAGCTTCGAGCTGACCATTAAGGGATCGAACAGTTTCTACCGGGATAATCTCGAAGATTTGCTGGCCATGATCGCCGACGGACGCATCGATCCGATCATTGACCGGGTATTGCCGCTGGAAGAGGCGGCGGAAGGCCTGCGGCTGATTCGCGATCGCGAAGTCTTGGGCAAGGTGATCGTAGCGCCCTGAGATACCCCCGATCGCGCCCGGCGCGTTATCGCCGGGCGATAGGGATCACACCGGATTTCCAGCCCGTCAGTTTTTGAGGAAAGCATTATGAGCGATATCATCATTCCCACCGCTGCCGAAGTGCAGGAACGTTTGTTAAAAGGCCCCTACCATCAATGGCTCGGGCTGGAAGTATTGTCCGTGGGCAAAGGCGAAATCAAGCTTCAGGCGCGCTTTCGCGATGAATGGGTGGTGAACGCCGCCGGCGGATATATCCACGGCGGCATTCTGGCCGCCCTGGTGGATTTAACCGCCGACTGGGCCCTGGTGGCCTTTACCGGCAAAGGCGTGCCGACCCTGGATTTACGGGTAGATTACCACCGCCCGGCGCGCGGGGATTTAACCGCCGTGGGCAGCGTGATAAAAGCCGGCAAGCAATTTTCCAGCGCCGAAGCGCGGGTCTTCGACAGCGAAGGCCGGCTGGTGGCCAGCGGCCGCGGGCTTTACGCCACCCCCGCCCCAACCGCTGCCCCGACCGCCAGCGCCTAGGGGCCCCCATGACCATCCCGTTGGACCATCTGGTCATCAACACCCATTTCGCCATCGACCAGGCGGCGGAGCGTTTCCGCGGGTTGGGCTTTACCCTGACGCCGCGGGGTTACCACTCCCTGGGGTCGTGCAATCATCTGATGATGTTCGTCGACCATTATCTTGAGATCGTGGGGCTGCCCGCGGTCGGCGGGCGCATCCGCCAGGAAATCCTGGATAGCCCCGTAGGCATCGACGGCCTGGTATTCGCCACCGAGGACGCCCGCCGCACCGCCCGGCGGCTGGCCGAGGCCGGTTTTGTCCTGCAGCCGGTACAGGATTTTTCCCGCGAGGTGGTCAGCGGCGATAAAAGCGGCCTGGCCCGCTTCACCACCGCCCGGCTGGCCCCCGGCGAGTTTCCGGCCGGCCGGGTCTATTTTTGCCAGCACCATACCCGTGAATGGGTATGGCGGCCGGAATGGCTCACCCATGCCAATGGGGTCGCCGGCATTACCGCCCTGACCATTATTACCGACGACGTGATGAGCACCGAGCAGCATTATCGCCGCTTGGGCAATACCGAGCGGCAATTTGCGCTCAATATCGTCGATTATGCGGTTTTCGCCCGCCTGTTCGCCGGTTTGCCGCTGCCCGCCAAAGGGGGCGACAGGTTTGCCGCCATTCATTTCCAGGGCGGCGACCTGTCCCGCATCGCCCACGGCGCGGCGGCGTTAAACCTGCCGCTGCAATGGCGCGAGGGCCGCCTGCAGGTGGCGCTGCCCGATTTAACGACCTTACTTGAGTTTTTACCATGAAACAGACCACCAATTTGGGCGCCCTGTTCGATAGCCGACGGGCGGGACAACACATCGCGTTTATCGCCCCGCAGGATGGGGGCGGCGCGCTGGAGATCACGTATGCCGGACTCAGCGAGCGCGCCGACGGTATCGGCCGCGCCCTGTTGGCGCGCGGTTATCGCCCGGGAGAGCGTGTCGCCATCCTGGGGCGCAACTCCATCGATTATGTCGCCAGCCTGCTCGGCATCCTGCGCGCCGGTTTGGTGGCGGTGCCGATTAATTTTAAATTTCCCCTCGCCACCATCGATAATATCCTGCAAGACAGCGGCGCGCGCCTGCTGCTGGGCGACGGCGATCGGCTGGCGGGGCCGGCGCCGTCCCTGGCGCGGGTGGTATTTCATTCCGCCGGGACGGATGGGCTGGACGCTTTTTTAGATCCGGGCGAATTAACCCCCTTCGCCGCCGGGCCCCAGGATTTGGCCTTGCTGCTGTATACGTCCGGGTCCACCGGCATGCCTAAAGGCGTACGCCTGACCCACGCCAGCCACAGTTGGGTAGTACGCACCCGGCTGGCCAACCATGAACTGGAAGGCGAGCGGGTGCTGATCGCCGCACCGCTTTACCATATGAACGCCCTGGCCCTGGTGCTGTTAACCCTGGCCAGCCACGTCACCACCGTGCTGCTGCCGCAATTCAACGCCCCCGACTATATCCGCGCCATTTCCCGCTATCGCTGTAGCTGGCTGACGGCGGTGCCGCCGATGATCGCCATGATGCTGCAAGAAAAAACGTTGTTGCAGCAAAGCGATCTGAGTAGCGTACGGGTGGTGCGCATGGGTTCGGCGCCGGTAAATGACAGCCTGTTCAAACAAATCGCCCAATTGCTGCCCGGCGCGCGCATTATTAATGCCTATGGCACCACGGAAGGCGGCCCGGTGGTGTTCGGCCCGCATCCCGACGGTATTCCCACGCCGCGGCAAGCGGCGGGCTATGCCCATGAACAGGTGCAGCTGCGCCTGCGCGATCCGCAGGGCCGCGAGGGTCAGCGCGGCATTCTGGAGCTAAAAAGTCCCGGGTTGATGCAAGGCTATCATCAACGCCCCGATCTGCGTCCGCCGTTTACGGATGATGGTTATTATATTACCGGCGACGTTTTTGAACGTGATGACCAGGGGTTTTACACGTTTGTCGGACGCCTGGACGATATGTTCGTCAGCGGCGCCGAGAATATTTACCCCAGCGAAGTCGAGCACCTTATTGAGCAGCATCCCGCGGTGCAGCAGGCTTGCGTCGTACCGGTGGCCGATGAAATCAAAGGAACCAAACCCGTCGCCTGGGTGATTCTGCGTCCGGGACAACAGGTGGGGGTTGATGAGTTGAAAGCCTTTACCCTACGCCACGGCGCGCCTTATTTGCACCCCCGCCATATCTGGCTGGTGGACAGTTTTCCCCTGGCCGGCACCAACAAAGTCGATCGCCGCGCGCTGCAGCTTGAGGCCGAACGGCGCGTTAACCAACCGGGAGCCCCCGCATGACCTTTAACTGGCAAAACCCCTATCCCACGACGCGCGCGCCGCTGTTTGCCCGTAATGTGGTGGCGACGTCCCATCCCATCGCGGCCCAGGCCGGCAACTTCGTCCTGCTTGAAGGCGGCAACGCCGTCGACGCGGCTATCGCCGCCGCCGCCGCCCTGACCGTGGTGGAACCCTGCTCCAACGGCCTGGGCAGCGACGCATTCGCCCTGGTATGGGACGGCAACCGGCTGCACGGGCTCAACGCCTCCGGTCCGGCCCCGGCCAGTTGGGATTTGGCGCGCTTTCGCCGGATTTACGGCGAGGACGGCGCCGGACTGGCACGCCGGCCCGAACGGGGCTGGGACTCGGTAACCGTACCCGGCGCGGTGGCGGGCTGGGCGGCGCTACACGAGCGCTTCGGCCGCCTGCCGTTTGAACGGTTGATGCAAACCGCTATCGAGGTGGCCGAGCGCGGCGTGACCATTGCGCCGATTATTGCCGGCAAATGGCAGGCGGCGGTCGCCATCCTGGCCGATCAGCCCGGCTTCGCCGATACTTTTATGCCGCGGGGCCGCGCGCCGCGCATCGGCGAGAAGTTTGTTTTCCCCGACGCCGCCCGCACGCTCAAGTTGCTGGCCCGCCAGGGGGGGCGCGCCTTTTATGAAGGAGAAATCGCCGAGAAAATCGTGGCCTGGTCCCAGGCGACCGGCGGCAGTATGACCCTTGCGGATTTGGCCGCCTACCGGCCTGAATGGGTCGATCCCCTTACGCAGGATTACCGCGGCTACCAGGTGCACGAATTGCCGCCCAACGGCCAGGGCATCGCCGCGCTGATAACCCTCGGCATCCTGGAACATTTCGATTTGGCCTCCCTGCCGCTGGATAGCGCCGAGGCGCAGCATGTGCAAATCGAAGCCATGAAGCTGGCCTTTGCCGATATCTATAAGTACGTGGCCGACCCGGCCGCAATGGATGTGACGCCGTCACAAATGCTCGATGCCGGCTATCTGGCCGGGCGCGCGCGCCTTATCGACCCGCGCAAGGCGGCCGATCCCCAGCCTGGCATGCCCGCCAGCGGCGGGACGGTTTATCTCAGTACCGCCGATGAAAACGGCATGATGGTGTCGTTTATCCAGTCCAACTATATGGGCTTCGGCTCCGGCGTCGTGGTGCCGGGGTACGGCATCAGCCTGCAAAACCGCGGCGCGGGCTTCTCCAGCGATCCGCGTTCGGTTAACGTGGTCGCGCCCGGCAAACGGCCGTTCCAAACCATCATCCCGGCATTTTTAACCAAGGACGGCCAGGCGCAGATGAGCTTTGGCGTGATGGGCGGCGATATGCAGCCCCAGGGTCACGTGCAAACCCTGGTGCGCATGCTGGATTATCGGCAGCAGCCGCAGGCCGCCTGCGACGCGCCGCGCTGGAAGGTTAACCGTGATTTCAGTCTCGACCTGGAATCGACCATCGATCCGCGGGTGGTTGACCAGCTGCGCGCCATAGGGCACCGGCTGAAATCCGTCAACGACCCGTATATGGATTTCGGCTCCGGGCAATTTATCTGGCGGCTGTCGCCGGATCGCGATCATGGCTATGTGGCGGCCAGCGACAGCCGCCGCGACGGCCAGGCGGTAGGGTTCTGATGCGAATGCCGCCCCGTTCTTAGCCGGGATAAATAAACCGATAATAGGTTTATTTATTAGCCGGATACTGGTAACAATGACGGTTCGGGTTAGGTCATGACCAACAACGGACGGGGAAACGATCGATGAATCGTGGAATGCGAAAACAAGTGGGGCGCTTCGCGCTGACGCTGCTGGCGCTGGCGGTCAGCGGCGCGGTATCGGCTAAAACGCTGGTATTTTGTTCCGAAGGGTCGCCGGAGAATTTTAACCCCCAGCTCTTTACGTCCGGCACCAGCGTGGATGCCAGCGCCGTGCCGGTGTATAACCGGCTGGTGGATTTTAAAACCGGCACCACCGAACTGGTGCCCAGCCTGGCGGCCAGTTGGGATATCAGCCCCGACGGCACGGTTTATACCTTCCATCTGCGCCAAGGTGTGAAATTCCAGAGTAATAAATACTTCACCCCTACCCGGGATTTTAACGCCGATGACGTCATATTTTCTTTTATGCGGCAAAAAGATCCCCAACATCCCTATCACAACGTTTCCCACGGCACCTATGCCAACTTCGACAGCTTGGAGTTTGGCACGCTGATTACCCATATCGATAAGGTGGACGACCACACCGTACGCTTTACCCTGGCCCATGCCGAAGCGCCCTTCCTGGCCGATTTGGCCTGGTATTTCGCTTCGATACTATCAAGCGAATACGCCGATGCCATGCTGAAGGCCGGTACGCCGGAGCGGGTGGATATGGACCCGGTGGGCACCGGACCGTTCCAATTGACTCAATACCAGAAGGATTCGCGTATTTTATTCAGCGCGTTTTCCGCTTACTGGCAGGGCAAGGCCAAGCTGGACCGGCTGATCTTCGCCATCACGCCCGACGCGTCGGTGCGTTATGCCAAGCTGGAAAAAGGCGAATGCCAGGTGATGCCGTTCCCCAACCCGGCCGATCTGCCCCGCATGCGGGCCAACCACGATATCACCCTGATGCAAAAAGCCGGCCTGAATACCGGCTTCCTGGCCTTTAATACCCAAAAACCGCCGCTGGATAACGTCAAGGTGCGCCAGGCCCTGACCATGGCCATCAACAAGCCGGCGATTATCGACGCCATCTTCCAGGGGACCGGCACGGCGGCGAAAAATATCCTGCCGCCCGGCGTGTGGAGCGCCAAAGCGGATTTGGCGGATTATGCCTTTGCTCCCGATAAAGCCCGGGCGCTGCTCAAGGAAGCGGGCTTCCCCAATGGTTTAACCATCGATTTATGGGCGATGCCGGTACAGCGTCCCTATAATCCCAATGCCCGGCGCATGGCGGAAATGATCCAGGCCGACTGGGCGACGATTGGGGTGAAAGCCAATATCGTCACCTATGAATGGGGCGAATATTTAAAACGGGTCAGGAGCGGCGAGCACCAGGCGGCGCTGATGGGCTGGACCACCGCCACCGGCGATCCGGATAATTTTTTCGGCCCGCTGTTCACCTGTACCTCGGCCAAAGGGGGCTCCAATTCGTCGCAATGGTGTTATGCCCCGTTTGATAAACTGATCCTGGAAGCCCGAGCCTCCGGCGATCGTGCCAAACGCGTGGCGCTCTACCGGCAGGCCCAGGAGATGATGCACGAACAGGCGCCGGCGGTAATGATTGCCCATTCGACCATTTTTGAACCGGTACGCAAAGAAGTGACCGGCTATGAAATCGATCCGTTCGGCAAGCATATTTTTTATCAGGTGGATGTGAAGCGATAGAAAAGCGGAAATGGCGGTCTAATGCAGGATTTCCACGGCGGCCTGCAATACGGGCCGCACCCATTGCGGCGTGGCGCTCAATGCCGCAACGTCGTTCCTGGCGGGGAAAGTCGGTTTTCCGCCCGCGGTTTCCATTACCGGCAGCGCGAAGCCTGCTGCAAAACAACGTCGAACCGGCCGGGGGTTCCCCGGCCGGTATGGTCTCACTTGATGACCGCGCAGGCGACGCGGTCGCCGGCTCCGCCGATGGGCTGGCTTTGGTAATCATCGGCATTGGCATGAATAATCACCGTCGAACCGTCGCCGTCGAGCAGCGCCGGGCGCGAGCTGCCAGGGTTGACCGACACCAGGGTCGAATAGATTTCGGCATTCGCCTTGCCGTCGGCGCCCGCATAGATGTTGGTCAAATCACCCTGATCGTTGGCATCGGAGTTTAGCAAGCCATGTACCACCGGCATGGCGGTATGCACATGTCCGCCCGCCTCCTTGAACTTGTCTTTAACGTCGCAACTGCCCTTTTCATGGAAATGAACGGCATGCCATCCCTCGCGCAGGCCAGTGGCCTCCACGCGTAGCATCACCCCTTTGGCCGCTTCGGTCAGGGTAATTTTGCCCGCTTCCTTGCCGTCGGTAGCCAGCAGGCTGCTGGTATGCACCACCGGCTGGGGCTGGGCCCACGCCATATTGGCGGTTAACGCCGCCGCTAAACAAAACACCATTCGCCGCATAAAAACTCCTGTCAGTCTACGCTGAAAAAAATATCGTCCTGTCATTGCACGCTTATCTGACCGCGGACCTCTCTTTATACCGCATCAAGGCCGTCGTCCGTGGTGGTGCCGGAGCGATAAGAATGTGTCAATAAGCGTAGTCGGAGAAACGCCGATTGTCCTGTTTCTTGGCCAAAATACTCCCACGGCGATACCAAGTTTATCCGGGGTTGAACAGCCAAGGGCTAGAGTACAAATAATCGCCGCTGCGAAATGGCGCGACGGGAATAAAGCACGTGCATTTTATCAATTACTTTATTTTCTATTTTGGGGATATTTAGCGTCTATCCCGATAACCGGAGTATTCAAGGGATGAAATTAACCAATAAACCATTTTGGCAATTAACGCTTATCACATTAAGCATCAGCATATCATTGCTGCCCGCTTGTTGCGCCGTGGCGGCGGTGGTGCCGCCCGGCACCCCGCTGGCGGACCTGCAGGAAGTCGTGCGCAATAATAACAGCGAGCCGTCCTCGCTGGACCCGCATAAAGTGGAAAGCGATGTTGAAATGGCGATTATCAACGATTGCTTTGATGGGCTGGTGGGTATCAACCGCATGGGGGAAGTGGAACCGCGCCTGGCCGAACGCTGGGAAAACGAGGCGCCGGATCAGTGGATATTCCATCTGCGTCCCGGCCTGACCTGGTCGAACGGCAGGCCGCTGACCGCTCATGACGTGGTCTACAGCTGGCGGCGCTTGAGCGACCCTGGTACCGCTTCGCCCTATGCAAGTTATCTGGCCAGCATGAACGTGCTCAACGCGCAGGAAATTATCAGCGGCAAACAACCCGCGGAGGCGCTCGGAGTCAGGGCGCTGGACGATCGCACGCTGCACATTACCCTGCGCCGTCCGGTATCCTATTTTTTGCAAATGCTGCCCGTGCCGGTGCTGGTGCCGATCCCGCAAGAGACCGTTGAACGATTCGATACGAAATGGACCCAGCCGCAAAACTTTGTCGGCAGCGGCGCCTTTAAAATAACGCAATGGGTGGTTAACGAAAAAATAGTGGCCGCCCGCAACCGCCGTTATTGGGATGATAATAAAACCGTGATTAATAAAGTGACCTATTTGCCCCTCGCCTCGGAAACCGCCGAAGTGAACCGCTATAAAGCGGGGGAAATCGATATTACCCGCAATGTACCGGAAACATTATTCAACGCGTTGCAAAAAGAACTGGGCGATCAGGTGCGGGTTACCAAAACGCTGGAAACCTATTTTTATGAATTCAACACCAACAAGCCGCCGTTTGACGATTACCGCGTGCGCCTGGCGCTGAATCTGGGCCTGGATAAGGAGATCATCGCCGGCAAAGTGATGGGCCAAGGCCAGACTCCCGCCTATGCCGTTTCCCCGGATAATATCGGCGGCATAACCTTTACCCCCGCCTATTATGCCGACTGGCCCGCCGAGCGCCGCACCGCCGAAGCCAGGCGGCTGCTGGCCGAAGCGGGCTTTACGCCGTCCAGACCGTTGACTTTTACGCTGATGTACAATACTTCCGAATCCAATCAGCGCGTGGCCATCGCCGCCAGCGCAATGTGGAAAAAAAACCTGGGAGTGGACGCCAAACTCAATGCGCAGGAATGGAAAACGCTGATGGACACCATGCATAGCGAGCGTTTCGATCTGATCCGGACGTCCTGGAAAGCGGATTATAACGAGCCTTCCAGCTACCTGAATAATTACCGCACCGGCGATAGTATTAATACCTCCAAATACAGCAGCGCGCAGTATGACCGTGTAATGGAAAATGCGCTGGCCGGCGGCTCCGCCGAACAGGCGCGGCGCTATTATCAGCAGGCCGAGGATATCCTGGCCAAGGAAAGCCCCACCATTCCGATATACCATAACGTCGGGGCCAGGCTGGTCAAGCCTTACGTCGGCGGCTTTGTGCAAAACCGGCTGGGGTTTATCGATACCAAGGAATTATATATCGTCAGGCATTAATCCCTGGCTTGCGGCGCTGCGCCCACCCTTGCACGGCCGGCGCACATTATCGAGAGCAATAAAAAAGGGATTACACTGGCGTGTAATCCCCCGGGTAAGAAATGGGTTGCGGCGTCAGATTCTGCCCAGCAGTACCAGGATCAGCAAAATAACTACCACTACACCAACCAATCCGCTCGGATAATAACCCCAGCTACGACTGTGCGGCCAACTGGGAAAAACACCGATCAGCAGCAAAATTAATACGATCAGAATAATTGTTCCGATGCCCATGGAAAACTCCTATGTTTATTTAAGGCTGATTACAGCACATACGCATTGTTCTAAGCAGAGTTTAAGTCTATTGACAAATATGAGCTCAGTCTGTCGTTAATTAATGATTAACGTAATGAGTATAGTCAGCAAATACCACTTGGCGCGGGTATTTTTTTATACCTGTGCGTTCGGTCATTAATTCCGCATATCGGCGGCTACTCCAGCGTTATCCGTCCAATTGCGCGGCTTGGATAGCCGTCAGCGCAATAGTATAAACAATATCGTCCACCAGCGCGCCGCGCGACAGATCGTTGACCGGTTTGCGCAGGCCTTGCAGCATCGGCCCGATGGACAGTAGCGCCGCGGAACGCTGCACCGCCTTGTAGGTGGTGTTGCCGGTGTTCAGATCGGGGAAAATAAACACCGTGGCCCGGCCGGCGACCGGCGAATCGGGCGCCTTGGTTTTCGCCACGTCGGCCATAATCGCGGCGTCGTATTGCAGCGGGCCGTCAATTTGCAGGTCCGGGCGTTTTGCCTGGGCCAGCCGGGTGGCGGCGCGAACTTTGTCCACATCGCTGCCGGTGCCCGATGTGCCGGTGGAGTACGAGATCATCGCCACGCGCGGTTCTATGCCGAAAGCCAGGGCCGAATCGGCGGATTGGATGGCGATTTCCGACAATTGGTCGGCGCTGGGATCCGGATTAATGGCGCAATCGCCATAAACCAGCACCTGCTCCGGCAGCAGCATAAAAAACGCCGACGAGACCAGGGAGTTGCCCGGCGCCGGTTTGATTAATTGCAGCGCCGGGCGGATGGTATTGGCGGTGGTATGCACCGCGCCGGAGACCAGGCCGTCCACATGCCCCATCTCCAGCATCAGGGTGCCGAGCACCACGTTATCCTCCAACTGCTGGCGGGCGATCAGCTCCGTCATGCCTTTATTGCCGCGCAGTTCCACCAGCCGGGCGACGTATTGATCCTGGTTGATCGCCGGGTCGATCAGCTCAACCCCATGGCCGAGGGTGATGCCCTGCGAAGCCGCCACGCGCCCGATCTCGCCCGGATTGCCCAGCAATACGCAATGCGCGATACCGCGTTCGGCGCAGATGGACGCCGCGCGGATGGTGCGGGGCTCGTCCCCTTCCGGCAGCACGATGCGCTTGCCCGCCCGGCGGGCCAGCTCGGTCAGTTGGTAGCGAAAAGCGGGCGGCGACAGCCGGCGCGGACGATCCTGGGCGGCCGTCAGCGAGCCGATCCAATCCGCGTCGATATAATTGGCCATATAGTCCTGCAATTTTTCCACCCGCAAATGGTCATCCGCCGGCACTTCGAGATTGAAATTTTGCAGGTTAAGCGAGGTTTGCCAGGTATTGGTATTCACCATCAGCACCGGCAGGCCGGTTTGGAATGCCCGCTGGCACAGCCGGTCGATGGAAGGCGAGATGTCATAACCGCCGGTGAGGAGAATGGCGGCGATATCCACGCCATTCATCGCCGCCAGGCTGGCGGCCACCAGCACCTCGGGGCGATCCGCGCAGGTGACCAGCAGGGAGCCGGGACGGAAATGATCGACCATGCCGGTCAGGCCGCGGGCGCAAAAGGTGATGGATTTTACCCGCCGGGTTTCGATATCGCCGGCGTTGACGATGCGGGCGTTGAGATGCCGGGCCATATCGATGGCGCGGGTGGCAATCAGCTCGGGGCTCCAGGGGATACGGCCCAGGATGCGCAGCGGACAATCGGCGAACAGCGGCAGCTGGGCCGTACCCGCGCCGGTCTGCCGATCCTCGTCGAAAATATCCGACAGATCGGGGCGGGTACGGCCCTGCTCGTCCAACGGCGCATTAAGCTTGTTAATGATCACGCCGACGATACTGGCGTTTTTACCGCCGCCGAAACCGGACCGCGCCAGTTCCAGCCGCTCTTTCAATTGCGCCGGCGAGCTGGTGCCCAAAGAGGTGACGAATACGATGTCGGCATTCAGGGCTTTGGCGATCTCGTAATTCAGGGCATTGGCAAACTGATGGCGGCGGGTCAGCATCAAGCCTTCGATCAGCACCACCTCCGCCCCGCGCAGGTTTTCATGATAGCGCGCAACGATTTCTTCCATCAATGCGTCACGCTGGTTGGCGCCGAGCAGCGCTTCCACGTGGCTCATGTCCAGGGGCTGGGCGGTGGGAATACTGGTATTGGCGCGGATAATGGCGGTGGTTTGATCGGGCCGCGTGCTGCCGTCGCGCTGCTGGGCCACGGGTTTAAACACGCTCAGGCGCACCCCCTTGCGCTCCATCGCCCTGATCACGCCCAGGCTAACGCTGGTAAGACCGACGCTAAGATCGGTGGGAATCAACATGATAGTCCGTGCCACGGTTAAACCTCGTTACGTCTGCGCAGAGCGGTATTTTCCCTTATTTTGTGTGAGTAATGTCGTGAAGTCACCGACACTTGTCGGCCATAACGGGAAAAAAATGTCTTCTGCATACCGGCCTACTGCGCATAATTGACCGCTATCACAAAACTGCAACCGGTTTCTGAAACCGGTTGCAGAAATGAATGCCATCGCGTATTACTCTTGTAAACCCTGGCTATGAGGCTCTTATTAATGCAAAAAATCTTATTGTGCTGCGCCGCCGGAATGTCCACCAGCATGGTGGTGAAAAAAATGCAAAAGTCGGCGGAACTTAGAGGTCTGGAAGTGGAAATCAAGGCGGTGGGCCTGGAAGAATTCACCGCCGCATTACCTCATTTTGACTGCTGTCTGCTCGGCCCGCAAATTAAATATAAATTAAAAGATTTTAAGGCTATCGCCGATGAGCAGCATAAACCTATCGCGGTCATCAATAGCATGGATTACGGAATGATGAACGGCGATAAAATCTTAGACGACACGCTGATACTGCTTAACAGCTAGGAGAGGATCATGTCCGGAATTAGCGAAAAGGTATTTGGTGTTATTGAAAATACCATCACTCCCATTGCAGGCAGACTATCCAGCCAGCGTCATGTGATGGCCATCAGGGATGGTTTTATTTCCGCCATGCCTTTTTTGATCGTCGGTTCATTTATGCTGGTATTCGCCCATCCGCCCTTCTCCGCCAACAGCTCCTGGGCCTTCGCCCAGTGGTGGCTGCGTATGGCGGCGCAGTATGAGACGGTGATCATGATGCCCTACAATATGACCATGGGCATTATGTCGGTGTTCGTGGCTGCAGCCATTTCCTATAACCTGGCGATCAGTTATAAAATGAACGGGTTTATGGCGGCCATGCTGTCACTAATGTCCTTCCTGGTGGTGGCGTCGCCGGCGGTTGATAAAATGCTGCCGGTTTCTTCTCTGGGCGGCACTGGTATATTTACCGCTATCCTGGTGGGTATTTATACAACAGAATTAATGCATTTTCTGGAAGTGAGAAATATCGGTATCCACTTGCCGGAGCAGGTGCCGCCGAAAATCAAACAATCTTTTGATTTATTGATTCCGGTGCTGGCCATATTTTTTACCCTCTATCCATTAAGCCTGCTGATACAATCGCAATTTCATATGCTGGTGCCCGAGGCCATCATGGCTTTGTTTGGCCCTATTATCTCCGCCGCGGACACCCTGCCGGCGATAATACTTGCGGTATTGATTTGCCATTTATTATGGTTTGCCGGCATCCACGGCGCGGTGATCGTCGGCGGCATGTTGCAGGCGTTCTGGTTAACCAATCTGGGCATTAACCAGCAGGAGCTGACCGCCGGCCAGCCCCTGACCCATATTTTTATCGAGCCGTTCTGGTTATTTTTTATCGTGATTGGCGGTTCCGGCTCCACCATGGGCCTGGTGATGCTCTATTTGCGCAGTCGTTCGGCCCATTTACGTTCGATCGGCAAGCTCAGCCTGGTTCCCTGCATATTCAATATTAATGAGCCGGTGATTTTTGGTTCGCCGGTGGTGATGAACCCTACCCTGTTTATTCCCTTTATCACCGCGCCGCTGGTTAACGCCATTATTGCCTATATCGCCACCCGCACCGACATGGTGGGCCGGGTAATTTCGGTAGTGCCCTGGACCACGCCCGCGCCTATCGGCGCCGCCTGGTCCACCGGTTGGGATTTTCGCGCGGCGGTGCTGGTGCTGGTGCTGCTGGCCGTCTCGACGCTGATTTATTACCCGTTTTTCAAAATTTATGAACGCCAGCTCCTGGCGCAGGAAGTTCCCGTCCACGAACCGCAGGTACAGGAGGCTTGATCATGGAAAGCACGCTGGCATGCGCTATCGACAGCAGCGCGGATTTAGAGACCACGGTGATGGAGCTGATCATACATGCCGGTACGGCGCGATCGGATGCCATGGAAGCCCTGCGAGCCGCCCGCGCGCGGCAATGGGATGAAGCCGACGCGTTATTGCGCTCGGCCACCGACGCGGCGCGGCGCGCCCATCATATCCAGACCCAGCTGATCGGCGCCGACGAGGGCCAGGGAAAAATACCGGTCAATCTGATTATGGTGCATGCCCAGGATCATTTGATGAATGCCATGCTCTGCCGGGAACTGGTGGAGGAAATTATCTTCCTGCACCGGGAGATCGATACGCTCCGGCAGCGCAATTAGGCCATTTCGCCACACGGATAACTTTTGCCACACGGATAACTATGCCCACCCCCCTTTACCGGCACGGATGCTGCCGGAGGGGGAGGCTTGGATAAAATACGGGAGACGATTATGCATTACCAGCAGTTAGCACCTTTTCCGCAGGGATTTCTCTGGGGAGCGTCCACCTCGGCCTACCAGGTGGAAGGCGCCTGGAACGAGGACGGCAAAGGCCCGTCGGTGATTGACCGGGCGACATTTCCACCGGAGCTGAGCGACTTTACCGTTACCAGCGATCATTACCATCGTTTCGCCGGCGACATCGCGCTGTTGGCGGAACTGGGGCTTAAAACCTACCGCTTTTCCATTGCCTGGAGCCGGCTGTTTCCCGCCGGCGACGGTGAACTGAATCCGCAGGGGGCCGCATTTTACCGCCGGCTGATTGACGAGATTTGCCGCCACGGCATGGAGCCGTTGGTAACCCTGTATCATTTCGACCTGCCCTGGGCGCTGCAGGAACAGGGCGGATGGTCCAACCCGCAGACCATCACCGCCTTCGAGCGTTTTGCCCGCACCGCCTTTGAGCTGTACGGCGATCGGGTCAACTATTGGCTGACCATCAACGAACAAAATATGATGATCCTCAAAGGGGATGTCATCGGCACGTTGCCGCCGGGCGCCGCCAATCCGCAAAAAATGCTGTATCAGCAAAATCATCATATGATGCTGGCCCAGGCCAGGGCCATGATTGCCTGTCACGAGCTGTTGCCCCAGGCCAAAATCGGTCCGGCGCCGAATATTTCCTGTATCTATCCGGCCAGCAGCCACCCCGACGATGCCATCGCCGCCAATAACTATTCGTCGATTCGCAACTGGCTGTACCTGGATCTGGCCTGCCACGGGCGCTACAACGCCGTGGCATGGAGCTTTATGGCCGAAAAAGGCTATTTGCCGCAGATTAACGACGGCGATATGGACTTGTTAAAGCAGGGCCGCCCCGATTTTATCGCCTTTAACTATTATGCTTCCACCACGGTGGCCGCCGACCGGTCGCAGGACCATAGCCCCGGCGATCAGCGGCGCGAAGTGGAAGACCAGCAGTTGCCCGGCGTGGATAAATCGGTGTATATCGGCTTTGATAACCCGCATCTGGAGCATAATGAGTTCGGCTGGTATATCGATCCGGTGGGTTTTCGCGTGACCTGCCGGGAAATTTATGAGCGCTACCATCTGCCGCTGATAATTACCGAGAACGGCCTGGGCGCATTTGATAAGCTGGAAGCGGGCGATAAAGTGTATGACGATTATCGTATCCGGTATCTCAGCACGCATATCCGGCAATTGCAGTTGGCCATCACCGACGGGGTTGAACTGTTTGGCTACTGCCCCTGGTCGGCCATTGATTTGGTCAGCACCCATCAGGGCATCGGCAAACGCTACGGCTTTATCTACGTCAATCGCGACGAGCACGATCTCAAGGACCTGGCCCGCTATCGCAAGAAGAGTTTTTTCTGGTATCAGCGCGTGATTAACAGCAACGGCCAGCAACTGGAAACGGATATCGAATATTGATCCCGCAACTGCAATGAAGTCATGGCGCACGCCGTGCGCCGCATGACCCAGGCTGTAACCGCGCCGGTCGGATGCTATATGGGTCCGGCCGGCATCGCATTGGCGCCGCGGACGGCGGCGAAGGGGCCGGGCAGCACGGATTCACGCAGCATCAGTTCGCCGCTAAAAGGCGTCAGCGGGGCCACCTCCTGACCGTCAAGCAGAGTCACCACCTGTTCCAGCGCGCTTTTAATCATCTGGGCAACCGGCACATGGACGGTGGTCAGCGGCGGATTAAAATAGGACGCCACGGGAATATCGTCAAATCCCAGCAGCGATACCGAGCCCGGGATATCCAGGCCCCGTTCGCGCAGCGCCCTGGCGGCGCCAATCGCCATATCGTCATTGCTGCAAACCAGGGCGCTGAAGCCAACTTCCCGCTGCAACAGTTGCCGGCAGGCGTCGAAACCGCTGCTTAACGACCAATGGCCGCCGATGATCAGCGCTTCGTTCAAGGCGATGCCCGCCGCCGCCAGCGCCCGCCGGTAGCCCAATACGCGGGACTTGGCGGTCGGCGATCCTTCGGCGCCGGAGATAAAAGCGATATCCCGGTGCCCCTGGGCGATTAAATAGCTGACCGCCTCGTAGGCGTTTTGCTGGTGGGCGGCGAAGACGCAATGTTCCCGCGCGTCGGGCAGGTCGCGGTTAATCACCAGAAAAGGAATATCGTGCCTGGCGATCAGGCCCATCAGCTCTTTTTCGCCCAGGAAACTGGGGTAAATGATAATGGCGTCGCAGCGGCGGTCGAGCAGGAACTGAATGGATTCCAGCTCGCTTTCGGCGCTGTGTTTGCCATCCACCAGGATGAGTTGCCGGCCGTAATTTTCGGTCATCTTGGCGGTCTGGTATAGCAGCTCGCTGAAATAAGGGCCGTTAAACAGCGTGTTAGCCACAATCAGGCCGATACTTTGCGAGCTTTTGGTCGCCAGGCTGCGGGCCAGCAGGTTCGGACGATAGCCGGACTCCTCGATGGCCTTGAATACCCGCTGGCGCGTGCTCTCCTTCACATAATCATTTCCCGCCAGGACGCGCGACACCGTGGACTTGGAAACGCCCGCTTTTATTGCAATATCCTGCATGGTAATCATCGGTGAAGCCTTCATCGTTCCATGCCTGGGGGAAATAAGCGCATGCGGCCGATTTTAGCATAACGGTTTAAAAGGGCTAAGAATTACGCGCGCCGAAAACCATCAATCTATGCCGCCGTTTCAGTGATTTCGATATGAAGTCAATCAGCCGAGCGCAAGAAATAACAGCCCCACCCATGGGGTGGGGCCGTGGACGCGGCATGGCCGCCGGGCTTAACTCAGCGCGGCGTCGATGGCCGCCAGCAAGCGGGGATCGTCGGTGGTGACATCCGGCGCGAAGCGGGCGATCGCTTTACCCTGGCGATTGATGAGGAATTTTTCAAAATTCCACAACACATCCTGCCGGTTGGTGGGATCGACCCCATACCCCTTCAGGCGTTCGCGGAACGGGCCGTCGCCGATGGCCGCGGGCTGGGCGGCCGTCAACTGCGCATACAGCGGGTGCTGGTCTTCGCCCAGCACCGAGATTTTCGAAAACATCGGAAAGTGCACATCGTAGTTTATCGAGCAAAACTCGCTGATTTCGGCGTCGGTGCCCGGCTCCTGGCCCTTGAAGTTATTGGCGGGAAAACCCAACACTTCCAGCCCCTGGGCGCGACGCTCCTGATAGAGCTTCTCCAGCTCTTCGTACTGCGGCGTCAGGCCGCATTTGGACGCCACGTTGACCACCAGCAGCACTTTGCCGCGATAGGCCGCCAGGCTGCCGGTGGCGCCGTCTATTTGCTTGAGGGGAATATCGTAAAGCGACTCTGTCATGGGTTATCCTTAAAAAACGATCGACCTGCGATAATGTGCCAATGACCCGCCGCGACGGCATCCACCGCGGCGCCGGGCCCCTGACGACAATAGCGCGCCCCGCCCCGTGGCGCAATACGCCGCGGGCTAGGGCGCCAAGCGGCCGTTTTCGATGCAAACGGTATCAAACGCGAACACCACTTCGGGGTCTGGCAGGGCCAGGTTTTTATCCTTGCCTTTGTATTGCAGGCGGCCGAGCAGATCGCGCACGATATTGATCCGCGCCGTATGCTTATCGTCGCTATGCACCACGATCCACGGCGCGAGGGGCGTGTGGGTCCGGGTCAGCATCTCGTTGCGGGCGGCGCTGTAGCGCTTCCACAGTTTGGTGGCCTGCTCATCGATGGGGCTGATCTTCCACTGCTTAAGCGGATCGGTGACCCGGGATTCCAGGCGCTGCTTCTGCTCTTGTTTGCTGATATCCAGGTAATACTTGATAAGCTTGATCCCCGAGCGCACCAGCAACTGTTCAAAATCGGTTACCGTATCCATAAACTGTTCGTACTGCGCGTCGGAGCAAAATCCCATCACGCGCTCGACGCCGGCGCGGTTATACCAGCTGCGGTTGAACAGCACCATTTCCTGATCCGCCGGCAATTGCGCCACGTACCGCTGGAAATACCATTCTGCGCGGTCTCGCTCCGACGGTTTGCCCAGCGCGACGACGCGGATTTCACGCGCGCTGAGATGCTCGGAAATGGTTTTGATAATGCCGTCTTTACCCGCCGCGTCGCGGCCTTCGAAGATCACTACGATTTTATCGTTGGAGGCGATGATCTCCCGCTGCAGCTTCACCAGCTCGATTTGCAACAAATGCAAATAGTCATCGTACTCTTTGCCTTTCAATTCACGATCGGTCTTGGCGTCGCCAGAATGCTGCTTTTTCTTACTCATCGTCACTCCTCGTTAATCCCTGCCAGTCATCAAGTATGGCATGGCAGCCAAAAGCGGGGAGTTCATTTTGACTATTGGTTTGATTTTCCGCTAAAAATTATCCTGCGCCACCGCGGCCAAAGCCCGCGTCAGGCGCGCCAGTCCGCCACAATCTGCGCCGTGGTTTTTACCCGGATGGGATTGCCGGGAACCGCCAAACCCGCCCAGACTTCATTGTGCTGGGCTATCAGTTGCCGCGCGCCGGCATGCTTGCGGTCGGCCGTGGTATGGGCGTCGGAGGCCACGGTGAGGGCCAACCCCTTACTGGCGGCGATTTTAATGGTGGTATCAACGCAATAGTCGGTGGCGCAACCGCATACCGTCAGGCTATGGATACCCAGTTCCGCGAGCTGCTGCTCAAGGGGGGTGCGGTAAAACGCGTCGCAGGCGGTTTTTGCGATCGCCCGATGGTTCGCCGGCCGATGCAGTTCAGGCAGCAACTGCCATAAATCGCTGCCCTCGGTCATCTCTCCTTCCGCGTGTTGAATAAAAATCGTGCAGTCGGCCAGGGCCGATAGCTGATTAATCCGGGCGGTACAGTCCGCCCGGTTGATGCGCGGCGTGGCGAACACGCCGTTTTGCATATCGATAACCAGCAGAACGTGATTAATAGCCATCCCTCTGTCCCCACGTTGAACCACCAAGATTTATTAATAGGAACTTTATCATGTAATGGGGGTGTCGGGCGCGATCTCCAGGCTACGGGTAAACCGTTCGACGCACTCCAGGCCGTGGGGCCAGGCGCCGAACCCCGCTTGGGCATTGATATGCCCCGCTTCGCCTACGTCCACCAATTCGACTCCCCAGGCGGCGGCCCAATATTGCGCGCGCTCAAAAGTCAGCAGCGGATCGTTATGGCTGGCGAACATCAGGCCCGGTACCCCCAGGGGGACCGCCAGTATCCGGTCTTCGATTTCAAAGCGCACCGGTTCGGCCGGCGCCACCAATACCACCCCGGCAATTTGGCCGGGAAACCGCCTGGCGTAAAACCAGGAGGACAACGCGCCGAAGCTATGGCCAACCAATAGCGCCGGCGGCGCCCGGTCGCCCAGGGCCCGCCGGATAGCCGCCAGCCAGCCGTCGAGATCCGGCTGTTGCCAATCGCGCTGGGCGATGCGCCGCCAGTCCGGGCAACGCTGCTGCCAGCAGCTTTGCCAATGCTCAGGCCCGCTGTCGTTGATGCCCGGTACCAGCACGGTGCGGATCGTCCCGCCGCGCCGGGCGCCGTACGGACCGGGCGGCGGTTGACGGCGATTCATACCGGGAACTGCGCCAGCACCAGGGTCACCGCCAGGAGATCCGCGCTGCCGCCGGGGCTAAGGTTACGGCCGATAAGCGCCCGATCCATCACGCGCAGCTGCGCTGGGCACCAGCCGCCGCTTAATAAGCGGCCGGCGTATCCGCGCACATAATCAAGGCCCGCCATACCGCCGCGCGCCACCAGATTGGTATCCGGGTTATGGGCCATCAGCACCAGCAGGCAATGCAATAACGCGGCCTGCCGCCCCGCCCCGGCGCTCGCCAGTCGGTCCCAAGCCGGCAAAGCGTGGCGCCGCACCGTGGCGAATCCGCTGGCGGCCTCCCCGCGCGCGCCGGTCAAGCCGTAGCGCAAATACAAATGCTCGCCCACGGTGGCCGCCTGCCGGCAGCCGGCCAATTCGGTCGCGATCATCCCGGCGCAAAACGCCGCCACCGCATCGCACAGGCCGTGGCGGGTCAACGGCATATCACGCCCGTGCAGATATCCGGCGGCAGTACATAATAAACCCAGGGAAAAAATACCCCCTTTGTGCGTATTTACGCCATGGGTGGCGCTAAACATGGCCTGTTCGCAGGCCAACCCGATGGGACGGACCGCGGACAGCACCCGCTCCGGCGGCAATCCCCCGCACGCCTTGCCCGCCGCCACAAAGCGGCCGAACCACGGCGCTATGGCCCCGATACTGCGCATAAACAGCGCCAGGTCCATATCCCGGTGCGCGCCGTTATTCAGGCTATCCACCAGGCCGGGTTTGGGCGCCAGCAGCACCTCTTCGCGCAGCGCCGTTTCCACCAACAGGTCGATGGCGGGCAGCCGGCGGCCCGCGGGCGGGGAAAATAATGGGCTGCGCCGCGCCGGTCCCGGCGCGGTGCCGGACTGCGCCGGCTTAGTTATCGGCAAAATACGCATCCAGCAGCTCCTCGATTTTTCCCACCACCTGTTCCAGCGGATGGCGGCGGGAACGCGCGCAGGCATGGGCGGGCCGATCGCACAGCAGGCAGCCGCGCCGGGCGTAATCCAGGGAACCGCGCCCGATGATCCCGTCCTGGGGCGAGATGACATCGATATCCCACAGCCGCCCCAGCGGATGTTCCTGCTCCAGCGCCACGGCGGCGGCCTTGATTTCGACGGCGGGATGATCCACCGACCAAAGCGCTTCCGGCCCGGTATCGGGCCAGAACACCTCCTGCGCCCGCACCGGCCAGCCCCGCGCCCGCAGCAGAGCGTCGCAGGCGCTCAGCGCCGCGCGCATCGAACGGCGATAGAGCGCCGAGTCTTTCACCGGCCCCGGGGTCACCAGGGTCAACGAAATCAGCGGCTGGCGGTAACGGGCCAGCCATGCGTCCTGGCGCGCGGCGCGGCGCTCCTTGGCCGCCAGCAGTTCGTCGAGCGTGACGGTGGAATGAATCTGTTCGGCAATGCTCATTTAGTCGTCCTCTTTTACCTGGCGCACCACGTCGATGACGCTGCCGTCGCGATAGCGGATCACGCCGACGATCCGCCGGGTGAACTCAATGGCTTTCGGCTCTCCGGTCAGTTCGATGGCGCGCTGGTACAGCTGTTCGATATCCACCACCTCCAGGCCCGCCTCCTCCAGGCGCTGGCGCACTTCCGGCCGGGCCGGATTGACGGCGATGCCCCGATCGGTCACCAGAACATCGATGCTTTCGCCCGGGGTCACCACGGTAGTGACTTCGCGCACCACCGTCGGGATGCGGCTGCGGGTCAGCGGGGCTACCACGATGGTCAGATTGGCGGCGGCGGCCACATCGCAATGACCGCCCGAGGCGCCGCGCATTACCCCGTCGGAGCCGGTAATAACATTGACATTAAAATGCAGATCGATTTCCAGCGCGCTGAGGATGGCGATATCCAACTGGTCGCAGCAGGCGGCTTTAGCCGCGGGGTTGGCATAGACGTTGGTGGAGATCTCGATATGGTTGGCGTTATGCTGCAGCGACGCCGCCGCCTGGCCGTCGAAGGATTGCGTATCCAGCAGTTTGGCGATCAATCCTTTTTCATGCAGATCGACGATACTGCCGGTAATACCGCCCAGGGCGAAGCGCGCGACAATCCGGCGGCGCTCCATTTTTTGCGCCAAAAACCGGGTACAGGCGGTGGAAGAGGCGCCCGACCCGGTCTGCAGGGAAAAACCGTCCACAAAAAATCCTGAATATTCGATCACATCAGCGGCGGAGCGGGCGATCAGCAATTCGCGCGGATTGCTGGTGACCCGCGCCGCGCCGACGCTGATTTTGGCCGGATCGCCCACCCGATCCACCGTCACCACATAGTCCACCCGATCCTGCACCAGGCTGGCCGGCATATTGGGAAACGGCACCAATTCCTCGGTCAGCACCACCACTTTACGGGCAAACTGGGCATCAACCATGGCATACCCCAAGGACCCGCAGCAGGATTTGCCATGGCTGCCGTTGGCGTTGCCGAATTCGTCGCTGCACGGCACGCCCAGAAACGCCACGTCAATATTAAGTTCGCCGTCTTGCAGCAGTTTCACCCGGCCGCCATGGGAATGAATTTGCACCGGTTCTTCCATCAGGCCGTGGGAGATGGCGTCCGCCAGCTTGCCGCGCATGCCGGAGGTGTAGATTTTAGTAATCACGCCCGCGCGGATCGGTTCAATCAGCGCGTCGTTGCAGGTCATCAGCGAACTGGAGGCCAGCGTCAGGTTTTTAAAGCCCATGCGGGCCAGGGTCTGCACCACCCGGTTAATCACCAGATCGCCTTCGCGAAAGGCATGATGGAACGAAATGGTCATGCCGTCGCGCAGACCGCTGCGTTCAACGGCCTGTTCCAGGCTATCGCACAGTTTGCGGCGATATTTGGCGTCGCCGCCGGCCAGCCACGGCGTGGCGGTGTTGGCGGCCACAAACGGCGCCAGCGGCTGTAAATGACGGTATTGCGCCTGTAATTCGTCTGTTACGTTACTCATTACATATTCCTGTGGTTCAGTTAACGTGGTTATCATTACCGGCGCACGCCGGAGGCCCGGGCGCGTTCCAATACCACCTGGGCGTGATTGATAATCGGGCCGTCGATCATTTTGCCGTTGAGCGAAATCACCCCCAGGCCGTTGCGTTCCCCTTCTTCGGCGGCCACGATCACGCGCTCGGCATAATCCACCGCTTCCTGGGTCGGAGCGTAGGCGTTATGCAGCAATTCGATTTGGCGCGGGTTGATTAAGGATTTGCCGTTAAAGCCCATTTTGCGCACCAGTTCGACTTCGCGCAGAAACCCGGCGTCATCGTTGATATCGGAATAGACCACGTCAAAGGCATCGATACCGGCGGCGCGGGCGGCGTGCAGCACCGCGCAGCGGGCGTAAAACAGCTCGGTGCCGTCGCCGCGTTCCGTTTGCATATCCATCACATAATCAAACGCCGCCAGCGCAATGCCGATAAGCCGCGGGGAGCAGCGGGCGATGGCCACCGCGTTAATCACGCCGATGGCCGATTCAATGGCCGCCATGGTGCGCGTCGATCCCACCTCGCGCCCGCATTCGCGCTCGATGCGCTCGATATGGCTTTCCAGCTCGTAAAGATCTTCCGGACTGTCGGTTTTCGGCAGCCGCACCACATCCACGCCGGCGCGCACCACCGCCTCCAGATCCTTGAGGCCAAAGGGCGTATTGAGCGGATTGATGCGCACCACCGTCTCCAAATCGCGGTACATGGGATGTTGCAGGGCGTGAAACACCAGGACGCGCGCGCTGTCTTTCTCGCGCAGCGACACCGCGTCCTCCAGGTCGAACATGATGGAATCGGGACGATAGATAAATGCGGTGGACAACATGGCGGCATTGGCGCCGGGGATAAACAGCATGCTGCGGCGGAGCTTTTTCATAATAATTGTTCCCATTGAATCTGTTCGGCCCCGGCGGCGCGCAATAGCGCGGTCTGGAGGCGGGCGCGGATAACGCAATCCAGGGCGCCTTTATCGTCGATAATAATTAAGCCTTCGCTGACCCCCATGGCGGCCAGGGTCCGATCGATCACCTGGCGGATTTGCCCACCGAACTGCTTGCTCACCTCGCTGTTGACCACCACGGTTAATTCGCCGTGGGCAGGGGCGACCTTGACCAGCAAGTCGCTGGATTCAAAGGTGCCCGCCAGGGCCTCTTTAATGATTTTCATAATAGATTCCTGATAATAAAGTGACTTTCACGATCCGAGCGCCATGCCGGAAACGTCCATGCCGGCCGGTTCCGGGAGTACCCGTCCGGCCAGATAAGCAAACGTGCTGGGCGGAACGATTTCCCGGATGCGCGCCAATTGGCGCTGCTTTAATAAGGCCCGCACCTCCGAGGCGGAAATCGCCCACCCGGAGGCCTGGCAGATACGCGGGATTTCCACCACCCGCACCGGCGGGCGCGTCGAGCGGGCGGGATTTTCCAGCCAGTCATGCATATCCCGGTTGTATTGATGGGTCAGAGGGCAATAAGGCTCGGTACCGACAAAACGATGGGTTATGCCCAGCGGCGGCGCGATGTGATTGCGAAAAATCAGCAAATCGATGGCGCTGTAGGTCTGGCTGACCAACTGCGCGTCGCGCAGGAAATAGCCGGGGAACGTGGCGCGAGAGATCAGATAATCCGAGCCGGCATGCACCGTCGCGTTGGGGATATGCGCCACCCCCTGGCGCACCATGTCCAGCCGTTCGGCATAGGGAAACAGCGACACATCCTCGCGCACCACAAAAATATGCAGCCAGTCGCAGGCGGCCGCGGCCTGCTCCGCCAGATAGCGGTGGCCCAGGGTAAAGGGGTTGGCATTCATCACCACCGTGCCGATAGCCGCGCCCGGATGATAATATTGCGCCAGCGAGCGGGCGTAGAGCCGGATGCCGACCGGGGTGTTCTCCATCAGCACCGCCACCTGATCCCATTGGGCCAGCGGGTAAAAACCGCAGCCGCGGAAGAGCTCGATATTCGCCGGGCGGGTATACAGGAACAGATGAAAATGTCCTTGCCGCACCGCCAGGTTTTCCACTTCGCCCACCAGCCGGGCGCTGAGGTTATCGCCGCGGAAATCCGCCGCCACCACCACGCATTTGATCACATTGCCGGCGATGCCGGCGCACCCCGCCAGCCGCTTGCCGTCGCGGGCCACCACGAATTGCCGGATATCCGCGTCCATGCCCAGTTGGCTGGCGGCAAGCAGCGCGCGCACGTCATCCAGCGCGCTCCCCGCATGGGCGACGGCCAGCACGGAAAAATCCAGCGGCTCCCGATCGTACATAGTGTTTCCCCTCTTATGGATAAATGCGGCCGGCGGCGGGCCTGGGTTCAACATGACGCGGCGGCGCGGGCGGCGGCCCCGGCCGCCGGCGCCGCCGCGTCAATGACCATATTGCGCAAACGGCCGATGTTTTCGATTTCGACCTCGATACAGTCGCCGGCCTGCATAAACAGCGGCGGCGTCCGTTTTTTTCCGACCCCGCCGGGGGAACCGGTGATAATGACGTCGCCGGCATGCAGGCAGGTGAAGGTGCTGATATATTCAATCAGCTCGGCAACGTGATGGATCATGCTGCCGGTATTGTCGTTTTGCACCATCAGTCCATTGAGCCAGGTGCGGATGCTCAGCGCATGGGGATCGGGGATTTCGTCGGTGGTGGTCAGGTACGGCCCGAACGCGCCGGTTTGCCGCCAGTTTTTCCCGGCGGTGAACCAGGTGTGCTGCCAGTCGCGCGCGGAACCGTCCATATAGCAGCTGTAGCCCGCCACGTGGGATAAGGCCCGGGCGGCCGGGATATCCTGCCCCCCCTGGCCCATAATCACCGCCAGCTCGCCCTCGTAATCAAACTCGGCGGAATGGCTGGGCTTAACGATTGGCGTACCGTGGCCCGTCTGCGAGTCGGCAAAGCGGACGAACAGCGTCGGCGCGGGGTTTATTTCGTTAAACTCCAGCCGCTTGGCCGCGTAGTTCATGCCCACGCAGAGGATTTTGTCCGGATATTCGATGACCGGCAAAAATGTCACCCCGGCCAGGGTTAAATCCGCCGCGGCGGCGGCATATTCCCGGGCCGCGGGCAGCGCATTGCCGGCCAGCAGCGCTTTAAGATCCGCATAACGGTGGCCGAGGCGCCGGCCTAAATCGATGATGCCGTCCGGGGTCACGATGCCGTAACTTCTGACGCCCTGGGTTAGATAGCTTGCGAGTTTCATTGAGTTTCCTGAATCAACAGTCTGGACGCGGGTCGCGGTTCAGATGAAAAAGTTGCCTAATACCAGTAACGAAACCGATACGTTGATCGCGCCGCCGATACGGGTGGCGATTTGGGCAAACGGCATCAGCGCCATGCGGTTGCCGGCCGTCAGGATAGCCACGTCGCCGGTACCGCCCTGCCCGCTCTGGCAACAGGAAACGATGGCCACATCGATGGGATGCATGCCGATTTTTTTACCCACCAGAAACCCGGTGCCGACCAGCGTGCCGACGGTGCTGACAATCACCAGCAGATTGGAGAAGGTAAAGGCGTCGACCAGTTCCTGCCAGGGCGTGATGGCCACGCCGACGGCAAACAGGATGGGATAGGTCACCGAAGTCTGGAAAAATTTGTAAACCACCTGGGAGCCTTCGAGCATCTTGGGCGAAACACCGTGGGCCAGCTTGATCAGCACCGCGATAAACAGCATGCCCACCGGCGCCGGTAAACCGATAAGCTTATTGCCCAGCATGCCCACCATATACAGCAGCACCGCCAGCAGCGCGCCGGCCGCGATGGTAGTGACATCGGTTTTGCCGCTGGCGACCTGCGTGAGTTCACCGGCGGGTTCCTGCCGTTCGCCGGGTTTGGCGGGCATTAAATTACCTTCGCCGGTCAGGTGCGGATAGCGCTTGCCCAGGCGATTAAGGCAGCCGGCGATGACAATGGCGGTCAAACCACCGAGCATGACGATGGGCAGGATCCGGCCCAGCGCCACGCCCTGCTCCATATGCAGCAGCGCGGCATAACCGATGGATAAGGGGATGGCGCCTTCGCCGACGCCGCCGGCCATGATGGGCAGGATCAGGAAAAAGAAGATTTGGAACGGCGGCAGTCCCAGCATCATGCCGATGCCCATGCCGACGATCATGCCGGCCACTTCGCCGCACAGCATGGGAAAGAATATCCGCAGGAAGCCCTGGATCAGCGTGCGCCGGTTCATGCTCATAATGCTGCCGACGATAATGCAGCAGATATACAGATAAAGAATATTGGTGCTCTTGAAAAACGAGGTGGTGGAGGCCACCACGACATCCGGCAATAAACCGTAATGCACCAGCGCCGAAGGAATAAAAGTGGCGCAAATCGCCGCCGCGCCCATTTTGCCCACGATCGGCAAGCGCTTGCCGAATTCACCGCAGGCGAAACCAAAAAACGCCAGGGTGGCCACCATGACCACAATATCGTTGGGCAATTTACCGCTCAGGCAATCAATGCCGATCAACGCGCCGGCCAATAAAAACAACGGTAGCGGAATAATACCTACTTTCCAGTTATCGAGGATATGCCACCATTTTTCTTTTAGAGATACTTTTTTTACGCCGGCCGTATCGGCCACCACAATATAACTATCGTCTGTCGTGCTCATCTTCAGCCCCCTGTTTAATTTGTGTTGAGATAATAGGGAGCGTTCGGCGGGATTTATGTGATTGCATTCAAATTTAAAAAGCTATTTTAATGGCATTTAAGGAGTTAATGGTTTTAATTATTTCATGATGCGGCGCGCTATTCAATTTAGCCGGTGGAAGTTTTAATGGAGTCTATGGTTTTAATGGTTTTTATTTTACCACTGGCGTCATGTTAACGAACGGTAATGAAAATGTATTTTACTGAGGGTGATTAATTTAATATTATCCCGGTAAAAAATGCAAGCCACCGTTAAGGCTGTGTTTGCGATCACACTTTACACGGCGGGCACTTACAGCTGTTTTTAATCATGATAAAATAAAAAACAGTAATTTTTTTAACGACATGGCCGGTTATTATTCTGTCGATATGATTATGCCAGCTTTTACGCCAGTTATTATGCGAGCGACTATGCCAGATGCTATGCGGGATAAAATTTCATTTCATATAAAGCTCTTTATCAGCCTTATCATCTTTTTCTCGCTATTGCTGACATTGATTGGTATATATTCCTACTGGGCGCTGGATAAGCAGCTGTATGCGGAAATCGGCGCGCGGGCGCAGGTACAGGCGCGGGAGATCGCCATGATACCGTCGCTGATCGATGCGGTGAAAGCGCAGGATAAAGGCGCCATTACCGAACTGATGGATAAATTAACCCAGCGCAGCGACGCCAGTTATATTGTTATCGGCGATCGGCAGGGCGTGCATCTCTACCATTCCCGTTATCCCGAGCAGGTGGGGAAATCAATGGTCGGGGGCGATAACAGCGAAGTCCTGGCGGGGAAAAACATTATATCCATCCGCAAAGGCGGATTGGGAATATCCCTGCGCAGCAAAGCGCCCATATTCGACCAGCAAAACAACGTGATCGGTATTGTTTCTATCGGTTATCTAAAAACGCATATCGATAACCTCAGCACGGGTAAATTATTAAATATCATGGCGGTGGCCCTACTACTGTTATTAGCGCTGTTCATCTTTTCATGGTGGTTTTCCAACACTATGAAGAAGCAAATGTTTTTCCTTGAACCCCGCGAAATCGGTTTATTGGTCCGGCAGCAAAAAGCGTTATTGGAATCCATTTTCGAAGGGGTGATTGCCATTGATAAAGAATATCGCATCGCCGAAATCAACCATGCGGCCAAATCATTTTTATCCTTGACCCTCTCCTCGCGGCAATTGCGCGGCAGCCCGCTGGCGGCGGTCATTAAACCGGTCGCCTTCTTTGATGAACAAACCATGCTGGCCGGCGATACCCATGATGAAATTTGCCTGTTCAATCAAGTTACGGTGATTGCCAGCCGGGTACGGATAATGCTGGAAGATAAGCTGCAAGGCTGGGTGATCAGTTTTCGCGATCAGCGCGATATCGACAGTCTGAATATTCAATTAAGCCAGGTGAAACGCTATGCGGATAATCTGCGCATCCTGCGCCATGAGCAGTTGAATTGGACCGCCGCCCTGGCGGGTTTGCTGCATATGAAACGCTACGATGAGGCGATCCATTATATCGAAGCGCAATCGGAAAGCGCCCAGGAAGTGCTGGATTTCGTCTCCGCGCGGTTTTGCTCGCCAACCCTTTGCGGCCTGCTGCTGGGTAAATATGCCAGCGCGCGCGAGAAGGGCGTGGACTTGCTGTTCGATCCGGCCTGCGTCCTGGACCAGATCCCCCCTCGCCTGCGGGAAACCGAATTGATGTCGATTATCGGCAATCTGCTGGATAACGCCATCGAGGCCACCCTGCAGCGCGAAGGCGAACGCTATCCCATCGACGTGTATATCGTCGGCGGCCGCCGGGACGTGGTGATCGAAATCGCCGATCGGGGCATCGGCATCGCCGCCGGCCAACATGAGCGGATCTTTCAACTGGGCGTGACGTCCAAAACCTGCGGCGATCACGGTTTGGGCCTGCATTTGGTCGCCAGCTATGTCAATCACGCCGGTGGGACGATCGAAGTCAATGCCAACCAACCGTCTGGGACGATATTTTCCGTATTTATTCCCGTCATCGGCCACGACACCGGCGCCGAGGGCAACAACCCGGAAGACCCTGAATATGCAACCTGAAATTTTTGACGTGCTGATAGTTGAAGATGAAAGTTCGCTGGCGCGGCTGCATGCCGATTTTATCGATAACCACGACAAGCTGAGACTGGTGGGCATCGCAGGGACGTTAAAGGCGGCGCGCGAACAATTGCGGCTCAAGCATCCGCGGCTGATACTGCTGGATAATTATCTGCCGGACGGCCAGGGCATTTCGCTGCTCGAAGGAGAACTGCTGCGGGGATTCGACTGTTCGGTGATTTTTATTACCGCCGCCAGCGATATGAATACCTGTAGCCAGGCCATCCGCTGCGGGGCGTTTGATTATATTCTCAAGCCCATCTCCTGGAAGCGGTTGCAGCAATCCCTGGAGCGGTTTATTCAATTCGCCCTGACCCAGCGCGCCTTTAAAGTGGTGGATCAGCAAAACGTCGATATCCTCTATCAGCTGCAGTCCAAAAGCTTCAGCCAGGAAGCCAGCGGCAAAGGCATCGAAGAAAATACCCTGGGCATGATAAAACAGATTTTTACCGCGGATAATGGCGGCCTGCATTCGGTGGACGATATCGTCAGCCAGACCGGCCTGAGCAAAACCACCGCCCGCCGCTATCTGGAATATTGCGTGGAAACCGGGTTTTTAAGCGTGGAGATGCGCTACGGCAATATCGGCCATCCGCGCAGGTTATATCGCCGGACCCCGCCGGCGTCGTGAGGACGCCGACGGGCCGGTAAAGCGGGCTTACAGCAGTTCGGTCTGCGCCTCCACCACCGCCAGGGCCACCATATTAAGAATGCGCCGCACCGATGCGACCGGCGTCAGGATATGCACCGGTTTCGCCACCCCCATCAACACCGGTCCGACGGTCACCCCTTCGGACGAGGACACCCGCAGCAGGTTGTAGCTAATGCGCGCGGCTTCCATATTCGGCATGATCAGGATATTGGCGGCGCCCTTCAGGGGACTGTCCGGCATCAGGTCGCGCCGAATGCTTTCCACCAGCGCCGCATCGCCGTGCATTTCGCCGTCGATTTCCAGCTCGGGGGCCATTTTATTGACCAGTTCAAGGGTCTTGCGCATTTTGCGCGCCGCCGGACCGCTGGAGCTGCCGAAGCTGGAATGGGATAACAGCGCGACTTTGGGTTCGATACCAAAACGCCGCACCGTTTCAGCCGCCATCAGGGTAATCTCCGCCAGCTGTTCCGGCGTGGGATCGTCGTTGACATAGGTATCGGCAATAAAGGTGTTGCCGCTGGGCAGCAGCAGCGCGTTCATCGCCCCGGCGACGTGCACCCCCTCGCGGTAGCCGAAGACCGATTCCACCACGGCGAAATGTTCCTGATAGCTGCCGACGGTGCCGCAGATCATGGCATCGGCTTCGCCGCGCCGCACCATAATGGCCGCGATCAGCGACGGGTTGCCGATCAGGCGCCGCTGCGCCTGCTCCGGCGATACCCCCTGGCGTTTCATGATTTGGTAATATTCGCCCCAATACTCTTTAAACCGCGGATCGGATTCGTTATTGACCACTTCAAAATCTTTGCCGGCCACAATATGCAAGCCCAGCTTTTGCAACCGCATCTCAATGACGCTCGGCCGGCCGATCAGGATCGGTTTGGCCAGCTTAAGGGAAACCATCTCCTGGGTGGCGCGCAAGACGCGTTCTTCTTCCCCTTCAGCCAGCACCACGCGTTTCAGCTGTTTGCGCGCCTGGGAGAAAATGGGCCGCATAAACAGGTTGGTTTTATAAACAAACTCGGTCAGTTTTTCCGTATAGGCATCGAAATCCTCGATGGGCCGCATGGCCACCCCGGAGTCCATGGCCGCCTTCGCCACGGCCGGGGCGATTTTGACGATCAGGCGGGGATCAAACGGTTTGGGGATCAGATAGTCCGGCCCGAAGGATAAATCCTGATCCTCATAGGCGGAGGCCACCACGTCGCTTTGTTCGGCCAGGGCCAGATCGGCGATGGCGCGCACGCAGGCCAGCTTCATCTCTTCGTTAATGGTGGTCGCGCCCACATCCAGCGCCCCGCGGAAAATAAACGGGAAACACAGCACGTTGTTGACCTGATTGGGATAATCGGACCGGCCGGTGCAAATAATGGCGTCGGGACGCACCGCCTTGGCCAGCGGCGGCAGAATTTCCGGCTCGGGATTGGCCAGCGCCAGGATCAGCGGTTTGCTGCCCATGGTTTTGACCATGGCCTGGGTCAGCACGCCGGGACCGGAACATCCCAAAAAGATATCCGCGCCGGGGATGGCGTCGGCCAGGCTGCGCATGCCGTTGTCTTCAATGGCATAGGCGGCTTTGGTTTCCGCCATATTCTCTTCGCGTCCCTGGAAAATTACGCCGCGCGAATCGCATACGATGATATTGCGGCGCTGCAACCCCAGCGCCACCAGCAAATTCAGGCAGGCGATGGATGCGGCGCCGGAGACCACCAGGCGCACGTCGCTCATGTTCTTTTCCACTACCCGCAGGCCGTTGAGCACCGCGGCGGTACAGATAATGGCGGTACCGTGCTGATCGTCATGGAAGACCGGGATCTTCATGCGCTCGCGCAGTTTTTTCTCGATATAAAAGCATTCCGGCGCTTTGATATCTTCCAGGTTGATGCCGCCAAAGGTGGGTTCCAGCGCGGCAATCACGTCGATAAGCTTGTCGGGGTCCAGTTCGTCCACTTCAATATCGAATACGTCGATTCCGGAGAACTTCTTAAACAGCACGCCTTTGCCTTCCATCACCGGCTTACCCGCCAGCGCACCGATATTGCCTAGCCCCAATACCGCGGTACCGTTGGATATCACGGCCACCAGATTACCGCGCGCGGTATATTTAAACGCGGCCAACGGGTCCGCCGCAATCTCCAGGCAAGGCGCGGCCACGCCCGGAGAATAAGCCAGGGCCAGATCGTGCTGGGTTGCCAACGGCTTGGTGGGGGAAACCTGAATTTTTCCCGGCTGCGGGAATTGATGGAAATCCAGGGCGCTCTGTTTTAGCTGTTCGTCCATTGTAGGGTTCCTTATAGCTTTTTAGGACTTATACAGGAGTGGTTCATCATTACGTCACCACCAGTATAAAGAGAGCGCGCGGGCAAACTATGAAGCCGGGCATAGTCTGCATAAGATTGTGTGACAAATCTCACGTCCGGCGACATTAAGGGCCGGATGCTGAATTTTGGTACGTCCCCGCCCCTGACGCCCCCTGGCCCGCAGCGGCGCTTTATGCTATTACAGGTAGCGCGCTGGACGTCGGCCCACCGGAATTTGAGGAACCCATCATGACACCACTCGTGGTTTTGGCGGCAGGCAGCCTGCGCCCCGCCCTGACGCCGCTGCTGGCGACCTACGGCACCACGACCGGCCGGCGGATAGACGTGATATTCGGCCCCGCCGGCCTGCTGCGCCAGCGCATCGAGGCCGGGGAGGCCTGCGATCTGTTCGCCAGCGCCAATGCCGAACATCCCGCGCGGCTGCTGGCGGCCGGGCTGGCGCTGGCCGTCATGCCCTTTGCGCAAAACCGGCTGTGCCTGACGGTGCGCAATACCCCGGCGACCCGGCGGGCCGACTGGCTGGCATTGCTGAGCGATACCGGGTTGATTCTGGCGACGTCCACGCCCGGCAGCGATCCTTCCGGCGATTATGCCTGGCAGCTTTT
Source organism: Enterobacterales bacterium (assembly GCA_015654925.1). GTDB lineage: Bacteria > Pseudomonadota > Gammaproteobacteria > Enterobacterales > Enterobacteriaceae > Acerihabitans. The sequence continues at coordinate 24,726 of JAATFX010000146.1, read as the reverse complement.
CGACCGTGTCGCCCCGCTCCTGCCCGGCGGCGCGGAGCATCTCAAGGCGCGGGCCAGGCCGCTGGTGGGCGGCCGGGATACGCCGGTGATCCCGGCCGGCGAATTGGCGGCCGGCTGGTTGATTCATCAGGGAATGGCCGATGTATTTATCGGGTATGCGCACTACGCTGCGCGTCTGGCCCAGGACCCGGCCCTGCGGGTGGTGGAGATCCCCGAGGCCTATAACGTACGCGCCGTATACGCGCTGGCGGTACGCGCGCGCCGGGCCGACCCGCTGGCGGCGTTTATCTTGGGGGAGGACGGACAGGATTTCCTGCGCCGAGCGGGTTTTGCGCCCATCGACGGCTAAGCGCCGCCGGAGGCGTTATCCCGCTCCGTCAAGTCAAACAGCGGGGCCAGCACCGGGTACCGGCGCCCCTGATGATCCACGTCCAGGCGTTTTACCACCATAGCATAGGCCCGTTGCAGGTTGGGTTCGTTAAGCACCCGGTCCGTGGCGCCGAACAGCCACCGCCGCCCCGGCAGCAGCAGCAGGGTTTTATCGGCCAGCAGCGCCGCGTGGGACGGATCGTGGGTGGTAAACAATACGCTGATCCCCTGTTGGCGGGCCAGGCGGTAAATCAGCCGCATCACCGCTTGCTGATTGGCTAAATCCAGGGCCGCGGTCGGTTCATCCAGGATCAGGATCTCGCCGCGGGTCGCCAGCGCCCTGGCAATCAGCACCAACTGGCGCTGCCCGCCGGAGAGGGTATGAAACGGCCGGCCCGCCAGCGCGCCGATATTCAGGGCGGACAGCGCCGCGCGCGCGATCTCTTCATCCCGCGCCGTGGGCATGCGCAGCAGGCCCACGCTGCCCGCCCGCCCCATCAGCACAATATCGAACACCCGGTAGGCAAAGGTGGGGGTAAAGCTTTGCGGCACAAATCCCAGGCCGCCCGCGCAATGCACCTCGCCGCCCAAAGCGGGCAGGATGCCCGTCAGGGTATGCAAAAGCGTGGTTTTGCCGCGTCCGTTGGCCCCCAGCACCGCGCATATCTCGCCCCGGGCGCAGGTAAAGGTCAGGGGCTCGAACAAGACCTCATGATGGCCATATTCCAGCCGCCGGGCACAAAGCGCATCTTCCGTCATAATTTTTTCCCGCGGCGCGCATCGAGGAACAATAGCCACGCAAACAGCGGCGCGCCGAGCAGCGCGGTGATGATGCCCAGGGGAATCTCGGCCTGGCTCAGCAAACGCGCCAGATCGTCCACCAGCACCATAAATCCGGCGCCCAGCCAAAAGGCGGCCGGCAGCAAGCGCCGGTGATCCGCGCCGACCAGTATCCTGGCCAGATGGGGGATCACCAGGCCGATCCAGCCGATGCTGCCGCTGACCGCCACTTGGGCCGCCACCAGCACCGCGCATAATACCAGGACCAGCCGGCGGACATTCACCAGCGTTATGCCCAGCGAGGCGGCGTCCTCGTCCCCCAGGGAGAGGATATTGATGCGCCAGCGCAGGCGATAAAGTACGCCCCCGGCCACCAGCAGCGGCAGCGCCAGCATGGAAAACTTATGCCAATTGGCGGTGGCGAAACTGCCCAATAGCCAAAATACGATGCTCGGCAGTTTTTCCTCGGTGTCGGCCAGATATTGCAACAGGCTGACCAGGGCGGAAAAAAAACCGCTCAGGATAATGCCCGCCAGAATCAACATCAGCCGGTTATCCCGGCCCAGCGCGGCGGCAATGCCGTATACCAGCGCCAGCGCCAGCAGCCCGAAGGCAAAAGCGGACCCCATCAGCGCCAGCGTCGGCAGGCCGAGCAAAATCGCCAGCGTGCCGCCAAAAGCGGCGCCGGCGCTGACGCCGATAATATGGGGGTCCACCAGGGGGTTATGAAACATGCCTTGCAGAGAGGCGCCGCACAGCGCCAGCGCCCCGCCCGCCAGGCAGGCGGTCAGGACCCGCGGCATCCGCACCAGCCAGATAATACGGTACTCCAGCGAGTCTTGCCGCCAGGGGGCGCCCAGCACCGCCAGCACCCGCGCGGGGGACAGGGTAAACTGCCCCAATCCCAGCGATAGCAGCGCGATAACCAGCGTCAACGCCGCCAGCAGCCGGGTAATATGGCGCGCCCGGCGATCGGGATCACTCGCCATCGGCGCGGGGTTGCCAGGCTACCCGGTAAAAACGCTGATAATAGTCATTGGCCTGCCGTTGCATATCGATATCGGTAAAACGATCGGGGTAGAGTTTTTTCGCCATCCACAGCTCGCCGATGGCCAGGGCTTCCGGCATGGGGTAGCCCCAGGCTTTGGCGTATTCGGGCATCAAATACACCCGGTGATGTTTTACCGCGTCGATGCCTTGCCAGGCGGGATCGGCCGCGATCTGCTTCGCCACGTCCGGATAGCGATCCTGCACAAAGATCACCTGCGGGTTCCAGGCCAGCACCTGCTCCAGCGATACCTGCTTAAAACCGTCGATGGTGGCGGCGGCGACGTTCAGCGCGCCGGCATGCTGCATCATCAGGCCGGTATATTTACCCGCGCCGTAGGTGGTCAAATCCGGGTTGGCCATATAGGTGCGTATGCGCCGCTCCGCGGGTACATCCTTTAGCCGGGACGCCACCTGCGCGCGGGCGCTGAACGTATAGTCAATCAGCGCCTCGCCCTGCGGCTCGCGGTTCACCACCGCGGCAATTAGCTTGATACCTTGGCGCAGGCCCTCGTTGTAGGCCTGCTCCTCATCGGCCATTACGGGATTGAGCTTATCCTGCTGGCCCGGTTTATCCTGGCGCAGCGACACCGCGATCACCGCGATGCCGGCCGCTTCAATCTGCTTAATCATCTCCGGCGGGGCATAGTTGGCCACGAATACCACCTGCGGATGCTCGGCCAGCAGGCTTTCGATATTCACCTGGGTCAAATCGCCGGGCATCGGCAAGGTTGCCAGCCGGGGGGCGAAACGCGCGAAATCCGGTCCCAACTGTTTTTTCCAGCTCGACAACAGGCCGACCACATCATCGGCGGCGTCCAGTTGAACCAGTAAATTCAGCGTTTGATGCTGCAACACCACCACCCGGTCCACCCGGTCGGGAAGCGTAACGCTGCGTCCCAGTTGGTCGGTCAGGGTGCGGTCAGCGGACGCGGCGAAGCTGGTGATTAACAGGGTCAGGCATAAGGTAACCCAAGACGTGCGGGAACGAACGGCTAACAGAGACATGGTTGATCGCTTAAGGAAGGGGGAAAAATCGATATATAGATTAATATATAGCGACCTCCCCCCCATAACAATAGCCATCCGCCGGCAGCGGTGATTTTTATCGCGGGGGGTTAATGAAGGCGGGCTACGCGGGGCGTTGCGCCCCGCGCCATGGGCGGTTAAAGCGCTACGACCAGCGTTTTAATAAAATGCTGGCGTTGACGCCGCCAAAACCGAACCCGTTGGAAATGGCATAGGTCATCGCCAGCTTTTCCGGCTCGCCGCGCACAAAATGCAGGCCTGCCGCCGCCGGGTCGGGATTTTCCAGGTTCAGGGTAGCCGGCACGATTTGATCGCGCAGGGCCAGCGCCGTAAAGATGGCTTCCAGGCCGCCGGCCGCTCCCAGCAGATGCCCGGTGGCCGATTTGGTGGAGGTGATGGCCACGTCGCTATAACTGCCGAACAGATGTTTGATGGCGTTGATTTCGCCCAAGTCGCCCACCGGCGTGGAAGTCGCATGGGCGTTGAGGTGCTGTACCTGATCCGGGGTGATATTGCCCTGGCGCAGCGCGATTTTCATGGCGCGGTAAGCGCCGTCGCCGTCTTCCGCCCCCGAGGTCATATGGTAGGCATCCGCCGTGGTGCCGTAACCGATAATCTCGGCCAGGGGCTTGGCGCCGCGCGCCCGGGCGTGATCCAAGGTTTCAATCACCAGCAGTCCGGCGCCCTCGCCCATGACAAAACCATCGCGATCCCGGTCGAACGGCCGCGAGGCGGTCGCCGGAGCATCGTTAAAGTGGGTGGAGATCGCCCTGGCGGCGGCAAAGCCACCCAAACTGACGGTATCGATAGCGGCTTCGGCGCCGCCGCATAACGCGATATCCGCCTCATTGTTGCGGATCATGCGCACCGCGTCGCCGATGGCCTGCACGCCGGCGGCGCAGGCGGTGACCGGCGCGCCGATCGGCCCTTTGAACTGATATTTAATCGACACATGCCCCGCGGCCAGATTGGCCAGAAACGAGGGGATGGTAAACGGCGACAAACGGCCCGGCCCGCGGTTATCCGAGGTACGTACCGCATTGGCGATGGCCGGGAATCCGCCGATGCCGGTGGCGATGACGGTGGCGGTGCGATCCTGCCGTTCTTCGGTATCCGCCGACCAGCCGGCCTGGCGCAGGGCCTCATCGGCCGCAGCCATGGCGAACAGGATAAACCGGTCCATTTTCTTCTGATCTTTCGGCGGCACAAAACGATCCGGATAAAGGCCGCCTTCGGCGTCTTGTTCCGGGGTTGGCACCTGGCCGCCGACTTTCACCGACAGCTGTGCAACCATCGCTTCCGGCAGCGGGCGAATACCGGATTGGCCCGCCAGCAGGCGCTGCCAAATGGTTTCAACGCCACAGCCTAAAGGCGAAACCGCGCCCATGCCGGTAATTACAATTCGACGGTTACTCATAATGATTCCTTGTGCGGATTTGCTTCATGTTGGTTTTGCATTTCCCGTATCTGGTTCAGCCGGCGCTTGGCACCGGGGCCGGCGGCAATCGCCATGTTAAGATGGGGTAGCGGTTCATGGGTATGCCGATCGAGCAGAACCGGCATCACCGGTATTCCGCATTGGCGACTGACCGGCCGGACGGCGATATCGCCCGCGTTCAGGGACGGATCGCCCCATGGCATCGGCGTTATCATCACCGGAAAAAGACTTGCCGCGTTCGGTAAGCAGGCACTCAAACCGCTGCGGGCGGGTATTAACGGCGCTGTTGTACATTATGCCGTGCTTTACCAGCGACTTAAGTCGACGGTTCAGCATCGTGGGCGACAGGCCGTCGCGCCAAGATGCGTTGTTTGCATGGTTAAGCCAATCTCGCTGCCGATAGTCAAATACCCGCTGGTCCACAACTGCCGTAAACAATAACTACTATGATGGTAGTAACATCAGGCTGCTACTCTAGCTTACAAGTGTACGCTGAACAAGTCCGATCAGTATAAGTATGTCGCGTTCCGGCGCGGTACAGGCGAATACATAGCGGTTTGTGCTCAAGGCGCCGTCTTTTGTGGTTTTTATCGCTGTTTGGTTTTTTTTACCGTTTTAATAACCCTTTGCCGGCGCAGCCCTGGTTTATACTTGCGGGAAACGGATCGTTATTCAAGAAAAACGCTATTCCAATACTCAAGAAGTTTTCACCTATCCTGCCTTATCAGGACGGGGGGTAATCTTATGCCGCAGCCCCAAAAAATATAAAACCGTAATAGTATCGGCGGAGAAATTACGCCGGCAGGGAGAACAACTATGCTCTATTTAATTGATAGCCGCGTGTTATTTAATACCGAAGAATATCAACTATCCTTATTAAATAATGACGAACCGGCCATCCGACTTTCTCATTCCGCCGGTCGGGTATTAGAGACGCTGATTATTGCACATGGCGCCGGCGCGCCGGTGAGCCGCGAAACGCTATTTGAACAAGTATGGGAAAAACAAGGTCTCCAGCCCTCCAATGGTAATTTAAATCAACAGGTCAGTCTCATTAGAAAAGCGCTGCTGGCTACGGGATTAGAGGCCTCGGCCATCGTCACCCTGCCCAAACGCGGCCTGAAACTAAATGAACGGTTAACTATCGCGCCTTATGGAGATCGCGCCGAATCCGCGGCGCCGCGGGCGGCGATAACCGAAGCCGTTCCCGCCGATAAACCCTCCCCCGCCATGGCGCGGTTCAATCCGGAAATATTGCGTAATGTTATATTGATTATTACCGCCGTTATTACGCTGTTGATGATTTATTTTTATTTAACGGTGGGGGATAAGCAGCAGTTAATTTTTTTCCGCAAAATTAACGCTTGCGATGTTTATATCCTGCGTCCGGTAAATGAAGGGGAACAAGAAAATCTGGCGACCGATATTCAACGGACCATGATAGGAAATATCGAGCAATGCAATGATCGTGACATAGTGCTGTTTTCCCGGACCGCCGTGACTAATCCCACGGTCAAAGAGAATCTTAATCGCCGCACTTTTTTGGCCAAATGCGCACGGGACGCCCGCGGCGCCTTGTCGGATTGCCTGAATTTCTACTTTTACAATTGGGGCGAGCAATGAAAAAAATGACCATCGCCATGGCACTGTGCCTGATTTCCATTACCCTCTTTTACCTGAAAAGCGACCGCGCCCGTTTTTCGGGTTTCCACTGTTCCGGCCTGATGGTCCACCGGGCGAATAGCCCGCAAGGCGGTTTTACCTATACGGTGGACGCAAAAATGTATTTTACCGGCGGGCGGGAGGGTTTTTACGCCCTTAACGGCACGTTCGCCCATGACGGCCAAACCTATAACTTGCACCGCACGCGTTTTTTCACCTTCCGGCAGAAAAACCGCCAGGGCTTGTATGAAATCACCATTACCCGGGAGATTGTTTCGCCCCTGGATAATCTGCCGGCCGCGGTGGCCAGCCCGATCCTGCTGCCGGTGGGCGAATCCATTTTACCCAGCTTCAGGCGCATCGATGACGGCGCGATTCTGGTGAGCATATTTTATTCGCCCTTTTTCATTTGCGCCAAAGACTGACGCCTATTCGCCGGCAAATTTTGACTATCCGCAAGAATCGATAATACTTTACGGATGCTTATCCGATGGCCTTGATGAGAGACGCTGACGTCGCGGGGTCAACCTGTTCCGTGGTCCAGAGATGCACTAGTCTTTATGCGAAAAACCCGCCCCAGCGGTTCCACCCAGCAGCATAATCCGGCGGCCTCGGTATATGGCGGCCACCGTTTTTCTCTGATCGCCGAGCTTGGCGCGGCCGCCGCGCTGCTGATTGTCGCCCTGATCGCCGTCAACGGCTGGCATGTCTGGCACACCTACCATCTGGCCCTGGAGCGGTCGCGGGCCAATACCCAGAATCTGACGCAGGCCTTATCCCAGCACGCCAGCGACACTTTCGCGCAGGCCGAATCCACCCTGCAAGAGCTGGCGGGGCAAATCAGCCAGTCGGGAATGGGTAACGATCAATTGCCCCGCTTGCAGCGTATTTTCCTGGAAAAGACCCAGGCACTGGCGCAGATTAACGCCATATCGCTGTTTGACGCTACGGGGCGGATGATCGTGACGGCGGCGAACCGGTTGCCGGTGTCCACTGATTATTCCGATCGGGAATATTTCCAGTATCACCGCGATCATCCGCAATTAACGGTGCATATCGGCAAAGTCATCCGAAGCCGGATTTCCAACGATTTGGTATTGCCCATTTCCCGGCGCCTGAATCATCCCGACGGCAGTTTTGCCGGCGTGCTGCTGGAAAGCGTAATGATCAATCATTTCCGTAATTTTTATACCAAATTCGAGATCGACGACGATTCAACTTTAATGATGCTGCTTAATAACGGCACCATACTCTACCGGCAACCTTATAATGAAAAAGCCATCGGCACCACGATCGCCGGTTCCGACCTGTATAAAGAAAATATCAGGCAAAACCACGCTGGCATCGTGACCAGTTCCCTGGCCGCCGACCAGCGGCAGAACGTATATAGCTTTACCCATCTCAAGGATTTTCCGGTCATCATCACTACCGGCCTATCCCTGGATCGCTCATTGCTGGACTGGCGGCGGGACGCCATCAGCCAAGGGGTTATCACCCTGATTTTCGTGACGCTGATTGCCCTGACCGGTTTGCTGCTGATACGCCAGGTGCGGGCGCGAATGCATATTGAACTGGAGTTGATCCGCACCCAGCAGGAACTGCGCAAACTCAACCGCTCGCTGGAGAAATTGGCGCGATCGGACGGCCTTACCGGGCTGTATAACCGGCGGCATTTCGATTTAACCCTGGCCCATGAATTTAATCGTTCGCTGCAACAGCATCAGGATCTGGGGCTGATTTTGCTGGATGTGGATTATTTCAAGCAGTTTAACGATCTCTACGGCCATGTGGCCGGCGACGAGTGTTTAAAATTGATTGGTAAAACCCTGCGCGAGCTGCCCTTGCGCGCGCGGGATCTGGTGGCGCGCTACGGCGGCGAGGAGTTTATCGTGCTGTTGCCCGACACCAATCTCGCCGGCACCCTGGCGGTGGCGCAGCGCATTGTCCGGGAAGTCGAGCAACTGCGGGTTCCCCACCAGGGCAGCCCAACCGACATTTTGACGCTGAGCATCGGCATATTTGTCGGCGTGCCGCGGGCCGATCGGGACACGCCGTCCAAGCTTATCGTCAAGGCGGATGCGGCGCTGTATCAAGCCAAGCACCAGGGGCGTAACCAGATTTGCGTGGCCGGATAACGGCGCGTCAAATGCCGCTGAACCAATTATAACCCTGATCCTCCCAGTAGCCGCCGGGATTGGTATTCCCCACCGAAATGGACACGATATGCTTGGCGTTTTTGAACCCCAGCTTGGTTGGCACCCGTAATCGCAGGGGGAAGCCATAGGAATCCGGCAGGGTTTTGCCGGCGAAATCCAGCGCCAGGGTAGTTTGCGGATGCAGCGCGGTGGCCATATCGATACTGGAGTAATAACGATCGGCACAGCGAAAACCGACAAATCCGGCGCGCAGATCCGCGCCTATGTGCTGCAAAAAGGTGCGCAGCGGCACCCCGCTCCACTGGCCGATGGCGCTCCAGCCTTCAATGCAAATCAGCCGGGTGATTTGACTTTGCTGCGGCAAGGCCTGCAGTCTCGCCAGCGTCCAGGGACGCTTATCGGCCACCTGCCCCGAAACTTCAAGCCGGTAGGTGGCGAGATCGATTTCCGGCACATTATCTTCCGGGTAAAACGCATTAAACGGAAACGGTTTGGTCATCTGATCGGGGCGGTACGTCTGCGCCAGGCGCTGGCCGCTAAATAGCCAGCCCTGCACCCGGTCGTTCCAGCGCGACATGGCCCATAAGACTTTATCCACTTCATCGCCGTCTTGCATATTGCAACCGCTGAGCAGGGTCAGCGCCCCGAGCGTCAGGCCGGAACGCAGCAACAGGCGCCGCTGAAGGCGCACCAACTGCTTTTGCTGGGCGGGTTCCAATTTAACGGCGGTTTTGGCCCCGGACCGGCCGGATTGCTTGCCGTTATCGTTGTTAATCATCATTCGTTTCCCGCAGTCCGCGGCGTGCATGCGCAGACAGATGGCCGGTAATCATCGGTAAAAACGTCGAGGGAACCATCAGCACCATCGCCACATGCACCACCACAAATATACCGATGCCGCTCATGGCGAAAAAATGGACATAACGCGCCCGGTCAAAACCGCCGAACAGCGCCACCAAATACTGTAACTGCACGGGTTTCCACATCGACAGGCCGGAGAGGATCAGCAGCAGGCCGCACAGCAAGGCAAACAGATAAAACGCTTTTTGCACGGCGTTGTAGCGTCCCAGTTGGTGTTCGAGGCGCAGGGTCAGCGCGAGTTTGACATCCGTCAGCACCGAGCGCGGCGTGACCGGTAGGAAATCGCGGCGAAAATGGCCGCTCAACAAGCCCCAGACCACATATAGCAGCGCGTTGGCCGCCAGCGCCCACATTACCGCCAGATGCCAGGCGATGGACCCGCCCAGCCAGCCCCCCAGCGTCAAGGCGGCGGGGAACGTAAAACCAAACAGCGGCGACGCGTTGTATATTCCCCAGCCACTCATAAACATCCCGCACATGATGGGTAGATTCAACCAGTGGGTGATACGCACCGGCGCCCGATGCAGCTTGATTTTAGGTGCCCGGGCAACAGATTTTTTCACAGGCGCTCCTTATTGGTATTGGTACGCAGAGGGAGTACGCGCATGGGTCTGGCGAGGCCAATGCGGCGGAGGCCGGTATATCTATCAGCCGCCCGCCGCTTGCGATGCCGTCGGGCTTACATGGGGGGTATCGTGCCGTTGACGCCGGCGATGACCCGTCCTGCTACCGCGGGCTCAGAACCGCCCGGCGCCGGGAAAACGATGACATGCGCACCCGTTTTTAATAAAGAGCGATCGCCAGGTGACAACGTCACAATAGGCACATCTTCCGGCACGACGACCTTTTTCTCCCCGTTCTGGTATTTCACGGTCATGGTGCGGCCATTGGCGTTAACCAAGGTACCGACGGTGCCGTTGGTCATGGTGCCCACTTTGCCGTCCGCGCCCTGCCATGGCCGGAATCCTTCGCCCGAGCCGCGCAGCGACGGGTCGAACACATGCACTTCCAGCGCTTTCAGGGTGCCGTCCGGCTGCGGCGCCGCCGCGGTGCCGATGAAACTGTCGGGTTTTATATCGGTGATTTTGCCCTGCGCCACCGCCGTAAAGGTAGTGTGGTCGCCGAGCGTGAAGTCGCGTTTTTCACCTTTGCGATCGGTCAGCTCCAACTGCGCGCCGTTCACCTGGGTTATGGTACCGCGCACCGCCGCCGGCGGTTTGGCCGGCGCGTCCGCCGCCCTGGCCGCGAAACTACCGAGCGTGAGCGCGCCCATCAATAGGCCGGTTACTATTCTTTGTTTGGTCATTTCCCTCTCCTGTTATCGATCTGTCCGGTCGCCGATGCGCCGGGTATAACAACCGTGACACTTTTCTCTAACATTACGCGCCTTTAACGCCCTTAGCTTGGCAAATCGACCAGGTCCGCCAGATGACCATTTGATGACAATATTGTCATCAAAACCCCCGTGGCGACCTGCTACACTGGTATCCTGGCCCGCATCGCACCGGGTTAACGGCGAGGTAACGGCGCTTTATTGCGCTATGCTGACAATCCCATGCCGAAAATAAGGACCGGCGTAAATGCGTATATTGATAGTAGAAGACGATTTGAGTACCGGTGAATATTTGCGCAAGGGGCTGGGGGAAGCGGGCTATCGGGTGGACCTGGCCCGCAGCGGTACAGACGGGCTGTTTCTGGCGCTGGAACATAGCTATGATCTGATTGTGCTGGATGTGATGCTACCCGGCCTGGACGGTTGGCAGTTAATGGAAATTATCCGCAAGAAAAGCGATGTGCCGGTGCTGTTTCTGACCGCCCGCGACGGCGTGCAGGATCGTATTCACGGCCTCGAACTGGGGGCGGATGATTATTTAATCAAACCCTTTTCATTTACCGAGCTGGTGTTGCGTATCCGCACCCTGCTGAGGCGCGGCGCGGCCCGCGAAGAGAATGACTACCGGCTGGCCGATCTGCATATCGACGTATTGCGCCGCAGGGTCACGCGCCTCGATCAGGTGATTATCCTGACCAATAAAGAGTTTGCCCTGCTGGCGCTATTCGTCCAGCGCCAAGGCGAAGTGCTGTCCCGCACCCTGATTGCCTCCCAGGTCTGGGATATGAATTTCGACAGCGATACCAACGTGGTGGACGTGGCGGTTAAACGCCTGCGCGCCAAAATCGACCGGCCGTTTGAAGTGAAGTTGATTCATACCGTGCGCGGTATCGGTTATGTTTGCGAACCCCGTCCATGAATCGACCGCGCCTGCCCGCCCTATCTTTAACGCTGCGCTCGGCGCTGCTGTTCGCTGTCCTGGCCGCCCTGGTCATCAGCGCGGTGGGGTTTTATCTGTATGGCGATATTTCCCGCTCCATGCAGCGCCAGGCCGGGTTCCAGACATCCGGGCGCGTTGAATATTTCCGTAACCTGCTGGGCAATGAATTTCCGCTATCCCGGCTCAGCGACAATCCGCATTTGTTTGAAAATATGCTGGGCAACGAGCGGGATATCCTGGTTTTCCAGCGTCCCGGCCAGGCGCCGCTGATTAATGTCAACCCGCGCAACTATCCCCTGCCGCCGGTGGCGCCGGTGGCCGCCGGGGTGCCCCTGAGCCTGGCGGCGGTGCATAACGCCAGCACCCCGGACGGCATTCCGATCCGTTTCGTCACCGCCTTGGTGAAACTCGACGGCGGGCAAACCGTACAAATTACCGCCGGCCATGTGATGGCGAACGAAACCCGCATGCTGGGGCAATACCGCAACCGGATTATCGAGGCGACGCTTGGGGCCTTTGTGCTGATTGCCCTGCTCGGTTATGCGGTAATGCGCCAGGGGCTTAAACCGCTGCGGCGCATGGCATCACAGGCCCAGGGCATCCACCCCGCCACCCTGGCCGCCCGGCTGTCCGAACAGGGCGCGCCGCCCGAATTGTATCAGGTGATTCGCAGTTTTAACCAAATGCTTGACCGGCTGGCGGAGGGATACCAGCGGTTAAGCCAGTTTTCCGCCGATTTGGCCCATGAAATCCGCACGCCGATTAATGCGCTGATGGGTCACTGCCAGGTGGCGCTTTACCAGCGCCGATCGGCGCCAGAGTATGAAAGCGTGCTGGTGGGCAATAGCGAGGAACTGGAACGGATCTCGCGCATGGTGGAAAACATCTTGTTCCTGGCGAGGGCCGGCGAAGCGCAATCCGCCATTCAACCGGCTGGGCTGGCGCTGCATGCCGAGCTACAGCGGATCGCGGACTATTTTGAAGGATTAGCCGAAGAGCGAGGCCTGTCGTTGTACTGCCGCGGCGAAGGCGAGATCTGGGCGGACGCCATGCTGCTGCGCCGGGCGTTAAGCAATCTGGTGGATAACGCCATCCGCTATGCCGACGAAAACAGCAAAGTCACCCTGACCGGACGCCGGGACGGCGCGGGCTGGGTGATTGAGGTCGCCAACCGCGGTCCGGCGATTGCGGCGGAACATATGAATAAACTGTTCGACCGCTTCTACCGGGTGGATAACGCGCGGACCGGCAGCGATAATGCCACAGGCCTTGGCCTGTCGATTGTGCGCGCCATTATGGAACTGCATCACGGCTCGGCATCCGCCCGGTGCGACCCGGACGGCACGCTGTGTTTTTGCCTGTATTTTCCCGACCCCGCTTGCGTTAGCTGACGGGAGCCATGTGTTAAAAACAGGCTGCAAACATTACGGTTTCAGGATCACCTTGGTCCAGCCCTCGTCGCGATCGTCAAAATGCTTATAGGCATCCGGGGCCTCGGCCAGATGCAGGCGGTGGGAAATAATTTGCGCGGGGTTGGCCCGGCCCTGGTGGATCAAACGGGCCAACTGCCGGTTATAGGCTTTGACGTTGGCTTGGCCGGTGCGGATCTGCTGGCCCTTGAACCAGAAGCTGCCGAAATCGAACGGCATTTTGCCTTCTTTGGCCAAATCCGACTTGGCGCCGGGGTCCTGCGGTACAAACACTCCCACCACGCCGATACCGCCGGTGGCTTTGGTGGAGGCCACCAGACTATTCATGGTGTCGGCGTTATCCTCATGGCCGTGTTTATCGCAACACTGGTAACCCACGCACTCACAGCCGCAGTCGGTGCCGCGCCCATCGGTCAGGTTGAGGATTTGCTCTACCGCCGCGTCGCCCACGCCGTTAATGGCCGTAGCCCCGATTTTCTCCGCCAGCGCCAGCCGGCTGGGATGGGTATCCACCACAAAGACCTGCGAAGCTCCTTTAATCAGGGCGGAATGCGCCGCCATCAGCCCGACGGGACCGGCGCCGTAGATGGCCACGCTTTCTCCCGGCCGCAGGCCCGCCAGTTCGGTGGCATGCCAGCCGGTGGGGAAAATATCCGACAGCATGACATAGTCGTCCTCCTTTTCCCGGGCATCTTCAGGCAGCACCAGGCAGTTGAAATCAGCGTAGGGCACCCGCAGTAGTTCCGCCTGGCCGCCTTCAAACGGCCCCATTTCGGCAAAACCATAAGCGGCGCCCGCCGCGCCCGGGTTAGCGGTCAGGCAAAAACCGGTCAGGCCGCGCTCGCAGTTTTCACAAAAACCGCAGCCGATATTAAACGGCAGGCAAACATAGTCGCCAACCTGGATGCGCTCCACGGCGGTGCCGATTTCGATCACTTGCCCCAAGTTTTCGTGGCCGAAAATCCGCCCGGTTTCGAAACTGGTGCGGCCTTCGTACATATGTAAATCCGAGCCGCAAATGTTGGTGGTGGTAATGCGCACCACTACATCGGTGGGCTTGATAATCTTGGCGTCCGGCATCTCTTTTACCACGACATCGCGGGGACCGTTATAAACGACTGCTTTCATTATTTCCTCCGGTTTAGAACGCTATCTTTGTCGGCGCGTTAACATTTTTCTTACTTGATGGACTTACTTTATGGATAGTCCATAACCCCGCGCCGCGCTATAAATGATAAGTAAATTTACATATTCATTTACTACCCCGCCGCGCCAAGCGAAGCGGTATCGCGGCCTTATTACCCCCACGCCGGTCCTTCCCGATTTGATAGCGGCAGTAATGATTAGCGCGTGTTAACAGTGGCTTACCCCGCGGCGATAGACGCCATAAGCGACCAGCGGCGGAGAGTCGGCGCTATGGCAGGAAACTGGGGATAATAGGGGGCATGTACGATGCCCAAAGACGAGTCGCCGCCGGCGACAATGTCACCAGTGGCGATTAATAAGGTATTTTGCTGACAAGATAGAACGGTTAAAAGTGACGTTGTCATTATTAACCACTTCGCTGAATTGCCGCCTTTAGCGATTCACATCAACAATGATCCGGCCGCGAATTTTGCCCTCCAGCAGCGCGGCGGCGGCGGCGATCGTCTCGCCCAGGGCGATTTCCCGGCTAATGCTGGCCAACAGCTCGCCGTCCACCAGCGTGGCGATCCGTTGCCAGGCCTCAAGACGATCCGCTAGCGGCCGCATCACGCTATCCACGCCCGCCAGGGTCACGCCGCGCAAGATAAACGGCGCCACGCTGGCCGGCAACTCCATGCCCTGCGCCAGCCCGCAGGCGGCAACGGTGCCCTGATACTGTAAGCCGGCGCAGATATTGGCCAGCGTATGGCTGCCCACACTGTCAATAGCCGCGGCCCACTGCTCTTTTGCCAGCGGGCGTCCCGGCGCGGACAGCTGCGCCCGATCGATAACATCCACCGCGCCCAGTCGCCTGAGATGCGCAGCTTCCTCCTGACGGCCGGTGGACGCCACCACCTGATAACCCAGGCGGGCCAGGAAGGCGATGGCAAAACCGCCGACGCCGCCGTTAGCGCCGGTGACCAATACTCGGCCTTTGGCGGGGGTAACGCCGTTTCTCTCCAGCGCGATCACGGCCAGCATGGCGGTATAACCGGCCGTGCCGACGGCCATGGTCTGGCGGGAAGTTAAACCGGCGGGCTGCGGGATCAGCCAATTGCCGTCCAGACGCGCTTTTTGCGCCAGTCCGCCCCAGTGTTTTTCACCCACGCCCCAGCCGTTGAGCAGCACGGCATCGCCGGCCTTAAACGTCGGGTGGGTGCTATGCTCCACGATACCGGCCAGATCAATGCCCGGCACCATGGGAAAGGCGCGGACCACCGGGCCTTTGCCGGTAATGGCCAGCCCGTCTTTATAGTTGAGCGTCGAGTACTCGACCCTCACCTGGACATCGCCCGCGGGCAGTTGGGCTTCGTCCAGGCTGGTGCAGCCGGCGCGATAGCCCTGCTCGTTTTTTTCGATCAAAATTCCATTAAACATCATAACCCCTCAAAAGATTGACTCGTTGTAAACGTTGCCGCCGCGTTGGTATACGGCAGACCGGCGAAAAATCCGTGGGCAAATCGCTCCAGCGGCTGGGCGTTCCCGGCCAGCCGGGCGCGCATTACCGCCCCTTCCCAGCCAATCCAGAAGTAATCCGCCAGCCCCATGCAATCCGTCCCCGGCAGCAGTTGACCGGCGGCGCGGGCCAACTCCAGGCAACGGGCGACCCGCTGCTGCCACTCCTGCAAAATATCGCTGAGCTGCCGGCGGTAGCTGGCCGGCAGCAGGTTGACTTCCTGGCCCAGATTGCCCACCAGGCACCCCCGTTTAAACTCATATTTCGCCATGCCGCGGGCGGCGTCGGCTACAAACTCCCGCAGGCGATCCAGGGGCGGCAGTGAATCATCCAGCAGGGAGCGGTCAAGCTTACGGGCGAAATAGCGGCCATAAAAGGCAATGATTTCCTGGCCGAAAGCTTCTTTACTGTCGAAATAGTAATAAAACGAGCCTTTCGGCACGCCGACGCGTTTCAGGATGCCGTCGATGCCCGAGCCGGTAAAACCCTGCTCGGTGAGAATAGCGGTACCCGCGCGCACCAATGCCGCCCGGGTATCGGGATTGTCGCGGGCGATTTTTGGCGGCCGGCCGCGCCGCTTAGGGAGGGGTGTCTGTTGCATGCACCGAATATAGACCGATCGTCTAAAATAATCAAACCCAGACACATTGCCAACGCCTGTTCCGCATCGCGCGTTAATGGCTTATTACCTGCCAAGCACCCAATTTTTCGCCGTCACCGCTAGACGCTCCCGCGGCTTCATGATAAAAAGCCCGCAGCCCGCCCTGCACTATAGATGAATATGTATATGATATAAAAGGATAATAATGCCATCTTTATTTGCTTCCGCCAATATCTTGCCGGCCATTATTCAGGAAATCGTACAAACCGATACGCGCGCCGCCACCGACAAAAACGACCTGGGCCGGCTATTTTATGCCATCAAGACCATCGGTAACCCGGCAGAGTCCCCGACCAGGAGTTTCCCCAGGAACACGCGGGAACGACCGCTAAAAGCGGCTCTGTTTACGTTGGCACTGGTCCGCCTAACCGCATCGTCGCCCTCCCCGGCTCAAGTACCGCTGACCGGGACCGTATCTCCCCGTGGATGGCGGATGGACAATACGCATCAGCCCAAGGCGGACCCCGTTTTGCCAGCAATCCCCGATTCGTTTCTCGGCCAGCGGGCCAAGCGTCATGTCGTTTTCCCCCCGGCCCGTCCACCGCTGGCGGAACCTGCAGACGACGGAGTGCTCATGACCAGGCTTTTCGATTTTTCATGTTTGCACCACGGCGACGATTTGTCGCTGGCCCAGATCCTGCGCCAGATTGGCGCTACCTTGCGCCATCCCGTCACCATGCTGGCCGCGGAGTCGCTTAACATCCATAGTTGGCGCTCGGGCCGGGGTTGCCCTAGCGCCGCCGACGTTCATCACCTCAACGCCATAACCGCCACCGCCGATAGCGTTATATCCAGCCTGCTGCAATTACTGCCCGGCGCCCTGCCGCTATCGGTGCACCAAAATCTGGTGGGACCGGTATTGGAGGCCATAGCCAACGAACTGGAGCAGTGCGGTAATTCCCGTGAGACATATCTGGATATCACGCAGCAGACGCTGTTTCTGGCCAAAACCGCCCTGGATAACGCCAACTTTCGCGATAGATTGCCGCTTTACCAGCCGCCGAAACGCGGCGATTCGCTTTTACCGCGGGAGCTGGGGTTCAAGGACGGCGGTCCCTACATCCGCATGCGCGCCGGCGGCGCCTGGCGGGAAAACCGGTTATATGAAACCAACGGGGTCTATTCCATTCGCGACGACACGTACGGCGCGCGAATGGCTACGGTGCGATATAATCGCCCCGCGCAGGCGTGGGAACCTGTCCGGCCTGCGCGGTTCAGGCCGTCGCGCAAGCAGCGGGGCTTTATCGCTACCCACAAGTTGGTTTACCAGCCCGATAGCGCCTACCTTGAACTGAAAAACGCCAATCCCCGGTTTTATCATCAGGCGACGATTTATCGGGTACAGCCGCCGCGCAGCGCATCGTTGCCTGCCGCCGGCCAATACGCGGTAGAAATCCAGGGCGATCTGGTGCCCGTGGTACCGGTGGTGATTCCCCGCCAGGGCTTGAAATACGAGTTGATGGATACCGGCCGTGGACGGTTGGAAAACTATCAGGTCGAGTGGGACGGCCGGCAATGGGGGTTCGCCGCCCGGACATCGCCGCATGCGGCGAAAAGCCTGGTGCGGCAGATTTCAGAGCCTATGTATGCCCCGTCCGTCTCGGCCCGCGATCTCTCCTCGCCCGATAGCCGGGGTTTGCAATGGAATCGCCGCAATGAAAGTTTTTTACGGATCAATCATAAATATGTACGGGTCTTGCCCTATAAAAATCAACCCGGGCATTTTTTTATCAAATCCCCCCAGCGGAATATCAACCTCAGATTCCGCAATAATAAATTTCACCCACAAACCGTACGAGAACGTTTATTGCTGATAAAAACCGAAGGGCTCAGCGGCCGCGGGAGATTAAGGCCGCGCCAGCCCGCGGATATTATCAGACAGGTGTTCAGTATGGATAGGGAACAGGCGGAACGCTATTTAGGGCAATATTCGTTTGAATCCGACGGCTTATATAACGAAATGGAATTCGCTTTGCAGCTTGAACAATACGAGCAGGTGCCGGCTTGGGCCGAAAGATTCAAGCACCCGCAGGCCACAGCCGGCCTGGACGCCCCTATAGAGGAGGAGTCCTCCCCCGGGGCGGGCCCGTCCGCTGGTGCCGACGGCGTCATCGAGAGGCTTTCCCCGGCGAGAAACGGCCATGACGGTATCATTCATGTGGAACACCTGGACGTGGGGGAAGAAATTGGCGACGGCGCCGAGGGCATTGTCTATGAGGATAAAACCGACCCGACCTATGTGTTAAAAAAGATTAAGCAATCGCAATTCACTTCATCGTTCGATCCGTCTTCAGACGACAGCAACAGTTTTGGCAGCACATCGTTCATACCGCTTGAAGGCCGCCTGGGCATGGCCAAGGCCCAAGCGGAACTGTTTTGCCGCTATTACGGCAGCGACGGCGCCAAGGTTTATTTATATGATTCCGATGTCTATATCCGGATGTTGAAAATTCCCGGCGCGCCCCTGGTGGAAATCGCGCCAGGCACCCTGCCGGACGACGCCATAGAACGGTTTGCCACCATGGTCGGCAATCTGAACGACTTGGGTATCTGGCACGCGGATTTACATGAAGACAATGTGTTCTACGATCGCGGCAGCCAGGCGTTTTACCCCATCGATTTCAGTAATTATCGCGCAGCGTTTTTCCACATGGACGCCCGCGGCAAAAATGTGCTTAATCAAGAAAACGAACGGAACTGGCAAAACATCATCAACATCATTAAAAAGAAACAGCGGCACGCGCCCGTTTAACGCGCATAAACCAGGCCGGTATGATGGCCAGGAAAAAAAAGATCGCCACGACGTAAAAACCATCCTGATAGGCGAATAATTGCGCCTTCGGCACCAGCATACTTTCCAGATAGGCCATCGATCCCGGATTCACCCCTTCCGGCAGGCGATTGCCAAACGGATTGCCCCAGTGGGAGAAAAGCAACCCCAGGCGGGTGATGGACTCCGCCGCAATGGCGTTGGACGCCGTCAGCGCCTGCGCCAATGCATCGCCGTGGAAAATGGTGCGCCGATCGATAATCACCGATAGCAGGTTAACGCCGAACGCGCCCCCCAGTTGGCGCACGAAATTCAGACTGCCGGACCCCTGGGCCAGCTTGTCCGCGGGCAGAGCGCGCAGGGCGCCCGCATTAAGCGCCGGCAGCATGACCCCCAGGCCAATGCGCCCCAGCACCACCCACAAAGCCATGGTCCAAAAGGGGGTATCCACATCGGCGCCGCCGGAAAGCCAGCTCGACAGCGCAAAAATGGCCAGCCCGGCGATCACCGGCAAATGTGGCGGCAGCCGGTCGCTTAGCTGGCCGGCAAGGGGGAAAATCAGCCCGAGCACCAGCCCGGAGGGCATTAACAACAGCCCGGAACGGGTGGGCGTATACCCTTGCACGGTCTGCACAAACAGCGGGATGATATAGGTTGAACCGTAAATGCCGGCCCCCAGCGCAAACGCCACCACGCAGCCCGCCGAGAAACGCGGGTTCTTGAATACCCGCAGGCTCAGCAGCGGCTGGGCGGCGATCAGCTCCCACCAGATAAAGCTGGCGGCGCTCAGCGCGGCGGCGGCAAACATGCCGATGATAAAAAACGAATCCCACCCTTCCCGTTGGCCGTTGGACAAGCCGGTTAACAGCGTGGTCAGCGCGCAGATCAACAACATGAAACCGGCGGCGTCGAATTTGCGCCGGGGGGCGGCGGCCTGGTTATCCAGTCCCGGCAGGATAACCATCGCGGCCGCCATGCCGGCGGCGCAAAAAGGCACCACCACCAAAAAAACGTAGCGCCAGTCATACTGATCGACCATCATGCCGCCCACCGTCGGCCCCAGGGCCGGCGCCAGCACCACCCCCACGCCATAAATCCCCATGGCCCTGCCGCGCTGGGCCGGAGGAAACACCTGCGACAGCACCACCATGGCCAGCGGCTGGATAATGCCCGACGCGCTGCCCTGTAATACCCGGGCCAAAATCACTTCGGCGCCGCTGCTGCTGACGAAACCCAGCAGGCACCCGGCGATAAACACCAGCAGCGCGCCGACAAAAGCCCGCCGGTAGCCAAAACGTTCCAGCGCCCAGGCGGTCATCAGCATGGTGGCGGTCATCGAGGCCAGGAATGCGGTGGATAACCACTGCACCTGATCCTGCCCCAGGCCGAACGCCCCCATGATATCGCGCATGGCGACGTTAACAATGGTGGCGGTGGCGGTGGTGGCGATGGTGCCGAGCATAACCGTGCCGGTGGCCAGCCAGCGATAGGCCGGCCCAAAACGTTCCTCCTGGATCTCAATGGGCGACATTAATCGCCACCTCGACCATCAGACCGGGTTTCAAGCGCGGGTCGATGCTTTCACCGCCGCGGTCCCTGGCGCCGTCAAACGCGATGCGCACCGGCACCCGCTGGGTAATTTTGGTGAAATTGCCGGACGGATTCGGACTGGGCAACAGGGCGAATTGATTGGTGGCGGCGTTGCCCACCCGGATCACATGCCCGCGCTGCACCATATCGGGATAGGCATCCACGCCGATTTCCACCGCCTGCCCCACCGCCACCTGGTTCAGGGCGGTTTCCTTGATATTGGCCTCGACCCAGACGTTTTTCGGATCATGTACCATCATCACCCATTGCCCGGCCTGAATATAATCGCCCACATCGCCCAGGGTGCGGTCCACCACGCCGTCCACCGGCGAACGCAAGGTGCGATCGGCGATTTCCTGGGTAATTTGGTCCGCTTGCGCTTGCAGCGCCAGTAACTGTTGGCGCTGCATATCGATTTGCCGGTCCAGCACCTGCAACTGCCCGCGCTGCGCCCGGGCATTGGCCAGCGCCGCCCGCTGGGAGAGCAACTGCGCCTCGCCCTCCCGCAGTTGATCCTGGCGCTGTAATAGCGCGGTATGACTTTCATCCCAGGTCTTGCGCGGCGTCAGCCCGCTTTTGACCAGGCTGTCGTCCCGCTGGAAATTAGCCTGCGCCAGCGTCAATTGATGCCCGGCGTCCGATAAGGTGGACTCCGCTACGGTCAACTGCGCCTGCGCCTGTTCCAGTTCGGCCTGGGTGGTTTGATCGGCGGTCTGGCGCTGGGCCTGGGTATAGGCGATTTGCGCGTTGGCCGAGGCCAGATCCCCCCGCACCGCCGCCAGCCTTAACCGGGCGTCCCGATCGTCGATTTGCACCAGGATCTGGCCTTTTTTCACCCGGTCGCCGTCCATCACCGGCCGGGCCACCAGCCAGCCGTCCACCCGGCTGGCCAGGGTGACCACCTCGCCGGTAATATGCGCATCGTTTTCGGCCACGTGGGCCAAACGCCAGTCAATCCAGGTAATAAGCCAGACGATAACCGCAACCAGCACCGCCACGCCCGTCAAGACCCACATTTTTCGCCGTCGGCTCAGGCGGTTAAAGCCCCGCAGCGAAAAGCCGCGCCGCTGCTGCACCCCCATACTCATAACGACTCCTTATCCACCGCGGCCAGACTGGTGAGCACCTGCTCCAATAGCCGGTTCATCTGTTCGATTTCCCGATCGTCCACCCCCGATAACACCTGATTGCGCACCGCCAGGGCCATGCCCTCCACCTGCTGGACCCGCTGCAGGCCGTGTTCGGTCAAATGGATCTCCTTGGCGCGGCGATCGCTGCCTTCGCGGCGCACGATAAATCCCTGGGCCTGCAGGTTATCCAGCAGGCGCACCACCGAAGAGGCGTCCAGGGTAATGGCTTCCGCCAGGTCTTTTTGCAGCATGGGCTTTTCGGCCCGGGCCAGATGCAGTAACGGCACCCAGGTGGCTTCGGTCAGGCCGTAGGGTTGTAGCTTGCGATCGATCACCCGCCGCCATTGGCGGGCGGTGTGGGCTATCAGATTTGCGAACTTACGGTGCGGCGAGGGATTGGGCAACGACGCGGTCGTCGACGGGGCGGTAGGTAATGATGGCATAATAAAATAGATTCCAACCCATTAGTTGACATGCCATTAATAAACTCCGGAGCATATATTTTGTCAAGTGAACCGCCGGGTAATTCCATTGACGCCGCCCCCAATCAAGAGGCATTATCATTTAGTCAGGATTGGTTTTTGCCAGACGCCGTAGCCTCGCTTTGCAGTTTGTCTTTACGTCCCAGGACGTATCCCCCGTAGCGATCGGAAAGACTGATTCAGGTATCACACCCCGCCGAGTCCGATGGCGAGGGCAGCGACGCTTTACCACCACGTTTGAGGATGCATTGATGCTCCGTCGTTTTTTCAATTATTATGCCCCCTACAAGGGATTATTCGCGCTTGATTTCGGCTGCGCCATTATTGCCGGGCTGCTGGAATTAAGCTTTCCCATGGCGGTAAAATTATTTATCGACAAATTGTTACCCGCGCAGGACTGGGTGCCGATCGCCGCCGCCGCCGTCGGCCTGTTGCTGATCTATTTCCTTAATACCGGCCTGATGGCGATCGTGAACTATTGGGGCCATGCCCTTGGGGTTGGCATCGAAACCGATATGCGCCGCGAGGCGTTCAGCCATTTGCAAAAACTGTCGTTTCGTTATTATGACAATACCAAAACCGGCCATATTATCGCCCATGTGACCAAGGACCTGGAGGAAGTGGGGGAAATCGCCCACCACGGGCCGGAAGATGTGTTTATCGCGCTGATGACCTTTGTCGGGGCCTTTATCCTGATGGCGACGGTGCACGTACCGCTGGCCATGCTGACCGTGATTATCGTCCCCTCCATGACCTGGCTGGTCAGCCGCCAGGGTGCGGAGATGACCGACACCTGGCGCAAGCTGTTTCGCCAGGTCGGTAATTTCAATGCCCGCATCGAAGAGAGCATCGGCGGCATCCGCGTGGTGAAAGCCTTTGCCAACGAGCCGCAGGAAGAGGCGCTGTTCGCCCGCGACAACGACAACTACCGCACCACCAAGCTGCGCGCCTACCGCATTATGACCACCAGCATGACCCTGAGCTATCTCAGCACCCGGCTGGTGCAGCTGATCGTGATGGTAGCCGGCACCTGGTATGTAATTAAAGGGGATTTAAGCTACGGCGGTTTTGTCGGTTTCCTGCTGCTGGTGGAGGTATTTTTCCGCCCGGTGGCGAAAATCTCCGCGGTGCTGGAAAGTTACCCCAAGGGCATTGCCGGGTTTAAACGCTTCGCCACGCTTATCGATACCGAACCTGATATCGTTGACCGGCCTGCGGCCCGGGTCATGGACAGCCTGCAGGGCAATATAGAGTATCGCGACGTGCGGTTTGGCTATCGCGCCGATAAGCCCATCCTTGAGAACCTTAACCTGTCGATTAAGGCCGGGGAAACCGTGGCCTTTGTCGGCCCTTCCGGCGCGGGCAAAACCACCCTATGCTCGCTGCTGCCGCGTTTTTACGACGTCGATGCCGGCGCCATCACGGTGGACGGCATTGATATCCGCGATATGACCCAGGCTTCACTGCGCAATAATATCGGCATCGTGCAGCAGGATGTCTTTTTGTTCGGCGGTTCGATCCGCGAGAATATCGCCTACGGCAAGCTCGACGCCGACGACGATGAAATCTGGAACGCCGCCTGCCGGGCGCGGCTGGACGAGCTGATCGCCGCCCTGCCCGAGGGACTTGATACGGTGGTGGGCGAACGCGGGGTTAAACTCTCCGGCGGCCAGAAGCAGCGGCTGTCCATTGCGCGCATTTTCCTGAAAAACCCGCCGATCCTGATCCTCGACGAGGCCACCTCGGCGCTGGATACCGCCACCGAGCAGGCCATCCAGCAATCGCTGGCGGAGCTGTCCCATGGCCGCACCACCCTGGTGATTGCCCACCGGCTGGCCACCATCCAGCATGCCGATCGCATCGTGGTGGTGGATACCGAGGGAATTATTGAACAGGGCAGCCATAAAGAACTGCTGCTGCGCCACGGCACTTATGCCCGGCTGCATCAGGCGCAATTTGGGGCAGCTTAGGCCTAAAATCACCGATGGGCGAATTTAACCCGCGGTGAAACCCGCTTTTCCAGCGGTTTCAGATAAAAATAACCATTATCTTAGATTTGACGCAACGAATGCCGTCCTTTGTAGGAACATATTAGCGGCTAACACGTTGCGTTAACTCATCTGAGGAAGTTATGGAATTTTTTATCCAACTGGCGGTTATTCTGGCCTGCCTGCTTTACGGGGCCAGAAAAGGCGGCATCGCCCTGGGATTATTGGGCGGTATCGGGCTGGTTATCCTGGTGTTTTTCTTTCATCTCGAACCCGGCAAACCGCCGGTGGACGTCATGCTGGTGATTATTGCCGTGGTGGCGGCCTCCGCCACCCTGCAAGCCTCCGGCGGCCTGGACGTGATGCTGCAAATCGCCGAGCGCCTGCTGCGGCGCAACCCCAAGTATGTTTCCATCGTG
>JAATFX010000004.1 GCA_015654925.1 Enterobacterales bacterium | reverse complement strand
TCTTCTGCTGGTACTGGTCACTACTATACCACTACGAAGAATAAACGTACCAAACCGGAAAAGTTGGAATTGAAAAAATTCGATCCGGTTGTACGCCAGCACGTACTGTACAAAGAAGCTAAAATCAAATAATTTTAGCGGACTGCAAAAAAACCCGGCTTCGGCCGGGTTTTTTATGCGTTTTTTTATCCATGCGACGTAACGTACAAACGGGTGAAAACATGCCGGAACTTCCAGAAGTTGAAACCAGCCGCCGGGGCATCGAACCCTGGGTGGCCGGTCACAGCATAAAACATGCGGTGGTCCGCAATGCCAGCCTGCGCTGGCCGGTCTCCGGCGAGATTATCGCCCTGCGCGACCAGAAAGTGCTGAGCGTGCAGCGGCGGGCCAAATATCTGCTGCTGGAGCTGACGGAAGGCTGGATCATTATTCATCTGGGTATGTCGGGCAGCCTGCGCGTGTTGCCAGAGCCGCTGCCGCCGGAGAAACACGATCATGTCGATCTGGTGATGAGTAACGGCTGCACCATCCGTTATACCGATCCGCGGCGTTTCGGCGCCTGGTTATGGACTGTCGATCTCGCCACCAGCAAGGTGCTGGCGCATCTGGGTCCGGAACCGCTGAGCGACGCGTTCAACGGCCCGTGGCTGTATGAAAAATCGCGTAATAAACGCACCCTGGTTAAACCCTGGCTGATGGATAACAAGCTGGTGGTGGGCGTGGGTAATATTTATGCCAGCGAGTCGCTGTTTGTGGCGGGTATTTTGCCTGACCGGCCCGCGGGTTCGCTGACCGCGGCCGAGGCCGAATTGCTGGTGCGCACCATCAAGGCGGTATTGCTGCGCTCCATCGAGCAAGGGGGCACCACGCTGCGCGATTTTATGCAATCGGACGGCAAGCCCGGGTATTTTGTGCAGGAGCTACAGGTTTACGGCCGCGCGGGGCAGGAGTGCCGGGTATGCGGCATGCCGATCCAGATAGCCAAGCACGGCCAGCGCAGCACCTTTTTTTGCCCCAACTGCCAGCACTGAATCAGGGATGGAGCCGCGCTTTCACTTCTTTGGCGATAGGGCCCGGCAGGAAATAATCGACGTTTCCCCCGTGCAGCGCGACTTCTTTTACCAGCGTCGATGAAATATACGACCATTCCTGGGCCGGCATCAGGAACACGCTTTCCAGTTCCGGCATCAAATGCTGGTTCATCTTGGCCAGCTGCATTTCATATTCAAAATCCGATACCGCCCGCAGTCCCCGCACCAGGATATTGGCCTGCTGCTGGCGGGCGAAATTGGCCATCAGGTCGCCAAAGCCGATAACCTCGACGTTGGACAAATGGCCGGTGACCTGTTTTGCCAGGTCGACGCGCTCTTCCAGCGTAAACAGCGGTTTTTTGCTGGGGCTGAAGGCAATGGCCAGGATAACCCGATCGAACATCTTCGCGGCGCGGGTCACCAAATCCAGATGCCCGTTGGTCAGCGGATCAAAGGTGCCGGGATAAATTGCTTTGGTTGTCATCGGGAATCTCTCTCGCTGGTACGGCGAAGCGCCCATAGGGCGGCATACTTATTGAAAGTATACTGTGCGTTCACCGCCGCCAGCAATAAACCCTGTTTGCCATCAAGAAATCCGGCGCGCAGCAGCCAGGTTTTGATAAAGGCCCCCAGCGTATGGCTGATAATGGACCAAAAACCGCAGGTCTTGTTTTGCCGGTGCCGCTCAAGGGCCCAGGCCTCGGCGTATTGCAATTGCTTGCGCTGGAATGCTATCAGGTCGCGGCAGGTGAGGTGCTGCAGGTTGCCGTTTAGCCGGACCACCCTGGCTTGCCGGGTATCAAGGGATTCATGCACCGGATTATCGTTATAGCGATAAAGCCCGCGCTCATACAGCCGCACCACCCGATCCGGATACCAGCCGCTATGGCGCATAAAGCGGCCGAGAAACAGGTTGGATCGCGCACAGCTGTATACCGTGCCGGCCTGCGGCTGGCGCAATACCGCCTCGATGGACTGGCGCAGCTCAGGTGTGACGCGTTCGTCGGCGTCCAGCATCAGGATAAAATCGCCGGTGGCATACCCCTGCGCCCGTTGGCGCTGTTTGCCGAAGCCCGGCCAGTCCGTGGCCGTAAATACCCTGGCGCCCGCGAGGCGGGCGATTTGGCGCGTATCATCGGTGCTGGCTGAATCCAGCACCACGATCTCGTCCGCCCATTGCACCGAGGCGAGGCACTCCGGCAACAGTCCGGCTTCGTTATGGACAATCAGCACGACCGAAAGACGTTTTCCCGACCCCATTCACTGGCTCCGCTGCGGCAGGTAAGGCTCCAGCAAGTGTAGCAGCCGCTGCAAAGCGCCCTGGTTCTGGTGCAGCACATCCACCGCGTGGCGGCCGTAATAGAGGCGATAATCTTCATCGGTAAGCAGGGTGGTGACCTCCTTGACCAGCGACGGCACGTCGGTGACGGTAATCAGCCCGCCGGCCTCGGCCAGCTTGCTGCAAATATCCTTGAAATTAATAGTGTTGGGGCCCATCAGCACCGGAATGGCATGGGCCGCGGCCTCAAGGGGATTATGGCCGCCGCGCTCTACCAGGCTGCCGCCGACAAAGGCCAAATCGGCAATGCCGTACAGCAGCATCAGTTCGCCCATGGTATCGCCAATCACCACCTGCGTATCGTGGGCGGGAATCTCGCCGGAGCTGCGCAGGATTGACGTCAGGCCGGCTTTTTGCGCCATGTCCCGGGCGGCGGAAAAGCGCTCCGGATGCCGCGGCACCAGGATCAGCAGCAAATCGGGAAACGCGGTCAGCAACTGGCGGTGGGCCTGCAACAGCAACGTTTCTTCCCCTTCGTGGGTGCTGGCCGCAATCCATACCTGCCTGCGGGACGCCCACTGGCGGCGCAGGGTCAGCGCTCGTGCCGCCAGCTCCGGCGTGACGGAAATATCAAACTTCAGGCTGCCGGTGATGGCCAGCTGGTTGCGTTTTAACCCTAAATCCAGGAACCGGGCGCCGTCGTCTTCAGTTTGCGCGGCGATAAGCGTAATGCGGCGCATGATGTTGGCCACAAAGCCGCTGAATCGCTTATAGCCGGCGGCGGAGCGGGCGGACAAGCGCGCATTGGCCACCACCAGCGGAATTTTACGCCGGTGCAGGGCTTTAATCAGATTGGGCCACAGCTCGGTTTCCATCACGATAACCAATTTGGGATTCACATGATTAAGAAACCGGTTCATGGCGTCCGGCAGGTCATAGGGCAAATAGACATGATGGACATCTTTGCCGAAAGCGGACTGCACCCGCTCGGAGCCGGTGGGGGTCATGGTGGTTACGGTGATGGGCAAAAAGGGATAGCGGTGGCGCAACGCCCGCACCAGCGGAATGGCCGCCAGGGTTTCACCCACGGAGACTGAATGCAGCATGATACCGCCAGGCTTCACCTTGCCCTGGCAATATCCGTAACGCTCCGCCCACCGGCGCCGGTAGGCCGGCGCTTTGCGGCTGCGCCATAATAACCGGACCCATATCAGCGGCTGAATGAGATAGATGATTATGTTATAGATCATTATAGTTAGCTATAGTAAGGCACCGCGTCTGGTGTGCTGGGTTAAGGGTGCTGAGTTAAGCGTTAACGAAATTATTAAAAGCGCATTTTAATGCGTGTCCATGCTAACAGATAAGTCGCTTTCCCACATTATATCCGGTGTTTTTATGATGGGAGTAATTGTCGGTAAAGCTGGGTCAACTGTTGGGAAAGCCGGGCGGGCGTGCATTCCTTGACGCGTTCGCGGGCGGCAATGCCCATTTCGGGGCGCAATGGCACGGGCGCGACGGCGCCGACGAACGCCTTCAGGGTCCCGATATCCAGCGCATCGCAGACGAACCCCTGTACCCCGTTTTCGATAAATTCCGCCCCGCCGCAGCTCTGGCTGGTAATCACCGGCAGGCCGCAGGCCATGGCTTCAAGTATCACATTTGGGAATGGATCGTAGAGGGTCGGCAGCAGTAAACCATCCGCCCCATGGTAAAAAGGCAGCACGTCCTTTTGCACCCCGACAAAACGAATCCGCTGCCGGCATCCCAGGCTTTGGGCCAATGCGCGGTATTTTTCCTGCTGTTTATCCTGCCCCACCACAATCAGGTAACGATCGGTGGCGGCGACGGCGGCGATGGCCGCCTTCAGCCCTTTGCGTTCAAATCCGGAACCCACATAAATCAGCGCGCACGCTTGCGCGGGAATAGCCAACTGCTGCCTGGCCCGATCGCGTTGTTCGCCCGACGCCGGGTAAAAGTGGGCCGAATCGATGGAATTATAAATCAGGGCGAATTTATCTTCCGGTACCTGGTAACAACGGATGATATCGTTTTTTACCATGATGGAATTGCAGATGATTTTTTTAAGCTCCGGGGAATGGAACATCGCCCGTTCGGCTTCCAGCACATAACGATGATAACCGCTCAGGGAAGTTAACCACTGCTGATAAGCGGGGATAATGCGCGCCCGTTGCTCAAGCCAGGCCTTATGCACGCCGTCGCCTGCGCGGAACACATCGCAGCCGGCAATGCGCTCGTGGCTTTGCACCAAGTCAAAGCGTTCTTGCCGCCAGCATTGGCGCGCCGCCCGGGCGAAACCACGCTCGCGGGATACGCGGCCCCATTTTGGCGGATTGCAAATATGCACATGCCAGTCGGGACGCGGCTCGCCCGACCACTGCCGGGTCAGGATATTCAGCTCCAGCTCATTATTATCCAGGGCTTCCAGGGCCCGGGAGATAAACCGCTCCGCGCCGCCATCGGGGCGGTATTTTTGGCGCACGATGGCCAGTCTGGTTTTTTTCATGACCCTGTGTTCATGGCATGGTTCTCGGATTGATCGTCCCGTTATCGCGGTAACGGATCGCGGGGTTGGGATAAATAGCGTTCGGCCGCCGCCAGCACCACCTCAACCGGTATCGCATCAAGATAGCGTTGCTGCGTGCGGGTATCAATGGCATCGGGCGCGGGCAGTTCGGTGAAATCACCGGCCCAGATCACGGTGCTGTTAGCGCTCCAGGGCCGCCAGTGTTGCAATTTAGTCGGGCCGAACAGGGCGATACAGGGCGTATTCAACGCCGCCGCCATATGCATCGGCGCGGAATCGACCCCGATAAACAGCCGCGCCCGGTCAATCACCGCCGCCAATTGGGTCAGGGTCAATTCCCCCGCCAGGGAAACGACCCGGGTATTATGGCAAAGGGAGAGGATATGAGCGATCATGTCGCGCTCTTTTTTATCCGGCGCGGCGGTAAGGACAATCGGCAGTTCCCGACGCTGCAACACATCAATCAGCCGCGCCATTTTGGCATCGCCCCAGCATTTATACGTCCAGCGGGACGTGGGCTGGATGACAATGTAGTCGCCGGTGATGCCGTGCTCATCTAATTTTTGCTGCCGAAATGCCCCGTCGGCGGGAGGATAGTACATGGAAGCGCAGCGATCGGTTATTCCGATATCCAGCGGCGCCAGGATGCTGAGATTTTGCTCAACGGTATGCAGCTTGCCGTGGTTTTGCGTGGTGACCAGGGCGGTATGCGCCCGGCGCCAGAAGAACGAGCGGCGCTTTTGATAATCGAAGCCGATGCGTACCGGCGCGCCGCTTAACAGCGTAATGGCGGCGCTGCGCCATTGGTCGGCCAGGTTAATGACCAAATCAAAACGGCGGGCGCGGATGCTTTTCAGCAGGGCGAATTCCTGTTGCAACTGATAGCGCAACCCCTGTTTTTTCCATGAACGGTCAATGGCGTGGATCGCTGAAATAGCCGGATGAAAGCGCAGGATGGCTTCGGTTTCTTTATACAGCAGGATATCGATTTCACAGTTGGGATAACGTTCGTGCAGGGCGTTGATAACCGGCGTGGTCAACAGCATATCGCCATGATGGCGCAGCTTGATCAATAGTATTCGTTTAAAGGTGGTTGGTGAAACGGCATGGCGAATGGGCATGTTGGCGCTGACCTATATATACTCTGACTACTCAGACCATGGAATCCCGCTAAAATTCAGCGCTGGCGCCAGGCATAAATTCTGCGCAACCACAGCAATAACTGATACCACTGGCGTATGCCCCTGACATTGCGGATCATGCGCTTGTGGGTGCCGCTGGCGAAAATATCGTTAATCATCGCCTGGCGGGCCGCCGGGTCCGGTTCGCGGCGCAGGGAGTGGCAGATGGATAAGGCTTCATGGGTCACCTGGATCGGGAACTCGGGGTACATTTTTATCTTGCCCCGATAGCGCTGATTAATCTGCTCCAGGCGTTCAGCGATGCGAATATAGTGGCGCTGGTATTCCACGTTTTTCATGCCGGTTCTTGTTTGGTTGCTGATTGACTGGCCGTGGATATAGTAGCGGTACAGGACTTCCTGGGTATAGCGCACCCGCCGGGCATTAAACATCAGCTCCGTCGTCCAGGGAATATCCTGGTGGTGCAGGCCGGGTTCGAACAGTAAATCAAGCTGCTTAACCAGCGCCAGCCGATAGATACCCAGCCAGACTACGTGCAGATAACGCTTGGTGGCCAGCGCTTTATGCAGCCAGTACGGTCCGTCCAATACGCCGGTGGACGCTAGCCGATCCGGCGGGATCAGGGTTTTAATACGCTTCGAACCGAGGAAATACCGTTCGCCGTTACACTGCGCGACATCCAGGTCGTCGCGTTCGGCCATGTCCATCAGGGTTTGATACATCGTGGGGTAGAGCAGGTCATCGGCATCGGGGAACGTGACATAAGCGCCTTGGGCGATGGCCAGCCCGGCATTTCGCGCCCGCGATACGCCGCCGTTTTCCCGATCGAGCACGGTAATGCGCGGATCGTTTAACGCATATTCCCGGGCCTTGGCGCCCGACCCGTCGGTGGACCCATCATTAACAATGATGATTTCCATTTCTTGCAGCGATTGTGCAAGCAGCGACGTCATAAAACCCGCAAACATTTCGCCAGCGTTATAAAGTGGGATAATCACGCTAAGCTTGATATTTGCCGATGGCAACTGCTCGATGGTCATAATTTCAACTGCCCGGCCACAGAATATAACTTCCCTAGGCGCTAAAGCCCATAATTGCTGAAGAATTAATCAGATGACGCATTCCCGGTTCGTGGTGCGGCATCTGCTAAGCGTAACATCATCAAAAAGCCCAAAACAAGCAGCATAAAATAAGGCGATTCGCGGTTATAAAATTGGCAATCACCTTGGCTGAAAAAGGTTACGGGTAGTGATAGCAGCAAAAATGCCGACGCGCCCGGAAATAGCACAAACGGATAAAACAGCAGCCCTATAAACAGCGCCAGCATCAGAATTCCGCCAAAAATACCTTGCAGGGAAAGCGTATCCAGCAGGTCATTATGCATATGATACTGGACGTTATTCAAGGCTTCCACATTACTTGATTCATATTGCTTAATATATTGTGTCGCCAGGGCATTGCGGCTGTCCACCGATTGTCCGAGCGGATGCTGCTCAAAGCTATACCAGGCGGATTTCCATAAGCTCAACCGGGCGCCTAGCGAAGTGCTGTTCTGCCCTTGCTTATAAAGTTCGGCCTCTTGTTTAATGGCGTCCAGGCGCTCAAGGGCGGGATGATAATACGCTTTGCCGAAAAACAGGGCGCAGAGGCCTAATACCACGATGGCCGTGGTAAAAATGTGTTTATGGGTTTTTTTGCCATACAGCAATTCGTGTCCCAGGCAAAAAATCACAAATACCGCGTAAAAAATGAGCGCGGAGCGGGTTTCGGTGGCTAATAGGGTTATCAACGTCAGGGCGATGGCCAACAGGCAAAACGGGCGGTAAAGCTTGATGGCGAAGCGGCGCAGGCAATAAATCGTGACCATGGAAAACAACACCAGCATATACGCGCCGGAAGTTGCCGCGTCCGCATTGATTTTTATCCGCTCGCCGGTTTTCAGATACTGCATGGTATCGGTCACCGCAATGAGTATCAGCAGTGCGAACAGCAAATAGCTGACAAAAGAGGCGGCCCGTGGAGTAAAACGCCAGTGATTAAGGTTGCGCTGGATGCAATAAAGGACAAAAAAGCCTAATACCATGCGCTTACCGCTGATTTGATAATGATAGGCCACCAGTGGGAAATGCGGGCTGGTGGTGAGGGCCAGCCAAATTAATTTGCTAAGGCCCAGCAATAAAAATAGCGTTGGCAGGACATATAAATAAACCTTTTTATCAACCCGCACCACCAGGTAGATAAAATGGATAATGCTGATATAGGTCAGTATATAAAACGCATTGCGGCTTACTGGCCCGGAAAATAAAAAAAAAGCGACGGAGACGCTGGTCAATATCAGGTAAATCATGGGGAGAATTTCGTCGATCTTGCGCGCGCGGTAAGCATTCATCACAGCAATCATTTAGCAGCACCAATATGGAAGTATTTGTTTTTTATATACTTTATCAGCCACATCAGGCTGTAAGAATAGCGTTTTTGCAACCAGAGAACGTAAGCGTAGCGCTTCATTTCTTTATGCTTCACCGGCGAGTCCAGCGGTACTGATTGCCAGGGGGTGCGCTGATAGTAGGTGCTATACAGATCGGCTAACGGGCCTGACCCCCATAAATGCCAGGGTTTGCACTTCCCGGTGTAATGGATCAGTACCGTATCGGCCGGGATTTTTGGCCGGTGATTGATTTTATTGGCAATAATATCATAAATATAGTTATATTTTTTAGGCAGCAGCAGGACTTCCTTTTCTAACACCAAATTCAGCGCATCCTGATCCGGAAAACGGAAATAACCCCCTTTAGCGGCGATTAAGTCGAGCAAACGCTCGGTGGTTCTTCGCTCTTTCCACACGGGAATGTTGATATACAGGAAACCGGAATTAAAATAATTTCCTGACTTCAGGCTGAGTTCGGGACATAGCGTATTCCGCGCGCGCTTATTGTCATTTACCGCGCACAGGGTGTAAGACCCAAGGGATAAGTCCATTAGCGGCCTGAGGCTGCCGACGCAGAGCATATCGGCATCAAGATAAATCACTCTGGTTACCGTATCTTTGAGCAGTAGCGGGATAAAAATACGATAATAAATGGTTTTGGCATACCGGCCGATACTGGGCAAATTATCAAAACACCCGGTTTGATAAATATACAATGTGATGGCGATCGACCGGCGCGCCACCAGAGCCAGCAGCTTTTGCTTGATGGAGTCGTTCAGGCCGGTGCTAAAAATATGGATATGAAAAAACGTGTCCGGGTTATTTTCCAGGATTGAAAACAATGTAATACCCATACCACGGGCATAATGGTTGTCTACGCCAAACGCCAAGTGGCAAATTTGTTCCGGTGCGACCGATAATCTGTTTATGAGCGTCTCTTCATGCTCAATCATCTTTGTCACGGCTATGCTATCCATTGATCACATCCTTATGAATAAGCTTAGCAACAAAGAGGAAGATATCCTTGCGATTGTCCAGGGTTAAAGCAAATAATCTTAAGGGTGGGTGCTTAAAATGATAAGGCGCTGAAAACACATAAGACGTTGGCGCGATATCCGGCGGCGATACGATCAGCGTTTGGCCCAGCGGCCGCTGTTCGTCCATGCAGCAGGGGCCAGACAGACAAATTACCGGTACCTGCTGTGCGTCGGCGATGTAAATATTGCCTGAATCGGAAGCGATGTAACAATCCATCCTGGAGATGGCATACGGCACTTCTTCCAGTTTCAATTGGCCCACCAGGCTGATAACGTTGCCGCTATTGCCCACGGCCTGATAAAAATCATCAAGATAGCGCTGCTCGTCCTGCGGCCCGAAGATATAAAACAGGCAAGGCAAAGGAGCCAGCGCCGTCAGGATCTGGGCCCATACGGCGGCCGGAATGGTCTTGGCTTTATTGCCCGCCGAAATGCTGATGCCGATTTTTAGTTTTCCCGGCACGTCCTGTATGGGCAGCGTCCGCTGGGGATGCCATAGGGGACGGGTGGTATGTTTGGGGACGCTTTGCCAGGTCAGCGACCGGTCGGCGAGCTTTAAATAGTTTTCCACGGTTAATGTATCGCGGCGATGCTCCACGGTGCCCGTGGCCGTCAGGTAAAAAATGCCGTGATACCATTTGCGGGTATAGACCGATAAAAATTGTTTATTGCGGGCGTTACAAACCGCGGCATAAAACAGATTGGTGCTATTGGGATGCAGCAGGTAAACGTTGCTATAACGATTGATAAGCTTAAAGGCCAGGCGCATTTTTTTAAGGAAGCCGGATTTATATTCCTCGATAAAAAAATAATCCGCCAGGGTATCGTCATGGGAAGCCAGTGCGCCCACCCCGCGGCTGAGCAGCGCGTCCGAGCGGCCAAGATGCGCAAGTAGCGGCGTGATATTGACGAAATCGCCGATTTTGGCGGTTTGGATGACCAGGTTCCTACCGGTGTGCTTTTGGAAGGGCTTTAGCGCAAATTTTATCGGTAGCAATAAAATAAACAGAATCACATAGCTCATCAGATATTTTGTCCGCTCGCCTCAAGCGTTAGCAGGGAAGCTAATTCGTCGTAGACACGCGTCGCCGGCAGGTTTGCCAAACGGTTATCGTCTGACGGCAACGCATGCTGATTATCGCCATACCCACCGATAAGTCCCGGATCGGTGGGGCCATAAAGCGTAATGTTGGGCCTGTTGAGCGCAGCGGCCAGATGGCTTAAACCGGTATCGACCGACACCACCGCAGCAGCCCCGGCGAGCACCCCGGCAACCTCTGCTAGAGTAAGCCTGGGCAGTACTTCCACCCAAGGGTAATTATCCGAAAGACGCAACGCGCGCTGGTATTCCGGCGGGGTTCCCCACGGTAATTTGATCTGCATGTTCCAGGGCGAGAGCAATTCTATCAGCGCCCGCCAATGTGATTCAGGCCAGTGCTTCTCGTCGCGGGTAGTAGAGTGCAGAAAAACCAAATAGGGGGGGGCTGCCTGTCCATGCCCGCCGCCAACGCGGGCAAAATGGCCGGCTATGGAATAATCTCCCCGGCCGGGGGGGACCTGATAACCCA
This sequence comes from Enterobacterales bacterium, assembly GCA_015654925.1. Lineage (GTDB taxonomy): Bacteria > Pseudomonadota > Gammaproteobacteria > Enterobacterales > Enterobacteriaceae > Acerihabitans. Next base: position 51,694 of record JAATFX010000004.1, on the reverse strand, counting down.
AGCTGGCGGCGAACAGCTGGCGGATGCGTTCAACCGCATGCTGTTGGCGGGAGATATCATGGCGATGGTGGTAAAACCAGCTGGCGAAGGGTTCGCGGGCGCTTTTGCTATCCAGCCCGTGCTTTTCCCCTTTGGCCATGCGGGTTACCAATGCGGCGCTTTTGATTAATCCCTGTGCATCTATGACCCGGTCATACTGATAGAGTTGTAACTGCCGTTTAAAATCACAGCGCTCCTGACGGGTTTGCGCGCCAAACCAATTTTTCCGCCAGCGCCGGATAGCGACCGGAATAACGCGATCCACCGCCGGATGCCAGGACGGGATCTGGACAAAATTCTCTTCCACCACCCAATCAAAACGAATTCCGGGCAGCAGGCGCATGGCATCCGTGAGGGCGGGCAGCGTATGCAACACATCGCCCATAGAAGAGGTTTTGACGATCAATACCCGCATCAGCGTCCCCCGTCAGGGGTCAACAAGATTGTCAATTCGGCGACGACCTGGTCCGGTTGAATATCTATCAGGCTTTGATGGTAACCCTGCTGGTCATCGCCTTTACGAATACGCTGATAGCCTTCGATTAACCGGATCACCTTGGCGCGGCGGGAAAGCGGCGGCGTGAAATCTGGACTGCTGGGGCCATACAGCGCCACCAGGGGTCGCTCCAGGGCGGCGGCGATATGCATCAAGCCGGAATCGTTGCTGACTATCGCCCGGCAGGCGGCTATTAACGCCACCGCCTGCTCCAGCGAGGTCTGGCCCGCCAGGTTGCGGCAATGTTCGCGGGCGGATGCCGGCAGCAGGGCGAGGATATCATCACCCGCCGCGCGATCGTTGGCCGACCCGAAAAGCAGTACCTGATAACCGCGGGCGATCGTGGTTTCCGCCAGCGCGGCATAATGGTAATGGGGCCAGCGCTTGGCCGGCCCGAATTCGGCGCCGGGACAAAAGCCGATGGTCGGCCGGCCGTTTTGTATGCCAAAACTGGCGCAGGCCGCCAGGATTTCATCTTGCGCGACCTGTAAACGCGGCCAAAGCAAGGGTTGGGGCAAATCATCGGCGCTATGAATTTCCGCTTGTTCATAGGCCAGCGCCACATAGCGCTGCACCATCAGCGGAAACGCGGTTTTATCCAGCACCCGCAGATCGTTAAGCAGGCCATAGCGCATTTCCCCGCGCCAGCCGGTGCGCTTGGTAATGCCGGCAAAAAAAGGGACCAGGGCGGATTTAAAGGAATTCGGCAACACCAGCGCCTGATTGTAGCCTTGGCCGCGCAGGGACCGGCCAAGCCGCCGGCGTTCGGCCAGCGCCAGCGCCCCATGCCCGAGCGGCATGGACAACGCCTGGCTGACTTCCGGCATGCGGTTCAATAGCGGACGGCACCAGGCGGGCGCCATCACGTCTATCTCGGCGGCAGGATGAAGGGATATCAGGGTGCGATAGAGACTTTGCGACATCATCATATCGCCTACCCAGGATGGCCCGATAACCAGTATTTTCATACCGAGGGTATCTTTCCTTGCGCTAGCATTAACGGTTGCGGTTTAGCCAGGATAAATAATCGGCCACGCCTTCGGCGACCGTTTTAAACGGCTTATCGTAACCCGCGGCCCGCAATTGGGTCAGATCGGCCTGGGTATAGGCCTGGTAGCGGCCCTTCAGCTTTTCGGGAAAATCGATATATTCAATCTGGCCTTTTTTATGGAAATCCAGCACCGCGTCCGCTACCGCCTGGAAGGATTCAGCCCGGCCGGTACCGCAGTTGAAAATGCCGGAGACATTATTTTTCCAAAACCATAGATTAACGTCGGCCACGTCGGCTACGTATACAAAATCTCGCTTGAAACCTTCGCTGCCGGAGAACAACTTCGGGTTCTCGCCGGCATTGATTTGGTTATTTAAATGAAAAGCGACGCTTGCCATGCTGCCTTTATGGCCTTCATGGGGGCCGTAGACGTTAAAATAACGAAAACCGCAGATCTGTGATTCCGCTTCCGGCAAAATGGTACGAACATACTGATCGAACAGGAATTTTGAATAGCCATATACGTTCAACGGCTGTTCGTATTGGCGCTGCTCGATAAAATGTTCCGTCCTGCCGCCATAGGTGGCCGCGGAAGAGGCATACAAAAAGGGAATGGAGCGTTCCAGGCAGAAATGCAGCAGTTCTTTGGAGTATTGATAGTTATTGTCCATCATATACTTGCCATCCCACTCGGTGGTGGAGGAGCAGGCGCCTTCATGGAACACCGCTTCGATGTCGCCAAAATCATCCCCGGCCATAACGCTGGCGATAAAGTCTTCTTTATCCATGTAATCGGTGATATCCAGATCCACCAGATTAATGAACTTGGTGCCATCCTTGAGGTTATCCACCACCAGGATATCGCTATATCCCATCAGGTTAAGCGATTTAACTATATTACTGCCGATAAATCCGGCCCCACCTGTGACGACTATCATGGGTTACCCTTGTTGACCTTGATGGAGCCGGCACTGTGTCTGCTCCTTAATACCCCTATCATAGCATTTCCTCAGAGGCCTTAATATCTATGCGGTGAAGTTGCCTCGAAGTCAGGGTAATATGGCGAAAAATTTTACTTAATTAAACAGACTGTTTCTGTTTATCAGTAAGATAACGCACCTTTCTGGTGTAGTCCTGGGATTCGAACAGCAATGGCGTATCCGGCGATTGCAGGTATTTTTGCCACTCCGTCAAGGGGAAACCGCCGTGGGCCCCCACCACCTGCGCCGGAATGATCGAGGACGTGCCGCCGATTTTTTTCGAGACCGGCCAATTCATCCATTCGCCGAGATTGATGGTGCGGATATCCAGGACATCAAGCATGGCGGCCAGGGGCAATTGATCGGTCGGGGGCTGGCTATCGCTCATCCTTTCCCACGTATCCATGAAAAACGCTATCCAGATGGGGCACATGCGTTGCCACGTCCTGCGCGTTGCCGCCAAAAAAGCGCCGTTAACGTGATCCAGCAGCCGGGGACGTATGGCATCACGATAATAAGCCGGAATGCCCTGCGCCGGGATGCCGCTTAGTTTGGCGATCATTTTTCCCCGCCTGAAACTGGAGTAAATCTCATCGTCCACCAGTTGGATATCCGGCATCTGCAGCAGGTTCAAATCGGAGTCGATCATCAAAATGGCGTCGGTGCGGGCCTGCAGCGGGGCTTGCAGCTTGACCAACCGGCTGAGATAGATTTGTTTATATTGATAATCACCGCTGCGGGTTTCCGTCGCCAGCGTGACCACCCGCACTTTTGCCGGCAGAAGCGGGAATTTATGCGCAGGCTGGTCGGTGACTATCACTATTTCCTGCACGGCGCCGGCGAAGCGCTCGGCAAAGGTGGCGCTTAGCACCGCCTCGGTTATATAGTCCTCGCCCACCGATGGGATAACCACCGATGTGACCGGCAGACGCGGCCGTGCCGATGTCTCCCCGGGCTGATAGGGAATATTGTGGCGACGAACGATCCGGCGATACTTGGGGTTTAAAAAATCGAACATAGGAGTCTCAAATAGGTTTTATGCTGCCGAGCACCGCTTCGACACCGAGAACATATTTATCAATGGTAAATTGGTTCTTAACCATTTGATTGGCCTGCTGCGCCAGTTTACGTCGATACTGGGCATCGAGATAAACCGTTTTAAAATGTTTGAACAGGGTTTGCGTATCCCCATAAGGAAACAGCAAGCCGGTTTGATCGTGTTTGATCAATTCCGTGGTGCCGGTAACGTCCGAACCGATTACCACCGTATTGAGCAGCATGGCTTCCAGTACCACGCGCGGCAGGCCCTCGCTGCGCGACGCCAGGATAAAAGTATCGAAGGCGGCCAGGTATTCCATGGCGTTGCTTTTGAAACCGGTAAATACCACTTTATCCAAAATGCGATAGCTGGCGGCCATGCGCACCAATTTCTGATGTTCCGGCCCGGCCCCGACGATAATCATTTTCCAGCGCGCCTCGGGAAAGGCTTGGTTGAATAAATGCAATGCCTGCAAGGTATGATGGTGGGACTTGCGCGGGATAAGCGACCCGATGCTGCCGAAAAGGAAGGTTTGATCGTCCGCGCCCAGCGATTGGCGCAACGGCCGGCCGTCAGGCAGCGGCTGATTGATATCAATGCCGTTAAAGACGGTATAGCAAATGTCTTGTTTGACGCCGCTTTGCACCAGTTTTTCCTGCACGCCGGCGGATACCGAAATAATGGCATGGCATAAATCATTGACCATTTTAACTATTTGGCGATTAAGCAGGGGTTCGATACGGCAATGCTGCACCACCGTGGTTGACAGACCGGTAGTGGAAAAATAGCCTTCCACATTGGAACTGGGCTGATTATTCATATATAAAATATCGTATTGGCCCATTTCCAATAAGGAATTGATTTTATTTATATTTGGATTGATGCGCCAAATTTTATCGATGGCATAAATGGAGGCCGATCGTAGTTTTTTGCTAAAAAAGAATAGGGTGCGCAGGATTTCTTTAGCCCATTTAGCCCATGATGGTTGCTGGGTCTGGGGAATAAAGAAAACCTGGATATCCAGCGCGGCCAGCGCCTCGCTGATAGTCTCATTTTTGTCTCTTACATAGTTGTTGTAAAAACAGCAACTAATATCGAATTTTTCGCGGTCAATGCGTTTTAGGAGTTCAAGCATGCTATTAGTGCCACCGCCCCATTCCTTGCCGCTGTCCAAGAGAAGTATTTTCAACCGGCTTTGTGGCATTGTCATGCATTCCCAACATGTTAATGTTTATATCATTTAAAGTTATATTAACACGTATATCTAGCGTTAACTATTTCATCGCAGCTTAATGACAAAGCCTTATCTCGCGGGCGGAACCGGACGAGGCGTCAAATGATGCCGGATAATAATTATCCATGGCGTTTCATTCAGGCTGGAGAAGATAGCTTTGAACATCGCATCCGCATAGACCGGCGGCGGCGCTTCTTTCACTATACATTGAGGAACGCCGCGGAAGGGATTGCGCGGCTTGGCAGGTAGCGGTTTTGGCCAGGGAGTCGGGGCCGGGGCGTAGGTTTCGTTAAGCAGCATGCTTGGGCGCACCAGTACGATGTCCCCCGGCAGGCCCGGCAGCATCTGTTGCAACACCCGAACGGTATTAGGATGCGGATGGCCGATGGCTATCGCCGAACCGTTACGGCGGGCCAGGGCGATGGCCCGATTGAATTGCTGGCGGATATCGGCTTCGTTGGCGGTATCATCCAGGAACACGTTGCGTTTGATCACTTTGACATTGGTGCCGGCGGCGGCCTGGCGCGACTGGCTGTTGCCGATGGTCATGCTGTCGAGAAAATAGAAGGGGTAGTGGTTCAGCACCTGCATGACATTTTGCATGCCGCCCAGGCTGGAGGTCATGGCGCTGCCCATATGGTTATTGAGCCCCACGGCGTAAGGGACTTTATTAACCGCGTCACGGATAATCCGGCCAATCTCGTCCCGGCTCATATCGGGGCGCAGCGTGTCGCGCTCCAGGGGCTGCTTGCTCAGGGGTGCCATGGGCAAATGGATCAGCACTTCGCGGCCCTGCTGGTGGGCCTTGGTGGCCATTTCAGCGGCATGGGGGGCGTTGGGCAATACCGCAATCGATACCGCCTTCGGCATGGCGAGCACCTGATTCTCTTCACGGGGCCGGTAGCCGAAGTCATCGATGACAATGGCCAGCTTGCCGGCATTCACGCCGGCGGAGGCGAAAAGCAGGATAAGGAGCAATGCGGTGTCGAATTTTTTCCTGAGCAAACTGTCTTCCTAACTATCTTCCTAACCAAGGTAAAGGATTCACCGCCTGGCCCTGGCGACGAATTTCGAAATACAGCGACGGCGTGCCTTGGCCGCCGCTACTGCCTACCAGCGCGATAGGCTGCCCGGCCCTGACCTGGGCGCCCACGCTGACCAGCGCGCTCTGATTATAGCCATAAAGGCTCATATCGCCTTTACCATGTTCAATCACCACCACCAGACCATAGCCTTGCAGCCAGTCTGCCATTAATACGCGGCCGTCGGCAATGGCCTTGACCTCGCTGCCCTCGTTCGCGGCGATAACCATGCCTTTCCAGCGCAGTTCCCCCTGCAGCGATTCGCCGAACCGGTGCAGGGTACGCCCTCTCACCGGCCACAAATCCTGGCCGGCGGGACTGCCCAAGCCGCCGGTGCGGGAAACCAGCGCGCGTTCGCTGGGGGTGGTTTTATAGGTAGAACCCTGGCGTTTAGCCTGTTCTTGGCGCTCGCGTACCTGCTGCGCTTCCCGCGCCTCGCGCTCGGCCCGCGCCTTGGCTTCCCGTTCGGCCCGGGCGATATTGTCCCGCAGTCGCGCTTCGTTCTGGCGCAGCTCGCCCAGGCTTTGCTGATCCTGCTGGATGGATGAGTCAAGGGATGAGAGGGTTTTCCTACGCGCCTGGCGGGCGGATTCCAGCGTAGCCTGCTGGGCGTTCTGCTGCTTTAACAGTGCGGTTTGCTGCTGCTGTTTTTGCTGCTGGTCTTTTTTCTGGTCGGCCAGTTCCTGCCGGGTTGCGCTCAGCTGCGTTATGGTTTTCTCGCGGGCCTCATTGAGGTAGCTGAAATACGCGAAGATACGCTCGTTCCGCTGGCTTTCTTCGCCGCTCAATATCAACTGCATGCCCGAGTTGCGTCCCTGCCGAAAGGCTGCGTCAAGCTGTTGGGACAGCAGTTTTTGCTGCGCGGCCAAACGGGCCTCCAGCTGCTTGATGGACTGGGTCAGGCTGGCGATCGCCTTGTCCAGCGCCGCCAGCGTCACCTGGGTTTCATGCAGGGCACGGCTGGATTGGGAGATGGAGATTTCCTGCTGTTTCAGGAGAGTCAGCAGCTTGCCGCGCTGCTGCTGCTGCCGCTGGACGCTTTTCTCTTTTTCAGCAATGCTCTGTTGCAGGGTCTTGAGTTGCTGTTTATTGTCCTCGGCATGGCTGATAAACGGCAATAACATTATGCCAGCGTAAATCATGCTGGCGTAAAAAGTATGCTTTAGCGAAGGAGAATGGCGCTGACGCCGCCTCTCCCCGGCACGTAACCCGGTACGTAATGTGTTCAACGATGCCTTTCCCCTCATTGGCGGGATTATTTCACGTTGAACAGCAGCTTACCAGTCATCTATGGGGGATCTTCATCGCCAGGGCGCGGCGAACAGGGTGAAACCGGCCGATAATGGCCTCTGTTTTTAGCGACATGACGCGCATTGCCGGTAGTTTCTTCTTTCCGGTCATGTATATTGGCTGAATTTGCCGTAATGCGAGGGTATACTCGAAGGCTTTGAAGCGTGGCCATAACTAACGGGAGCTTTTACACCCCATGCAAGAAATTACGCAGTTCGTCAGCGATCACCCCATGATATGTCTGGCTTGGGTCGCATTATTGATCGCCGTCATCGTGACAACATTCAAAAACCGTTTTTCCAAGGTGAATGAAATTTCCCGCGGCGAAGCCATCCGTTTGATCAACAAGGAAGACGCGGTGATAGTTGATCTGCGCAACCGGGATGATTACCGTAAAGGACATATCGCCAACGCGCTTAACCTGACGTCGGCGGAGATTAAAAACGGCAGTTTGGGCGAGCTGGACAAAGCCAAGGGCAAACCGGTAATTATGGTTTGCGCAAACGGCACCACGTCGCGCGAACCGGCTGAAAAGCTGAACAAAGCAGGCTTTGATCGTGTGTATGTCCTTAAAGAGGGCATATCCGGCTGGAGCGGAGAAAATTTACCTCTCGTCCGGGGTAAATAATTTAATACCTGAAAGGGGGAACCATGGCCAATATCGAGATTTATACTAAAGTAACCTGTCCATATTGCCATCGCGCCAAGGCTTTGTTCACCCGCAAAAACGCCGTGTTCCAGGAAATACCCATCGACGGGGACGCGGACAAGCGGGAAGAAATGATTAAACGCAGCGGGCGCACCACGGTTCCACAAATTTTCATCGACGGACAGCATGTGGGCGGCTGTGATGATTTACACGCGCTTGATGCGCGCGGCGGCTTGGACCCCCTGCTTAAATAGCCCGGGGCCGTTTGTCGCGTCCGGGCGCATGCAGCAAAATTAACCAAAGGGTTTTTTTAATGTCAGAACAAAACAGTACCGAGATGGCGTTCCAAATCCAGCGTATCTATACCAAGGACGTCTCGTTTGAAGCACCGAACGCGCCGAAGGTTTTCCAACTGGAATGGCAACCGGAAATCAAGCTGGATTTGGATACCGCGTCCAGCCAGTTGGCCGAAGGCATATACGAAGTGGTGCTGCGGGTGACCGTTACCGCGACCTTAGGCGAAGAGACCGCGTTTTTGTGCGAAGTTCAGCAAGCGGGGATTTTTACGATTTCCGGTATCGACGGCACGCAGATGGCGCATTGCCTGGGGGCGTATTGCCCTAATATCCTGTTCCCTTATGCCCGCGAGTGCATCACCAGCCAGGTTTCCCGCGGTACGTTCCCGCAGTTGAATCTTGCCCCGGTTAACTTTGACGCCCTGTTCATGAACTATCTGCAACAGCAATCCGACGGCGAAGGAAGCCAACCGGTCCAGGAAGCCTGATAATGCAAAACCCTGCCTCAATGATTGTCATCGGCGCCGGTTCTTATGGTACGGCCCTGGCTATTACCTTGGCGCGCAACGGTCATGAGGTGGTGTTGTGGGGACACGATGCCGGACATATTCGCGCCTTGCAGGACGCGCGGTGCAACCAGGCCTTTTTGCCCGATGTGCCGTTCCCGCCTTCGCTGCGCCTGGAGGCCGACTTGTCCCGGGCGCTGGCAGCCAGTCGCGATGTGCTGATCGTCGTTCCCAGTCATGTTTTCGGCAGCGTTCTTGCCCAACTGAAACCCAACCTGCGGGCCGATGCCCGCGTGGTCTGGGCGACCAAGGGCCTGGAGGCGGAAACCGGACGGCTGCTGGCGGATGTCGCGCGCGAGGTATTGGGCGAGGCTATCCCCCTGGCGGTGATTTCCGGACCTACCTTTGCGCGCGAGCTGGCCGGCGGCCTGCCAACGGCGATTGCCCTGGCTTCCACCGACGCGGGTTTCTCCGCCGATCTGCAAAAATTGCTGCATTGCGGCAAAAGCTTCCGGGTTTACAGCAATCCGGATTTTATCGGCGTCCAGCTTGGCGGGGCCGTTAAAAATGTCATCGCCATCGGCGCCGGCATGTCGGACGGCATCGGCTTTGGCGCCAATGCCCGCACCGCGCTCATTACCCGCGGCCTGGCGGAAATGTCCCGTCTCGGCGCCGCGCTGGGCGCCGATCCCAGCACCTTCATGGGAATGGCGGGGCTAGGGGACCTGGTCTTGACCTGTACCGATAACCAATCCCGTAACCGGCGTTTCGGCATGCTGCTTGGGCAAGGTGTTGACGTACAGTCCGCACAGGATACTATCGGTCAGGTGGTGGAAGGTTACCGCAATACGAAAGAGGTGCTGGCATTGGCTGGCCGTTTCGGGGTCGAAATGCCGATTACCGAACAAATTTACGAAGTGCTCTACCAGAATAAGAATGTCGGCGAAGCGGCGATAAGCCTGCTTGGGCGCGCGCAAAAAGATGAGAAAACCGGCGCTTGAGCCGGCCTGGCAGCAAGATATCAATCCGTGGAAGGTAGTGAGTATGTCGACTGAAGAATTGGAATTAGTATGGAATAACATTAAAGCTGAAGCGCGTTTGCTGGCGGACTGTGAACCCATGCTGGCCAGTTTTTTCCATGCAACCCTGCTAAAACATGAAAACCTGGGCAGCGCGCTGAGCTACATGCTGGCCAATAAGCTTGCCAATCCGATCATGCCGGCCATCGCCATCCGTGAAATCGTCGAAGAGGCCTATAGCGCCGATCTGCAGATGATCATTTCCGCCGCCAGCGATATTCACGCGGTGCGCCTGCGCGATCCGGCGGTGGACAAATATTCCACGCCGCTGCTGTACCTGAAAGGTTTCCACGCCCTGCAGGCCTATCGTATCGGCCATTGGTTATGGGGCCAGGATCGCAAGGCGCTGGCCATCTATTTGCAGAATCAGATTTCCGTCTCGTTTGGCGTGGATATCCACCCTGCCGCCACGATCGGCTGCGGTATCATGCTCGATCACGCCACCGGTATTGTCATCGGTGAAACGGCCGTCATAGAAAACGATGTTTCCATTCTCCAGTCGGTTACCCTCGGCGGTACCGGCAAGACCAGCGGCGATCGCCATCCCAAGATTCGCGAAGGCGTGATGATCGGCGCCGGCGCGACCATTTTAGGTAATATCGAAGTTGGGCGGGGGGCTAAAATCGGCGCGGGTTCCGTGGTATTGCAATCGGTGCCGGCCCATACCACCGCCGCCGGCGTGCCCGCCAGAATCGTTGGCCGGCCGGGCAGTGAAAAACCCTCGATGGATATGGACCAGTTTTTTAGCGGCCATGGCTTTGAATATGGCGACGGCATCTAACGGCTGCCCGTACTAGGGCCGCGCCCCCGCGTAATCGAGCTGGCGCCAGGCTTCATACACCACGACTGAAACGGCATTGGACAGGTTCATGCTGCGACTGCCGGTTTGCATGGGAATCCGAATCTTATGGTCAGCAGACAGGTTATCCAAAATAGCCGGCGGTAAGCCGCGCGTCTCAGGCCCGAATAACAAATAATCCCCCTGCCGGTAGGCCACCTCGCTGTGAGCCGGCGTTCCTTTGGTGGTCAGGGCGAATATCCTGGCCGGCGTTTCCTGCGCCAGGAATGACGCATAATCATGGTGGCGCCTGATATCGGCGAACTCATGATAGTCCAGGCCGGCGCGGCGTAAGCGTTTGTCGTCCCAGGTAAATCCCAGCGGTTCAATGAGATGTAATTGAAAACCGGTATTCGCGCACAGGCGGATAATATTGCCCGTGTTCGGCGGAATCTCCGGCTCAAATAAAACGATATGTAGCATGGCGCCCCCTTGACGAGGGCGAAGGATAGCAAAAAAGCGCGCGGTTTGCTGCAACTCCTCGCCGCCGGACGCGCCTTATTCGCGACCGGTCAGCGGTGTTGCAATGGCAGCCATATCACCAGGCGCAGCCCGCCCAGCGGGCTGTCTTCGGCCTTGACCCAGCCGTGATGCTGCTCCACCGCTTTTTCCACGATGGCCAGCCCCAGCCCTGAACCGCCGGAGGCGCGATCGCGCGCTTCGTCGGTGCGGTAGAACGGCCGGAAAATTTGTTCGCGGTCTTCCTCGCTGACGCCAGGGCCATCGTCATCCACGGTGATGGTGATCCCCTGTTGATCGGCGCTGAACGCCACGGCAATTTGCTGGTTTGAATAACGCAGGGCGTTGCGAACCACATTTTCCAGCGCGCTGTCCAGCGCGGCGGGATTGCCTACAATCATCCAGTTATCAGGCGGCGTGGTAATGCGCAGGGTTTTGCCCATTTGCTCGGCTTCGAATTTGGCGTCGTCGAGCACATCGCTCCACAAATCGTTGGCTTTGATATATTCGCGGGTCAGTTCATTCTTGTGCTGGTTGCGCGAGAGTACCAGCAGGTCGTTGATCATGGAGTCCAGCCGCTGCGCCTCGGTTTCAATACGCGCCAGCTCATGGCCTTCGCCCTGTTTGCGCCGCATCAGGGCCGTGGCTAGCTGCAAACGGGTCAGGGGAGTACGCAGCTCATGGGAAATATCGGAGAGCAGGCGCTGCTGGGCGGTGACCATCCTTTCCAGCGCGCTGACCATTTGATTGAAACTGACGCCGGTGGCTAAAAATTCCTGCGGGCCGGCTTCCAATTCGGGATGTTGGCGCAGATTGCCCCGGGCCACTTCGTCCGCGGCATGCTTAAGTTTGCGTGCCGGTTTGGCCAAGCTCCAGGCTAACCACAGCAGCAAAGGAATACTGATTAACATCGTGACAATCAGCAGCAGAAACGGCCGGTCAAACATCAGGTTGATAAAATCCGACTGGGAATTGCCGGCCGGGCGGATTTGATATAACTGGTAGTTGTCCTCCCCGTCGCGAATCGGAAAGGGGCCGACCAGCTCCACGCGCCCATATTTTTTCTTTTGCGGATGATCCGAATTATCGGATTGGCCGATAAAATTGCGGATGACCTGCATTTCGTTACGCTGGGCGCCGATGACCCGCCCTTCGCTGGTTACCAGTATCAGGCGCTGGCCGGGCGGGGCCCATTTATCAATGGAGCGAAATAACCGCCGCCACCACATCAGGTCGTTGGCCGGATCGCCGGCCAGCTCAGCCTCCACATGCTGTTGCAGCATGATGCCCTGGCGCTGCTCGCTGTCCAGCAGCGGGGTCAGCTGGCGTGAATCCAGTTTTGGCACCATCAGCACCAGCATCAGCACCAGCGCCAGGGTCAACCAAAATATAGCGAAGATACGCGCGGTCAAACTGTTGATCATGCAGCGGATACCATCAGATATCCCCGACCGCGCAAGGTTTTGAACCACGGGTGGCCATCTTTGCGCTCCGGCAGTTTACGCCGCAGGTTGGAGATGTGCATATCGATAGCCCGGTCAAACGGCGTCAGGCGCTTACCCAATACCTCCTGGCTCAGGTGCTCGCGGGAAACCACCTGGCCCAGATGCTGCGCCAGCAGATAGAGCAGGGTGAATTCCGTACCGGTCAGTTCCAGCGGAACGCCGTCGAACGTGGCTTCCTGGCGTCCGGGATTGAGGCGCAGAAAATCCACTTCCAGCGACGGCGTGCCGGAATCACCGGCTTGCTGCTGCTCGGTCCAATGGGAACGGCGCAAAATCGCCCGTATCCGCGCCACCAGTTCGCGATCGTTAAACGGCTTGGGTAGGTAATCGTCCGCGCCTAATTCAAGCCCCAGCACCCGATCCAGCTCGCTGCCGCGGGCGGTGAGCATAATCACCGGCGTCTGGTGCTGCTGGCGTAATTCTTTCAGCGTGTCGATACCGTTTTTGCGCGGCATCATGACATCAAGCAATAATAAATCCACCGAGCTGTCCAGAATATTCAATGCCTGTTCGCCGTCATAGGCCACCAGGACATCAAAACCTTCCATCTCGAGCAATTCTTTTAACAATGCTGTTAATTCACGGTCGTCATCAACTAAAAGGATTTTATTCATTTTTATTCACCTCATGACGCAAAATACGTCATCAATCACTACCAATCCATGACTTTACGTAGCTTTACATCCCCTGACGCATGTTTGCAGCGCCGTCAGTAGAATAAACTCATCGTTAAGCATCAAAGAAATAAGTCAAGGGGTTAAGGATGCACAAACTTAACGTGTTAGTCTTCGCGGCCGCACTGGTTTCAAATAGTGTATTAGCCGGCGAGAAGACGACAACGGAAGGTTGGCATCATGAAGATATCGCCAGTGGTTTAAACGATACTCATTACAGCATGTTTGATGGCGTACGGCTCACAGAACAACAGCGACAGCAAATGCGTGATTTGATGAGTCAGGCGCGCCTTGGAACACCCCGTATTAATATTAGTGAAATGGAACGACTGCATACATTGGTAACAGCCGAAAAATTTGATGAGCCGGCTGTTCGGGCGCAAACAGAAAAGATAGCGCAGCAACACGTCATCCGGCAGGTGGAAATGGCCAAAGTACGGAATCAAATGTACAACCTGCTGACGCCGGAGCAAAGACAAATTTTAAACGACAAACATCGGCAGCGCCTTGCCGAAATCCAGTTGCAGATGGCTGAAATGACCCAAACTTCTCCCCAGAAGCCAGTAGCAATGAGTAAGTAACGGATACAAAGACATACTCTTTTTTCCTTGCCATAGACACCATCCCTGTCTTCCCCCACCGAAAGGTGGGGTTTTTTTTGCCTGAATCATTCCACCTGCCCGCCCCGGTGGGTTCACGCCGGCCCTGTTCCCAATTTTTCAGCGTATCCACGCTTACCGCAATCAATTTGGCGAAACCGCTTTGTGAAAGGCCGGTCGCCTGGCGGATTTCTTTTACCTGCATGGCGAAAACCCCGGTTTTCCCGGGCGGGGGAGCGAGCACCTTCAACTCCTTCATCCATGTTAAGTGCACGGAAGATAATTTTGTAAAAAGGTGCATAGAGAGGAGCCTTAACAATTGTTGTAAGACTGTTTATGAAAGAACGTCCCGAAGATCTTGTAGCAAAAAGTAGTAACGCTTACTATACTTATCAGTATGTCAAAGGGAGTTCGACATTGGCAATTTATAGATCAAGCGTGTTTGATAAACGGACCAAAAGGCTGAAAATCTCCGATAATGTATTGCTTAAGACCGCTCAGGAGATTGATAACGGCGTCTACGAAGCAGACTTAGGCGGCGGCGTATACAAAAAGCGAATTCCTCTGAATAATCAAGGAAATAGCAACGGAGTGAGGACCATTGTCTTCTTCAAAAGCGGCGGACACTTGTTTTTCTTTGACGGTTGGGCAAAAAGCGCTGTAGCGGGTAAGGGCGCAAAAGAAATCGAAGACGATGCGCTCGCCACTTATAAAGAAATCGCTGAGGTTTTTTTGCACTACAGCGATGGAAAAATTACAGAATTAATCAATGCCGGTAAACTGAAAGAGGTTAAACCATGGGCGCAGATATGAAAGAACTCCTGGCTTATGCCAAGGATCTGAACAAATTGGATGCTATGCCGGATGAAGTCGTTGACCGTATCGAGGCTCGCATGAAAGCTCGCGAGCTGAAACAGCGAATTGCGGATGTACATACGATGTCAGGGGAAGAAATCAAGGCTATGCGCGATCGCTATGGCATGTCTCAGTCTGTGCTCGCGCATACGCTGGGAATGTCTAAAGAAAGCGTCTCGAAGTGGGAGCGCAACGAGATTAAACCCAGTCGGCCAGCGCTTAGGATACTAAATACTATTAGTGAGAAAGGTCCCGAGGTGTTCATTTCATAACTTGGCTGCCGCTGATGGCATTTTCGACTTTCCCGGACTGGCGGGTGATGTCGCACAGCAGCTACAGGCTGGAGCGGCAGTTCCCATGCATGTTTTCCCCTCCGTATTTCCGATGTTATAAATCAGAAAACGGAAAAATTCACCCTTGAATGCTTGATTGGGCGATGTCTGCCACCGGCAAACGCGTAAGATTGATTTTTGAATAAATTTAGCCTTCCCCGCCTTAAAACGAATTTTCCCCTTTGGGCTGCGCGGTATTCCATCAACGCCGCCCTATACGCACCTTTTGCAACATCTGCTAGCAACAACGGTGCTGCATCGGCCCGGTAATCGCATTATGGTAATACGCGCATGAGAGGGTGGTTATCACGCGGTGGCAGCGGGCAAACGCGGCACCGGTGAAAACCTGGCGCTATCGGAATGTAATGCATTATCATGTCGTTTAAAACATAGAGATAGTGGGATTTAGCCTGACCTGAATCAATTCAGCAAAACGGATTTGTTATACTATTTTTACCATAAGCCACAGGGCCCGCTGTAATCGGAACCTGAAATATAGCCGGCATAGTGTATTCTACAATTTATATCTTAAGTTCAGAGGTAGTCATGATTAAGAAAATCGGTGTACTGACAAGCGGTGGTGATTCACCAGGCATGAATGCGGCGATCCGGGGCGTTGTGCGGGCGGGGCTTTCCGAAGGATTGGAAGTCTATGGCATCTATGACGGCTATCAGGGATTGTTTCAGGATCGGATGAAGAAGCTGGATCGCTATAGCGTGTCGGATATGATTAACCGTGGCGGTACTTTTCTGGGCTCCGCGCGTTTCCCCGAATTCCGGGAAGAGGGCACGCGCGCTATCTCCATTGAAAATATGAATAAGCGCGGGCTTGATGCGCTGGTGGTGATCGGCGGCGACGGCTCTTATATGGGCGCCAAACGCCTCACGGAAATGGGCTTCCCCTGCATCGGCCTGCCTGGCACCATTGATAACGACGTTGCGGGCACCGATTACACCATAGGTTATTTCACCGCCCTGGAAACCGTGGTCGAAGCCATTGACCGCCTGCGCGATACCTCTTCTTCACACCAGCGTATTTCCATTGTCGAAGTCATGGGGCGCTATTGCGGCGATCTCACCATGTCGGCGGCGATTGCCGGCGGTTGTGAATTTATCGTATTGCCCGAGGTGGAATTTAAACCAGACGATTTGGTCTACGAAATCAAAGCCG
Organism: Enterobacterales bacterium; assembly: GCA_015654925.1. Classification (GTDB taxonomy): domain Bacteria; phylum Pseudomonadota; class Gammaproteobacteria; order Enterobacterales; family Enterobacteriaceae; genus Acerihabitans. The sequence goes on along the minus strand of JAATFX010000004.1, from coordinate 35,580 downwards.
GCATCGCCAAAGGTAAAAAACACGCTATTGTCGCTATCACCGAGCATATCTGCAATGTCAGCGAGCTGGCGCAATATATAGAAAAAGAGACCGGACGTGAAACCCGCGCCACGGTTTTGGGTCATATCCAGCGCGGCGGCAGCCCGGTGGCCTATGATCGTATCCTGGCCTCGCGCATGGGTGCCTACTCAATCGAACTGTTGTTGCAAGGCTACGGCGGACGCTGCGTCGGCGTACAGAATGAAAAGCTGGTGCATCACGATATTATTGATGCCATTGAAAACATGAAGCGGCCGTTTAAAAGCGATCTGCTGGAATGCGCTAAAAAACTGTATTGATCGGCGGGTCATGTTGCTCTCAGGGATGAGAGCCAAACCCGGTCAAAGCCGCGAATTTACTCTCTCCGGAACGCTATTCACGCCCTGTTTCCCCACCCGCTTAATCCTCGGCGCGTACCCCATCAGCCCGCGCGCGTAGCCTTAATTCCCCGGTTATCTCTTTTACTTATATAAATTACGTTTTTATTCTTTAAATCACGCCACAATTTCTGACACTCTCTCCTAACGCGATATGCACCTTACACAATACTCTTGGGGAGTGGAACGATGTCGAAATGGCAAGCAGGGCTGTTATTGATTTTATTATCGGGGAGCGCGTTGGCGAAGGATATTCAGCTACTGAACGTTTCTTACGATCCGACGCGGGAACTGTATCAAGATTATAATGCGGCGTTCAGCAAATATTGGCAGGGCAAAACCGGCGATAAAGTCACGATTCGCCAGTCCCATGGCGGTTCCGGCAAGCAGGCAACCTCGGTTATCAACGGTATTGATGCCGATGTGGTGACGCTGGCCCTGGCCTATGATGTGGATGCCATCGCCGAGCGCGGCGTTATCGATAAAAATTGGATCACCCGCCTGCCGGACAACTCTGCGCCTTATACCTCCACTATTGTTTTCCTGGTACGCAAGGGCAACCCGAAACAAATTCATGACTGGCCGGATCTGGCGAAACCCGGGATTTCCATCATTACCCCGAATCCGAAAACGTCCGGCGGCGCACGCTGGAATTACCTGGCCGCATGGGGATACGCGCTGCATCATAATAATAACGATCAGGCTAAAGCCCAGGATTTCGTCAAATCCGTATTTAAAAACGTCGAGGTCCTGGATTCCGGCGCCCGCGGCGCGACCAATACCTTTGTAGAACGAGGCATCGGCGATGTGCTGATCGCGTGGGAAAACGAAGCGCTGCTGGCCGTTAATGAAGTCGGCAAAGATAAATACGACATCGTCGTGCCCAGCGAGTCCATCCTCGCGGAACCGACCGTGTCGGTGGTCGACAAAATCGTCGATAAGCGGGGCACGCGCGATATTGCCACTGAATACCTGAAGTACCTCTATTCAACGGAAGGGCAGCGCATCGCCGCAAAAAATTACTATCGTCCCCGCGACGCCGCGGTGGCCAAAGAGTTTGCCAAGGAATTCCCGCAGTTGAAATTGTTTACCCTGGCCGAAACGTTCGGCGATTGGCAGCAGGCGCAAAAAGTCCATTTCTCCAACGGCGGCAGCTTCGATCAAATTAACCAGCGTTAATTACTGATAAGCGCCGTACTTCATACCGCCGGCGGATTCCTTAAACGGGGACCCGCCGGTTTTTTTATCTAGCCAGCGAAACGTTTCGATAGCGATCACATTTTTGACTGATTGATCTTGTTTACCGATCCCTTTTTGATTATTTTCTTTCTCAGCGAAACGTTTCGCTGGGAGAAATGAACATGAAAAAAGGGTTACTATTGAACGCCGACGTCTCCGCGCTCATTTCCCGTTTAGGCCATACCGATGAAGTGGCCATTGCCGACGCGGGCCTGCCCGTTCCCGCCGCCACCCTCAGAATAGATTTGGCGCTGACCCACGGCGTGCCGGCATTTATGCAGGTGGTCGAGGTGGTGACCAGCGAAATGCAGGTGGAAAAGGCCATCCTGGCCCAAGAGATCAAGACTCACAACCCGCGGTTGCATCAGGAACTGCTGGCGCTGCTGTCCCAGCTTGAACAGCGGCAAGGGAATACCATCACCACGGAATATATCAGCCACCAGGCGTTTAAAACGCGCACCGGCCAAAGCCGTGCAGTTATCCGCAGCGGTGAGTGCTCGCCCTTTGCCAACGTTATCCTATGCTCCGGCGTCACCTTCTGAGGTTCTTATGCAACCGTTACTGCAACTGACAGGGATCGATAAATCGTTTCCGGGAGTGAAGGCGCTCTCCGGCGCGGCGCTGGCGGTGTATCCCGGCCGGGTAATGGCCCTGGTGGGGGAGAACGGCGCCGGTAAATCCACCATGATGAAGGTGCTGACCGGTATCTACAGCAAAGATGCCGGTACCCTCGCATTCCAGGGGAACGAAGTGACGTTCAGCGGGCCGAAGGCCTCGCAGGAAGCCGGCATCGGGATTATCCATCAAGAGCTGAACCTGATTCCCCAATTGACCATCGCTGAAAATATTTTTCTTGGCCGGGAGTTTCTTAACCGTTTCGGCGGTATTGACTGGCCGCGGATGTATAGCGAAGCGGACCGGCTGCTGGCACGGCTGAATTTACATTACAGCAGCCACCGGCTGGTGGGGGATTTGTCGATTGGCGATCAGCAAATGGTGGAAATCGCCAAGGTCATCAGCTTCAAGTCCCAGGTCATTATCATGGATGAGCCGACGGATGCCCTGACCGATACGGAAACGGCATCGCTGTTTAGCGTTATCAATGAACTGAAACAGCAGGGCTGCGGCATCGTTTATATTTCCCATCGGCTAAAAGAAATTTTTGAAATCTGCGACGATGTGACGGTTATGCGCGACGGCCAGTTTATCGCCGAGCGTCCGGTAAGCGAATTAGAAGAAGACACGCTGATTGAAATGATGGTGGGCCGCCGTCTGGAAGAACAATATCCGCGTATCCCTATGGACCCGGGGGCGGAATGCCTGGTGGTGAGCCATCTCTCCGGTCCAGGCGTGTTTGATGTCAGTTTTACCCTGCGCCATAGCGAAATCCTCGGCGTGGCCGGGTTAATGGGCGCCGGTCGCACCGAGCTGATGAAAACCCTGTATGGCGCGGCCAAACGCACCGGCGGCGCCGTCATGCTCGACGGCCGGGCCGTCGTCGCCAGGACGCCGCAGGATGGGCTGGCCAACGGCATCGTATATATCTCCGAAGATCGTAAGCGCGACGGCCTGGTGCTGGGCATGTCGGTGAAAGAAAACATGACGCTGACCGCCCTGCGCTATTTCAGCCATCAGGCCGGTTGGCTGAAACATGCCGATGAACAGCAGGCGGTAGGCGATTTTATCCGTTTATTTAATATCAAAACGCCGTCCATGGAACAGCCTATCGGCCTGCTCTCTGGCGGTAACCAGCAAAAAGTCGCCATCGCCCGCGGGCTGATGACCCGGCCCAAAGTGCTGATCCTCGATGAGCCGACCCGCGGCGTGGATGTCGGCGCCAAAAAAGAAATTTATCAATTAATCAACCAGTTCAAGCAAGAGGGGCTGAGTATCATTCTGATCTCCTCCGAAATGCCCGAGGTGCTGGGCATGAGCGATCGCGTTATGGTGATGCATGAGGGGCGCTTAAGCGGCACCTTCCCCATCGAGCAGGCCACCCAGGAAGTGCTGATGGCCGCGGCCGTCGGTAAGCAATATCGACTACAGCAGGAGAATCAGTGATGAATTCCCGGACTATCCCCGTTAAGCGCGGTATCAGTAAAGCGTGGCTATTAGAGCAAAAATCATTGATTGCATTGCTGGTGTTGATCGCCGTGGTGTCTTCAATGAGTTCCAATTTCTTCAGCCTGAACAATTTGTTCAATATCCTACAGCAGACATCGGTGAACGCCATTATGGCGGTGGGTATGACGCTGGTCATCCTGACCTCCGGCATCGACCTTTCCGTGGGTTCGCTGCTGGCATTGACCGGCGCGGTCGCCGCGTCGGTAGTGGGCCTGGAGATGAACGTCATGGTGGCGGTGGCCGCCTCGCTGGGTTTGGGGGCCGCCATCGGCGCGGTGACGGGCATGATCGTGGCGAAGGGCAGGGTGCAGGCTTTTATCGCCACCCTGGTCATGATGCTGCTGCTGCGCGGCATCACCATGGTGTATACCAACGGCAGTCCGGTCAACACGGGTTTTTCCGATGTGGCGGATGCCTTTGGCTGGTTTGGCATCGGCCGCCCGCTGGGGGTGCCTACGCCGGTATGGATCATGGCCGTGGTGTTTCTCGCCGCCTGGTACATGCTGCATCACACCCGGCTGGGCCGCTATATCTACGCCCTGGGCGGCAATGAGGCCGCGACCCGTCTGTCCGGCATCAGCGTCGATCGGGTCAAAATCATCGTCTATTCCCTATGCGGTCTGCTGGCGGCGCTGGCCGGCGTGATCGAAGTCGCGCGGCTGTCCTCGGCGCAGCCCACGGCCGGCACCGGCTATGAGCTGGATGCCATCGCCGCGGTAGTGCTGGGCGGCACCAGCCTGGCCGGCGGCAAAGGCCGCATCATGGGTACGCTTATCGGTGCGCTGATCCTGGGCTTTTTGAATAACGGCCTGAATTTATTAAGCGTCTCTTCCTACTACCAGATGATTGTTAAAGCCGTGGTTATTTTGTTGGCGGTGCTGGTAGATAACAAAAGCAGTAAATAACCTCTCCCCGCAGGAATGATAAAGATGAAAATGAAAAAATTAGCATTTGTGATGTCCGCCCTGGCGTTAAGCGCCACCCTCAGCGCCAACGCGCTGGCGAAAGACAGCATCGCGCTGGTGGTTTCCACCCTGAACAATCCGTTCTTTGTTGCCATGAAAGACGGTGCGCAGAAAGAAGCGGATAAGCTGGGATATCAACTGGTGGTGCTGGATTCGCAAAATAACCCCGCCAAGGAGCTGGCGAACGTGCAGGATCTGACGGTGCGCGGCGTGAAGCTGCTGCTGATCAATCCCAGCGATTCCGATGCGGTGGGCAATGCGGTGATCCTGGCCAACCAGGCGAAGATCCCGGTAATTACCCTGGATCGTAAAGCCAATAAAGGCGCCGTGGTCAGCCATATCGCCTCGGACAACCGGGTCGGCGGCAAAATGGCCGGTGATTTTATCGGTCAAAAACTCGGTCAAAATACCAAAGTCATCCAACTTGAAGGGATTGCCGGCACGTCCGTGGCGCGCGAGCGCGGCGAAGGCTTTAAACAATCGGCCGAACAGTATAAATTTGCTATGTTAGCCAGTCAGCCCGCTGATTTCGACCGTACCAAAGGGCTTAACGTCATGCAGAACCTGCTGACGGCGCACCCAACGGTGCAAGCCGTGTTCGCCCAGAACGACGAAATGGCCCTGGGCGCCATGCGCGCCCTGCAAACGGTGAATAAAACCGACGTGCTGGTGGTGGGTTTTGATGGCACCGCCGACGGCATAAAAGCGGTGCAAAGCGGCAAACTTGCCGCCACCGTGGCCCAGCAGCCCGACCAGATTGGCAGTATCGGGGTAGATACCGCCGATAAAGTCCTGAAGGGCGAGAAAGTGGACGCGGTGATCCCGGTTGCCTTGAAGCTGGTCACCAAGTAACGCCGATAGTGGCTCAGGCATAGCCCTGCGTTACCCCTGCCGCGCATGCTGCGGGGGCGACGCCTTTAATCAGGATAATGGCGATGGCAACAAACAAACTGGTGGTTCTGGGCAGCATTAATGCCGATCATATTCTTAATCTTGAACAATTCCCCCGTCCCGGCGAAACGCTGATTGGCAAGAATTACCGGATTGCGTTTGGCGGCAAAGGCGCCAACCAGGCGGTAGCTGCGGGACGCAGCGGCGCGGATATCTCCTTTATCGCCTGCGTGGGCGAAGATGATATGGGTGAGCGAATCCGCCGGCAATTACAGGCGGATAAAATCGATATCCAATCCGTGCAGCCCGCCGCGGGCGCCACGACCGGCGTGGCGCTGATTTTCGTTAATGACGAAGGCGAGAATGTGATTGGCATCGACCCGGGAGCCAATGCCGCGGTAACGCCGGATTATTTGTCCCGCTACCGGCAGTCCGTGATCGACGCCGCCGCCCTGCTGATGCAATTGGAGTCGCCCCTGGACACCGTGATCGCCGCCGCCAAACTGGCCAGGGCGCATCGGACCCAGGTAATTTTAAATCCCGCGCCGGCCCGCCAACTGCCGGATGAATTATTGGCGCTGGTGGATATTATTACCCCGAATGAAACCGAAGCGGAGCGCCTGACCGGGGTGGTTATCAGCGATGACGCCGCCGCCGCCCGGGCCGCGCTGATATTGCATGACAAAGGTATTTCGACGGTCATTATCACTCTTGGCAGCCGGGGGGTATGGCTTAGCTCCGGGGGCAACGGCAAATTGGTGCCCGGTTTCAAGGTCAAGGCGGTGGATACCATTGCTGCCGGAGATACGTTTAACGGCTCCCTGCTGACCGCATTGCTTGAAGGCCGGGATATGGACCATGCCGTCCAATTCGCCCATGCCGCCGCCGCCATCGCGGTCACCCGCCCCGGCGCGCAGCCATCGATTCCGTGGCGTGACGAAATTGACGCTTTTTTAAAGGGTTAGGAGCTTTTTTGGCTACCATGAAAGATGTCGCCCGCCTGGCGGGTGTTTCCACATCGACCGTTTCCCACGTGATTAATAACAACCGGTTTGTCAGCGACGCGGTACGCGATAAAGTGCTGGCGGTGGTGGAACAGCTCAATTATGCGCCCTCCGCGCTGGCCCGCAGTTTGAAAATAAACCAAACGCGCACGCTGGGCATGTTAATTACCTCCAGCAATAACCCGTTTTATGCGGAAGTGGTGCACGGCGTGGAGCGCAGCTGCTATGAGCGCGGTTATAGCCTGATTCTCTGTAACACGGAAGAGGACGCCGACCGTATGAGCCGCAGCATGGAAACGCTGTTGCAAAAACGCGTCGACGGCCTGCTTATCATGTGTACCGAAAACAATCAGCCTTCCCGTCTGGCGCTGCGCCGCTATCCGTCATTGCCGATTGTGATGATGGATTGGACGCCGTTCGAAGATGCGCTCGATATCATCCAGGATAATTCTTTATTAGGCGGCTGCCTGGCCACCGAGCACTTAATTTCGCGCGGCTATACCGAAATTGCCTGCATCGCCGGCCCGCAGAATAAAACCACCGCGCGCCATCGCCTGGAGGGTTATCGCCTCGCCATGGGCCGGGCCGGCTTGACGATTCCCGCAGGTTATGAAGTATTCAGCGATTTCGAATTTGGCGGCGGCGTGACGGCGATGCAGGCACTACTCGCGTTGCCGCGGCCGCCCCATGCGGTATTCACCGGCAACGACGCGGTGGCGGTCGGGGTTTACCAGGCACTGTTCCAGGCGGGACTGTCGGTACCGCAAGACATGGCCGTGATTGGCTATGATGATATCGAATTGGCTAAATACATGACCCCGCCGTTGACCACCATCAACCAACCGAAGGATTCGCTGGGTGAATTGGCGATCGATACGCTGATTTACCGGCTGCAAAATCCCGATACCGAACCCCAGATCCTGGTGTTGACCCCCGAACTGGTGGATCGCGCCTCGGTCGCTACAAGACGCTGAGCGGCCGGCCCGCGGGATATCCGGCAAAATATGGGCAAAAAAAACCGGAAACCTGTGGTTTCCGGTTGATGGGCGGACAAAACGGATTTGCCAACCCGGCCATATGGGGTAAATCAGGCGTTTTTCGCTGCGGCGGCCGCTTTTACGATAACCGCAAAGGCGTCCGCTTTCAGGGAGGCGCCGCCAACCAGCGCGCCGTCGATATCCGGCTGGGTGAACAATTCAGCCGCGTTGCCGGCATTGACCGAACCGCCGTACTGGATGATCACTTGTTCAGCGATGGCGCTATCGTGTTTGGCGATATGGCCGCGGATAAATTTATGCACCGCCTGGGCCTGCGCGGGGGTGGCCGATTTACCGGTACCGATGGCCCAAATAGGTTCATAGGCGACGACGGTATTTTCAAACGCCTTGGCGCCCAGGGTTTTTAATACGGCGTCAAGCTGGCGCGCGCATACCGCTTCGGTTTGACCCGCTTCGTTTTCGGCTTCGCTTTCACCGATACACAATACCGGGATCAGGCCGGCTTCTTTCAGGACGGCGAATTTTTCAGCGATAAACTCGTCGCTTTCTTTGTGGTAGGTGCGGCGCTCGGAGTGACCGATAATAATATATTTCGCACCGATATCCTTGAGCATATCGGCGGAAACTTCGCCGGTAAATGCGCCGGACAGGTTGGTATCCACGTTTTGCGCGCCCAGCGCCAATTGGCTGCCGGCGAGCTGGCGCTTAGCCTGCTCCAGATAGACCACCGGCGGCGCGATAGCCACGCCGCAGCCCACTACGCCGTTCAGTTCTTTGCGCAGCGCGGCAATCAATTCGTTAACCAAATGCTTGCTGCCATTCAGCTTCCAGTTACCCATCACTAACGGATGTCGCATCTTATATTCTCCAATCAGGAAACGCGAAATTAAAAAATTGATTGTCTTTGAGACAATATACCTGTCCCACAGTATAGAGAGAAAGGGCCGCGGTGGCTTTGTTTTTTGTCATTAAACGGGACAGGTCAAGGCTCGGCCAGCGCCAGCTTTATCGGCTCGACGGCAAAAGTGAGACCTTTATCACCATTATCCGCCACCACGTAGCGTAGCGCTCCCCAGGACTGCTGAAAAAACCGCGATCCCCGTCCTTTAACCAACAGATCGGTAACCCGCGCACTGCTCTGCTCGACGGTAAGGGTCGGCTCGAATTCACGTACCAGGGCGGCCATATAACCGATGGCGATGGCGCGGGCCGCTTTTTCAGCGCCGCCTTCCACCGGCAGGTAAGTCAATTGCAGGGTCTTGATTTTGCCGCTGCCTTTCTCCAGCGCGGTGGATGCATACAGGGTGCCGCTGATTTTGCTGGCGGCGCGGGTAAGGTTAATGCCATCGTTGCTGTTGCCGATGGCCCGGAACTCGCCGATTGGCAGCAGGGGATTATCGGCATTATATTTTTCGCGGAACTTCACTATCGTCAGATCAAAGGTGGGCGCGCCGGCCAGTAAGTAGGGGGCGGGCGGCGGCATGTCCTCCTGCGCCCCGGCTGCGTTCACCGTGGTAAAGACGCCCAGCCAGAACACCAGGATCGGGATGGCGAAGCGGATTCGTGTTTTCACAGCCTATGGCTTCCCATTGTATAGGGCCCGGTGACGTTTTTGATAAGGTTTACCAATAATGTTCGCTGGTTATATGGCCCGGCTTGCGCTTCAAATGCTTACGCATTTCGCGGGTTTCTTTTAATACTTGCTGGGTATCGCGCACCATTTGCGGATTGCCGCACAGCATGACATGGCTGGTTTGAGCATTGAGCGGCAAACCGACCGCCGCTTCCAGCGAACCGTCGGCAATCAGGGCCGGGACGCGGCCGGTCAGCGAGCCGGGCACCTCTTCGCGGCTGACCACGGTCTGCACGTGCAGCTTGCCGTTGTAGCGCTGCTGCAATTCCAGCATCAGCGGCAGGTAGCTGAGATCCCTGGCGAAACGCGCGGCGTGCACCAGCACGATATCCTGGAAGCGATCCAGGCCGTCGCCCTGTTGCAATATCGACAAAAAGGGTCCCAGGGCCGTCCCCGTCGCCAGCATCCATAATGTGTCGCACTCGGGGATCTCGTCGAGGACAAAAAAGCCGGCGGCCTCTTTGGTTACCATCAGTTCGTCGCCCGGTTGCAGCACGTGCAGCGGCGGGCTGAGCTTGCCGTCAGGCACGGTGACCAGATAAAATTCCAGATTATCGCTGCTCGGGGCATTGACGTAGGAGTAGGCGCGCTGAACGCGTTCGCCGTTGATTTCCAGCCCCAGTTTGGCAAACTGCCCGGCGGTAAATTGATCCACCGGCGCATTGACGATCAGACTGAAAAGACTCTCCGTCCAGTGTTCCACATGTATGATTTTCCCGGTCACCCATTCAGCCATAGCGATCTTTTCCCCTTGGTCCCGATTCTCCACTCTGTCACAGCGGCTAATGTTGAAAGCGCCATTATCGGCTAATTTGACCAGCGCTTCCAGTGTGGCAGCGGTAAATGTTAACCAATGGTTGCATGGTTTTATCAACCCCTGCGGCATCCGTATCGCCGCGGTTACAGAATAAACGGATGCAAGGCCGGATCTTTGCGATCGAGATAATGAGTGGACGTTATGCGGCGAATGGTGCGGCTGTTGCCGCGGATCAATAGCGTTTCGGTGGTGGCCAGATTGCCCGTGCGGGCGATACCGTTGAGCAGATCGCCCTTGGTGATGCCGGTGGCGGAAAATATCACATTGTCATTGCGGGCCATATCATTGAGCCGCAGCACGGTATTGGCGCTGATGCCCATGGCGGCGCAGCGGGCCAGTTCATCGGCGCCGATGCGGCGATTATCTTCAGTATCGCCTTTGACCTGATGCCGGGGCAACAGCCGGCCCTGCATATCGCCGTCCATCGCGCGGATGGCCGCCGCGGAGATCACCCCTTCCGGCGCGCCGCCGATGCCGTACATGACATCTACTTCGCTGTCGGGCATGCAGGTCAAAATAGAGGCGGCCACATCGCCGTCGGGAACGGTAAATACCCGCACGCCGAGCCGCTGCAAGTCGGCAATGCAGCTTTCATGGCGGGGCTTGGCCAGAATGGCCACGGTTAACCGCTCCAGGGGCTTATCGAGCTGGCGGGCAATATTACGCAGGTTTTGGTCCAGGGGCAGGGCGAGATCAATGGCGCCTTTGGCATCGGGGCCTACCACCAGTTTTTCCATGTACATATCCGGCGCGTGCAAAAAAGCGCCTTTTTCACCCACCGCCAATACCGCCAGGGCATTGGCCTGGCCCATGGCCGTCATGCGGGTGCCTTCAATGGGATCGACCGCGATATCCACCGCGTCGCCGCTACCGGTACCGACCGCTTCGCCGATATAGAGCATCGGCGCTTCGTCGATTTCACCTTCGCCAATGACTATCCGCCCATCAATTTGTACTTGGTTAAGCACGATGCGCATGGCCTGCACGGCGGCGTTATCGGCCGCGTTTTTATCGCCGCGTCCAAGCCAGCTATAGCCCGCCAGCGCGGCGGCTTCGGTAACCCGGGAGAACTCAATGGCTAATTCACGTTTCATGGTCAAACCTTGCGTTTCAACTGTGAGAGAAGTTTGTCGCAAAGTTTATCACACCCGGCGGGGATTCCGGACGGTCTGGACCGTCCGGAAAGCGCCGGGCTTTTAAAACATGACCGGCCGCGGATTATTCGCCGGAGCGTTCTTCCCAAGAACGGGCGCGCTCGACCGCTTTTTGCCAGCCGCTGTAACGCACGTTACGTTCAATGGTTTCAATGCTGGGTTTGAACTCGCGATCGATTACCGCTTTGCTCCTGACCTCATCCAGGTCGCTCCAGAAGCCTACGGCCAGCCCGGCCAGATAGGCCGCGCCCAGGGCGGTCACTTCCCTGACTTCGGGCCGTTCAACCTTGGTACCGAGAATATCGGACTGGAACTGCATCAGGAAGTTATTGGCCACCGCGCCGCCGTCCACCCGCAGCGACTGCAGCCGGGCGCCTGAATCCGCCTGCATGGCGTCCAGCAGATCGCGGGTCTGGAAGGCTATGGACTCCAGGGTTGCGCGGATAATGTGGTTGGCGTTAACGCCGCGGGTCAAACCGAAAATCGCGCCGCGCGCATAGGGGTCCCAATAGGGGGCGCCCAGGCCGGTAAACGCCGGCACCACGTAGACGCCGTTGGTATCGCTCACTTTGCCGGCGAAATATTCCGAGTCGGCGGCATCGCTGATCAGTTTCATTTCGTCACGCAGCCATTGAATGGCGGCGCCGGCAACGAATACCGCGCCTTCCAGGGCATAATTGACCTCGCCGCGCGGGCCGCAGGCAATGGTGGTCAGCAGGCCGTGTTTCGATAGCACCGCCTCGGTACCGGTATTCATCAACAGGAAGCAGCCGGTGCCGTAAGTGTTTTTGGCCATGCCCGGCTGTACGCATAGTTGTCCATACAGAGCGGCCTGCTGGTCGCCGGCGATACCGGCGATAGGGATACGGGTCCCGCCTTTACCGCCGATATTGGTTTGGCCGTACACCTCGGAAGAGGGGCGTACCGTAGGCAGCATGGACCGCGGGATATCCAGGATTTCCAGCAGCTTATCATCCCACTCCAGTTTATGGATGTTGAACATCATGGTGCGGGACGCATTGGTATAATCGGTGACATGCACCCGTCCCTGCGTCATACGCCAGATAAGCCAGGTATCGATGGTGCCGAACAGCAGTTCGCCGCGTTTGGCGCGATCCCTGGCGCCTTCCACGTTATCCAGTATCCATTTGACCTTGGTGCCGGAAAAATAGGGGTCGATCACCAGCCCGGTGGTATGGCGTACATACTCTTCCAGGCCGTCTTTCTTCAGCTTTTCGCACATATCCGACGTACGGCGGCACTGCCAGACAATGGCATTGTAAATCGGCTTACCGGTCTCTTTATCCCATACCACCGCCGTTTCGCGCTGATTGGTGATGCCGATGCCGGCGATCTGGTCTGAACGGATATCGGCTTTGGCCAGGACTTCCACCAGCGTCGAGCTTTGCGACGCCCAAATTTCCATCGGATCGTGTTCAACCCAGCCCGGTTTGGGATAAATCTGGGTGAATTCGCGCTGTGAAACACTGACGATATTGGCATCGTGATCCATGACGATGGCGCGTGAACTGGTGGTGCCTTGGTCCAGAGCTACAATGTATTTTTTTTCTGATGACATAATAGGTTCCTGCAAAAGTTATAATTCACATGGTGAGCATTAAGCTTTGCGCTCGGAATTGGCTGTATGCGTTTCTTCCATTCCGTCTTCGATGACATCCGAAGGAAGATAGGGGCTAATCAGCGCGCGATACGCGTACGCGCCCAGGCAGCCGCCTATGACCGGAGCAATCAACGGCACCAGGAAGTAGGGGATATCTCGTCCGCCGGTAAATGCCACCTTGCCCCAACCGGCAAAATAAGCAAATACCTTCGGCCCCAAGTCACGGGCGGGGTTAAGGGCAAAACCGGTCAATGGCCCCATTGACGCGCCAATCACCGCGATCAGTATGCCGATCAGCAACGGCGCCAGCGGGCCGCGGGGAATACCGTTGCCGTCATCGGTCAGGGCCAGGATCAGGCACAGCAGAATGGCGGTGATCACCATTTCCACAAAGAAGGCCTGGACGACCGTGATATGGGCATTGGGATAGGTGGAGAATATTCCGGCCAGCTGGAGGCTTTCAACGCTGCCGCGCACCATATGGTTAGCCTGTTCAAAATCGAAAAACAGGTTGTAATACAGGGCGTACACCAGGGCGGCGGCGCAAAAGGCCCCCAGCATCTGCGAGATAATATAAGGCAACACCTTGCGGCGTTCGAAATTAGCGAACAGCCATAGGGCGATGGACACGGCGGGGCTGAGATGGGCGCCTGATACGGCAGCAGTCAGATAAACCGCCATGGCGACGCCCAGGCCCCAAATAATACTGATTTCCCACTGGCCGAAGCTTGCGCCGGCCAGCTTGAGGGCGGCGACGCAGCCGCAGCCGAAGAAAATCAGCAGACCGGTTCCAAGAAACTCGGCAATACATTGGCCTTTTAACGTTGGTATTCTTTGTTGGCTCATAATCTTTTCCTGGTAGCGAAAAGGTGAGGTAACCACCTATCGAACGTCTGGTCACCGAATCAACTCTAACCTAAAAAAAATGTAGGCATGTTGTAAATTTATCGTTAACGAGCAGAAACGAGAAATATCGAAATCAAAATGTGTGCAGTACGTCATAAAAATGAGCGAATACGCTTATTTTAGAGCAAGAAAAACCCTCAGTCTGTGCTCTGGCTATCATGCCTTTTAACAAAAAATGTTAATGCGTGGGAGGCGGGGAGGGGCGAAAAGAAAACTTTACTCTGTCGGCGGGCTTCATAGCGTACAATACTCATCTCAATCGGCTATTTGGACGATTGCGGCTGGACACCTGGGCTAGGGCTACTTAAAATCCCCTCTTCAGGCTGGTAGCCGAGACATTTTGCTTCGCGCCCGCCGGGTGCGGACGATTTGACGTTTTAACAGGTTACACCCAGGGGTGTAGCGCAAATTCACGATTACACCTTGTAGGCTTAAGGGGGCTGAAATGGCTTTTGAAGTATTTGAAAAATTAGAGGCGAAGGTACAGCAAGCGATTGATACCATCACGCTTTTGCAAATGGAAATCGAAGAACTGAAAGACAAGAACAATGGCCTGGCTCAGGAATTACAGCAGGCATCCAGTAACCGCGAATCGCTGGTTAACGAAAATGAACAGTTGAAACAGGAACAGGGCGTGTGGCAAGAGCGTTTACGCGCATTGCTCAGCAAGATGGAAGAAGTGTAGTAGCCGCATGACGCTAACAAAAAAGGGCGATGCCAGATCGCCCTTTTGGCATCGGTGACGGATTACTCTATGTCGAGCGGGTCTTCCGATAGGATGATGCCGGTATTATCGGCGTACAGATGGTCGCCGGAGAAGAATGTTACCCCGCCGAAGTTGACCCGGATATCGCTTTCGCCAATACCTTCGCTCGCAGCGCCTGCCGGCGTGGCGGCCATGGCCTGAATGCCCAGATCCAATTCTTCGAGATCGTCCACCTGGCGCACGGCGCCGTAGACCACGATCCCTTCCCACTCATTTTGCACCGCCAAATTGCCCAGCTCGGCATTAATCAGCGCCCGCCTGACCGAACCGCCGCCGTCCACCACCAGGACGCGGCCAAGCCCATTCTCTTCGAGCACGTCATAAAGCAAACCATTATCCTCGAAGCATTTCACGGTAATGATCTGCCCGCCAAACGATGTCCTCCCGCCAAAATTGCTGAAGAGAGGTTCAACAACATTCACGTCTTCATGATAAATGTCGCACAGTTCTGAGGTATCGTATTTCATAGGATTTACGTCGGTTTGCCGCTGGAGCCCAAAGTATATCGCGTTCTCGCGCCAGTTGCCAAAACCATCAATTGTTAACTTGATGGACGTCAGAAAAACGCACGCGGCGTATCAACTACACAGCAGGCCGACGGCAAACAGGATATTAATCAAGAGCGCGCATTTTACGGTTTTTTCCAGCATCGGCCGGATACCCAGCGGGTTGGTTTCGTGCAATACGAAACGCGCCTGCATATACAGCGCCGGCACCGCCAGCACGAATAACCAGCCGACCAGGTTGCGCAGTTCAAGCAGGGTGAAAATCGCCAGGCACATTACCGCGCCCGAAAGTAATGCCGCATGATAGTAACGCGCCCATTGCGGCCCAAGCCTGACGGCCAGGGTATTTTTACCGTTCTGGCGATCGGTTTCGATATCACGCAGATTATTGATATTGAGCACCGCCGCCGCCAATAATCCGCAGGCGGTGGCCGGTAGCATCACCATGGCGTGGAAGGTGCCGGTTTGCAGGTAATAACTGCCGCCGACGCTGAGCCAGCCAAAGAATACCAATACCGACAGATCCCCGAGTCCCATATAGCCATAAGGACGGGTGCCCATGGTGTAGGTGATGGCGGCAATAATGGACAGCACGCCCAATACCAGGAAACCCAGGATATCAGCGGGTTTTTCACAGGCAACGGCAATCAGCGCCGCGCCGGACAGCAGCGCCAGCCCCATGGCCAGTATCAGCGCGAACTTCATCTGCTCGCGGGAAATAACGCCCAGTTGCATGCCGCGCATCGGCCCGATGCGGCCGCGTTCGTCGCTGCCCTTGACGGAATCGCCATAGTCATTGGCCAGGTTGGACAGGATCTGCAACAAGGCGGCGGTTAACAGTGCCAGCAGCGCGACGCCGGGTTTGAAGTGTCCTTGCCAACCGGCTATCGCCGAGCCGGTGACAATGGAAGCCAGCGCAAGCGGCAAGGTGCGCAGGCGCAGACTGACCATCCAGGCTTTGGCCGGACTGATGGTGACGGTTTCACTCATAATTAACGAATCTTTTGTTTAATACCCGGTTTAGGCAAAAAAATGAGAGGCCGGAGCCTCCCATTTCGGATGTCGTTTATCCACCTGTTAATGATTACAGGATAAATCGGCTCAAATCTTCATCGGATACTAACTCATCCAGATGGCTACGAACATAATCTGCATCAATTGAAATAGTTTTACCATCCCATTCGCTGGCATCATAGGAAATATCTTCCATCAAACGCTCCAGCACCGTATGCAGCCGGCGGGCGCCGATATTCTCGGTACGTTCGTTCACTTGCCAGGCGGCCTCGGCGATGCGGCGGATACCGTCGGCGGTGAATTCGATGCTTACCCCCTCGGTGGCCATCAGCGCTTTATACTGAATGGTCAGGGAAGCGCTGGGCTCGGTAAGGATACGTTCGAAGTCATCGGTGGTCAGGGCTTCGAGCTCCACGCGAATCGGCAACCGTCCCTGTAATTCCGGAATCAAATCGGAAGGTTTGGAGACCTGGAACGCGCCCGAAGCGATAAACAAAATATGATCGGTCTTCACCATGCCGTGTTTAGTGGACACGGTACAACCTTCAACCAGCGGCAGCAGATCGCGTTGCACCCCTTCGCGGGATACGTCCGGGCCGGAGGTTTCGCCGCGCTTACAGATTTTGTCGATCTCATCGATAAACACGATGCCGTGCTGTTCAACGGCTTCGATGGCCTGTTCTTTCAGCTCTTCCGGATTCACCAGCTTGGCGGCTTCTTCCTCGACCAGCAGCTTTAAGGCTTCTTTAATCTTGATTTTACGCGGCTTCTGCTTTTGTCCGGCCAGATTTTTGAACATCGATTGCAACTGGTTGGTCATTTCTTCCATGCCGGGAGGCGCCATGATCTCTACGCCCATCGGCGCGGCGGCCAGATTGATCTCGATTTCTTTGTCGTCCAACTGGCCTTCACGCAGCTTCTTGCGGAAATTCTGGCGCGCGGCGGACGGCTCGGCGGCTTCCTCAGCCTGGCCCCAATTGTTTTTCGCCGGTGGGATCAGCACGTCCAGCACGCGCTCTTCGGCCAATTCTTCGGCGCGCAGGCGGTTTTTATCCATGGATTGCAGACGCACCATTTTTACCGCCGCATCGGTCAGATCGCGGATAATGGAGTCTACTTCCTTGCCCACATAACCCACTTCGGTAAATTTGGTGGCTTCGACTTTGATAAACGGCGCATTGGCCAGTTTTGCCAAGCGGCGGGCGATTTCCGTTTTACCCACGCCGGTCGGCCCAATCATAAGGATATTTTTGGGCGTTACTTCGTGGCGCAGCGCCTCGTCGAGCTGCATGCGGCGCCAGCGGTTACGTAGCGCGATGGCGACGGCGCGCTTGGCGTTGTGCTGGCCAATAATATAGCCGTCGAGTTCGCTGACGATTTCGCGTGGAGTCATTTCAGACATATTAAGGGATCCTTACGCTTTAGGCGTTAATTCTTCGATAGTATGGAACTGGTTGGTATAAATGCAGATATCTCCCGCGATTCCCAACGCTTTCTCGACAATCTCCCGCGCACCCAGTTCGGTATTTTCAAGCAGTGCCCGCGCCGCGGCCTGGGCGTAAGGGCCACCGGAACCGATAGCAATCAGATCGTTTTCCGGCTGAATAACATCGCCGTTGCCGGTAATAATGAGCGAGGCGGTTTCGTCCGCCACGGCCAGTAAGGCTTCCAGCCTGCGCAGCATCCGGTCGGTTCGCCAATCCTTGGCTAATTCAACGGCGGCTTTGGTCAAATGCCCTTGATGCATCTCTAATTTACGTTCAAATAATTCAAACAGCGTAAAAGCATCGGCGGTGCCGCCGGCAAATCCCGCAATAACCTTATCCTGATACAGGCGGCGGACTTTGCGCACATTGCCCTTCATCACGGTATTACCCAGAGTGGCTTGGCCATCGCCGCCAATTACCACATGGCCATTGCGGCGTACGCTTACGATTGTTGTCACGAGCAACCCTCCGGAAAGATAGAATAAAGCGCCCCATAACAAGTATGGGGCATATTGAATTTATAAATGGGGCGGGATTAGGGTTTTTCAACCCCCGGTGGCGATAGGGATACAATTTGATACCCCCGAACCTTTTAAACTCTGCAGTGATTTATCGGCGCCGGCGCGGGTGGGGTAGGGTCCCAGCATGACGCGATTCCAGCCGCCGCTGGTGGTTATACGGCTTTCTATGCCGCCAAAAGCCAATTGGGCGCGAATGGATTCCGCTTGATCCATGGCTTTAAACGATCCGCACTGTATTAACCAACGTTGCGCTTTTTCCTTCGGTTCTTTATCCGCTTTTGGCTCGGCTTTGGGTTCCGCGCGTACTTCCGCCTTCGGCTGCGGGGAAGGTTGCACGGCGGGGACCGGGGCCTGGCGCGCAGGCTGTGGCGCGGCCGGAGCCTGGCGCGGCGCCGGTTGTACCGCTGGTGCCTGCCGTGGCTGCGGCGCCGCCGGCTGTACCGCTGGTGCTTGCCGTGGCTGCTGCGGCGCCGAAAACACCTGGCGCGGCGGTTGTTGGACCGTTGGCGCCTGACGGGGTTGCGGAGTCTCTACCGGCGCGGAGAACACCTGACGCTGCTGCGGCGCGTTTTGCGGCAATGGCTGGTTCTGCTGGCGCGCATGGTTCGCCGCGGAGGTTTTCACCTGATCGTTATAAGGCACTTCATTGAGATGGGTCGGCTGCTGGCGCATATCCGCCTGCATTTGCTCCAGGAGTTGGCGCTGTTCGTCGGTTAACTGGGCCGGGGTCTGCACTTCGCCGCCGGCGGTGGGCTCAGTAGGTGTTTGCACCCCGATCTGACGATTCTCCAGCTCTTTGATATAGCGCCAGCGTTCTTCCGGTTTGGGCGGCAGGCCGTTGCTGGTGTGATTGCCATGGCTTGGCAGAATAACCGCTTCTTCAGCTTTATTGTGGGCAATAAAATAGAGACCGCCGATAAACGTAATCAATACGGCCGCCGCCAATGCGATCATGGTCTTAGAAATGCCGGAAGAAGTGCGTTTTTTTCGACTGTTGGTTTTTTTGCGCCGAGTGTTTGTCTTTCCACGGCCTACATAGTCTCTTTGTGCCACTATCGTTTCGCTAAGTTTGAGAAAGTAACCAGCCCGTCATGTTACTGAAGGCAATAATATTTGACTAGCGCCTGTAATCCTAAAGCGCGTTAGGTTTTTATGCGGGGCATGGCGGTACTGCCCCGGACGATCAGTTTACTGTCCAACAGCAACGAGGCGTTCCCTACCGCTTGTTGCCTGACTTGCTGCAATAATAACAGCAGCGCTTCACGTCCGAGTTGATAACTTGGCTGCGCCACGGTAGTCAACGGTGGGTCGCAAAAGGTCGCGAACGCAATATCATCAAAGCCAACCAAAGACAAATCCGCCGGCACGCTCAAGCCGTTCTTCTTCGCCTGGGATAACGCGCCAAACGCTATGATATCGTTGTGACAAAAGATAGCAGTTGGCGGATAGGTTCGCGAAATTAATGCATTAAGCCCCGCGGTACCCGTCTGAAAATTCACCTCGCCCCGAAATACCATATGGCCGTCGGAGGGGATTCCATGGCGACTCAGCGCCTGAATATACCCCTGAAGGCGATATTGGCAAAGCGTCAGATGCTCAGGACCGCTAATACAGCCAATGCGTCGGTGGCCAAGGCTGAACAGGTAATCCACCGCTTCATAGGCCGCGGTGAGGTTGTCGATATGTACCGTCGGTAACTGGAGTTCGGGCACAAATTCATTGACCATCACTATCGGCGGCAAATTTTGCTGTTCCGCTTTATCTATCCCAAATGGGGGCTCGGACCCGAGCAGCAACATACCATCGATCTGCCTGGCAATGATCAAATCACTAAAGCTTTTTTTATGGGGGCGCTGGTGGGCGCAGTCGACCATCAATACCCAATAGCCCTGCTCATCAGCGGTTTCTTCTATTCCCCGCAGCATTTCGGCAAAAAAAGGATCGCAAATATCCGGCACCACCACAAGCAGGTTGCGGGTTTCATTACGTTTTAGCAGGCGGCCCATGGGTTGCGGGGAGTAGCCGACGGCGTCGACGGCAAGCTGGACTTTTTTTTGCGTCAGGGCCGAAACCTTTTCCGGCGTCATCAGCGCACGGGAAACGGTGGCGGTCGAAACCCCGGCTTTGTCCGCCACGTCTTTCATGGTCGCCATACCGGTAGCTTTTTTTGGTTCCACATCATTCTCCTGGTGTCAGGGCAAGACTGACAAAATCGCGCGTTTTCCCTTTTCCGTGGCGCAGGCCACCGATGCGACGCTGTTGCCGGCGGACATATTTCGCGGCCGGCATCTCAGTTATAGGGGATAAACGTTATATGAATCCGCCATCACCGAACCTATTCTTTTTATCAGATTGTGAAACACTTTCGCGTTATAAAAGGCCGATCCGGACAAAGTTTGGATAATATTCGAACGTCTCCCGCAAAAAGCAGGCAATGCGCACCATGATTTAGATATCCGTTGGATCGACATCCAGCGACCATTTCACTTTGCGCGCCTGGGTCAACGTACCCACCAGCGGCAGGCTGGCCGCGACCAGGCGCTGTAATTGCCCGCGGGATGGATGCTGCAATAATAATTGCCAGCGGAATCGTCCGCTGCGTTTGGGTTGCAGCGCCGGGATTGGCCCCATCAACCACGTCGTTTCGTCGCGCAGCGGGCTGGCATCAAGTAACTGGCGTAAACGCTCCAGAAATTGCATGGCCTGCTGGTTGTCATGATCCTCCGCGCGAAACAGAATATGGCTGGTGAACGGCGGCAACGAGACGGCCAGCCGTTCGGCGAGGGCCTGCTGCGCAAAAGCCATGTACCCCTCATGCAGCAAAATTTGCAACAGGGGATGATCCGGATGATGGGTTTGCAAAAATACTTCGCCCTGTTTGCCGGCCCGCCCCGCCCGACCGGACACTTGCGTATACAGCTGCGCGAATCGTTCCGCGGAGCGGAAATCGGCGGAAAACAGCGCCCCGTCCACATCAAGCAGCGAGACCAGCGTCACGTCGGGGAAATGATGTCCTTTCGCCAGCATCTGCGTGCCGATTAAAATCCGGGCGCCGCCTTTATGCACTTGGGCCAGATGATGCTCCAGCGCGCCTTTTCTTGCGGTGGTATCGCGATCGATGCGGGTGATGGGCGTGGTGGGAAATAGCGCCGTCAGCGTCTCTTCAAGTTGTTCCGTTCCCTGGCCTACGGGCACCAGTTGGGTCGAGCCGCATTGGGGACACTGATGGGGTATCGGCCTTTGGCTGTCGCAGTGGTGGCAGCGCATCTGCCGCTGCTGCTGGTGGATAGTATAATAATGATCGCAGCGCGGGCACTCGGCAATCCAGCCGCATTCATGGCACAGCAGGGCGGGCGCGAATCCGCGCCGGTTAAGGAACAGCATGACCTGATTGCCGGCATCGAGATGAGTGCGCATCTTGTGCAGCAGGGGCTGGGACATGCCATTGGTCAGCGCCAGGCCCTTAAGATCCTGCAACTGCTGTGTCGGGGGGCGGGCGTTGCCGGCGCGTTTGCCGAGCGTCAGGTTGCGATATTTTTTTTGCTGCACGTTATAGAGGGTTTCCAGCGCGGGCGTCGCCGACCCCAGAATTATCGGGATATTTTCTTCACGCGCGCGAAATACCGCCAGATCGCGGGCATGGTAGCGCCAGCCCTCGTGTTGCTTATACGAACTGTCATGCTCTTCGTCGATAACGATAACGCCCAGCCGGGCAAAGGGAGTAAACAATGCCGAGCGGGTGCCGATGACAATGGCGGTTTCACCGCTGCGCGCTTTGAGCCAGACCGCCATCCGTTCGCTATCGTTAAGCGCGGAATGCAGCACCTCCACCGGCGCGTGGAAGCGTTCGCGAAAGCGGGCGATAGTCTGCGGGGTCAGGCCGATTTCGGGCACCAGAATGAGTGCCTGCTTCCCTTTGGCCAGAATATTTTCCAGAACCGTCAAATAAACTTCCGTCTTACCTGAGCCCGTCACCCCGGCCAGTAACCAGACGGCGAACTGCTCATCTTCGCTGCGGATTGCGCCTACCGCGGTGGCCTGTTCAGTGTTTAACCGTAACCTTTCACCCTCGACCCGGTAACTTTCCCGCCAGTCAATGCCAACCGGCTGGCTGGCGCGTAAATCACATAGCCCTTTGGCGCGCAGGGCCTGTAAAGCGCTTTCGGCCAGGTCTTGTTCCGCGACCTGGTGGCGATACACCGGGCCCTGCTGCAAGGCGGCCAATGCCTGTTGCTGCTTGGGCGCGCGTTTAAGGGTATCAAGCAGCGTGGCGCGCCCTTGTTCGGTGGCGAACCATGACCATAACGGGGCCATTTCGGCGGCCTTGCCCTGGCGGATTAATACCGGCAGCGCATGAAACAGCACTTCTCCAACCGGGTAATGGTAATACCCGATAGCCCAGTTCAAAATACGCCACAGGCTATCCGGAAACAGCGAGCGTTCGTCGATAACGTCTTTTACCGTCTTGAGTTTATCCGGCGACAATTCGCTTTGGGCGCTGATGCCGGTGACGATGCCGATGGCATGGCGTTGACCGAACGGAACGCGCACGCGCCCGCCGACGGCGGGGCGCATGTGCTCGGGCAACAGGTAGTCGAACGTGCGTGCCAATGGCACCGGTAACGCAACGTGAACAACAGGCATCGGGGCATCCAGAGTGAAAAAATTGCGCTGATAGTGTACACTGTGTGGTTCTCAATGCACGGATGTGTTTGCAAATGTCGGCGGCATTCTGTATGATTCGCCGCCTTTGATGTCATCCGGCATTAGAGAAACTCAACTCCATTCGCGTGGTGTCCGGCGGAAGAAGACTGGATAGCGACGCGGCCTTACGCAGAGGTTTTCCATGAAAAAAGATATCCATCCGAAATACGTAGAAATTACTGCAACCTGTTCTTGCGGTAACATCATCAAGACCCATTCTACTCTGGGCCACGACCTGACCCTGGACGTTTGCGGCGCATGTCACCCGTTCTATACCGGTAAACAGCGTGTTGCTGACACCGGCGGACGCGTTGATCGCTTCAACAAGCGTTTCAGCATTCCGGGTGCCAAAAAATAATTGTCATGCCGAAGAAACAACGGGCGCCGTGAGTGCCTGTTGTTATTTAAAGCTATTTGAAGCTATTTGATAAAGCCCTGGCCAAAAACCGGGGTTTTCTTTTTTATTAAGCATCTTTCCTCAGTAGAAATAGCGACAACGCCAATATTGGTATTATTCCTTAATCATCGTTTGATAAAATCAACATACTCTCTAAACAATGCCCCATACAATGATAA
Organism: Enterobacterales bacterium; assembly: GCA_015654925.1. Classification (GTDB taxonomy): domain Bacteria; phylum Pseudomonadota; class Gammaproteobacteria; order Enterobacterales; family Enterobacteriaceae; genus Acerihabitans. The sequence goes on along the minus strand of JAATFX010000004.1, from coordinate 12,238 downwards.
AGCCAGCGGCAGCGGACAGCTTAAGGCCGGGCGCGGCTCTTCATCTCCGGCTATTGGTGCGGCGCATAACCTGCTTAGAAATTAATTCTTAAATAATTATATCCAATACATTAAAAAGGGGTTTTATTTTTTCCATGGGTATAATAATTAACACTGCCAGTCCCGGGCGTTTTTTTATTAAAAAGTAGTTTCCCATAATGATCTATTTCTTTATATTAACGGTTGAGCCGGCGGCGTTCTCTATTTTTATTTAAGTGTCATTATGAATGATAACTGCGTGAATATATTCAGGCTTAATTAGGTATCAAGCGGTGCCTTACGCGCCCATAACGCGGCGCCGGGGTTCACCATAGGGGGATACGCGGATCGGACATACAGGCTTTTCAGCTTTATTCGCAATAACAGGATATTTTAATGACCCGGCAAATTCAAATCCACTACCCGATCGGGCGTGGCGCCATGCGGCATGACGGCAGCCATACCATCCACTCCACCACGCTCTGGTCCGCCTATGCAGCGGCGCATACCCGGCCAAAAAGGTATCGGGTCGAGGAAAAAAATGGACTTGCCGCTTATGCCGATAAAACGCTGAAAAAACGCGTCGGCGTTTTGTCCTACAATGCCCGCATTAGCTGGTCAGCCAATAAAAACCAATTTTCCATCACCCGCCGGGGACGACTGTATGGCTGCGTGACATTAATGGACGACATCAAGGGGTCGGACGCCATGGTAAGAGGGCGCAGCGTTTGGGTGCTGGCCGACAGAAATAATCTGAAACAGGAAAACGCCAAGCTGGAACTGCCGATGGCGGGGTGACCACGCCCGTTGATTTGGACCAGCCATAAACCGCTACGCCGAACCGCAATGCCCGGCTGACTCGTTGTGAACGGTCCCGTTTTGACCGCCACGCAGCCCGCATGTCCGCTGAATCATCCTGATGGTTTGCTTATGGCCGCTAAGCCTTGCATAATATAACGCCGTACGATGGTAATTATCCGTAGCGTCAATATCCATGGCCGGCATCCCCAGCAACTGCTCAACCGTCCCGGTAAACCCATTTATCGCCGCGCAATGCAGTGCGGTCCAGCCATCAGCCTCACGGGCATTAATATCGATTCCCGCCATGGCCAGAAGCTGGCCTACCAACCGAGCATGGCCCTTGATGGCGGCAAAATGCAGCGCAGTCCAGCCTTCTTGTTGGGCGGCATTGACATTTATGCCGGGCAACTGCAGCAGTCGCAGCGCGATTGCCCAATGTTCACCGGCAATCGCGCAAAGCAGCGGGGTCCAACCCTCGCCATCAGCGATATTACAGGCGAGGTCCGGCCGGTCCAACAAATAATTGGCCATGCCGATGTGACCCTCTTTTATGGCATAAATCAAGGGGGTCTGGTGATGGGTACCCACCGCGTTAACGTTAATGCCGGGTATTTGCAGCAGCAGGTTTGCCGCTTTCGTCCCCCGGCTCAGGGCGGCTAAATGCAAGGCCGTTTGTCCGGTGGCATCAACGATATTGACATCGATGCCGGTCGCGACGAGTAACCGCTTGATCATGGGCATAAATTCGGCTGAAACCGCATAATGCAGGGCCGGGCTCCCCCATCTATCCAGCGCGTTAACATCGATGCCCGGTGTCCCCAGCAATTTTTCCAACGCCGGTGTGCGACCGGAATAAACGGCATAGTGCAAGGGGGAGGAGCCATCACGGTCGCGGGCATTCAGATCAAGCCCCTGCGCCGTGAGTATTATTTCGAGCATATCCATTTGGCCGTTGAAGGCGGCGTAGTGCAAGGCCTTCATGCCGGCGTGGTCGGACGCGTTGGGGTCAATGACCGGGATCTCCAGCAATCGCCTTAGTATCGCCTCATGGCCCCCCTGGATTGCGCAATGTATAACGTTCGACCCGTTGGCATTTTGCGCGGCGACATCAAGCGCGGATTCGCTGAGAAGGCGGCTCAATATCTGCGTCTGGCCATGAATAACGGCATAATGCAGCGCGCAAAAACCATAGCGATCGACGGCATTGATATTGACGCCGGGCAGATTAAGCAGTTTGTCGACCACGACCACATGTTCATATCTGACGGCTACAATTAGCAGCGTCCGACCACTTTTGGGATCGATAAGCTGGTTCAGTTCCCCAAGACGATCGCGGCAAAAATGGAAAATCTGTCTATTACCCAAGCGAATTTGCCGAAAAATTTGTTGCCGGACTTGTGCGCCATCGCGTCGTTTAAACACATAACGCGCTTGCTGCCCGGCGACAGCGTCCAATGATTCAACCGCCATCAGCTCGGCTAAATCCAGATGAGCGAAAATGTTGGCGAGCATTTCCGCCGGCAGGGATAATAAACCCGTAGGCGAGGACGCCGCCGGGCCGCGCCCATCCGGGGGGCGACAGCCTTTGGGGGCGTTCGCGGTTACCATGGCCGGGGATAATGGGCAATTTCTCGTCGATTTCAGGCGTTGATGCGCATGAAATAATGGAGGAGCGGGCAGATATGAGTGTCCCGGTTTGCAGATTGAAGTCATGAAACCATGGAGAGAGGGTGGTAATAGTGGGTTCATCGCAAAAGCCTGACAGGGGTAATGGCTTTTCATGATAGCCGCAGGGAAAAGGCGATGACCATACTTTCCCCTCAAAAACGCCGTTTAAATAGTGTTTAACGGCATAACCGCCGCCAATGGCAGCAGCGCGGGCCGTGACAACTTCCCGTTCGCGCCACTTCCATTTTAGTCGGTTTTTAGTATTCCCAGGTTTCCGGATCGATGCCCATTTCGCGCATCATCTCTTTGGCCACTTCAGGAATTTCATCGCTGCGTTCTTTACGCAGATCGTTATCATCAGGTAGCGGCTGACCGGTAAAAGCATGCAAGAACGCTTCGCAAAGCAGCTCGCTGTTAGTGGCATGGCGCAAATTATTGACCTGCCGCCGGGTTCGTTCGTCGGTAAGGATCTTCAGAACCTTCAGCGGAATGGATACCGTAATTTTTTTTACCTGCTCACTTTTTTTACCATGTTCAGCATAAGGGCTGACATATTCGCCTTTCCATTCCGCCATGGGATACCTTAATGTTCTCATTAAATGAATATAATATGCTAAAAACGAGCTGATTATGCCGTAACTGCATCTTTCCCACTACTTAATGCCCGCGTATTTTGCGATTTATAAACTTTTCGTATCGCTCCGCTCTCGACCCGGCCGTTCGGTAGGGGTAAAAGTGGATTAGATTTTAACACCTAAAACCCTCATAATTTTAGCTGTTATTAATGCATTGCTCAATCTATACGCAAAGAAGTTTAGATGTCCAGATGTATTGACGTCTATCTCTGGGCGGTTTACTCTTTCACCTCCACTCTTCAGCAACAGTCAGGATGCGAGTACATGACGCGCAAGCAGGCCACCATTGCAGTTCGCAGCGGGTTGAATAATGATGAACAGTTCGGCTGCGTCGTTCCCCCGATTACGCTTTCCAGCACCTATAATTTTACCGATTTTAATCAGCCACGGGCCCATGATTATTCCCGGCGCGGTAATCCGACCCGCGATGTTGTGCAGCGCGCGCTGGCGGAATTGGAGGGCGGCGCGGGGGCGGTCATGACCAGCAGCGGCATGTCGGCGATTCATTTGGTCTGCACCGTCTTTTTACAACCCGGCGATCTGCTGGTGGCCCCCCATGATTGTTACGGCGGCAGCTATCGCCTATTCGATAGCTTGAGTAAACGCGGCGCGTACCGGGTCAAGTTCGTCGACCAGGGAGATGACGCGGCGTTACGGGCGGCGCTGGACGAAAATCCCAAACTGGTACTGATTGAAACGCCCAGCAATCCGCTACTGCGGGTGGTGGATATCGCCGCGATTTGCCAGGCGGCCCATCAAAAAGGCGCTATTTGCGTGGTGGATAATACGTTTATGAGCCCGGCGTTACAGCAGCCGCTGCTATTGGGCGCCGATTTGGTGGTGCATTCCTGTACCAAATATCTCAATGGCCATTCGGATGTGGTCGCCGGCACGGTAATTGCCAAAGATGACGCCCTGGCCACGGAACTCTCGTGGTGGGCCAATAATATCGGCGTAACCGGCTCGGCGTTCGATAGCTATCTGTTATTACGCGGCATTCGCACGCTTACGCCGCGTATCCGGCAGCAGCAAAGCAATGCCGGGGATATTGTGACGTATTTACAGCAACAACCCCTGGTGAAAAAGCTGTATTATCCTGGCCTGCCGGAAAACCCCGGCCATGACATCGCCTGCCGCCAGCAAAAGGGGTTCGGCGCCATGCTGAGCTTCGAACTAAACGGGGATGAATCCGTGCTGCGCCGTTTTCTCGCCAGCCTGGAGCTGTTTACCCTGGCCGAATCCCTGGGCGGTGTGGAAAGCCTGATATCTCACGCCGCCACCATGACCCATGCGGGCATGGCGCCTGAAGCGCGCGCCGCCGCGGGCATCTCCGAGACATTGTTACGGCTATCGGTGGGTATCGAGGACAGTGAAGATTTAATTGCCGATCTGGAACAGGCTTTCCAGGCGGCGGTGAAGAGGTAAGTATGAGTTCTCTTGGAGCAACGGTACGCTTGACCGGCAGGCAACTGCATAAATTTGGCGGCAGCAGCCTGGCCGATGTGAAGTGCTACCAACGGGTAGCCGGCATCATGGCCGAATATAGCCATCCCGGCGATCTCATGGTGGTTTCCGCCGCGGGCACCACGACCAACCAGCTTATCAGCTGGCTGAAGCTTAGTCAGACCGATCGTCTTTCCGCGCATCAGGTCCAGCAGACTTTACGCCGTTATCAGCATCAACTGTTCTGCGGCTTGTTATCGCCCGAATTGGCGGAGCAAATGATGGCGGAGTTTGTGGCGGATCTGGAACGGCTGGCGGTGCTGCTTGACGGTCAAATCACCGATGCCGTATATGCCGAAGTGGTGGGCCATGGCGAAATCTGGTCGGCGCGGTTAATGGCGGCGGTGCTCAACCGGCAGGATATCGACGCGATCTGGCTGGATGCCCGCGATTTCCTGCGGGCGGAACACGCAGCCCAACCCCAGGTAGATGAAGGCCGCTCCTGGCCGTTATTACAGCAACTATTAACCCAATATCCCAATAAGCGCCTGGTGGTCACCGGTTTTATTTGCCGTAACCAGGCGGGGGAAACCGTATTGCTGGGGCGTAATGGCAGCGATTATTCCGCCACCCAAATCGGCGCATTGGCCGGCGTGGCGCGCGTGACCATATGGAGTGACGTGGCCGGGGTCTACAGCGCCGATCCGCGTAAAGTGAAAGATGCCTGTTTGTTGCCCCTGCTGCGGCTGGATGAAGCCAGCGAGCTGGCGCGCCTGGCCGCGCCGGTATTGCATACCCGCACGTTGCAACCGGTGTCCGGCAGCAACATCGATTTATTGTTGCGCTGCAGCTATCAGCCCGAGCAGGGTTCGACCCGGATTGAAAGGGTGCTGGCGTCGGGAACCGGGGCGAAAATCGTCACCAGCCACGATGACGTCTGCCTGATCGAACTTACCGTGGCGGCGCAGCATGATTTCAACCTCGCGCGAAAAGAACTCGAACTGGCGTTAAAGCGCGCGCAGATCAAACCCTTGGCCGTTGGCGCCCATCGGGATCGGCGGCTGCTGCAACTGTGCTATACCTCCGAGGTGGTCAACAGTGTCTTCCAGATCCTGCAACAGGCGGATCTGCCGGGACAATTACACTTGCGCGAGGGTTTAGTGCTGGTCGCGATGGTCGGCGCGGGCGTGGCGAAAAATCCGCTGCATTGCCACCGTTTTTACCAGCAATTAAAATATCAGCCGGTCGAATTTTTCTGGCAGGCGGAAGACGGCATCAGCCTGGTGGCGGTGTTGCGGGTCGGCCCCACCGAACATGTGGTGCAGGGATTACACACATCACTGTTCCGGGCTGAAAAACGCATCGGCCTGATTTTATTTGGCAAGGGCAATATCGGGTCGCGCTGGCTGGAGCTCTTTGCCCGGGAACAAGAGAGCCTTTCTGCGCGCACCGGTTTTGAATTTATTCTGAGCGGCGTGGTTGACAGTCGCCGCAGCCTGCTCAGCTACGAGGGACTAAACGCCAGCCGGGCGCTGGCCTTCTTTGGGGATGAGGCCATCGAGCAGGAGCCGGAAGACCTGTTTTTATGGATGCGCGCGCATCCCTATGACGATTTAGTGGTACTGGACGTTACCGCCAGCGAGACCCTGGCCGATCAGTATCTGGATTTTGCCAGCTATGGTTTTCATGTGATCAGCGCCAACAAGCTGGCGGGGGCCTCCAGCGGCGACAACTACCGGCAAATCCGCGATGCTTTCGCCAAAACCGGCCGCCATTGGTTATATAACGCCACCGTGGGGGCCGGACTGCCGGTAAACCATACGGTGCGCGATTTGCGCGATAGCGGTGATAGCATTCTGTCCATCAGCGGCATTTTTTCCGGCACGCTGTCATGGCTGTTTTTACAGTTCGACGGCACGGTTCCCTTTACCGAACTGGTGGAGCAGGCCTGGCAGCAGGGACTAACCGAACCCGATCCCCGCGTGGATTTATCGGGGCAGGATGTGATGCGTAAATTAGTGATCCTGGCGCGGGAAGCGGGCTATGAAATCGAACCGAACCAGGTGCGGGTGGAGTCGCTGGTTTCGCCGGACAGCGTGCTGGGATCGGTGGATCAATTCTTCGAAGACGGCGAGGCGCTGAATCAACAAATGGTGCAGCGCCTGGAAGCGGCCAATGAAATGGGGCTGGTGTTGCGCTACGTCGCGCGGTTCGACGCGAACGGTAAAGCGCGGGTCGGCGTCGAGGCCGTCAGGCCGGAGCATCCGCTCGCATCCTTGTTGCCATGCGATAATGTTTTTGCCATCGAAAGCCGTTGGTACCGTGATAATCCGCTGGTGATACGCGGCCCGGGTGCGGGAAGGGACGTTACCGCCGGCGCGATACAATCCGACTTGAACCGACTGGCACAATTGTTGTAATACTCCAGGGTATATCCGCGCTTGCGGATATACCCTGTATTTGTCCCAACTTAAATATATTTTTTCTTAAAAGAGTTACTGCCAAACTTATATTTGAAGGTTTATTTCCGGTTGTTTATCCTATCGATCCCTGTAAATAACTGAACGTAAATCACTATGAATAATATAACCCCTATCGATAAAGTCATCCGGGACAACAATTTAGATTGTTCAGAAGGGCACTCGTCAAATCCCATTAATAAAAAAATGCGACTGGAAATAAAATCCGCGGCCACCAGCACGGTAACCTTAAATAATCATAGCGAAAGTGGAGTGCGAACGGCGTTGACGGGGAACAGTCGGTTGAAAGAGGGGACGACCGGGAATTTTACTCCGATTGCCTCCATTTCCAGCATTATCCCGACCGTGATTCCGACCGTGGTAGGGCAAATGGACGGTTATTCTGCGCTCGGTCCCTCTGCCAGCCGATCTTCCCCGGCCATCGCACCCCCTAAATCCAGCGTCTCGGGCATGGTAAATGATAGGCCGCTGTTCTGTAGACCTTTTGACAATCGTTTACATCAGGCAGTAATTTTTTGTCATGATGAAATTGTAGAAGAGCTTATTAATGACCCACAAATAAATGTAAATGCGCGTGATGAAAATGGGAATACGGCATTATATCTGGCGCTATTTTATGGATTTGAAAGCGTAATTTCTCGGCTATTAAAAAGCCCGAATATTGATATTAACGCGACCTATAATAACGATTGCACACCGTTGCAATTAGCCGCCTTGCGCGGCTATGATTATATTTGCACCCTGCTGCTGGGTAAACAGCAACTTAATGTGAACGCCAAGAATCACTTTGGCGACACGGCATTGATGATTGCGGTGAGCTTCGGGCATGAACCCATTGTGGCTAACCTGTTAAATAGAGCCGATATTGCGGTCAATCCGGTGAATAACAGGGGGTGGACGCCTTTGAATATGGGCGTGGAAAGGGAGTATGAAGGCATTGTGAAACGGTTGCTTAATCATCCTGGCATCAACGTGAATGATGCCAACGAGTGCGGCTGGACCCCCTTGCATCATGCCACGGCTAATGGCAACCGGCATCTGGTTTCGCTATTGATTGATAAACCGGGCATCGATATAAACGGGGTCGATAAATGGGGTTGGACTGCACTGCATAAATGCGCGTCCATCGGCAGCACCGCGGTGCTCGCCCAATTGCTGCGCCACCCCGGCCTCAATCTCCATGCACGGAACGGACATGGATGCACCGCTTTGCAGATTGCGGTGGTAAATGGCAATATGGATATCGCCAATCAACTTATCCATATGCTCCAAAACCAAAGAAGCCAGGTAGTTGGCTTTATATGATGAAACTTTCTCATTATGCTTGAATAATTGTCCCTATCGAATCCAATGATTATGTTGACTCGGCAGCCGATTTCGGTCAAATTCTATTTAGACGTCTAAACGTATAGACGCATATAACCGACCGACCGTGGCGACGTGAAGTGAACCAAATTCTACGAACGATATTGAGCGCTCCACGCCCTGCGAACTACATCACGCGTAATGAGGAAAAGGTATGAGTTTTTTTCACGCCAATCAGCGGGAAGCCCTGAATCAAAATCTGGCCGAATTGCAGGGTCATATCAATGTCTCGTTTGAATTTTTCCCGCCGCGTACCTGCGAAATGGAACAAACGTTGTGGCAATCCATCGACCGCCTGAGCGACCTTAAGCCCTCGTTTGTTTCCGTGACCTATGGCGCCAACTCCGGCGAGCGCGATCGCACGCATAGCATTATCAAGGATATTAAAGAACGAACCGGCCTGGATGCCGCCCCGCACCTGACCTGCATCGACGCTACTCCGGAGGAGTTGACGCGGATAGCGCAGGATTACTGGCATAGCGGTATTCGCCATATCGTCGCGCTGCGCGGGGATTTACCCCCGGGCGGCGGTAAGCCGGCCATGTATGCCTCGGATCTGGTGACGCTGTTAAAGAAGGTGGGGGATTTTGATATTTCCGTGGCCGCTTATCCCGAAGTGCATCCGGAAGCCAAAAGTGCGCAATCTGATTTGATTAACCTAAAAAAGAAGGTGGATGCGGGGGCCAATCGGGCCATTACGCAATTCTTCTTTGATGTGGAAAGCTATCTGCGTTTTCGCGATCGCTGCGTGGCCACCGGCATCGATACCGAAATCGTGCCCGGTATTCTGCCGGTGTCCAATTTCAAGCAGCTTCAGCGCTTCGCCGCCATGACCAATGTAAAAGTCCCGCACTGGATGACCAGCATGTTCGAAGGGCTGGATAACGATGCCGAAACCCGCAAAATGGTCGGGGCGTCCATTGCCATGGATATGGTGAAAATCCTCAGCCGCGAAGGCGTGAAGGACTTTCATTTCTACACGCTTAACCGTGCCGATTTGACCTATGCCATTTGCCATACCTTGGGCGTGCGCCCCCAGGAGATAGCGCCGCCGATCGCCGTCCAGGCGACCCGCTGAGCCGGTTCATTCACCAGACTATAAAAAAAGCGGGCGATAATCTGCCCGCTTTTTTTGCTTGAGGATGGGTATCAGCCGGTATTACGCATACCCGCCGCCACGCCGGCGATGGTCACCATCAATGCCTGCTCGACCCGGGGGTCCGGTTGTTCCTGCTGGCGCGAACGATGCAGGAGCTCCGCCTGCAGCACGTTCAACGGATCGGTATAGACATTGCGCAGCGCGATGGACTCGGCAATCCACGGCAGATCGGCCATCAGATGATCGTCGTTGGCAATGGTCAGCACGACGTTGATATCATCGGCGAGCTGTTTGCGCAGCTGTTTTCCCAGCGGCCATAATTTTTCGTCCACCAGGCGCTGGTCATAATATTCCGCCAACCACAAATCCGATTTAGCGAATACCATTTCGAGCATACCGATGCGGGTGGAGAAGAACGGCCAATCGCGGCACATCGCTTCCAGCTCGTTTTGCTTGCCTTCATCCACCGCTTTTTGCAACGCCGCGCCGGCGCCCAGCCAGGCGGGCAGCATCAGGCGGTTTTGGGTCCAGGCGAATATCCAGGGAATGGCGCGCAGGCTCTCCACGCCGCCGGTGGGCCGCCGTTTTGCCGGACGTGACCCCAGGGGTAATTTACCCAATTCCTGCTCCGGCGTTGCCGAGCGGAAATAAGGCACAAAATCGGGATTTTCTCGCACATAACCGCGATACATATTGCACGAGGTGGTAGATAGATCGTCCATGAGCGAGCGCCACGCCTGCTTGGGTTCCGGCGGCGGTAACAAATTGGCTTCCAGGATAGCGCCGGTATACAGCGCCAGGCTGCTGATAGCGACTTCCGGCAAACCAAATTTAAAGCGAATCATCTCGCCCTGCTCGGTCACGCGCAGACCGCCTTTCAGGCTCCCGGGGGGTTGCGACAGCAAGGCCGCATGGGCCGGCGCGCCGCCGCGGCCGATGGAGCCGCCGCGTCCATGGAACAAGGTCAGCGCAATGCCGACTTTTTCACAGGTTTTGATCAAGGCGTCCTGCGCGCGGTACTGCGCCCATGATGCGGCCATCACTCCCGCATCCTTGGCGGAATCCGAATAACCAATCATCACCATCTGCTTGCCCTGGATAATGCCGCGATACCAATCAATGCTCAACAATTGGCTCATGACGTCATCGGCGTTATTCAAATCATCCAGCGTTTCGAATAGCGGCGCCACCGGCAGGGTAAATTGGCAGCCGGCTTCTTTCAGCAGCAAGTGTACCGCCAGAACATCGGAAGGAGTGCGCGCCATGGAAATAACGTAGGCGGCAATAGACCCTTCCGGGGCATCGGCAATCACCCGGCAGGTTTCCAATACTTCGCGCGTCTCGTCGCTAAGCTGATAATAGCGCGGCAGCAGCGGACGCTTGGAATTCAGTTCACGAATCAAAAAGGCCTGTTTATCGGCTTCCGACCAGCTGGCATAATCCCCCAAGCCCAGATAACGGGTCACTTCGCTCAGGGCCTCGGTATGCCGGGTGCTTTCCTGGCGCACATCGATGCGTACCAATTGGATGCCAAAGCATTTAATGCGCCGCAGCGTATCCAATAGCTGGCCGCTGGCGATAATGCTCATGCCGCAGGCTTTTAACGATTGATAGCATGCGTAAAGAGGCGCCCATAGCTGATCGTTATGTTCCAGCAGGTCTTCCGGCGGCAATACCAGTTCACCCCTGAGCTTCGCGGACAGCCAGTTCTGGGTGCCGTTCAACTGGGCGCGCAGGCGCTTCATGACCACGCGGTAGGGTTCCTGTACTTCATCGCCGCCCGCCAGCTCCCGCAGTTCCGGGGTGCATTCCGTCATCGACAGCTCGGACACCAGCACCTGAATGTCGCGCAAAAACAGATCGGCGGCTTTCCAGCGGCTCAGCAACAATACCCGGCGGGTGATATCGGCGGTGACATTGGGGTTGCCGTCGCGATCGCCCCCCATCCAGGACGTAAAGCGCACCGGCACGTTTTCCACCGGCAGCTTGTAGCCAAATACGGTTTCCAGCTGTTCGTTCAGCTCGCGCAAATATTGCGGCACGCCTTCCCACAGGCTGTTTTCCACATTGGCGAAACCCCATTTGGCTTCATCCACCGGGGAGGGGCGGTTTTTACGGATTTCGTCGGTGTGCCAGTATTGCGCCACCAACTGCCGCAGGCGGCGCATAATTTGCTTGCGCTCGTAGTCCGCCAAATCGCCGTGATCCAATTGTTTCAGGCAGCTATTCACTTCCACCATCATGTGAATCAGGGTGCGGCGGGCAATTTCGGTCGGGTGGGCGGTTAACACCAGTTCAATCGACAGCGACTCCACGGCGGCGCGGATGTCTTTATCATCCAACTGTTTATTTTCTTTCAGGCGGGCAAATACCTTGCCAAGTCCTTCCGGGTTATTCGCCGCTTCGCCGTGAGGGGAAATGACGTGGAATTGTTCCGCGGTATTGGTCAGATTTAAAAACTGGCTGAATGCGCGGGCAACCGGCAGCAGCTCGTCGTTGGATAAATTCTGTAACGTGGAAAGCAGTTCCTGGCGATGCGATTCGCTACCCGCACGGGAGGACTTTGACAGCTTGCGGATGGTTTCAACCTTATCCAGGATATTCTCGCCCATCGCATCTTTTATGGTGTCGCCCAGAAGCTTCCCGAGCATACTTACGTTGCTTCGCATTGCCGAATATTGTTCGTTCATAAGGACCCTGATCCAACTCACCTGAAAATTTATTTCACC
>JAATFX010000019.1 GCA_015654925.1 Enterobacterales bacterium | reverse complement strand
TTGGGATAAAAGTAAACCAATACTTTTTGTCCCTGGAAGTCGGTCAGACTAACCTGTTCACCGTCCTGATCGGGCAAGCTAAATTTCGGCGCAGTATCACCGGCTTTCAGTGGCGTCATTGCAATACTCCATCTATCTATTAATTCTGTGGATGATTCACAACACTAATACTGCCTTGCGCATTCAGTTCTGTACAGAGTTGATGAAACGTATCTTCGATCTCTCCCACCGGCCGATCCGACGAGCCATGGGCGGTAATCTGGATATAAAGCCGCGGCGGATGTTCACCCTGAGCCGGCTGCGTTTTGGAAACCAGCTCGGCGATATTCATATGATGGCTGTCGAACAAATCGGTAAAACGCTCAATCAGGTGGGGGGAATCCTCCACTTCCACCTTAACCCAGACCGTGGTGGGCGTCTCTTTTTGTTCACTGGCGACGGTTCGTTTCATCACGATAAGCAAATCCAGGTCGACACCCTGGAGGGGCAGGGTGGATTCGATAAGCGTGATGGCGTTCCAACTGCCGGATAACAACATGATCAGCGTGAATTCTTCCCCCAGCATGGCGAGGCGGCTATCTTCAATATTACAGCCACACCCGCTGACATGCCGGGTGATGGTATTGACAATACCGGGACGGTCGGTGCCCAGCGCGGTGATGACCAGATAATGTTGTTGTTGCTGCGGCAAAATTGCGCTTCCTGTCCAGCGAGATGTGATTTACATGGTAACCCTAAAAAAAACCTGCTGCCAAGGGCTTACATGACCGATGTTTGCTTGCTTTTGGATAGGTGACAAAAGTACCATGAATAATCTGTTTGCGGAGGGGATGGTCAATGTTTACGGGAAGCTTTACGGGAAGCATAGTTGCACTGGTTACACCAATGGATGACAAAGGTGCCGTCGATTGGTTAAGCCTCAGAAAATTAATCGATTATCATGTGGCCAGCGGCACCTCGGCCATCGTATCCGTCGGCACTACCGGCGAGTCGGCCACGCTGAGTCATGACGAACACGGCGAAGTGGTGATGCGCACCCTGGAACTGAGCGACGGACGCATCCCGGTGATTGCAGGCACCGGCGCCAATTCCACCGCCGAAGCGGTCAGCCTGACGCAGCGCTTCAACGATAGCGGCGTGGTGGGCTGCCTGACGGTGACGCCTTACTACAACAAACCCACCCAGGAAGGTTTGTTCCAGCATTTCAAAGCGATAGCCGAACACACCGATCTGCCGCAAATCCTGTATAATGTGCCCGCGCGCACCGGCTGCGATATGCTGCCGCCGACGATCGGCCGCCTGTCCAAGATTAAAAATATTGTCGCCGTTAAGGAAGCAACCGGGAACTTAAACCGCGTCAGTCAGATCCAAGAGCTGGTTGATGAGGATTTTATCCTGCTGAGCGGCGACGATTCGACCGGTTTGGACTTTATGCAGCTAGGGGGAAGAGGCGTTATTTCCGTTACGGCCAATATTGCCGCGCGTGAAATGGCGGAACTTTGCGCCCTGGCGCAACAAGGCAATTTTGCCGAAGCGCGTCGCCTCAACCAACGCCTGATGCCGTTACATCAGAAATTATTTATTGAATCCAACCCAATTCCCGTTAAATGGGCCTGTAAAGCATTGGGATTAATGGCAACCGATACGTTACGTTTGCCGATGACGCCGCTGACCGAAAATGATAGCCGTGTTGTTGAGCAAGCTTTGACGGACGCCGGTTTGCTGTAACTCTGTTAGGGAGAATTGATGGCTTATTTATTGCAAAAGTCCTTATTGCAAAAGTCGATGGCGGTAAAAGTGGTGGGCGCATCGTTGTTCATGCTGCTTGCGGCCTGTTCCAGCGATCAACGCTACAAACGTCAGGTAAACGGCAACGAAGAGTACCTGAAAGCACCGGCGCTGCACGCGCTAAATAGTCCATCCGGAATGATTCTGCCCGTGCAGTCCGGGGATTATGAGGTTCCGGTCGCGTCGTCCAAGGGCGCGGTGGGCAAAGGACTGGATGTCCGTCCCCCGGCGCAGCCTTTGGCTCTGTTAGACGGTTCCCGGTCGCAGTATACCGGCGATACCGCGGTCATCCAGCTTGAAAATAGCACCCAGACCCGTGAACTGTGGCCCAGGGTCGTCTCGGTCGTGGAAAGCCAGGGCTACACCATCGCCACCCGCCAGGATGCCAGCCAGACGCTGAATACCGATTGGGTGCAATGGTCGCGCGCCGACGAGGATGTGCAATATCGGGGGCGCTACCAGATAAGCCTGCGTACCGAAGGCTATCAAACCTCCCTGATGGTGAAATCCCTCGGGCTGGAACAGCAGGGCGCGCCGGTTACGGCTCCCGCCATTGTACAGCGCTACACGGTCTCCATGCTTAACAGCGTGGCCCAGGGCCTGGAGCAGTTAAACGACCAGCAGGCCAGTAAAGTGGCTTCGGGCCAGACCGCGGACCTGAGCGTGATTAGCGGCGCCGACGATTCCGGCCTGCCGCTGCTGGTGGTGCGCTCGTCCTACGCGGTCGTGTGGCAGCATCTGCCGGCGGCGCTGGAGAAAATCGGCATGAAGGTCAAGGATACCAGCCGGCCGCTGGGTACCCTCTCCGTGACCTATGATGCCCCCAGCAGCGGTACTTGGGACGCCCTGGGCGTGAAGGACCCCGATCTGGTCAACGGCGATTACAAACTGCAGGTTGGCGATCTCGGCAATCGCAGCACCTTGCAATTCACCGATCCGAAAGGCCATACCCTCACCCAGTCGAAAAACGACGCCCTGGTGGCGGTATTCCAGGCGGCTTTCAGCCAGTCGTCTACCCGCTAATCCCAAAGGGGGCTTCGGCCCCTTTTATTTTATTGTTAAGCGTTATCTGCCATTGGAGTAAAGAAAGATGCAAAAGCTAGCTGAGTTGTATCGCGGAAAGGCGAAGACGGTCTACACCACCGAAGATCCGGATTTGCTGATTCTGGAATTCCGCAACGATACGTCAGCACTGGACGGCCAGCGTATTGAGCAGTTCGAACGCAAGGGAATGATTAATAATAAATTCAATTATTTTATCATGACCAAGCTTGCCGATGCCGGCATCCCGACGCAGATCGTTCGTCTGCTGTCAGATAACGATGTGCTGGTAAAAAAACTGGCGATGGTGCCGGTGGAGTGCGTGGTGCGCAACCGCGCCGCGGGTTCGCTGGTCAAACGCCTGGGCATTGAAGAAGGCCTGATCCTCAATCCGCCGCTGTTCGATATGTTTTTAAAAAACGACGCCATGCACGATCCGATGATCAATGAGTCTTATTGCACCACTTTCGGCTGGGTAAGCGAACAGCATCTGGCGCGCATGAAAGAACTGACCTACCGGGCCAACGACGTGCTGAGCAAGATATTTGCTGACGGCGGCCTGATCCTGGTGGATTTCAAACTGGAATTCGGCTTGTTCAACGGCGAAATCGTATTGGGCGATGAATTCTCCCCGGACGGCAGCCGCCTGTGGGATCAAGCCACCCTGAATAAAATGGACAAAGACCGTTTCCGCCAGAGCCTGGGCGGGGTCATTGAAGCCTATGAAGAAGTCGCCCACCGTATCGGCGTAAAATTAGACTGACCGCGCAATCGATTACCTGCTGGGCGATCGCCGGAATTTTACCTGCGTCTCGCCTGGCTGAGCACCGTCTGATGTCGCTATTTGTGCTATCCTCCAGGGTATGATCACATAGCAGTAGGAACATGTATGCGTTGGCAGGGACGTCGCGAGAGCGACAATGTTGAAGACCGCCGTAATCAATCCCCAGGGTCCGGCGGCGGGTTTCGCATACCGATCCGCGGCAAAAGCGGCGTGGTGATCTTGATTGTGGTGGTGGTCGCCGGGTATTACGGCATCGATCTGTCGCCGCTGTTGACCGGCGGCCAGTCGGTACAGCAACAGCAGGCCCCGGCGTCAGGCATCAATGCCAATGACGACGAGGCCGCCAAGTTCACCTCGGTGATCCTGGCCACTACCGAAGATACCTGGCAGCAGATCTTCCAGCGCAACGGCAACACCTATCCGCCGCCGAAGCTGGTCATGTACCGCGGCGCCACGACTACCGGCTGCGGCACCGGGCAATCGGTGATGGGGCCGTTTTATTGCCCTACTGATCGCACGGTGTATATCGATTTATCGTTTTATGACGAGATGAAAAATAAACTCGGCGCCGATGGCGATTTTGCCCAGGGTTATGTTATCGCCCATGAAGTGGGCCACCATGTGCAAAACCTGCTGGGCATCGAGCAAAAGGTCAGGCAAATGCAGCAGGGCGCAACCCAGCAAAAAATAAACCAGCTCTCGGTGAAAATGGAGCTGCAGGCGGACTGTTTTGCCGGCGTCTGGGGCAATAATATGCAAAAACAGCAGATTCTTGAACCCGGCGACTTGCAGGAAGCGCTCAATGCGGCCACGGCCATCGGCGACGATCGGCTGCAACAACGCGGCCAGGGCCGGGTAGTGCCCGACAGCTTTACCCACGGCACCTCGGAACAGCGCTACACCTGGTTTAAACGCGGCTTTGATACTGGCGATATGAATCAATGCGATACCTTTGCCGGTCGCTAAAGGATCGAGCAGGACTTATCATGACATTTCTGGACCCTACATTGCTGATATTGCTGGCGCTGGCGGCGCTGGGCATTATCAGCCATAACAACACCGTTACGGTGGCGATCCTGGTATTACTGATTATCCGCATTACCCCCCTGAGCCATTTTTTCCCCTGGGTTGAAAAACAAGGGCTGACGCTGGGGATTATTATCCTCACCATCGGCGTCATGGCCCCCATTGCCAGCGGCACCATTTCCGCAGGCAGCGTAATGCACTCCTTCTTACACTGGAAGTCGCTGCTGGCTATCTTGATTGGCGTCGCGGTGTCCTGGCTGGGCGGGCGCGGCGTGTCGTTAATGTCGCACCAACCGTCGGTGGTCGCCGGACTGCTGGTGGGTACGGTCATGGGCGTGGCGCTGTTTCGCGGGGTGCCGGTGGGGCCGCTGATCGCCGCGGGCATTCTGTCGCTGCTGATCGGCAAAACCTGATATGGGCGGGGCCTTGCCCTGGGAGCCGCACGCCCTGATCGCGGCGACGGCCCGGATGGAGCGGATGGGGGTGCGCCGTCTGCTGGTGCTTAGCGGCGAGCCTGCCTGGTGCCGCGGGCTGGCCGATGAAATGCGCGCGGCCCTGGCCGGCGACTGGTTATGGGTGGGCGAGGGCGCGCCGGGCCGCCGGGTCGGCTGTTTGCCCGCGGCGATCGGCACCTTGCTGGGGCGGGAGTTCAAACATGCGGTGTTTGACGCCACCAGCGGGTTGGCGGTGGACGCGCTGGCGGCGCTGGCCGGCACGTTAACCGCCGGCAGTTGGCTGGTATTACTGGTGCCGGAATGGACATCCTGGCCGGCGCGGGCCGACGCGGATTCCCTGCGCTGGAACGAACAACCGGCCGCGACAGCGGCCCCCGTATTTATCGATTATTTCAGGCAACGCCTGCTGGCGGACCCGGAGGTGGCGCTGTGGCGCCAGCATCAGGACGCGGCGTTGGCGCCGCTGGCACCGCGTCCCCGCTGGCGGCCGCCGCTGCCGGGGCCTACGGCCGAACAGCGGGCGCTGCTGGCCGAGCTGCTTGGCGCCGGGCCGGACGTGTTTGTGCTCACCGCCCCGCGCGGGCGCGGCAAATCGGCCCTGGCGGGCATGCTGGCGGCGCGGTTCAACGGCGAGTGCTGGGTCACCGCCCCCGGCAAGGCCACCGCCGCGGTGCTGGAACGCCATGCGAGCAGCCGCGCGCGTTTTTTAGCGCCGGATGCGCTGCTGGAGCGCATCCGGTGCCATTCCCAGGATCGTCCCCCGGCGGGCTGGCTGCTGGTGGATGAAGCGGCCGCCATTCCCCAACCCCTGCTGCGCCGGCTGATCGGCTATTTTCCCCGGGTGCTGCTGGCCACCACCGTGCAGGGCTATGAAGGCAGCGGCCGGGGTTTTCTGCTCAAATTCTGCGCCGCACTGGACCACTGGCGGCATCTCACCCTCCGCCAGCCGCTGCGCTGGGCGCCAAACGACCCCTTGGAACGCTGGCTGGGCGCGACGCTGCTGCTTGACGATCCGCCGCCGCCCGACGGGGCCGGCATACCGGCCTCACCGCCGGTATTCACCGGTTTTTGCCAGGAGCGCTGGCTCACCCATCCCCTGGAGCTCCTGGAGTTTTATCAGTTATTGACCAGCGCCCATTATCGCACCACGCCGCTGGATTTGCGGCGGCTGATGGACGCCCCGGGGCAGCATTTTATCGCCGCCAGAACGGCGGGCGTGTTGACCGGCGCGTTATGGTCGGTGGCGGAAGGCGGCCTGCCGCCCGGCCTGGCCCACGAGGTCTGGGCCGGCCGCCGGCGTCCACCGGGTAATTTGGCGGCGCAGTCGCTGGCGGCCCACGGCGGGTTATGGACGGCGCCGTTACTGCGCTCACGGCGCATCAGCCGCATTGCGGTAACGGCCGCCGCCAGGCGGCGGGGCATTGGGCTGGCGTTAATCTCCCAGGCGCTGGCGGGAGCGCGGGGGCTGGATTTTATCTCGGTGAGCTTTGGTTTTACCGAGGAGCTGTGGCAATTCTGGCGGGCGGCGGGTTTTGCGCTGGTGCATATGGGCACGCGCCTGGAGGCCGGCAGCGGCTGTTATAGCGCCATGGCGCTCTTTCCCCTGAGCGACGCCGGACACCGGCTGGCGCACCGGGGATCGGAGCAATTCAACCGCGATCGCGCGGTGCTGTCTCTTCCCCCGCCGGCTGGCGAAGCTCATTATGCGGCCATGGCCTGGCGTTTGAATGAAGATGATTGGCGCACCCTGGCCGGGTTCGCTTTCGCCTTGCGTCCGCCGGAGTCCTGCCAGCCGGCGCTGCTGCGGTTATTGCGTCACTCGGCGCTGCCGCTGCCGGCGCTGCGCTTGTGGCTGGAACAGAAGGAGGATGCGGCGCGGGTGGCGGCCCGGGAAGGGCTGAGCGGTAAAAAAGCCGTGACGGCGCGCTGGCGCAGTGAAACGGCGGCGGCGCTGCGGGCGCTGAGTCCGGAGGATGGACAGCGGTGGCAGGACTGGAGCGTCAATGGCGGTCCGGAACCTGTCACCGCGGATTAACGGCGCAGATTATTTTTTCTTTTTCGGCCAATCGTCGTCTTCGTCCCATTTGGCATTGTTGTCGCGGTGCGGGGGCAACACGGGTTTATCTTTCAGGTAGCGTTTAACATCCACCCGCCGCAGTTCTTTCACGCCGCTTATCAGCATGCCCGCCAATATAATTAAAATGACCCACCAGTAATCAGCCAGCCAGCCCATATCCTTACTCCTTATCGGTATTTCCAATGTAGCGATGAAATATGGCGGGCAACCGCGGTATCAACCACGTGGAGCCGGCCACATCGCGCTCTTTCCATGATGCCAGCAATACGTCGGGCGTCAGCAGGCGTTCCGCCTCCCTGGCCAACGGACGGTAGCTCAGATGCCAGGGCTCCGCGGCGACGCCGCCATGGTCATGGGCATAGGGGCGGTAAAAGTCGTACTCTCCCATCCGTTGATCCAGCCAGGCGGTCAGGCCGGCAAAATAGCCGCCGGGAAGATACTCCCAGGGTTCCAGCCGTAATGAACATCCGGCGGGTAATAAATCCGGATCGTAAATATCCAGGTCGCTGCCCCAGTGATGTCGGCTGGCGCCCGGCAGCGCCGACCAGCGCAATATGGCGGCGCAACGCTCGGCCACCGTCAGGCCCTGGCCATCCAGCGGCCGGCTGTCATGATCTAATAATGGCCGCTCGCCGCTGAATTTGCCATTCCAGATAGCCAACTGCCGATCAAAATCACGAAAACTGCTGGCCGGCTGTAAATTAAACCCGTCCCGGCCGGCAGCCTGCTGTAATTCCCGGAAGGCGTTTGCCGCGGCGGGTTGCAGGCGGTGGGCGCCGCCGAGCGTGATTAAATGCCGGTCGGTCTGGCCGGTGAGCATCGCCGGCGTCATCATAGAATCAACTGCTCCATGATGCGCTGATACATGCGGCTTAGCAATTGCAGGTCGGCGGCGCTGACGCACTCGTTTACTTTATGGATGGTGGCGTTAACCGGCCCCAATTCCACCACCTGGGCGCCGGTACGGGCGATAAATCGCCCGTCGGAGGTGCCGCCGGTGGTTTCGAGCCTGGGGACGATCTCTTGATAATGCCCGACCGCGTTGATGACCGCCGCCACCAGTTCGCCGGGCGGGGTGAGAAACGGCTGGCCCGACAGCCACCATTCTATATGGCAGCGTAAACCGTGGCGTTCCATCAGCGCTTCCACCCGCGACCGGATCTGGGCGTCGGTAAGCTCGGTGCTGAAGCGGAAGTTAAATTGCACCTGCAGATCGCCAGGTATGACGTTGTTGCTGCCGGTACCCGCATGGATATTGGCGATTTGCATCGTAGTGGGCGGAAAGAAGGCGTTGCCTTCGTCCCAGACGGTGGCCACCAGTTCGTTAAGCGCCGGCATGGCGCGGTGGACCGGGTTGTCCGCTAATTGAGGGTAAGCCACATGGCCCTGGGTGCCGTATACGGTCATGGTGGCGGTCAGCGAGCCGCGCCGACCGTTTTTCACCACATCCCCCACGTGCAGATTGCTGGAGGGTTCCCCCACCAGGCAATAATCCAGGCGTTCCTCGCGCGCCATCAGCGCTTCGACCACCTTCACCGTTCCGTTGACGCAGGCGGCCTCTTCGTCGGAGGTAATCAGAAACGCCAGCCGTCCGCGATGAGTGGGATGCTGGGCGACAAAGCGCTCGGCCGCCACAATCATGGCGGCCAGCGATCCTTTCATATCGGCGGCGCCGCGGCCATATAGCATGCCATCGCGCAGGGTCGGCTCGAAAGGGGGATTATCCCAGCTATCGGCATTGCCGCCGGGCACCACGTCGGTGTGCCCGGCAAAAGCCAGGGTCTTGCCTTCGCCTCGCCAAGCCCAGAAATTAAGGGTGTCGCCAAAAGGCATGGGTTCGATGGTGAAACCCAATGCCCGCAGGCGGTCGGTCATCAATACCTGGCAACCCGCATCGTCGGGGCTCAGGGAGGGCCGTTTAATTAACTGCTGCGCCAGTTCCAGTACCGGACATGCCATTTCAGGCCTCCCTGGTGGTGAATTGCTGATAGTCGTCGGGGTTAAAGCCCACCAATAGCCGTCCATTCATATCTTCCAATACCGGACGTTTAATCACGGCCGGCTGGCTTAGCATCAGTTCCAGCGCCCCCGCGGCCCCATCCGCCGCCTGTCGCTGCTCCTCGCCCAGCTTGCGCCAGGTGGTGCCGCGGGTATTAAGCAGCGCCTGCCAGCCCACCCGATCGATAAACCCTTGCAACATTGCGCGGGCGACGCCGTCGCGGCGGTAATCATGGAACCGGTAATCGACCTGGCGCTCATCCAGCCAGCGGCGAGCCTTTTTAATGGTATCGCAGTTTTTAATGCCGTATAGTTTAAATGACATTTTGTTAGCTTTATCAATCATGAAAAAATGCTACCTACAAATTTCATCTTTTAATGATAAATATTACTACTCTGACGACGGATTAACCAGTGGGAAGTAGGTCGCACACTTGTAAAACCCCGATGCCTTCTACCTAAACCATCAACACAACGAAGAGCGTATACAAGAGCAGAATTGCAAGCTTAATCCTGAACCGAAAAGGTTGAAATAACATCTATGAATTTCACATATCATCCCCAATAAATTTTAATTGTTGGGCGGGCTCAATAGTTTCCTTGCTAGATTTATTCTTTAAATCATGAGTGCCATTTTTCCTAACGCTTTCTACAGTCCATAATCCATTTTTTTCTCTTTCTCGCCTAACGGCAGGAGGAAAAAGAGAGTTTAATTTCTCACGGATATTCACTAAATGCTGCTTGTCTTCGGAAATATTATCAAAACGGTCCTTAATAATTTCGCAATTATCAATTTCGGAGCCAATCCATTTCCTATTTTTAATTTCGGCAATTACATAAGTGGTACCGGAACCGCCAAAAGGATCAAAAACCAAATCACCCTCTTTAGTTGACAGTTCAATAATCCTATCAAGTATTTTAATACTTAATTCATTGGCTCCATTCCTTTTCTTATATTTTCTGTGCCTAACGGGGGGGATGTCATACCAAACATCAGTAAGATTAACACCAAGAGGATTCATTTTTCTTTTATATCCCCCGTAATCTTTAAGATCACCGAAGCATTTAGGGCAAGTTTGCGCCGGCAATCTATCAGGTTCAAATGTATTCGCTTTTTCTCCCTTAATGAAATACAAAAGAGAATAATGTGAAGGGTATAACCGTCCTTGTATCGGCATGTTGTTTTTCATATCAACAGCTATCCAATGCTTAAAATTAAGCCTACCATGTAAGAAGTTTGCTATCTTGCTATTCCATATAGGTAAGTTCCATAGAAATAACGAACCCCCGGGTTTTAATAATTGATGGCTTTATAAATATTGAATACAATGGGCTTGCATATAAATTAATAGATAAAAAACGGATATTGGATGTGGCCTTTGAATATATAAAATATAAAAATCTTTCGGAAAGTGTCATTTACAATTTATTTCCGATGTTTTATGGCATGTATGCCGATAGGTTCTGTTTTAATCTACCGCCGCTTGAAAGTATAAAATATCTCTTTGAAAAGAAATATGTATCCTATCGTTATAAAATTGGTATCGAATTTGAGACAGGTAATGTTGCGAGCTCATTCAGGGCTATAAACAAACTAAATGGATTATTTCATCAAGGCCAAATAGATGGTGGATGTTTTATAACAAGTATTGATAAGAAAAACTCTGCAACAAGAATATGGCCTGTATCGAATAGAAATGGCTCATTTCAAGAGTTAAAAAATAGATCTTATCTTTCCCAAGTTTCCTTACCCTTAATATGTATCGGTTTTGCTCCTGATGGATTTTCTCGTGCCGCTCCATTTTTAGGCGCTAATGGGGCCTTATACAATTTGGAATCAACAGGCCATAAAGATGACGAGACAAAGTTAGATATTTACACAAATTATGAAGGAATTGAGTTTTTGAAAACGCCCTTCTAAGAAAATTTTAAATCTAGACCGCCATTTTTGAAAAAATAACCGATCGGAGAGTTCGCG
Source organism: Enterobacterales bacterium (assembly GCA_015654925.1). Classification (GTDB taxonomy): domain Bacteria; phylum Pseudomonadota; class Gammaproteobacteria; order Enterobacterales; family Enterobacteriaceae; genus Acerihabitans. Next base: position 25,801 of record JAATFX010000019.1, on the reverse strand, counting down.
TTGCACGCCCCGTCTGGCAAAAGAGATGACGGGCGGTAGCTGTCAACGGAGTTGAAACCATTATTAGCATTTACGCTGCAGATTTTAGCCCGATTTCTGGATAGAAGGTGACAAGTATCTTGACGCAAGGGGATAACGTTTCATATCAGGTCAGGCTCCGTTGCCCCCATTGGGATTTTCAGTATGGGGAATCAACTATCGTTGCCCGAGCAGGGTTATATTTTAATGGCGTAATAAATCCAGGCCATTTTTTATTATGTGCGTAAAGTAAATTCAACGGCGCCAAGCTATTTTGAGTGATTCTATAGGGCTGTAAAATATAAGTAAAACTTATTGATTGGCGTTTGTGCAAATGCCTGGCTTTAACTGGGCATCGGCAGTGCTACCTAGTAGATCCGACCCGTTAGACAAACGGCATAAAAATGTTGCGAAGGAGAGTCTTAATTCAAAGCACCTTTTTACACAGCGATCAATCAATTAACATGCGCCAATAATAATATTTACGGCCTGGGCTCATTGCATCAATATAGTGCATCCCGGTTCGAATAATTATTATAATTTGTGATCTAGGTAAACAAGAATTAATTTAATTTACCTTTTGCGCTCTATTATTATCGCGAAAAATTTGTATAATAAGCGCACAAGAAAAGAGAGGCAGGGTATGATAGATACAGAGTTAGTCAATTGGAAAGCTTTCATCGAAGCGATGCTGAGAAAATAACTGCGCAGGTCTTTCGTTAATCGTAAACCAGGCACTAAGAAGTCTCGATAGCAGTTTCAATGAACCACCGCAGTCTTAATGGAATAATCGCACATTACATCAAGGCCACCCCATAAAGGTGGCCTTTGCTTTTTGCCGTTTAAGCCGGCGCTGGGCTTAAAGCTTATCGGTATCCACATCTTCCGGCAGTAGGCTGATGCCCGTATCAGGATGCTCTTTGGCCGGGAACCGGCGGCGAATCAGCACAAAAAACAGCGGAATGAAAAATATCGCCAGCACCGTGGCGGAAATCATGCCGCCGATAACGCCGGTGCCCACCGCATGCTGGCTGGCGGACCCCGCGCCGCGGCTAATGGCCATCGGCAACACGCCGAAGATAAATGCCAGGGAAGTCATCAATATAGGCCTTAACCGCAGGCGCGACGCATGCAGGGTGGCTTCAATCAGGCCTTGGCCCCGCTGATTCAGTTCATTGGCGAACTCGACGATCAGAATGGCGTTTTTCGCCGACAGACCGATCACCGTCAGCAGGCCCACTTGGAAATAGACGTCGTTTTCCAGCCCGCGCATCCAAGTGGCCGCCAGGGCGCCGACCACGCCCAGCGGGACCACCAGCATGACGGAAAATGGAATCGACCAGCTTTCGTATAATGCCGCCAGGCTTAAGAACACCACCAGCAGCGAAATGGCGTATAGCGCCGGAGCCTGGGCGCCGGACAGGCGTTCCTGGTAGGACATCGCGGTCCACTCCAGCCCCATGCCGTTAGGCAACTGCGCGACCAATTTTTCCATCAAGTCCATCGCCGTACCGTTACTTACGCCTTCCGCCGCTTCGCCGACGATTTCCAGGGAGGGGATGCCGTTGTAGCGCTCCAGCCGCGGCGAGCCATATTCCCAATGGGAGGTGGCGAACGCCGAGAAAGGCACCATGCCGCCGGTGCCGTTACGCACGTACCAGCGATTGATATCTTCCGGCAGCATCCGGTATTTGGCCGCCGCCTGGACATATACCCGCTTAACCCGGCCCCGGTCGATAAAATCATTTACATAGTTCGACCCCCAGGCGGTTTGCAGCGTGTCGTTGATATCGGCGATGGCCACTCCGAGGCTTTGGGCCTTGCGTTGATCGATATCGATCTGCAATTGAGGGCTGTCGTCGAGCCCGTTGTGGCGCACGCGTGAGAGCAGGGGAGAGGCGGCCGCACCGGCCAATAGTTGATCGCGCGCCTGCATCAATGCCGCATGGCCCTGGGCGGCTTTATCCTCCAGCATCATATCGAAACCGGCGGCGTTGCCCAGCCCGGAAATGGCCGGGGGATTATTGGCCAGCACCCGCGCTTCGGGTATCTGGTTAAAGGCTTTGGTGGCCCGCGCGATAATGGCGGACGCGGAGCGGTCGTCACCGGGACGATCGTCCCAGCCTTTAAGCCGGATAAACAGGCGGGCGACATTCTGCCCATTGCCGCCGGGGCCGGCGCCGATGGTGGAGAATACCGACAGGACGTTATCTTTTTCTTTAGTCAGGAAATATTGTTCCACCTGGCTGACCACTTTAAGGGTTTGTCCCTGGGTGGAACCGGTGGGCAACTGCACCTGGCCCATAAATACCCCGCGATCTTCCTGGGGTAAAAACGAGGTGGGCAAATGTAAAAACAGCAGCGCCATGCCGGCCAGCAGCAGGCCGTACAGCAATAACCAGCGCGCGCTACGCTGCAATAACCGCGTCACGCCCCGTTGATACCGTTCGGCGCCTTGGTCGAAATAACGGTTGAACCAGCCGAAAAATCCCCGCTGAGCGTGCTGATGATTCTTGGGGACGGGTTTAAGCAGGGTGGCGCATAACGCCGGGGTTAATATCAAGGCCACCAGCACCGACAAGACCATGGCCGCGACAATCGTTACCGAGAATTGCCGGTAAATGGCGCCGGTGGTGCCGCCAAAAAACGCCATGGGCACAAATACCGCCGACAGCACCAGCGCGATGCCGACCAGGGCGCCCTGGATCTGTCCCATGGATTTGCGCGTCGCCTCCCGCGGGGAAAGGCCCTCCGCACTCATCACGCGCTCGACATTTTCCACCACCACGATGGCGTCATCCACCAGTAGGCCGATGGCCAGCACCATGGCGAACATGGTCAGGGTGTTGATACTGAAACCGCTGGCGGACAGCACGGCGAAAGTGCCGAGCAATACCACCGGCACGGCGATGGTGGGAATCAACGTCGCGCGGAAGTTCTGCAAAAACAGGTACATCACCAAAAACACCAATACGATGGCTTCCAGTAACGTTTTCACCACGTCCTCGATGGACGCGGTGACAAACGGCGCCGTTTCATAGGCGATTTCGGCCTTTAACCCATGGGGAAAAAACGGGGCCAGTTCCGCGAGTTTCTGCTTTACCTGCTTATTGGTATCGAGCTCATTGGCGCCGGAGGCCAATTTAATGCCCATCCCCGCGGCGGCCTGGCCGTTATACCGGGTCAGATAATCGTAGTTTTCCGACCCCAGCTCCACGGTCGCCACCTCGCCCAGGGTAACCGTGGAGCCGTCGGTGTTTACCCGCAGGGTGATGGCGCGAAACTGTTCCGGGGTCTGCAATTGCGCCTGGGCATTGATGGTCGCGTTCAACGCCTGCCCGTCCACCGCCGGGGTGCCGCCGAGCTGGCCGACCGCCACCTGGCTGTTTTGCGCCTCGATCGCCGAGACGACATCGCTGGTGGTGAGCTGGTAATTATTCAGGGCGTCGGGATTGAGCCAGATGCGCATGGAGTACTGCGAACCGTAGGCGTCTATGGAACCGACGCCGCTCACCCGGCTCAGCGGTTCTTGCAAATTGCTGACCATATAATCGGCGATGTCCGACTTATCCATCGAACCGTCGGTGGACACGAAGGCCACCATCATCAAATTGCTGTCGCCGGTTTTGGTCACGGTGATGCCTTGCGTTTGCACCGCCTGGGGCAGCCGGCGCTGCGCCACCTGTAATTGATTTTGCACTTCCTGCATCGCTTCGTTGGGATCGGTGCCCGCCAGGAACGTCAGGGTGGTGGTGGCTTGGCCGGTGTTGCTGCTTTGCGAAGCCATATACAGCAGATTATCCAGGCCGGTCATGTTTTGTTCGATAATTTGCGTAACGGCATTTTCCAACGTCTTGGCCGAGGCGCCGGGATATTTGGCGGTGATGCGTATGGTGGGCGGAGTTAATTTCGGATACTGCTCAATCGGAAGCGTAAAGATGGCCATGGTGCCGGTTAAAGCAACGATAATCGCCAACACCCACGCGAAAATCGGGCGATCGATAAAAAAGTTAGCCATTCAATAAAACCCCAGGGCGATTGTTCCGTAATGATAAGGCAAATTCGCAGAAATCGTTAAGCACCTTTGTGAGGATACTTTACCCGCCGGCAGAGCATAAAACGTGAAGAAAAAAAGGAGATCATGTAAAAAAGTGATGGGGTTGTTTTACCGGACCAGGCCCATGGCCACAGGATGTAGCGGATTTTTACCGTGAATTGCTCTGTGCATGCCCGCGCTTTGCGTTATGATCGCCGGCTGAATTGTCGTTTCCAATGAGTCTATCGAGGATATTATGCCGTTGAATGTAAAAATCATCGAAAATAAGTTGTTATCCGATCACTGGTTTATCCTGCGGAAATTTTTATTCGATCTCAAAAGAAAAGACGGCGGCACGGTACGGCAGATGCGCGAAGTTTACGATCGCGGCAACGGCGCCACCATCCTGCTCTATAACCGCGTCAAAAATAGCGTGGTGCTCATTCGCCAGTTCCGCATGCCCACCTACGTTAACGGCAATCCCACCGGGATGTTGCTGGAAACCTGCGCCGGTTTGCTGGACGACAATTCGCCGGAAGAGTGCATCAGGCGGGAGGCGATTGAAGAGACCGGATATGCCGTGGGCCAGGTGGAAAAGGTGTTTTCCGCGTATATGTCCCCCGGCGGCGTCACCGAGATAGTGCATTTTTTCGCCGCCGAATATAACGAGTCGCTGCGCGACAATAGCGGCGGCGGTATCGAAGACGAGGATATCGAAGTGCTGGAGATCCCCTTCGGCGAGGCCCTGGCCATGGTGGGGGACGGCCGCATCAGGGACGGCAAAACCATTATGCTGTTGCAGCATGCGCAAATCAAAGGCTGGCTGAAAGGATAAGCGCCAAACGCGGAACCGTTGCGGCTTACTTTAATAAAGGACTGGATAAATACACAGGTGTGCTGTATATTTATTACACTGCTCTACGGAGCCGGTGTGTCCTGACATTAGAATGGTGAAAGCTATGATGATATCCGCAGCGGGTTTTGAATCCCCTCATCAAACGGTCTCAATGAGCAGCCGGGAACTGGCTGAACTGATTGGGACGTCCCATGGTGAAGTAAAACGCCTGATCGGCAGCCTGGAAACGGCCCAGCGCTTAACCCAGCCCCTGCGGGCGGTGAACTACCAGCACCAGGGTGAAACCCGCCAGGAGTACCTGCTCAACAAGCGCGACTCCCTGATGGTTATCGCCCGCCTGTCACCCACCTTCACCTCGGTGGCGCTCGATCGCTGGCATGAACGCGAACTGCTGCACGATCTGCCCGATTTCACCAATCCGGCGGTCGCGGCCCGCGCCTGGGCGCAGGAGTACGAGCGGCGTCAGGCGCTGGAAAAACGTCTTGACCTGCTAGCGCCGAAAGCGGACTTTTTCGACCGCTACGTGCAGGTGGACGGGGCCATGGGGTTTCGCCAGGTATGCAAATTGCTCAAGGTGAAAGAAGCGGACTTCCGGCAATTTTTGCTGGAACGCCAGATCATGTATCGTCTCGCGGGGATCTTGACGCCTCACCAGCAGCACCTCGACGCGGGGCGTTTTGAGCTGCATATGGGCACCGGCGCCAACCGCCATGCCTTTTCCCAGGCCAGGTTCACCGCTAAAGGGGTGAAATGGGTTGCCGGTTTGTGGGCGGCGCGGCGCGATCGGCAGCAAAAAAGCGCGGCCGCATAAAAAAATGCCGGCCGGGGTTAACCGGCCGGCATTAATTCACTGCTAACGCGGGCTTATTTCAGCAAGCCGCGCGCTTTATCCAGCACGTTTTCAATGGTAAAACCGAACACTTTGAACAGCTCTTCGGCAGGAGCCGATTCGCCGAAGGTGGTCATGCCGACGATGGCGCCGTTCAGGCCGACATATTTGTACCAATAATCGGCGATACCCGCTTCAATGGCCAGGCGCGCCGCAACCCCATGGGGCAGCACGGCTTCGCGATAGGCCGCGTCCTGCGCATCGAATACGTCGGTGGACGGCAGGGAGACGACCCGGACCTTGCGGCCTTCGCCGGTCAGTTTTTCCCAGGCGGCTACCGCCAGCTCCACTTCCGAACCGGTGGCGATGATAATCAGCTCCGGCTGTCCGTCGGCATCCTTGAGGATATAACCGCCGCGGGCGATATCCGCCAACTGCTGCGGCGTACGATCCTGCTGCGCCAGGTTCTGGCGCGAAAGGATCAGCGCGGTAGGGCCGTCGTGGCGCTCGATGGCCTGCTGCCAGGCCACGGCGGACTCCACCTGATCGCACGGGCGCCAGGTGCTCATATTCGGCGTCAGCCGCAGGCTGGCCAGCTGTTCGACCGGCTGGTGCGTCGGGCCGTCCTCGCCCAGGCCGATGGAGTCATGGGTATACACCATGATCTGCCGGGCTTTCATCAGCGCCGCCATGCGTACCGCGTTGCGGGCATACTCGACGAACATCAGGAAGGTGGCGGTATACGGCACAAAACCGCCGTGATGGGCAATACCGTTGGCGATGGCGGTCATACCGAACTCGCGCACGCCGTAATGGATATAGTTGCCCGATGCGTCGTCGGCGATGGAGACGGATTTCGACCAGATGGTCAGGTTGCTGGGCGCCAGGTCGGCGGAGCCGCCCAGCAGTTCCGGCAACAGCGGCCCATAGGCTTCCAGGGCATTTTGCGAGGCTTTACGGCTGGCGATATTCGCCGGGTTGGCCTGCAGCTTTTCGATATAGGCCTGGCTCTGCTGCTGCCAGCCGTCAGGCAACTTGCCGGTGGTGCGGCGTTTGAACTCCGCCGCCAGCTCCGGGAAGGCGTGTTCATAAGCCGCGAATTTCTCGTTCCAGGCGGCCTCGCGTTCGGCACCGGCCCGTTTGGCGTCCCAGCCGTCATAGACTTCTTGCGGGATCACAAACGGCGGCTCGTTCCAGCCCAATTGCTTACGGGTGGCGGCGATTTCGTCATTGCCCAGCGGTGCGCCGTGCGCGCCGTGGGTGCCGGCTTTATTCGGCGACCCGAAGGCGATTACCGTTTTACACAGCAGCAGGGAAGGGCGATCGGTAACGGTGCGCGCTTCTTCAATGGCGGCTTTGATGGCTTCGCTGTCATGGCCGTCCACGTCGCGCACCACGTGCCAGCCGTAGGCTTCAAAACGCCCGGCGGTGTCGTCGCTGAACCAGCCTTCCACATGGCCGTCGATGGAGATGCCGTTGTCATCGTAAAAGGCCACCAGTTTGCCCAGCTTCATGGTGCCGGCCAGGGAGCAAACTTCGTGGGAGATGCCTTCCATCATGCAGCCGTCGCCTAAAAACACATAGGTATGGTGATCGACGATGTCATGGCCCGGACGATTGAACTGCGCCGCCAGGGTTCGTTCGGCGATGGCGATACCCACCGCATTGGCGATGCCCTGGCCCAAGGGGCCGGTGGTGGTTTCCACACCGTCGGTATAACCGTACTCAGGGTGGCCCGGGGTTTTTGAATGCAGCTGGCGGAAATTTTTCAGCTCGGAGATCGGCAGGTTATAGCCGGTGAGATGCAGCAAGCTGTAAAGCAGCATCGAACCGTGACCGTTGGACAGGATAAACCGGTCGCGATCCATCCATTTCGGATTGGATGGGTTATGCACCAGATAATCGCGCCACAGCACTTCGGCGATATCCGCCATGCCCATCGGGGCACCGGGATGGCCGGAATTGGCTTTTTGGACAGCATCCATGCTTAACGCACGGATGGCATTGGCAAGCACTTTACGAGAGGTCATTGAAGGCTCCAAAGATTACAGTTTTGCCGAAAGAAGATCTTCCAGGCTCTGCTGGTCCACCGCAAACTGACGGATACCTTCGGCCAGCTTATCAACGGCCATCGGGTCCTGGTTGTGTTCCCAGCGGAATTCGGGTTCCGACAGCGGCGCCGGCTGGTGATATCCTTCGGTGGAAGGGGAAAGCTTGCGTTCGACAGATTCTTCGCTGTTATGCAGTTCTTCCAGCAGATTCGGGGAAATGGTCAGGCGATCGCAGCCGGCCAGGGCCAGGATTTGCTCGGTTTTACGGAAGCTGGCGCCCATGATCACCGTCTGGTAGCGATGCTGTTTGTAGTAATCATAGATGGCGCGGACCGACTTCACGCCCGGATCCTGCTCTACATCATAGGGATTCATTGGCTTACGCTGATTGTACCAGTCATAAATACGGCCAACGAAAGGCGAAATCAGATAGACCCCGGCTTCGGCGCAGGCGCGGGCCTGGGCGAAGGAGAACAACAGGGTCAGGTTGCAGTTGATGCCTTCACGCTCCAACTCTTCCGCCGCTTTGATTCCTTCCCAGGTGGATGCCAGTTTGATCAGAATGCGGGACTTGTCGATGCCTTGTTCCTGATAGAGGCCAACCAGTTTACGCGCCTTGGCCACGCACATGCCGCGATCAAAGGACAGGCGGGCATCCACTTCGGTGGAGACGCGGCCGGGGACGCTTTTGAGGATCTCCACGCCGATATTCACCGCCAGCTTGTCGCTGGCATTGATGATCTGGGTTTCGCGGTTGCCGCCCTGCTTGCGGGCATAGGCCAGCGCGTCTTCGAACAGCGGCTGATAAGCGGTCAGGCTGGCGGCCTTGAGAATCAGCGACGGGTTGGTGGTGGCATCCTGCGGCGTGTAATGGCGGATCGACTCAATATCGCCGCTGTCGGCCACGACGGTAGTAAACTGTTTTAAAGCTTCTAACTGATTCATTTCTCAACTCCATGAAGGAAACACGACACCAAGAAAAAGTTACCATTAACTTAAGAATAACACTGCCTCAACAAGACGCAGAATGAAATACGCTTTTTCTGATTATTATGATGGTCAAAATCGATGCCGGCCCATATTCCCCCTGGGGCGCATCAGGCTTTAGCCTGCTGTTGTAGCCAGCGGTCCAGCTCGCGGGCGAACTCCTGGCGCTCGCGCTGGCTCAGCGGCGGCGGACCGCCGGTCTGGATGCCGCTGGCGCGCAGGGTATCCATAAAGTCGCGCATGGTCAGTCGCTCGCGAATCGTCTCCGGCCGATACAGCTCGCCGCGCGGATTAAGCGCCACCGCGCCTTTTTCCAGCACTTCCGCCGCCAGCGGGATATCAGCGGTGATCACCAAATCGCCCGGGCCGACCCGGCGGACGATTTCATTATCGGCCACGTCGAATCCGGCGCCTACGCGCAGGGTGCGGATAAACGGCGACGGCGGCACCGCCAGCGTTTGATTCGCCACCAGCGTCACCTGAATCGATTGGCGCTGCGCGGCGCGAAATAAAATCTCTTTGATAACTTTGGGGCAGGCATCCGCATCAACCCAAATCGCCATTAGTTCTCTCCCTGTGACAGCCAATCGCGTACCGGCAGAAAATCCCGGTACAGCGCCGCTTCCGGACTCTCCGGTTCCGGTTGATAATCATATTCCCAGCGCACCAGCGGCGGCATGGACATCAGTATGGATTCGGTGCGTCCGCCGGATTGCAGCCCGAACAGCGTACCGCGATCCCAGACCAGATTGAACTCCACGTAGCGCCCGCGGCGGTATAGTTGGAACCGGCGTTCCCTTTCGCCCCAGGGCAGATCCTTGCGGCGCTGCACTATGGGCAGGTAGGCGTCCAGGTAGCCCTGGCCGACGGCGCGGGTAAAAGCATAGGCCCGATCAAAATCGGGCGTATTGAGATCGTCGAAAAACAGTCCGCCGATGCCGCGCGCTTCCTGGCGATGCTTTAAGAAAAAGTAGTCGTCGCACCAGGTTTTATAACGGGGGTAGACCTCGGCGCCAAAAGGGCGGCAGAGATCGTGGGCGGTTTGGTGCCAATGTACCGCGTCTGCGGTAAAACCGTAGAACGGCGTCAGATCAAAACCGCCGCCAAACCACCATACCGGCTCGGCGCCGGGCTTTTCAGCGCTAAAAAAACGGACGTTGGCATGGCTGGTGGGGACGTAGGGGTTTTCGGGATGGACCACCAGCGAAACGCCCATGGCCTGGAATGCGCGGCCTGCCAGCTCGGGGCGGTGGGCGGTGGCGGACGCTGGCAGGCGGGCGCCTTCGACGTGGGAAAAATTGACCCCCGCCTGTTCGAACACCTTGCCTTTATTCAACACCCGGGTGCGGCCGCCGCCGCCTTCGCCCCGCTGCCAGCGATCCTCCTGAAAACCGCCGCCGCCGTCCGCGGCGGCCAGGGCGTCGCACAGGATATCCTGGAGGTTTAGCAGAAAAAGTTTGATGTGTTCGATATCGGGTTGATTCATTAGGCCGGCTCATGGTTGATCGGGCGCCGCGCGTGAATATCGGACGCAGGAGATATCAGAGCGAGACAGTATAACCCGCCGGCGGTCCGCGACCAACCGGCGCGGACCTTCAGCGGTGCGCGGCGGAGCCGGCGCGCAGCTGGTGGGCGTCGAAATAGGCGAAGAAATCAACAATGCCGTTGCTGATGGCCAGCGCAATGCGATCCTGGAACGCCGAGGTTTCCAGCAACTGCTCCTCCTGATGATTGGTTATAAAGGAGGTTTCCACCAACACCGACGGAATCGACGCGGATTTCAGCACCGCGAACGCCGCCTGCTCGGTATGCTGGCTGTGTAGCTGGTGCACCGGCCTGATATGGTTGAGTAAATGGCGGCCCAGCGTCAGGCTATTGCGGATGGTATCGGTCTGGACCAGATCGAACAACACCTGCTGTAGATAATTATCCTGTTCCTTGTATTTGCCCCCGGCCACGTCGTCGGCCGCGTTCTCTTTTTGGGACAAATAGCCGGCCATGGCGCTGCTGGCGCCGCGATTGGACAGCGCGAAGACCGACGCGCCGGCGGCGCTCGGGCTGGTAAAACCATCGGCATGAATCGACACGAACAGGTCCGCCTGATGCTGGTGCGCCAGTTCCACCCGGCGAAACAGCGGAATAAACTCGTCCTGCTCGCGCGTCAGGCGGGTCTGGATATGGGCATGCTGCGCCAGGTTGGCCCGTACTTTATTGGCGATCGCCAGCACCACATGTTTTTCCTTGACGCCCTGATGGCCGATGGCGCCCGGATCGATGCCGCCGTGGCCGGGGTCGATCATCACGCAATGCGGACCGCCGGCGGGCTTGGGGCCCCCCTGGCTGGCCGGCAGCAGGGCGCCGGCGGCAAACCCCGGCCGACTGGCGATAGCCGCCACGGCCAGGCAGGAGAGCAGCATCTGGCGACGGGTTTGCAACGCGGTAAGGGGCGACACTAGCGTAAAATTTTTTATATCCATGGCAAAACGAACCGATCGCTCAAAAGTGGCGGCAATGGTTAGGGTATAACATACTATTCCCCTGGGGGCGATCGGGTAACTATTTCCATCTATTACCCGCGCAATACATTAGCCGGGCGCGCGCTTGGCCCCGCTGGCGATCAAAATCGGCAAGAAATGCCCGTTATGCTCACGATGTTATTTGCCTTCGCGGTAAATAACGCGATAATCAAGCCATTAGGTCCATTTGCTTGAAATTACGGCGGTCAACTATGGAAATCCGTGTATTTCGTCAAGATGATTTCGAAGAGGTTATCACGCTCTGGGAGCGCTGCGATTTATTGCGTCCCTGGAACGATCCGGAAATGGATATCGAGCGTAAACTCAATTGCGGCGCCGACCTGTTTCTGGTGGCCGAGGTATCCGGCGCGCTGGTCGGTTCCATTATGGGCGGTTACGACGGGCACCGCGGCTCGGCCTATTATCTGGGCGTACATCCGGATTACCGCGGACGCGGCATCGCCAACGCGCTGATCAGCCGCCTGGAGAAAAAACTTATTGCGCGCGGCTGCCCGAAAATCAACCTGATGGTGCGCGAGGACAACGAGGCGGTGATCGGCATGTATGAAAAGCTGGAGTACGAATTGGGCGACAGCGTGACCCTGGGCAAACGGTTGATAGAGGATCAGGAGTACTGATCGCGCGGGGCCGGGCGCCGCGCCGGCCCCGGCCGGGCTACTGCTTCAGCAGATGCTTGACGTCTACTTTATCGCCGTGCCGATCTTTATCCAGTTCGCCGCTGATGACCACCAAATCCTTGGGCGACACATCCTGGCCGTTCCATGCCTTGTTCTCCACTTCAATCTCGATGGTGCCGGTATGATCGCGAAACTGGTAGCGGTCATCGCCGATTTTTTTCTCGATATTTCCCTGCAGGGTGACCCAGGTGTCATCTTTCATCCGTTTGGCCTGCTCAACGGTGGTTTGCTTGGCATCGTCGGAGCCTTTGAAACCGCTTTGCTGCTTGCTGGGGGGCGGGGGCGGCTCGTCGCCGTGAAATCCGCCGGGCTGGGACAACGCCGGCAGGCTGCATAACGCAAAGGCGGTGCAGGCGAACAGTGCAGCGATGGTCTTGGTTTTCATTAATTGCTCTCCTTTGATTTAACCCGCCTTGTCACGCAGCGGCGCGGCGGGTAGGGTAAGTTCCTGACATCTTGTCATTATCGGCCGCCGCGGGGGCGTAAATGGATGATGTATGCCACCCATTAATAAGCATGGCACAGCGGCCATGATTTGCGAATTCGCGGCGTCTGGGGGCGAATCGGCGGGCCGGAGAAAAAAGGAATGGCACTTTTAGGCCGCGGCGGTATCCAATAGCCCAAGCGTAAGGCAAATTTATCAATCAAGGAGCACATATGAAGCAGCTGCGTCCGTTAGTCATCGGGCTACCTATTCTATTGGCAGGCTGCTCGACCCTGTCCCATTTTTCGTGGTCGAGCCTGTCGCCGTTGAATTGGTTCGGCAGCGAGGCCACGGTAAGCGACGCCGGCGTCGGCAAAGTCACCGCCGCCACGCCGCTTAACCAGGAAGCGCTTGAGCAGGCGCTGGGCGGAGGTTACCGTCTGCGCAGCGGCATGGAAACCCAAAACGGGGGCATTGTCGCCTTCTACCAGGCCTTGAAAGACGACCAGATCAAAATGACCTTTTATGGCCCCGCCGCGGGTAAAGTGCAGCGTGTGGACGTTACCGATAAAGATGTCGCCAGCGCATGGGGCGTGAAAATCGGCACGGGATTCAGCGATCTCTACAGTAAAGCCTTTGGCGCATGCCAGCGCGGCACCGGCGACGATCGGGAGGCCGTGGTGTGCGCCGCGCCGCAAAGCTCCCATGTCAGTTATGTCTTCACCGGCATTTGGCACGGTCCGGAAGCCCTGATGCCGGCCGACGATACCCTGAAAAGCTGGCAGGTCAGCAAAATCGTCTGGCACGCCCTTCCCCTGCAATAGTTTCCCTACAATAGAAAGCCACGCAATAAACCGCGGCGCCACCAGCTGAGCGCCGCTTCAGCCTTTACCCCGCCGCCGGTCCGTTGAGCATTATCCGCGGGCCGGGGGCGGCTTACCGCGGGCATCGCCGACCCTCTTCCAGCCGCCAAACTCCTGACGTTGTGCGCCATCGCGGGGCTTATAGCTTTTGATGCTCTCAAAGCACAAAAGGGTATATAAAACCGTTACAGGTTATAGGGCAGTTATAAATAAACTGTATAACCATAAGCAGACTTCTCGCAACGCAAGCAAAGGAAAATAATGAATCGAACGCTGATGACAAGCCGGGCAATCAAAGGTTGCGTAGCGGCGGTATTGCTGGCTTGCGGTACGGCGCACTCGACCGAGCTGCTTAACAGTTCCTATGACGTTTCGCGGGAGCTGTTTGTCGCCCTGAATCCGGGGTTTGTCCAGCAATGGCAGACGGAGCATCCCGGCGATCCGCTGACCATTAAGCAATCCCATGCCGGATCGTCCAAACAGGCGCTGGCCATTCTGCAAGGGCTAAAGGCGGATGTGGTGACCTATAATCAGGTGACCGACGTACAGATCCTGCACGATCGCGGCGATTTGATTCCCGCTGACTGGCAGAGCCGGCTACCCAATAACAGCTCGCCTTTTTACTCAACCATGGGTTTCCTGGTGCGCAAGGGCAATCCGAAAAATATCCATGGCTGGGATGATTTGGTGCGCGCCGACGTCAAACTGGTTTTTCCTAATCCGAAGACCTCGGGCAACGGCCGCTATGCTTACCTGGCCGCCTGGGGCGCCACCAGCCTGGCGGACGGCGGCGACGACGCCAAGACCCGCGCCTGGATGCAAAAATTCATCGGCAATGTGGAAGTATTCGATACCGGCGGGCGCGGGGCGACCACCACCTTTGCCGAACGCGGACAGGGCGATGTGCTGATCTCCTTCGAGTCGGAAGTGAATAATATCCGCAACCAGTACGGCGCCGATAAATATGAAGTGATTATTCCCAAGGTCAATATCCTGGCCGAGTTCCCGGTGGCCTGGGTGGATAAGAACGTCGAGAAAAACGGCACCCTGACGGCGGCCAAGGAGTATCTCAACTATCTGTATAGCCCGGCGGCGCGGAAAACCATCGCCGGCTTTTATTACCGGGTGAATGACCCGGCCATCATGACGGCGGATAAAGCCCGGTTCCCGGCGGTCGAGCTGTTCAAGGTCGAAGATCGGTTCGGCGGCTGGCCGCAGACGATGAAAACCCATTTTGCCGACGGCGGCGAACTGGATAAATTAATCGCGGCGGGGCATCAATGATGATGGCGTTGCAAAGCAAACGCGTGCTGCCGGGCTTTGGTTTAAGCCTGGGCAGCAGTCTGCTGTTTGTTTGCCTGATTTTATTGCTGCCGCTGAGCGCGCTGGTCATGCAGTTGTCGCAAATGACCTGGCAGCAATACTGGCAGGTCGTTACCGCCCCGCAACTGCTGGCGGCCTATAAAGTGACGCTGCTGTCGGCGGGCGTCGCGTCGCTGTTCAACGCCGCGTTCGGCATGCTGATGGCCTGGATACTGACGCGTTATGAATTTCCCGGCCGCCGGCTGCTTGACGGCCTGATGGATTTGCCCTTTGCGTTGCCTACCGCCGTGGCGGGCCTGACCCTGGCGACGCTGTTTTCCACCACCGGCTGGTACGGGGCCTGGCTGGCGCAGTTCGGCATCAAGGTATCCTATACCTGGCTCGGCATTACCGTGGCGATGGCCTTTACCAGTATTCCGTTTGTGGTGCGCACGGTGCAGCCGGTGCTTGAAGAACTGGGGCCGGAATATGAAGAAGCCGCGCAAACCCTGGGCGCCAGCCGCTGGCAGTCGTTTTGCCGGGTCGTGATGCCCGAAGTGGCTCCCGCGCTGCTGGCCGGCACCGCTTTATCGTTTACCCGCAGCCTGGGCGAGTTCGGCGCGGTGATTTTTATCGCCGGCAATATCGCCTGGAAAACCGAAGTGACCTCGCTGATGATCTTCATCCGCTTGCAGGAGTTTGATTATCCCGCCGCCAGCGCCATCGCCTCGGTCATATTGGCGGCGTCGCTGCTGCTGCTATTCGGCATTAATATTTTGCAGTCGCGCTTCGGCCGGCGGGTGGGAGGTCACTGATGGCTGACATAAGCGCTTTTAACGGCGCCGAGCGCGCCAGTATCGATTGGGCCAAATGGCTGCTGATCGGCGCGGGGGCCCTGCTTTCCGTGCTGCTGTTGCTGATCCCCATGGGCTATATCTTTGTCACCGCCCTGGCGGACGGGCTGGCCCCGGTATGGCGCAACCTGCAGGACTCGGACATGCTGCATGCCATTTGGCTGACCGTTTTGGTGGCGTTAATCGCCGTGCCGGTCAATGTGGTGTTCGGTATCCTGCTGGCGTGGCTGGTGACCCGGTTTCAATTTCGCGGCCGGCAATTGCTGCTGACCCTGATGGATATTCCGTTTGCCGTTTCGCCGGTGGTGGCCGGTTTGCTGTACCTGCTGTTTTACGGCACCAACGGGCCGCTTGGCGGCTGGATGGACCAGCATAATATCCAGCTGATGTTTTCCTGGCCGGGCATGGTGCTGGTGACCGTATTTGTTACCTGTCCGTTTGTGGTGCGCGAACTGGTGCCGGTGATGCTCAGCCAGGGCAGCGATGAGGACGAAGCCGCGATATTGCTCGGCGCCTCGGGCTGGCAGATGTTTCGCCGGGTTACGCTGCCCAATATCCGCTGGGCGCTGTTATACGGCGTGATATTGACCAATGCCCGCACTATCGGCGAATTCGGCGCGGTATCGGTGGTATCCGGCTCGATCCGCGGCGAAACCTATACGTTGCCGTTGCAAGTTGAATTATTGCATCAGGATTACAACACCGTCGGCGCGTTTACCGCCGCCGCGCTGCTGACGCTGATGGCAATCGTGACTTTATTCTTGAAGAGCGGTTTGCAATGGCGCCTGGCGCGCCAGCAGGCCCACCTTCAACAGGGGGAGCAGCAATGAGTATCGAAATCGACAATATCAGCAAATATTTCGACCGTACCAAAGTGTTGAACGATATCTCCCTTGATATCGCCACCGGTGAGATGGTGGCCCTGCTGGGGCCGTCTGGGTCGGGTAAAACCACGCTGCTGCGCATTATTGCCGGACTGGAACATCACAACAGCGGGCATTTGCGCTTTGGCGGCCAGGATGTCAGCCACCGCCACGCCCGCGATCGTCATGTGGGCTTTGTCTTCCAGCACTACGCGCTGTTCCGCCATATGACCGTGGCGGATAATATTGCTTTCGGACTGACGGTATTGCCGCGCCGCGAGCGCCCCCGCGCGGCGGTGATTAAACAAAAAGTGGCCCAACTGCTGGAAATGGTGCAACTCGGCCATCTGGCCAACCGCTACCCCTCCCAGCTTTCCGGCGGGCAGAAACAGCGGGTCGCGTTGGCGCGCGCCCTGGCGGTGGAGCCGGAGATCCTGCTGCTTGATGAGCCTTTTGGCGCCCTGGACGCCCAGGTGCGTAAAGAATTGCGCCGCTGGTTGCGCCAACTGCACGAAGACCTGAAATTCACCAGCGTATTTGTCACCCACGATCAGGAAGAAGCGATGGAAGTGGCCGATCGGGTGGTGGTGATGAGCCAGGGCAATATTGAGCAGGTGGGCACGCCCCACGAGGTCTGGCGCGAGCCGGCCAGCCGTTTCGTACTGGAGTTCATGGGCGAAGTAAACCGGCTGGAGGGTGAAATCCGCGGATCGCAGCTGTATATCGGCGCTTATCATTGGCCGCTGTACTATGCGCCGATTCATCAGGGGAAAGTGGAATTGTTCCTGCGTCCCTGGGAAATGGAAATCAGCAGCCAGGCCAGCGATCTCTGCCCGCTGCCGGTACAGGTGATTGATATCAGCCCGCGCGGCCATTACTGGCAGTTGCTGGTGCAGCCGGTCGGCTGGCACCAGGAGCCGCTAAGCGTCGTGTTGCCCGGCGGCGATACGCCTCCGCAGCGGGGCGATCGCTTTTACCTTGGCGCGCAGAACGCCCGTATTTATGTAGGCGATAAAGCATTACAGCCCGTTGCTTTTGCTGAAAGTGCTTGATAAGTTCTACGTCAATCCCATTTTATCGCAATAGGCGGCCAGCGGGCCGCCTTTTTTATCGCTGGATAAGGCTGTTAGGTATGAGGTTATGACGTGACCACCCTTGAGCAATGCATAGGCAATACGCCGCTGGTAAAACTAAGCCGCATGGGGGCACGGACCGGCAGCGAGATCTGGGTCAAGCTGGAAGGAAACAACCCGGCAGGATCGGTCAAGGATCGCGCGGCGCTGGCCATGATCCAGCAGGCGGAACTGCGCGGCGAGATTAGTCCCGGCGACGTGCTGATTGAAGCCACCAGCGGCAATACCGGCATTGCGCTGGCGATGATTGCCGCCGTGAAAGGCTATCGGTTGAAATTGTTAATGCCGGATAATATGAGCATGGAACGGCAGGCGGCGATGCGGGCTTACGGCGCGCAGCTGATTCTGGTCAGCCGCGGGCAGGGTATGGAGGGCGCGCGCGACCAGGCGCAGGCCATGCAGCGGGCCGGCGAAGGCAAAGTGCTCGATCAGTTTAATAATCCTGATAATTCTTACGCTCATTTTACCTCCACCGGCCCGGAAATCTGGCGCCAGACCGCCGGCAAGCTTACGCATTTTGTTTCCAGCATGGGCACCACCGGCACCATTACCGGTGTCAGCCAATTCCTGAAAAGCCAGAACCCGGCGGTGCAGGTGGTGGGGCTGCAGCCGGAAGAGGGCAGCGCCATCCCCGGCATTCGCCGCTGGCCGCAGGCCTATTTACCGGGTATATTCCGTCCCGAACTGGTTGACCGGATCATGGATATCGGCCAGCGGGAGGCCGAGGACACGATGCGGCAATTGGCCCGGTCCGAAGGGATTTTTTGCGGCGTCAGTTCCGGCGGCGCGGTGGCCGGCGCCCTGCGCATTGCCGGCCAGTTTCCCGGCAGTCTGGTGGTGGCGGTGATCTGCGATCGGGGCGATCGCTACCTGTCCACCGGGGTATTCGACGGCGTCTGAACGCCGCAATGCAAGCGGCGTTCAGCGCAGGGCATGATTACGCCAACCTCTCGCCGTTTTTTTATGCCATGCTTAAGCCTGGTGGCAAGCCGCGCCGCCGCTAATGGAGAACACAATGAAGATTTTGTTGGTTGATGACGATCGGGAACTGGGCAAAATGCTAAGCGAATATCTGACCGGCGAAGGTTTTGCCACCTCTCTGGTATTGACGGGCCACGAGGGCGTCGACGGCGCGTTGTCCGGCGATTATACCGCCATGGTGCTGGATATCATGCTGCCGGATATGAGCGGCACCGAAGTGCTGCGCCAGGTGCGCAAAAACAGCCGTATCCCGATTATCATGCTGACCGCCAAAGGGGATAATATCGACCGGGTGATCGGGCTGGAAATGGGAGCGGATGATTATATGCCCAAGCCCTGCTATCCCCGCGAACTGGTGGCCCGACTGCGGGCCGTGCTGCGCCGTTTTGACGAGCGGCGCGACGAACCCGCCGAGGCGGTCACCGTACGTTATGGCGATCTGACCCTGAATCCCGCCACCCGCAGCAGCCAATGGCAGGGCGTCTCATTTGACCTGACCGCCTCGGAGTTCAATTTGCTGGAACTGCTGATGCGCACCCCGGATCGCGTGGTGTCGAAGGATGACCTGTCGGAGAAAGGCCTGGGGCGCCGGCGCGAGGCTTACGATCGCAGCGTGGATGTCCATATCAGCAATATCCGGCAGAAACTGGCGTTACTGGCCGGCAATACGCTGTGCATTGAAACCGTGCGCAGCATCGGTTACCGGATCCGCTGATGGCCAATCGCGGCCGCTTATTCTGGAAGATTCTGCTGGGGTTTTGGCTGATTTTCCTATTGACGACACAGTTATTGTGGGCCGTTTTTACCCTGTATAATCCGCGCCATGAGGCGCCGGAAGATAATATCGCCAGGCGCATCGGCAATGTGCAGATAGGCACCGCCGGCGCGGTGTTGGCCCGGGGCGGGTTGCAGGCCCTGGAGGAATTAAAAGCCAGTTGGCCGCCGGATGAACGCAAGTTTTTTTCCGACAGTCCCGTAGTCGATGCGCCGCCGCAAGGGGAAGGGGCTCTGCCGTCCATGCAGCAAACGCGCGGCGCCGTCAGTCGGCTGGTGATGGCCCCCGACGGGCAGCGTTACCTGTTGCGTTACGACCTCGATGGCTTGCGTAACGAATATCACCAGGGCAGGCGCAGCAGCATTTTACATATGCCGCCGCCGCTGTTCTGGCTGGGCTTGACCGGGGGATTACTGTTTAGCCTGTTGCTGGCCTGGAATCTGACCCGGCCGATGTTGCAATTACGCCGGGCGTTCGAGCGGGTGTCCCGGGGCGATTTAAGCGTGCGGTTATTCCCGGTGATGCGCCGCCGGCACGATGAAATCACCGACGTGGCCAAGGATTTCGATTCGATGGCCGAGCGTTTGCAGGTACTGGTCAGCGACAGGGAGGCATTGCTTCATGATGTCTCCCACGAACTGCGTTCGCCGCTGGCGCGCCTGCAGCTGGCCATCGGCCTGGCGCATCAAAACCCTAAAAACGTCTATGCGTCACTCGATCGCATCGAGCACGAAGCGGGCCGACTGGATCGGATGATTGGCGAACTGCTGGCCCTATCGCGCGCAGAGCATCAGGGCGCCCTGGGAGAGGATTATTTCGACCTGCTGGGCCTGGTGGAAGCGGTAGTGAACGATGCGCGCTACGAGGCCCAGGTGCCGGGTGTGGACATCCAGCTGACCGCCCACCAGCCGGAAGATTATACCGTCAAGGGCAATGCGGAAATGATGCGGCGCGGCGTGGAGAATATCGTACGCAACGCACTGCGTTTTTCTGCGCATGGGCAAAGCGTATTTGTCAGCCTGTCGCGGGTGGATTCGCTGCTGGAGATTACCGTAGCCGATCAGGGACCGGGGGTCGAAGAAAGCAAACTCTCCAGTATTTTTGATCCTTTTGTCCGCGTCAACGGCCCATTGAACGGCAAGGGATATGGACTTGGGCTGGCCATCACCCGCAAGGTGGTGCTGGCGCACGGCGGCCAGGTAGAAGCGTTCAACGGCCCTGGCGGCGGGCTGGCGATCCGCCTGCGCCTGCCCCACTGGGAATAAGCGCCGTTCAGAACGGAAATAAAAACGGCACCCGGATAACTCCGGGCGCCGTTTTTATTTGTCCGTCCCGGGGTTCCCGCCGCGCAGCAAACGGGAATGGCCGGGTATTATTTCTTGATACGAATAATTGGCGTTTCACCCACGACGACGCTGCCCGTCAGTTTGATCAGATCTTTGATCTCATCCATATTGGAGATGACGACCGGGGTCAATGTTGATTTGGCTTTCTCTTCCAGTAACGGCAGATCAAACTCAATAATCACATCGCCCTTTTTCACGCGCTGGCCTTCTTGCGCAATACGTTTGAACCCTTCGCCCTTCAGCTCGACGGTGTCGATGCCAAAGTGGACAAACAGCTCAATGCCGCTGTCGGACTCGATAGAAAAAGCATGGTTGGTTTCAAAAATTTTACCAATGGTGCCGTCTACCGGGGCCACCATTTTGTTACCGCTGGGTTTAATTGCAATGCCGTCACCGACGATTTTTTCGGCGAAAACGACATCAGGCACATCTTCAATGTTTACAATTTCACCTGATAGGGGTGCAACAATTTCAATGCTTCCCGTGTCTTTCTTATCATCGGAAACCAGAGATTTCAATTTATCGAACAAACCCATGATCTTCTCCTAAGCATTTATAGCGGGTCAGCGTCGTGAAATCAGCAGAGCGTTTTTTCTTCAATGAATTTGTTTATCAGATTCATCAACTCGTCCGCGGTGGGTTGAGCTAACGCTTCCTCTGCTAACGCCTTTGCATCGCCAAAATTTGTATTTCGTATAATTTTTTTGATGCGCGGGATAGAGATAGCACTCATGCTGAATTCATCCAGTCCCATCCCTAATAACAGTAGTGTAGCACGTTCATCACCTGCCAGCTCGCCACACATTCCTGTCCATTTACCTTCCGCGTGAGATGCATCAATAACTTGCTTGATTAACGTCAGCACGGCCGGTGACATGGGGTTATACAGATGCGAGATTAACTCGTTACCGCGATCTACCGCCAGAGTATACTGGGTTAAGTCATTTGTCCCAATACTAAAGAAATCAACTTCCTTGGCCAGATGATGGGCAATGGTCGCCGCGGCGGGAGTTTCCACCATCACGCCCACTTCGATGCTTTCGTCAAACGCCTTGCCTTCTTCGCGCAGCTGCGCTTTCAGCAGATCCAGTTCGCCCTTGAGTTCGCGCACCTCTTCCACCGAAATGATCATCGGGTACATGATGCGCAATTTACCAAAGGACGACGCCCGCAAAATCGCCCGCAGCTGGGCATGCAGCATTTCCTTGCGATCGAGTCCGATACGGATGGCGCGCCAGCCCAGGAACGGGTTGTCTTCCTTCGGCAAGTTCATATACGGCAAATCTTTGTCGCCGCCGATATCCATGGTGCGCACGATAATGGAACCGGTGCTCAGGGATTCCGCCACCGCTTTATACGCCTGGAATTGTTCTTCTTCGGTCGGCAGGGAGTCGCGATCCATAAACAGGAATTCGGTGCGATACAAACCTACGCCTTCGGCGCCGTTGCGTTCGGCGCCGGCCACGTCGCGTACGGTGCCGATGTTGGCGCAGACTTCAACCTGATGGCCATCCAGGGTAATCGCGGGCAGGTCCTTGAGCTTCGCCAGCTCGGTTTTTTCCTGCACATATTGGCTGTGCAGCGCTTTGAGTTCTTCGATCTGATCCGGCGTCGGATTGACATAAACCTGGTTATTAACGGCATCCAGAATCAGATAATCGCCATTAACCACGTTTTTGGTCACGCTGCCGGTGCCCACGATGGCGGGCAGCTCAAGGGAACGCGCCATAATGGACGTATGGGAGGTTCGCCCGCCGAGGTCGGTGACGAAGCCCAGCACTTTATCAAGATTGAGCTGGGCGGTTTCCGACGGGGTTAAATCGGTGGCCACCAGAACGACTTCTTCGCTGATGGAGCTTAAATCGATAATCGGCATGCCGAGGATGTTTCTCAGCAGGCGTTTGCCGATATCACGCACATCGGTGGCGCGCTCTTTGAGATACTCGTCATCAAGCTCTTCCAGCGCTTTGGCCTGGGTCTCGATCACGTTGTACACCGCGGCATCCGCCGTGGCGAGATCGTCTTTGATGAGGGCTATGATATCCTGCTCAAGCTCTTCGTCTTCCAATAACATGATATGGCCTTCGAAGATCGCTTCCTTTTCTTCACCGAAGGTCTCGCCAGCCTTGGTCTTGATGGCTTCCAGCTGCGCGGATGCTTTGGTTCGTCCAGCCAGAAAACGCTCGATCTCTTGCTCAACCTGGCCGGCAGAGATCTTTTTCCGGTTGATGACGATGTCATCTTCTTTAAGTAAGAGCGCCTTACCAAAGGCGATGCCCGGTGATGCTAAAATGCCTGAAATCATAACCCTACCTTACTTACTCGTGACACGCGTTAACTTAAAAAACCGGGCCTGGATTACTCAAGCTCTGCCATCAGTTTAACTAAATGCTCGACGGCTTTCTGCTCATCTTCGCCTTCGGCGATGATGGCGACCACGGTACCTTGGGTCAGGCCAAGCGTTTGCAGTTTGAACAAGCTTTTTGCGCTGGCGCTTTTGCCGTTTGAACTCACGGTGATGTCGGAAGTGAAGCCTTTGGCTTCTTTAACAAACTGGGCGGCAGGGCGGGTATGCAGACCGTTAGGTGCGGTAATCGTAACTTCTTGCTGGAACATTATGTTTCCCCAACTTATTAGATGATATCAGTGTTGTGGGGCTAAAGTTTAGCTTAAAAGGAACACTTTAGCCTATATGGTTAGTGCCTGAGTATGTTACAAAGGCGAAGATCTATGCGAGCAGAAAACGGTATAAAAGCATTTCCGGCTAAATTTTGTGAAGACTTTGTTATGCCGCATCGCATTGTATCATTATGCCGCTTCCCGAGAAAAACCCATAGAGCGTTAATCGATTCAGCTAGCAGAACAATTAATAGCCTGATTAATTTCATACATCGAAATAATTGTCTGCTTAAATACAAGACAGAGCCAACAAAATCAATTATGCAGGGGGCAAAAATTTGATCTACTCCACAAAAAAGCACCCGAGAGGGTGCTTTTTTTGTTGATTGGCATGAAATCCATGATGGATTTTACTGCTGGAGTTCTTTTTCCGTGAACACGTCGGCAAACAGCGCGGTGCTCAAATAACGTTCACCGGACGACGGCAGGATCACGACGATAGTCTTGTCGGCAAACGCCGCATCTTCCTGCAGCTTCAGCGCGGCGGCCACGGCGGCGCCGGAGGAGATGCCGGCAAGAATGCCTTCTTCTTCCATCAGGCGGCGGGCGGTGCTGATGGCTTCGTCATTGGTGATCTTCACCACGCGGTCGATCAGGCTCAGATCCAGATTTTCCGGGATAAAACCTGCGCCGATACCCTGGATTTTATGGGGGCCGGGTTTGATTTCCTGGCCGGCCAGCGCCTGGCTTATCACCGGGGAGTCGGTTGGTTCGACCGCCACCGAAATCACCGCTTTGCCCTTGGTGTTTTTCAGAAAACGGCTGACCCCGGTCAGGGTGCCGCCGGTGCCGACGCCGGCAATAAACACATCCACGTCGCCGTCGGTATCTTCCCAGATTTCCGGGCCGGTGGTTTGTTCATGGATAGCCGGGTTGGCGGGATTGCTAAACTGCTGCAGCATCAGGTAACGCTGCGGGTCGGTCGCCACGATCTCTTCGGCCTTGGCAATGGCCCCTTTCATACCTTTCGGTCCTTCGGTAAGCACCAGGCTGGCGCCTAATGCCTTGAGCAATTTACGACGTTCGGTACTCATGGTTTCCGGCATGGTCAGGGTCAGCTTATAACCGCGCGCCGCGGCGACATAAGCCAGGGCGATGCCGGTATTGCCGCTGGTGGGTTCCACCAGCTCGACGCCGGGCTTGAGCACGCCGCGTTTTTCCGCATCCCAAATCATATTTGCGCCGATACGGCATTTCACGCTAAAGCTCGGGTTACGGGATTCCACTTTAGCCAGAATACGTCCGTTGCCGATGCGGTTTAGGCGTACAAGCGGCGTGTGGCCGATTGTATAGGAATTGTCTTCGTAAATATTGCTCATGGCCAGTCCTTTACTGTAGGTGCAAATTTAAGGGAATGATAAGCAAAGCATACCCTTTCGTATGGCTGACGGAAGTAAAAGAATAGTATATCGATATGTTATTAAGACATAAGTTTTAAGAACGCTAATCTGAGGCGGCGCCCCGCGACGCACGGGGCGATTGCGCAATTAGCGAACCGGCAAAGGCGCAGCGAAATCATGGCGGTAGCGGTCGACCCACATCGCCGTGGCGCCGCATACCGCCACCGGCATAATTACCAGGTTCAGCACCGGGATCACCGTACAAATATAGACCAGCGCGCCGAATTGCATATTTTGCGCTTTATGCTGGCGCAGCGCCCGGCGCATGGTCACAAAAGGGACTTTATGGTTATCGAAGGGGTAATCGCTGTACTGGATGGACATCATCCAGGCGCTGAACAAAAACCACAGCACCGGCGCCACGGTCTGGCCGAAGGCGGGTATCAGGTGCAACAGCAGCAGCACCAGCGCCCGCGGCAGGTACCAGGCTAATTTGACCCATTCCCGGTGCAGTATGCGCGGGGTATCTTTCACCATGCCCAGGACGCCGCTGTCGGGAAGGCGCTGGCCCGTAAGCCGCGCTTCCAGTTGCTCCGCCAGCAGGCCGCTGAAGGGCGACGCAATCCAGTTGGCCACGGTGCTGAAGAAATAGCTGAAGATCAGCAATACCGCCAACACGCACAGCGGCCATAATAAATACCCCAGCCAGTGCAGCCAATCGGGCACCCGCTGCATCAGGTGGGGAATCCAGACGCTTAAGCGCGAGTATAACCACCAGAAGGCGCCCCCCAGTAAAATGATGTTGATGAGCAAGGGTAGTACAACGTAGCGTTTGATACCCGGAAGCATCATTAAACGCCAGCCGCTGACGAAATAATGGAAACCGCTGCGGGATTTTATGTCGTTATGCATTTTTTTTGGCCAACTTTTATACAGATAAAAAGGAATGTGGGCTGGGGCGGTAGCCCGTTTTTTTGCCGTTTGGTCGCTTTTGGATGAAAAAACAGCAAAAAACTGTGTTGATGCTATCTTTATTGTCAGAAAGTACCGTGCGGACTTGCACTTGTCTACGCAGGCAAATAGAGTTAAGAGAGTAAATGCATGCCGCAGTGGCAATGAATTAGAACAACTGAGATGGCAATGATGCAGGATTTGCGTCTGATATTAATCGTTGTTGGTGCGATCGCTATCATAGCGTTGCTATTACACGGCCTGTGGACCAGCCGTAAAGAGCGCTCATCGGTTTTTCG
>JAATFX010000011.1 GCA_015654925.1 Enterobacterales bacterium | reverse complement strand
GGCGGCAGTTTTCTGGTTAAAGTCTTTCAGGGAGAAGGTTTTGATGAATACCTGCGGGAAATTCGCTCCCTATTTACGAAGGTAAAGATTCGTAAGCCAGACGCTTCGCGCGCTCGTTCGCGGGAAGTGTACATTGTGGCGACAGGGCGCAAATTATAGTACCCTACGCTAATTGTTAACACCGTTGTAATATGAGGTTAATCCCTTGAGTGACATGGCGAAAAACCTGATTCTCTGGTTGGTCATCGCAGTTGTGCTGATGTCTGTATTTCAGAGCTTCGGGCCCAGCGAGTCCAATAGCCGTAAGGTGGATTACTCTACCTTTATGTCTGAATTGAATCAGGATCAGATTCGGGAAGCACGTATTAACGGACGTGAAATTAACGTTACCAAGAAAGACAGTAACCGCTACACCACGTTTATCCCGGTCAATGATCCCAGATTATTGGATTCTCTGCTGACCCGGAACGTTAAAGTCGTCGGCGAACCGCCGGAAGAACCAAGCCTGCTGGCTTCGATCTTTATTTCCTGGTTCCCGATGCTGTTGCTGATAGGCGTCTGGATCTTCTTTATGCGGCAAATGCAGGGCGGCGGCGGTAAGGGGGCTATGTCCTTCGGCAAAAGCAAAGCCCGCATGCTCACTGAAGATCAGATTAAAACCACCTTTGCCGACGTCGCGGGCTGCGACGAAGCAAAAGAGGAAGTCAGCGAACTGGTCGATTACCTGCGCGAGCCGAGCCGTTTCCAGAAGCTGGGCGGCAAAATTCCCAAAGGCGTGCTGATGGTCGGGCCGCCCGGGACCGGTAAAACCTTGCTGGCGAAAGCCATTGCCGGGGAAGCCAAAGTACCGTTCTTTACCATTTCAGGTTCTGATTTCGTGGAAATGTTCGTGGGTGTCGGCGCATCACGCGTGCGCGACATGTTTGAACAGGCCAAGAAAGCCGCGCCCTGCATCATCTTTATCGATGAAATCGATGCCGTGGGGCGTCAGCGCGGAGCAGGCCTGGGCGGCGGTCATGATGAACGCGAACAGACCCTGAACCAGATGCTGGTGGAAATGGATGGCTTTGAAGGTAACGAAGGCATTATCGTTATCGCCGCGACCAACCGTCCGGACGTACTGGACCCCGCGCTGCTGCGTCCAGGCCGTTTTGACCGCCAGGTCGTGGTCGGCTTGCCGGACGTACGCGGCCGTGAGCAAATTCTGAAAGTGCATATGCGCCGGGTGCCGTTGTCGACCGATATGGACCCGTCGGTAATCGCGCGCGGCACCCCTGGTTTCTCCGGTGCGGATTTGGCCAACCTGGTCAATGAAGCCGCATTGTTCGCCGCCCGCGGCAGCAAGCGTGTCGTCTCCATGGTGGAATTCGAAAAAGCCAAGGATAAAATCATGATGGGCGCCGAGCGCCGTTCCATGGTAATGACCGAAGCGCAAAAAGAATCCACCGCGTATCACGAAGCGGGCCACGCGATTATCGGCCGCCTGGTGCCGGAGCACGATCCGGTGCATAAAGTGACGATTATTCCGCGCGGCCGTGCGCTGGGCGTGACGTTCTTCCTGCCGGAAGGCGATGCCATCAGCGCCAGCCGCCAGAAGCTGGAAAGCCAGATCTCTACGCTGTACGGCGGCCGGCTGGCCGAAGAGATCATCTACGGCGTGCAAAAAGTATCGACCGGCGCATCGAACGATATCAAGGTGGCCACTTCCATTGCACGTAACATGGTCACGCAATGGGGCTTCTCCGAGAAATTGGGGCCGCTGTTGTACGCCGAGGAAGAAGGCGAAGTGTTCCTGGGCCGTTCGGTGGCTAAAGCCAAGCATATGTCCGACGAGACGGCGCGCATTATCGACCAGGAAGTAAAATCCCTGATTGAGCGCAATTACGCCCGGGCGCGTACTTTGCTGATGGAAAATATGGATATCCTGCATTCGATGAAAGATGCATTGATGAAGTATGAAACCATCGACGCGCCGCAGATTGATGATTTGATGGGTCGTAAAACCGTGCGTCCGCCTGCCGGCTGGGATGACTCGCCGAGCAATCATTCCTCCGATAACGGCGGTACGCCAAAAGCGCCGACCCCGGTGGATGAGCCCAATACCCCGACCGGCAATACCATGTCGGAGCAGTTCGGCAATAATTAAGCGCCGGCGCGGCGGGGTGGATTTGACTGCCTTTCCCGATGCGCTCTGCGTATAATAAGGCCCCGGCTTCATTGCCGGGGCCTTTTTTTTACCGGCCGTTATTATTTACCGTTCAGTAGGGACCATCACGCCATGCAACTCCAGAGTAATCAGCGCACCCTCGACCTGGGCTCGCCCCAGGTAATGGGCATCCTTAACGTCACGCCGGATTCCTTCTCGGACGGGGGTAAATACCGCCGTCTGGATGCGGCGCTGGCCCATGCCGAGGCTATGATCAACGCCGGCGCCACGCTTATCGATATCGGCGGCGAGTCCACGCGTCCCGGCGCGGCCGCGGTCAGCGACGCCGAGGAAGCCGAACGCGTGCTGCCGGTGGTCAGCGCCCTGGCGCAGCGCCTGGATGCGTTCATCTCGGTGGATACGTCCCGGGCATTGGTGATGCGTGAAAGCGCGCTGGCGGGCGCCCATCTGATCAATGATATCCGCGCGTTGACCGAGCCTGGGGCGCTGGCCGCCGCCCGCGACAGCGGTTTACCGGTGTGCCTGATGCATATGCAGGGCGAACCCCGGTCGATGCAGCAAGCGCCGCATTATGTCGATGTGCTGGCCGAAGTGGATCAATACTTGAGCGAGCGCATCGCCTGCTGCGAAGCGGCCGGTATCGACAAAAAACGCCTGTTGATCGATCCGGGCTTCGGTTTTGGCAAGAATTTGGCGCATAATTACCGCCTTCTGGCCCGGCTGGGGGATTTTCAGCATTTCGGCTTGCCGATCCTGGTGGGCATGTCGCGCAAATCCATGATCGGGCAACTGATATCCGCCCCGCCCGAGCAGCGCATCATTGGCAGCGTGGCCTGCGCGGTCATTGCCGCCATGCAGGGCGCGCACATTATTCGTGTCCATGATGTCAGCGCCACCGTTGAGGCGATGAGCATCGTTAAAGCGACTCTTTCAGCGAAGGAATCACTATTTATATGAGTAATCATAAATACTTCGGCACCGACGGCATCCGCGGTAAAGTCGGCGACAGCCCCATTACGCCCGATTTCGTTCTTAAGCTGGGCTGGGCGGCCGGCAAGGTCCTGGCCCGCCACGGCTCGCGTAAAATCATCATCGGCAAGGACACGCGTATTTCCGGTTATATGCTGGAGTCGGCCCTGGAGGCGGGCCTGGCGGCAGCGGGATTGTCCGCGGCGTTCACCGGCCCGATGCCTACCCCGGCCATTGCCTATCTGACCAGGACGTTCCGCGCCGAGGCGGGGATCGTCATTTCCGCCTCGCATAATCCCTACTACGATAATGGCATCAAGTTTTTCTCCATCGATGGCACCAAGCTGCCCGACGCGGTGGAAGAAGCCATCGAGGCGGAGCTGGAAAAAACCATCACCTGCGTTGAATCCGCGGAATTAGGCAAAGCCAGCCGCATCGTCGACGCGGCCGGCCGATACATCGAATTTTGCAAAGGCACCTTTCCCAGCAATAGTAGCCTGAAAGGGCTGAAAATCGTGGTGGATTGCGCCAATGGCGCCACCTACCATATCGCCCCCAGCGTATTGCGCGAACTGGGCGCCAGCGTGGTGGCGATCGGCTGCCAGCCGGATGGCATGAATATCAACGAGGAGTGCGGCGCCACCGACGTGCGGCAGCTTCAGCGGCGCGTATTGGAAGAGAAGGCCGATCTCGGCATTGCCTATGACGGCGACGGCGATCGGGTGATTATGGTCGACCACCAGGGCAACCGGGTTGACGGCGACCAGATTCTCTATATCATCGCGCGGGAAAAACTGCGCCAGGGCCAGCTGAGCGGCGGCGTGGTCGGCACCCTGATGAGCAACATGGGGCTGGAGCTGGCGCTGAAACAGCTGGGCATCCCGTTCGTGCGCGCCAAAGTGGGCGACCGCTACGTACTGGAAAAAATGCAGGAGAAAGGCTGGCGCATCGGGGCGGAAAACTCCGGCCACGTCATTTTGCTGGATAAAACCACCACCGGCGACGGCATCATCGCCGGCCTGCAGGTTTTGTCCGCCATGGTGGGCAACCACATGTCCCTGCACGATCTGTGCAGCGGCATGCGCCTGCTGCCGCAAATCCTGGTTAACGTGCGTTTTGCCGGCAACGGCGACCCGCTGGAATCGGACCGGGTGAAACGGGCGCTGGCGGAAGTGGAAACCGCGCTGGCGGGCAAGGGCCGGGTGCTGCTGCGTAAATCCGGCACCGAGCCGCTGATCCGCGTAATGGTGGAAGGCGAAGATGCCGATCAGGTGGGGCGCCTGGCGCATTTGATCGCCGAAGCGGTAAAAGCCGCAGGCTGA
This sequence comes from Enterobacterales bacterium, assembly GCA_015654925.1. Taxonomy (GTDB): domain Bacteria; phylum Pseudomonadota; class Gammaproteobacteria; order Enterobacterales; family Enterobacteriaceae; genus Acerihabitans. The sequence goes on along the minus strand of JAATFX010000011.1, from coordinate 2,556 downwards.
ACCCGGGCGGGGTCCATCCCCGCCAACCGGCTGACGTTTTTTTCCGCAATCAGTTCGCCAGTCGCAATTTGCCCTTGCGTGCGAACAATGCTTTAGTTAGTATTCACACCCGCTTCAGTCGGAGTTTGTCATAGCCGAATTGGGGCTATAGCCTAACACGCGGTTTTACCCGCAAGGATACTGAAAAGATTATGTACGAAGCTCTGTTAGTCATATTCCTGTTGATAGCTGTCGGGCTGGTTGCGCTGATTATGCTGCAACAAGGTAAAGGTGCTGATATGGGGGCCTCTTTCGGTGCAGGCGCTTCAGCGACCCTGTTCGGTTCGAGCGGTTCCGGTAACTTCATGACCCGTGTGACGGCCGTGCTCGCAACGCTGTTTTTTATCCTCAGTCTGGTTTTGGGCAACCTCAGCGGCAGCCACAGCCAGAAAGGCAGCGAGTGGGATAATTTAAATCAGGCTCCGCAAGCGCAAAAAGCACCAGTTGAAGCGCCGGCCAAGCCGAATAACGATATTCCCCAGTAATCTAGTACCCAGTAATCTATTAATAGTAATCAAACAATACGATATAAGCAGTGCCGGGGTGGTGGAATTGGTAGACACGCTACCTTGAGGTGGTAGTGCCCGATTGGGCTTACGGGTTCAAGTCCCGTCCTCGGTACCAACGTATAGTTTTTACATATAGTTATTACAACCAAAGTGTTAAAGCAAATCTACAGTCAAAAGGCGTAAACCATACGCCTTTTTGTTTTTCGGCCGCCAGGCGCCTTTCTTGTCCCATCCTCCCTGATAAACGTTCATCGTTTCGTTCCTTCCGGCAATAAGCGATTTTTAAAATTCTTGATAACGTTTAATTGCGATAGTGATTGCCGCCGTCAGTTCCACCGGAAAAACGGGAGCGTTAATCCCCTGATTCCGCGTCCGTGCGCTGACGCACCGTGCTACGTTATGCGAATTCGGAGAATCACCATGAACATCAATCAGACGACCCGCACTATGAAATCCCGCCCGTCGCCCGCGCCGCCCGCGGTGGCCGCCCCGCCTGGACAGACGCCTTTCGGCGCCCGGTTTCAGCGGGGACTTTCGGCCATTGGCAACACGGTCTTCAAACCTTTTGCCTATATTAAAACCCGGGCCGTCGCGGTAAATGCCGGCTTGTATCGGCTGTTAGCCGGGTTGCGCAAGGCCAAACCGACCCGAACCAACGCGGCGCGGCGGGTAGACAACGATCCCAACGCCATGTTGAAAGAGATGCTGACCAACCCTGCGGACCGGGCCATCCAGCCTAAATATCTATTGAGTTCCTTGATCAATGATGGTTATGCGGACGTTAACGGCAAAGCCATCGTCGCGTATCTGAAACAAAACCCCACCAGCCCGTTATTTTCGTCGGACAATATTCGCATCGCCGGGGATAAGATCGTGTTTATCACCCCGTTGCCGATCCCGGGGGTCGCGCAGGGCGTGACCGAGCTGGCCATCGATATCCGGGATAGCAAAAACGGCGAGTTCCGCGGGGTGTTTGCCCTGAATGTGCTGGGCGATGCGTCATTGTCCTTCAGCCACCTGGCGGATTTGTGCGAGCAAATGAGCAATAATCCCGATCGCAACTTTGCGCAAATGCGCCTGGCTTATCTGGTCGCCGGGCAAATGGACGATCCTTCCGCGCGGGTATTGATGGATATGGGCTACGACGGCGCCATCCACCAACTGGTCACATTTAATGAAACCACCGGGAGCTACGAGCCGAAGTTTAACTATGCCGCGCTATTCCAACCAACCACCTGGCCGCGCGGGAAGCCCGACGAACCGCCCGTCCGCACGTCAATGCCCGCGCCGGTAACCACCGGGGCAAAACTTTCCGTGCAGGCCCTGCGCGCCCGGTTTGAACGGCAGGGCGGGGTCATGGGGGCGGCGCCAGACCGGCGCCGTGGCTGATCGCGGGCCAGGGCAACGCCGCGCAGGAAAAGATGCTTGCCCAGGGTGGGGAGTTATGAAATACTCTCCTCCCTCGAACGGGGCCAGCGCAGTATTATCAACTGCCGCAGGCGTAGGGCTGCATTATTAGCTGCTATGCTGCATAGCATGGCCCCGGCGAACGAGTTTTTTACCGCTCGGCCAGTGACGCAGATCAAACGCTTTATCCGTTAAAACAACGTGTTAATTGTTTTACCTCCGCCACGCGCTGGTGCCAGGCATAATGATAACTTGCTTTTTTGCGGTTATTGGCGTAATATTCGCAACGTTTTCAGACGCGGGGTGGAGCAGCCTGGTAGCTCGTCGGGCTCATAACCCGAAGGTCGTCGGTTCAAATCCGGCCCCCGCAACCACTTTCCCTTAGAGTTCTTTTTCAAATATACTGCTAGTAAGCGTTATAATGTATTTATTGCAGCGGCGTTTGAAAAAAGATTCTGTGGAATGTTGTAAAGCCGCTTAGTGGCTTACAGGGTCCCAGTCACAAAAAGCCCCGAATTTTCGGGGTTTTTTGTTATTAAACTACAGAAATACTGGGCTTTTTAGCCCTTTTTTTATGTCTTGGGGGTGGGCTTGTCCACAT
>JAATFX010000116.1 GCA_015654925.1 Enterobacterales bacterium | reverse complement strand
TGTTTCGATACCGTCTTGTGAGTGCCCACACAGATTGTCTGATAAATTGTTAAAGAGCAGTGCGCCGCTGTAATCAGTCTGGCGCGAGGTGGCGTATACTACGCTTTCCTCTTTCAGAGTCAAGTCCGTTCGGCCTGCTTCTGACTCGTTTCCTGGCGCTGCGATGTTGCTCACAGTCCCGGTCGATGGAGGCGCATTATAGGGATACGTTTATTTTGCACAAGCGTTTTTTGATCTTTTCTGATCGACTGGTTATTTTTCAGCCCTTCTGCACCGATCTTGGGCGATCTCTTATCAAAAAATGAACATTTGCCGGATCGAGGGGGTTGTAATCACTGACATAGCGACGCTAGAGTCAGTAAAAATAGATCGGCTAAAGGTTAACATTATGTCGGAATCATCAAAATCATTGCGTCCCTTCCAAAAAACCTTCCCGATCCTCGGCCACAGGATCATGATCGATCCCTCCAGCGTGGTGATTGGCCAGGTGAATCTGGGTGATGACGTCAGCATCTGGCCGCTGGTCGCCATTCGCGGTGATGTCAACCGGGTGCTTATCGGCGCCCGCACCAATATTCAGGATGGCAGCGTCCTGCACGTTACCCATAAATCCGCCGCCAACCCGGAGGGCAATCCGCTGATTATCGGCGAGGACGTCACCGTAGGCCATAAAGCCATGCTGCATGGCTGCACTATCGGCAACCGGGTCCTGGTGGGCATGGGATCGATTTTGCTGGATGGGGTCGTGGTGGAGGACGAGGTGATGATTGGCGCCGGTAGTCTGGTGTCGCCAGGTAAGCGCCTGGAAAGCGGATATCTTTATCTCGGCAGCCCGGCCAGGAAAGCCAGGGCGCTGACGCCGGCGGAAATTACCGGTTTGACCTATTCGGCCAGTAACTATGTCCGCTGGAAAGATGAGTACCTGGCCCAAGGCCGGTAGCACGCCCGGCCCTACCGCGCCGCGTCAATGCGCCGCGGCACGATCCTGTACGCCACTCAGGCGGCGAGCTCGCCGCGCAGTTGCGCCAGGACCGGAGCGATATCGGGCAGCACGCCGTGCCATAACATAAACGAGAAGGCGGCTTGCCCCACCAGCATGCCGAGGCCATCGGCATACCGCGTGGCCCCCTGCTGCGCGCTCCACCGCAAAAATGGCGTCGGTCCGCGCTGATAAAACATATCGTAACAGCGTACCGCCGGCGTAATCAGCGCCGGCGCCAGCGCGGGAACTTCGCCGTGGACGCCTGATGTGGTCGCATTAATGATAAGATCAAAATCCGGCGCGGCCAGTTCGCTGAGCGGCAGTGCGCTGATATCCCCCACATGCTGGTAAAAAGACACTAATTCCTGCGCGCGTTTAAAGGTGCGGTTAGTGAGTGTTATCGTGCAGCCACAGGAAAGCAGCGGCAGGATAACGCCGCGCGCCGCGCCGCCGGCGCCGACCAGCAAGATGCGGCTGTCCGGGTCGACCAGGGCGAGCCGCTGCAAATCGGTCAGCAGGCCGATGCCGTCGGTGTTATCGCCTAACAACGCGCCGTCGGTTTGTTTTTTGACGGTATTCACCGCGCCGGCCTGGGAAGCCCGCTCGGTTAGCTGGTCGCACAGCGCAAAAGCCCGTTCTTTAAACGGCATGGTGATATTTGCCCCGGCGCCTCCATCGGCGAAAAAGGTCCGCAGGGTTTGTTCAAACGTATCATGGGGGGCCAATACCCGTCCATAAGGGTGGGCAATACCGGTTTGCGTCGCAAACAGCGCATGGATATGCGGTGATTTGCTGTGGTTTATCGGATTACCAAAAACGGCGTAATAATCCATGGCCCAATCTCCAGGTTAACCTTGCCGGATAAGTTCACCGGTCAATGCGTCGCGAATTTCGGAAGGATTCAACCGTCCTTCCACACTGGCGTCCATCACCGGGAAATCATCGCCCAATTGTTGGCGGACCTCCGCCGCGCTGCGGCCTGGGGGCAGTCCTGACAAATTGGCGCTGGTGGAAACCAGCGGTTTGCCGAACGCCAGGCAGAGCTGCTGAACCGGGGCATAGGCCGTCACCCGCACCGCCAGCGTGGTAAACCGCCCGGTCAACCAGCGCGGCGTTTCCGCCCGGGCCGGCATCACCCAGGTTACCGGGCCAGGCCAGCAAGCAAATACCCGCTCGCGCTGCGGGCCGGTGAGTCGGATATCGTCGATATAGGGTAATAATTGGGCATAATTGGCCGCGATTAGTATCAGCCCTTTGGTCCAGGACCGCTGCTTGAGGGCCAGCAGGGATTGCACCGCGGTTTCGCTGTCCGGGTCGCAGCCCAGGCCAAACACCGCTTCGGTAGGATAAGCGATAACCCGCTCCTGCCGCAGAGCCGTTACCAGTGCGGCCAGCGTCGTCGTCGGCGGTTTAGTTTTCATCATTTTCTTTTATCGCTACGGGTTTGCCGCAGGTTTTATCGGCGCAAAACAGCTTGGGCCCCCGCGCCGTGCTTTTTTCCATCAGCAGCGGGAAATGGCAGAATTCGCAAACTCCCGCTACCGGCTTGAAATTAAGCACAAACCGGCATTGCGGGTATTGATCGCAGGCGTAGAAAATTTTGCCAAAGCGGGACGTACGCTGCACCAGCTTTCCCGACCGGCATGACGGGCAGCCAAAGGCCGTCTCATCGGGTTTATCCATGGCGGCGATATAACCGCAGCGCGGATAATCGGAACAACCGATAAACATGCCGTAGCGGCCCTGACGCAGCACCAGCGTCTCCTGGCAGATCGGACATTCCTGGCCTTCAAGGATTTTAACGATATGCCCGTCGGCCTGCGGTTTCAGCGATTTGACATAGGCGCAGCCAGGGTATTGGGAACAGCCGAGAAACGGGCCGTGTTGCCCGGAACGAATAACGAGTCCTGCACCGCATTCGGGGCAGGACTCGGTTTGCCTTGCGGTAAAGAGCGCAGCTTTTGCCATAGGAATTTATCGTCGGTGATGTCTAGTGCAGACGGTTCTCATCTTCTTCGAATACAAGATCTTCCATCTGTTGATAGGCGTTTTCATATCCAGGGATATTAAACAGCACCATCAGGATAACCCATTTTAGATCTTCCAGATCGAACTCGGTGGCATCCAATGCCATAACGCGATCGATGACCATTTCACGGGTTTCAAGGTTCAGCACCTGGATTTGTTCAAGAAACAATAAGAAACCACGACATTCCGTATCCAGGAACTGACTCTCTTCGTCAGTATAAATACGCAATGCAAGCGGATCGGCGCCCAAAGCAAAGGCTTTACCCTGTCCGTCTTGTAGATCAGCCAGCTTCTCCAGCCAGTTCAGCGCGTTATAAATATCATCCTGATGAAAACCCGCACGGGTTAAATCATCGGTTAATTTATCCTGATCCACACGCATTTCCACTTCGTTGTGAATATATGTTTCAAACAAGTACATTAGTACGTCGAACATGGCCTGCCCTCCTTAATCGGACATAGCCGCCGGGTACAACAGCGATCCAGCCTGCTAACTCCAGTTCCAATAGCTTGGTCACTACCTCTGGCACAGGTTGGCCGGCACGTTCAGCGACGACGTCAACAGGTGTAACCTCATCTCCTACGTTAGCCAACACATCGGCAAATGGCAATTCAACTTCGCCTCCTGGGGAATAAATAATTTCCGGCGGCGCCACAGAGAGCCAATTCAACCCGCCGCCAAGCTGTTCCAGCAGCTCTTTTGGCTGGGTGACGAGGTAGGCGCCCTGCTGGATCAGCCAATGGGTGCCGGCGCTGCCGCTGTTGCCCAGCGGACCGGGCAGAGCATAGATATCCTTGCCCTGGTCGAGGGCATAACGGGCGGTAATCAGCGAACCGCTACGGGCCGCCGCCTCCACTACCAGCACTCCCCGGCTCAATCCGCTGATGATACGGTTGCGATAAGGAAAATGCGTGGCCAGGGGTGCGGCGTGTAATAGAAACTCCGACACCAGCGCCCCGCCTTGACTCACGATGCGTTCGGCCAGCCTGCGATGCGCCGCGGGGTAGAGATTTTGCAGGCCGCTGCCCAGCACCGCGATGGTTTTCCCGCCCGCGTCCAACGCCGCGCGATGGCAGATGCCGTCGATGCCGAGCGCCATCCCGCTGGTAATAGTGACCCCGCACTGCGCCAGGGCGGCGGCGAAACAGCTCCCCCACTGTTCGCCGTATACCGTCGCCTGCCGGCTGCCGACCATGGCCACCTGCAGGCTATCGAGGCAGGCGGCATCGCCGGTGACAAACAACGCCGGCGGCGGGCAGCCGATAACTTTAAGCGCCGCGGGATAGCGGGCATCGCTAAAGGGAATAAAATGATGCAGCGGGTCTTCCAGCCAGCGCAGGGTCGCTGCCAGGTCGGCGGACCCGCATTGATGAAACCGTTGCCGCTGGCCAGCGGTGAGAGCGGCGAAAAGCGGCGCTTGTGGCGTAAAATCATCGCAAAGGGGCAATTGCGCGAGGGTTTCATGCACTTTTGCGCCATTGACGCCCTTTACCGCCGCCATGCGTAACCACATTTCCATCAAAGTCATTTGTTCCCCTTAACCCGCGCCAACCGCCGGATGTGATGACATTTGCTTGCGGATGCTGTCAATCAGGACGGGAAATGTCTAGAATAAGAGATAGAATAGTTTTCATAATCGGACGCAGATATAGACTCATATGCCAGTATTGCAGGTGTTACATTACCCGGACGAGCGGCTTCGCATTGTTGCGAAACCCGTAAAAGAAGTAAATGACGCTATTCGTCGTATCGTGGATGATATGTTTGAAACCATGTACGCCGAAGAAGGAATAGGCTTGGCCGCGACGCAAGTCGATATACATCAACAGATTATCGTGATTGACGTATCGGAAGCTCGCGATGAGCGCCATGTTTTTATCAATCCCAAGTTAATCAGTAAAAGCGGCGAGACCGGAATCGAAGAAGGCTGTCTGTCGATCCCCGATCAGCGCGGCTTCGTCCCACGCGCGGAGAAGGTGACGGTCCGGGCGTTGGATCGCGACGGCAATGAGTTTGAGCTTGAGGCGGATGAATTACTCGCGATTTGTATCCAGCATGAAATGGATCATCTAATCGGCAAGCTGTTCGTTGATTATCTTTCGCCCCTGAAGCGTCAGCGTATTCGCCAAAAAATGGAAAAACTGGCGAAAATCAACGCCCGCGCGGATAAATAATCGTCGCCATACAGGAACTAACGTGTCCGATCCTTTACGCATTATTTTTGCCGGCACGCCGGATTTCGCCGCCCGCCATCTTTTAACCCTGCTGGGTTCCGGGCATCGGGTCGTGGGGGTCTTTACCCAGCCGGATCGCCCGGCCGGCCGTGGCAACAAGCTTACGGCCAGCGCGGTAAAGAGCCTGGCGCTGGAGCATCAGCTGCCGGTTTTCCAGCCCAAGTCCCTGCGCCCGCCGGAGAATCAGCAGGCGGTTGCGGAGCTTGGCGCCGATATCATGGTGGTGGTGGCCTATGGCCTGATCTTACCCGCGGCGGTGCTGGCTATGCCGCGCCTGGGGTGCCTTAATGTCCATGGCTCGCTGCTGCCCCGCTGGCGCGGCGCGGCGCCCATCCAGCGCGCGCTTTGGGCGGGCGACGCCACCACCGGCGTGACCATCATGCAAATGGATGCCGGCCTGGATACCGGGGATATGCTGTTTAAAGCCACCTGCGCTATCCAACCGGAAGATACCAGCGCCAGCCTGTATGAAAAACTGGCGGACATCGGCCCCCGGGCGTTGCTGGAAACCCTGGCCCATTGCGCTGCCGGCACGCTGAAGCCGGAAAAACAGGATCCGGCCTTGGCCACCTATGCCGAAAAGCTCAGTAAAGAAGAAGCGCGGCTCGACTGGTCGCTGCCGGCCGCGCAGTTGGCGCGTTGCGTACGGGCCTTTAATCCCTGGCCCATCAGCTTTTTCAGCGTTGCCGATCAATCAATCAAAGTGTGGCAGGCCGTGGCAATCGACGCCGTGACGCCGGCAGCGCCCGGCACCATCCTGCAGGCCGATAAAACCGGTATCCGGGTAGCAGCCGCCGATGGCGCGCTTAATATGACGCTGCTCCAGCCCGCGGGGAAAAAAGCCATGCCTGCGCCGGATTTACTCAATTCCCGCCGCGAGTGGTTTACTCCCGGCACCGTCTTGGATTAACGCCATTTTGGCTATCGCCCGGTATGGCGTAAAGCCAACCGGGCGGTTTTATTACGGCCACCCATTACCTTCCGGTCAACTATGAATAAACACTATAACCTCCGTGCCATCGCCGCCAAAGCCGTGGCCCAGGTGCTTGAGCACGGCCAGTCCTTAAGCCAGATATTGCCCGCCGTGCAGAACGCGCTGGGCGATAAGGATCGCGCTCTGCTGCAAGAGCTGTGCTTCGGTATTTTACGCACCCTGCCGCAGTTGGAATGGTATATCAAGCAGTTGATGGCAAAGCCGCTTACCGGCAAACAGCGCACGGTGCACTATCTGTTGATGGTGGGCATTTATCAGTTGCTATATACCCGCATACCGCCCCACGCCGCGCTGGCCGAGACGGTAGAAGGCACCGTGGCGCTGAAAACGCCGCAATTAAAAGGCCTGGTGAACGGGGTATTGCGCCAGTTCCAGCGGCAACAGTCGGAACTACAGGCCCTGGCCGACCAGCAGGAGAGCCGTTTCCTGCATCCGTCCTGGCTGGTCAAGCGTATCCGCCAGGCCTACCCGCAAGAGGACTTATCCATCCTGGAAGCCAACAACCAGCGGCCGCCGATGTGGCTGCGGGTGAACCGCCTTCATAACAGCAGCGCGGAATATCTGGCTTTGCTGGCGCAGGAAGGCATCGGCGCCAGCGCCCATCCCACATTGCCCGAAGCGATTAAGCTGGATGTGCCCTGCAACGTTGGCCGCCTGCCCGGTTTTGATCGGGGCTGGGTGACCGTGCAGGATGCCTCGGCGCAGGGCTGCGCGCTGTTGCTGGCGCCGGCATCGGGCGAGGCTGTCCTGGATTTATGCGCGGCGCCCGGCGGTAAAACCACGCACATCCTGGAGCTGGCGCCCGATGCGCGGGTTACCGCGGTAGACATCGACCGCCAGCGTCTGGAACGCATCAAAGAAAACCTGCATCGCCTCGGGCAGCATGCTAATGTCATCGTCGGTGACGGGCGTGTGCCCGAGCAATGGAGCAACGGACAGACTTGGGATCGTATCCTGCTGGATGCGCCCTGCTCGGCCACAGGGGTTATCCGGCGCCATCCCGATATCAAATGGCTGCGCCGTGACCGGGATATCACCGAATTGGCGGCGCTGCAAAAAGAAATCCTTGCCGCCGTATGGCCGTTGCTAAAACCCGGCGGCACCCTGCTGTATGCGACCTGTTCCATTTTACCGGAAGAAAACCGCGAGCAAATCGGGGAGTTTCTGACCGGTCACCCGGACGCCATTCTGGTTGAAACCGGTGATGCCGCCAGGCCCGGCATCCAATGTTTACCCGATCCGGAAGGTGGCGACGGCTTCTTTTACGCTAAGATGATTAAAGGCGCAGCACCCGCAGCCATGGCGCGCATATAATGGGCATAACGAGTCGACTATGAAAATAATAATCCTTGGGGCGGGCCAGGTTGGCGGTACCCTGGCGGAAAACCTGGTAGGTGAGAATAACGATATTACCATCGTTGATACCAATCCCAATCAGCTACGCCAACTGCAGGATAAATTCGATCTGCGCGCCATCCAGGGCCATGCGTCCCATCCCCGCGTGCTGCGGGAGGCCGGCGCGGAAGACGCGGATATGCTGGTTGCGGTCACCAACTCCGACGAGACCAATATGGTGGCCTGCCAGATAGCCTATTCGTTATTCAAAACGCCTAACCGTATCGCCCGCATCCGTTCGGCCGACTATATCCGCGAAGCCGCCAAGCTGTTTAATACGGAAGCGGTGCCCATCGATCATTTGATTTCGCCCGAACAGCTGGTAATCGATAACATTTACAAACTTATCGAATATCCCGGCGCGCTACAGGTCGTTAACTTCGCGCAGGGGAAAGTCAGTATCGCGGCGGTGAAAGCCTATTACGGCGGCCCGCTGGTAGGTAATGCCTTGTCATCCTTGCGCGAGCATATGCCGCACATCGAGACGCGGGTAGCTGCGATTTTTCGCCAGGACAGGCCGATTCGGCCCCAGGGCTCCACGGTGATCGAAGCCGGGGATGAAGTGTTTTTTGTCGCCGCATCGCCGCATATCCGGGCGGTAATGAGCGAACTCCAGCGGCTTGAAAAACCCTATAAACGGATCATGATCGTCGGCGGCGGCAATATCGGCGCCGGCCTGGCGCAGCGGTTGGAAAAAGATTACAGCGTCAAGCTGATTGAGCGCGACCAACAGCGTGCGGCGGAATTGGCCGAGTTGCTGCATGACACGATCGTATTTTATGGCGATGCCTCCGATCAAGAACTGCTGGCCGAAGAGCACATTGAGCAAATCGACGTGTTTATCGCCATCACCAATGATGATGAAGCCAATATCATGTCGGCTATGTTGGCCAAACGCATGGGCGCCAAAAAGGTCCTGGTGCTGATCCAGCGCCGCGCTTATGTGGATCTGGTGCAGGGCAGCGTGATCGATATCGCCATTTCGCCGCAGCAGGCCACTATTTCGGCGCTGCTTGGCCATGTGCGCAAAGCCGATATCGTCAGCGTCTCCTCGCTGCGCCGCGGCGTGGCCGAAGCCATTGAGGCGATAGCCCATGGCGATGAAAGCACCTCCAAAGTGGTGGGCCGGGCCATCGACGCCATTAAATTGCCGCCCGGCACCATCATCGGCGCCATCGTTCGGGGCGACGAGGTGATTATCGCCAATAAGAACTGCCGGATACAGCAAGGGGATCACGTCATTATGTTCCTCACGGATAAGAAGTTTATTACCGACGTCGAGCGGTTGTTCCAGCCCAGTCCGTTCTTTTTATAGCGCACCGCATTGGCCGCCGCGCTTTCCCCTGCGCGGCCAACAGCTTCCTCCCGCCCCCTTATCCCACCGTTCCCCTACGTTAACCTGTTGATAACCCATAACCCGCCGCCGTTTTATTTGCGCCAGCTATGCTTGTTTCAGCGCCGTAGTTGGCCCTGCGCAACAAGGGCGTGACTAGCGCCGCCAGGAGACCGATCCACAGGGAGATGAACATGGAAGGGACGCTTATTACCACGAATTCGCCACAAACCGGCGGCCGCACGGCGGACGACGGCTTTTACCGCCAACACACCGGTTATCCTGAAAAAATACGCGCCGTAACTTCATCATCGATAGCACCGCCATACCGGCAAGAGAAAACACCGTTAAGCGGCGGCGATTTGTATGTTATGGCGCAGCAATACGGATGGTACCGGCAATACGCCCATGACCTGCCGCTTAACGTCCCGGATCTTAAAAAACCGCGTAATTTTTACCAGCGGCTGGTTTATTCCTTAATCGCGATTTCTCCTTTTGAGGTCAACCGCCAGCTTGCCGCCGCTCCGGACGTTAACGCCGATCTGGCCGCCATCGCGCGTCAGCCGGAGGCAGGCGGCCAATGGCGTTATCCGGTTGGGCGGCCTGCCGCACTCGCCCCCTCGCCCGCGCCTGCAATCAAGCGCTTCCGACGCAATACCCCGGCGCAGTCCAGCTCGCCGGAACCCGATTGGAAATACCGCCTGGCGGCCTTTATGAATAGGCATATCCATACCAATACGAGTCTCGATCTGAGTGCGATCGATGAAGAACGGCTGGCGACGCTCATTTTGAACCATGTCGAACGCCAGCCGGAGCTGATACCCGGGATTGCCAGGCTGACGCTATTCGGCAGTCACCTTTACGGAGAACGGCGGGGCGAGGAAATGAGTCCGGAACAACAACGCGAGCTGGTTGGACAGGCCTTGTGCAAACTGATATTCAAAGAGGACAGCATCCCGCTGCGGATAGCCAAAATTTTCGCGCGCATACGCCCCGGTACGCTGAAGGACTTGACCGCCGCCGCGCAGAACTGGTCCTTCACCACGCCGGATCATTATGCAAAAGAGGTATGGCAGCGGCACTACGAAGCGTACGAAATGCCTGAAATGTACCTGCATTCAGAGCTTGAGTTAGGCGCCAAGATTACCGGCGATCATCGCGGGGCGCCGTCTATCAACAATACGGACGCCCTATGGGTAGGCAGCCCGACCTGGGTGCTGTTACATACCGGCGCGCGGGCCGTCATTTCATCAGGCGCAAGTGATTTATCACGGGAGAGCGGGTTATCGCTGATCCAGCTTGGCCTGGGGATCGTTAGCGTCTTTGAACCGGGATTTTTGGCTAAAGCCGCCGAGCCCGTGCTCTATTCCGGATTGCTGTTTTATCATTTGTATATTCATCCCGCCTACGCTATTGACGATAGTCTGCCCGGGGATAAACTTGCCGGGACATTGGATCATCTGATTGAGGTCCTGGCTAGCCGGCACGATAAAGCCAAGCATATTAACGACAGCTTTACTGCTTATCAGCAGGTGTACAACACGCGCCCCTGGCGCGGGCGAAAGTGGGCGGCGGAGGAATTATTGGACCAATACTGCGGCAAAAGCCGCAGCCTGGCGCCGATGAAAAAGAAATCTTTCCTGTTGATTCTTCAGGGAATATATCAAAACCCGGTGTTGCAGTTAATGGCCCATCCAGGCGGTCAGCGCTGCCACGCCAGGCATCGGGCCGTGCCGAACCTTGATGAATACTACAGCGCCGCGGTGGAACGGATATCCAGGCAGATTCTTCAAACGGATACGGCGCTGCTGGCCGCGGCATTTACCCCCAGCGATTTTCAGGACGACAATCTGCAGCAAGATGATGATGCTTTTTTACAGCACTCGGAAATTCAACTGGTCGAGCCCCGGCTCTATCGTAAACGGCGGCCGGCCGAGATGTTTTTTTCGAATGTGGTGGTCAAATATCTCAATAGACCCGATACGGCTTTTTTGCGCGCTAAACGCCACCATGAGCAGCGGCTGTATGCCTTAAGAATCACCGACCGCGGCTATCTTCTGCGGCGCGTAAATATTCATGACCCCGAATTGCGCGATCTTCGTCCCTATATGCAGGGCTGGCCGACCGGGAAAATAAAAAGCCGCCACGATCTTAACATTATCACGCTGAAACAACCGGCCATCCAAAAAAGCCGCGCGGAACCCATCACCCAGCTCATCGCGCGGTATGCGGATATGCATTATCAGGCCTATCGCGTGAGGTTATATCAAGCCGGTTATGACGCCGTAGGCAAGGAACTGCCGGAGATAATCAAAGACATCAAAGGCCTGATCATTCCCTTCTATGATTGCGTCAATTCCCTGCGGGAGGGCGATCAAAACTCCGCATTTATCGAGTGTTCCGTTGACGGTATTCTTGTGGGCCTGCCATTATTTTTTACCGGCATAAAAGCCAGCCTTACCCTTTATCGGATGGGCCTGATCGGCGCGGCCCGCGCCTATGAAAAGACAGCGTTTGTCGCCTCGACCGACCATTTGTTTAAACAGGTCATTCCCATTTCCGCCCAGATCGCGGGCGGCGTGGTAGGCACCAACGAGCAGCTCCATTTTTTTCTGTTCAGCATCGGCAAACGAATAATATTGAGTTTCGACCCCGGTATCGCGGCGATGCGTTCTTTGGGCATCATGGGAAACGGCTTGCGCCTGGCCATAGCGGGACATGCATTGTTAAAATTCTCCCCGAAGATTATTCGTGAAGGGCTACTGCTGTCTTCAGAAAGCCATAAGTTTTTGACTACCCGCACTTCCCGCCTGTTTGAAGTGACCTATGGATACGGTGAAAACGGCCACACGCCGCTCACCCTGACCTTAAAAGGAGTCGAGTATTCAATCATGGAAATGCAGCCGCACTTGAAGCATTCGCCGGTAATCGCGGTGGAAAACGGCGAACTGACGGGGGAGGGTTATCCCGTGTTCGTACAGCTCGATATACAAACGCAACTGGGTATTTACAAAAAATATGTCTGTTTGGATATTGGTAAACGGCAGTGCCAATTACAGGAATATCAACCCTCGATTCCGTCCCTTACCGTTAACAACCACACCTCGGCTAGCGATCGTGGTAGCCGGCAGTGGCTCCTATCCAGCAGCATGCCGATTCATCTGGCCGTGGTTTATCCCCAACACCGCATATTCTTTGCCGACCAACAGAAGTTATTTTTTGAAATCAACGGCCATGGATGGGCTTTCTGCCCGGAAACCGATCAACTTAGCCCGGTGGGCTATTTAGACGACTGGCATATGGCACCGCGTCTATGGGGCGATCCGTTTACCACCATAGATATCATTCACAACGAAACCGTCTTCAATCTGAATCTGCAAAAAAACCAGCCATCCGGGAGAGTGTCAGATAGCCTCAGCAAATTTCGTATTAGCCGCGCCTTTTTATCTCCCTATGAGCTTGATGAACAAACTTCCTTTCCCGATATGATTGGCTTTTATGATCCTGCCAGTCTTAAGGCCCGCATTGATCAACACTGGTATTGGCTGGTTCCCGAAGCCAGGAAATCCACCTTTTTATTAACCCACCCGCAGAGCCCCCGCGCCGGGACTTTTCGCGTCGAGTATGATTTCATCAGCAGCAGTTTTGTATTATCGATGCCGTCCACCGGGCTGAATTCACACCGGCTCGGCCAGACCTTGGCGCGTGAAATGAACGCGGGAACGATCGCCCCATGTAAACCCTATATGACTATATTACTGCCCCCTTTGCTCAATGGGGCCTTTAGTCGCGGTAATACCCTGTTCCTTAAAGCCGGCGATAAGTGCCTGAATATCAGCCATTTTGACGATCTGTATTACATGGCTTCGTATCAAGACCATTCGGCAAGACGCGCGCGCTGGACCCTGCGTTATGAGTTATTCACTGAATCCTTTGCCCTGATTGACAAAACCGATCCGATACTCGCCCCGATAAGCGATCAGCCCTGGTCCAGACTCGAAGCCCTGGCGATGCGCACCTATAACGACACCGCATTTCCCACGCTAACCGCGCTGTGCCGTACAAACTGCGACGCCTGCTCCCCCGCGCCGCCCGAACCGGCGCTGCGTACCCGGCTGCGTCAGGTGGCGTTGCTCCTGCGCCTCGATCCTTTACGCCGGGCGATGCTGCTGCACGCCTCGTCTTCCCTTGTAAGGGCGTTTAAAATGGATACGGCGCTCACATCCTCGTTCACATCCGCCTATCCGGCATTGGCGATTTGGACCACTTTTGAGAATACCCTTCGTTCTATAACCGGCAACCACACCGGCAACAATCTGGAATGGCAACACCGGCTACTGGCCAAAACCGGGGAACTACCCGTGCAATTCCCACCCCCAACGCTGACCGCCATAGGGCCGAAACAGCAGCTTTTTTTGCTATACGCAGCCACCTCCCCCGATGCCGATACGCCCGTAGGAAATATTGAATTACTCATCGATAATGAGGGACTCAGCGCCGTACCGCTTTCCCAGCAGGACGGGCTGCGCCGCTGGTTGCCCGATCCAATGGAATCCACGCATATCAGCGCCTCGAAACATCATTTATGGATAAAACAGCAGTTAGCTTTTTGGCTGGACCGGGAGAATCGGATCATAGGGCAACGGCCGGACGACGATCGTATCCGCTTTGCCGGTAACCCTAACCGTAACATGGCTGACCATATTGTGACTTCGCCAAATGGCATCATCGTCGTAGTCATTTACAAGCTTAAACCATTAGTACGTATGGCCGAATTTTACCGGTTGCCTGCTAGCGAACTGATGTCCGGGCTACGCGAAATCCCGCCCTATAAACAAATCAACATTACCGGCATCTTTGAAAACCGCGGCGAGTCCTGGGTCACCAATCAGGGCGAGCTGTTTGTTCCCGATGCCGACGGATGGGTTTCGCCAGATAAGGTAGCACCCCCCTGGCCGGCGCCTGCGGGTTTTAAAGCCAGTTTTATTGCCGCTGACCAATGTTATCTCGGCTATTACCGGGCCGATGAGCACTTACACCTCAGCGAGGTGATACTGTACGATATTGCGCGCCGCGATACTCTGTTGCTGCGACGCGGCAAAGCTTACGTCCCGGGATTTTTTGGCGTGCCCCAGGTGGCGAGCGTGGCATTCTCCGCGCTAAACGCCCTGGTTGCAGTGGGCTACAGTGACGGTTATATTGAATTTTATCGCATCGCCGGATTGGATAAGCCGACCTCGGCGTTGTCTCTGGGCGGGACATTTTTACCTCTGGCCCGCTATACCATCGACGGGAGCCTATACCCAAAAGCCAAGCAAATGGTGATGAAGTTTAATAACGCATTTGATGATTTAATGGTATTCCATGATATCGGCGATTGCGACGCGGCCCAGGCCGCTAACTTTACCTACGCGGCTACCCATATTTTCCCCCGGGCGAATGGCCGGCTACGTGGCAAGAATTGACACAAATTGTTAAAGTGTCTGGCAAATGTGGCATCCTTTGTTAAAATTAACTTATTGTTAAATTAAGGAGCAAGCCTATGAGTTTCCTGCAAGAATTCCGAAAATTCGCCATGCGCGGCAATGTGGTCGATCTGGCGGTAGGTGTGATCATCGGGGCGGCGTTCGGTAAAATCGTCTCGTCCCTGGTGGCCAACGTCATTATGCCGCCGCTGGGTTTATTGATTGGCGGCGTCGACTTCCGATCGTTTGGCTGGGTGTTGAAACCGGCGCAGGGAGATACGCCGGCGGTCGTCCTGCAGTACGGA
Source organism: Enterobacterales bacterium (assembly GCA_015654925.1). GTDB lineage: Bacteria > Pseudomonadota > Gammaproteobacteria > Enterobacterales > Enterobacteriaceae > Acerihabitans. The sequence goes on along the minus strand of JAATFX010000116.1, from coordinate 1,656 downwards.
ATTTTCCTGCAAAACATCTTTGATTTTTTGATCGTGGCGCTGGCGGTATTCTGCGTAATCAAGCTTATCAACCGATTCCATCGCAAACAGGAAGAGGAGCCGGCGGCACCGCCTAAACCAAGCGCCGAAGAAACGTTACTGACTGAAATTCGCGATTTGCTTAAACAACAGAACCAAAGCGTCGCGCCGCCGCTGTCACAGCAGCCCCCGGCGCAGCCGCCTACGCTCTGAGGTTAAACGCTCAAGCCGCGATTGGCGCTGAGGATGAGTGCTGCGCCGGCACGGGCGGCAAGAAGGCCAGTGGTAACATCACACCCGATGATCTTACCACTGGCCTCCCAGTTATGGGCCTTGGCATGTTTGCCTTTACGGCTGTAGCTGCCCTTCCCTTTTAGATTGTTCTCACGACGTTGGCGAAAGAGCGGATCGTGCAGCAGCGCCGCAATGGCGTTATCCTGTATGGTGCCTTTGGTGTGGCGGTATTTGTCAGTCATAATTTCCTCATTAATATTAATAGTGCCTAATAAACCGGGCACAACGCCCGAACTTCGGTAGCGAACAGTATAGTAAAGAACCCCGATAATAAAAACCGGCCTCATCGCGCCGTTGACCTTTGATATAGAGTCGCGCTGGCGAAACGTCGCCCATCCATCCAGCATTCTTTATTTGGTATTTTGCCGGCGATCGAAATGCGTTTGCAGTTGCTGCTGGTAGCCGCGCCGTAAAAATTCCGTGCTGACGCCGGCCTGGCACAGCTTGAACTCCAACAATCGCAGCCGCGCGCTGATGGCCTGATGACGGCTATCATCTTCGGTTATGCCGCGCAACAAATCGGCAAGCTGCAGAGCTTCCTGGCGATCTTGTAATTCCGCGGGCAGGTAACCGGCATTTTTCAGCAGGCGATACCCCACCCGCAACTCTTCCGGCACCGTACTGTCATCATCGAGCTGCAAGGGCTTGCCATATCCCGGCAAATTATCGAATTCGCCTTTCTTTTGCGCCTGCTGGATATGCCGCTCGGCCCATTCATCGAATAACCACATGCTAAGCCCCTCCTACGGCCATCCTTCAGCCATTTAGGATAACGCGTTAGTGCTTAAATGATAAGCCGTGCCGGAGATGAATTTCAGGCAATAAAAAACCCGACCTAGGCCGGGTTTTGTAAGCATTAACGATTTACAGATAATTCTTTATTCTGCAACCGCTTCAGCTGGAACTTGGGACTCTGCTGCACGATCCAGCAGCTCGATGTAAGCCATCGGTGCATTGTCACCAGCACGGAAGCCACACTTAAGAATACGAGTGTAACCACCGGCACGGCTCGCGAAACGCGGGCCAAGCTCGTTAAACAGTTTTGCCACGATCTCGTTATCACGAGTGCGGGCGAATGCCAGACGACGATTTGCAACACTGTCGGTCTTGGCAAGTGTAATCAGCGGTTCAACAACACGGCGCAGCTCTTTCGCTTTTGGCAGGGTCGTCTTGATTATCTCGTGACGAACCAGAGAGCCGGCCATGTTACGGAACATAGCCTGGCGATGGCTGCTGTTACGGTTCAGTTGACGACCACTCTTACGATGGCGCATGACCTTATCCTTCTCAGTAAAACCTTACCCTGTGATCGGGTTATTCATCAGCAATACTTGCCGGAGGCCA
>JAATFX010000054.1 GCA_015654925.1 Enterobacterales bacterium | reverse complement strand
TTCCAGTGGAGCGCATCGTAATTCTTTTGGCTATTCCAGAACGCGGCCAAATCGGTTTTTGCCACCCCGGGCAAAATCACATTGCAGTAAGACGTCAGGGCATCAAAAAATTCGTAATGATAGACTTGCAACGACGATCCGGTTTCCATCAGATAGCTGCCGGTAATCGCTTCCCTGACATTGTGCGTCAGCTTTTCCAGATTCATATCGCGGGAACAATGGATGTGCAGTTCGGCAAAATCGGTTTCGAAGCTATCCGCCAAACCGTCGAAAGTCGCGATGAATTTAGTCCACTGCGCCAGGGTCTCATCCCAGACATCGCCGCTTTGGCCTGGGAGCACCTGTACCCCCGGATGGGTCAGCTTGGCGACGTTGAACAGCGTCCAGTTCCGGGATTTGGAACTGATGGTTTCATGCGGCGCGCCGGTGAAGCCGGTCGGGCGTAAAGAACGAAACAGCACCCGGCTCTTGTCGAGCACGGCGAAGCGCATAAAGGAATCGGCGACAAAACGGTTGGTCACCAGCTGTTTAAACTCATGGCGTACCTTTTGATTGCCGGTATCGGTATAAGATGACAGCCGTTGCCAGCTTTGCTCCGGATTGACCACAAAGAATCCGCCGGTAAACGGACTGCGGTAGAGATCGCCCCAGACCGTGGTCACACCCGCGTTTTTATCGTCATCAAGCATGCAATCGAGCTCATTGAGCGTGGTGTAGAGTCCGGGACTCTCTTTATAGATATCCGGATCGCCGCTGTGGGGCAACTGGCCGACGCCGATCACCGGCATGCGGCGCCCCAGCTTTACCGTCGCCAGATGACGCGCCAGGTCCATCACTATCCCGCTGCCGGTTCCCCCCGCCAGGCTGAAAGATACCGCGATCATCGAGGGCAGGGTTGCCTCTTCAATATGGTTCACGAATTGATCCAAGGCTTTATGCATGGGACGATCGCCGTCATAATAGGCATTGGCGTATAAACCCTTGGCAATGGATCGCGGGAAGTGCTCGCCCGGCTTGGGAAACTTGGTGTCGTGCGGCACATAGGATTCGTAGTTGGGATTCCAGTAATAGCGGGGATATTCCAGCTTAAGGTATTCACGCGTGCGGTTCATGCCCGAAAAATAGCTTTCCGTATCCTTTATCTCCAGCACAATTGCCTGAAACTGAAAGCGCGAAGCGGGAATGCCGCGTTCCTCAAGACGTTTTACCAAGGCGCCGGCGTAATCCTTGACGATATGGATATCCTGATCGCCGATATCGACCACCATGGCGGCGAAGCGGGCGCGCGGGTCCTCCAGTAAATCTTCGACTTCACCGGTGCGCAGCAAGGCTTCCACATACGCAATGCCGGTCCTGCCGACACCGATGGCATGCAAGCAGTGCGGAGCCTGTACACCGGTAGCGCTGTTATATAAAGAAGCTGTCATTTTATATTCTCCTGAGATACATGAGTAACATTACGCATATTCGGCGGAATATACGGTATAAATACACAACTTAATCACACTGGATTCAACAGCGAATAGTGAATGTTTCGGTTTTATCCAAAAACCCCAGATCCCTTAAAATATGCGCAACGGAGGTTGCCCGTTCATTGGCGACATATAATATATAGTCTTCGACAAATAATCCCGGGTCGGGGGATATAATGCCCTCATCTATTAACCTGACGCCTTTTTCCAGGTTTTCCCTGTGCAACTGTGTTCGCCAAATAGGCGATGAGATGGTAATAGCCTCATTATCGACTTTCTCGATATGTAGGAATTTATCCCCCACAATAGTGGGAACCTGATATCCCCCACCGTATTTCATGATGACGTCGTTCCATTCAAGCGGCATAGCGGACTCCTTTATATTTCGCCCCGGATGGCCGGGAACGGCAGGTTTAGCCACCGTTTGCCCACGGTAATATTGCGGCCGGCGACGCCTGGCCGGGCGTCGGAAGGCTCGCAAAGCAGCAAACCTTGTTCGAGTAATAAGGCATGGGAAAGCCGTTTTTCATTTTGGCTGCTGGCGTCGTAACGCGCTTTCGCCTGCGCAAACAGCCGCAGATCGCTTTTCGCCAGGGACGGCAGGATAAAACGCATCTCTTGAGCGGTACCGGCTGCGTAATGATTCACCATGATGTCCTGGCCGAAAGACTGGCGGATCGCACGAGTAAGCCGTTCGGTCTCTTTTTTATTGAAACGCGCGCACACCAGTTCAACAAAAGCCGGCTCGTAGCCGTCGATAATGCCGAGCAGATCCGTCAACGCGGGTAATGCGGATGACTCTTTTGCCGCCAACATGACCAAAACGTGCAGCCAGCGATCGCCCCACGGAGTGCGCGCCGCGGAATGTTGCGTTAACGGCGCCGCCAGCCAGTTAAGCTGGCGTAATATTTCCCATAGCCCCGCGCCGGCACGATCCTGCAACAGCGTGGATAACGCCTTAAACCGCGGATCCTCCGCCGGCCGGGCCATGTCCAGATCCGGCACCATCAGGAACCCGGCGGTAAAAGGATTGTTAAACAATTCGCCGCACGATGGCGTCAGACGCTGATTCAGCTCATCATTACACAGGCATTCCAGTTCATTTAACGTGGTATAGACATTCGCCGGCGCACTATCGTTATCCGGGACCGGCGCAAGGCCGATGCCGGTAACCAGGACCCGCCGGCCAAAACGCACGGTGGACAAATGCCGGCTGAGATCCAGCGCAATGGCGCTGCCGACCGCATCTGCCAGGGAAAACAGGATGCAGACCACCGATTCCGTTTCAGTCCGGCCGACGCTGTGGGCGAATCTTTTCAACGCATGCCAGGCGGGCCGCTCACCGTGGTAATAGGCCCGGCTGTACATGGCCTTGACATAGGCCCGGCTCAGGTTGTCCCCGTCCGGCGCGTGCCGCTCTGCTTGCGTCAGCCAGGGGGAGAACATATCCGGGCAAGGCAGCAAAGGATATTCCAGCTGGAGCTGTGCGGCGTGCTGGATAAAAAAATCGCCCAGCGCGTCAGGTTTACCGCGTTCGATGGCCAATGTTTCATAACAGTACTTATCGCTGTCCAGGGCGGCGGGCAACGGGGGTATACCCGGGTCGCCTCCGCCGGCCATATTCACGGACAGGATGCTCAGCCGTGACTGTTGATGATCCAGCAGGGTCTCAGGCATCTGGCTGATAAACTGGCGCAAAAATGGATTGGCCGCCGCGCCGATACACACCAGATGGATACTGTAGGGCCGCGCCTCATCATCGTTGATACGGTGTATGCCCCGGGTCAACGCATCTAATTTCCGCTGGCGCAGTTTGGCGTCGGTGCTGCCGATGGCCGGGACCGGCCTGCCGCGTAACAAATCTATCCCCATCGTTGATGGCATAAATCACACCCCATAGCACAGCGTTAAATTTCAGCCCGGCGTTGCGGACAAAAAAGACAAAAAAAAGAGCCTCTAAAACACGTGGTTAAACGTATTTTTAGAGGCTCTCTTGCCTGCATTGGATATCGGCCGTCTGGGCGATAACATGGCTAAACTCTAATCATCAGGGTTGCTTAAGTCAACACCATGGCAACATTAAACCCACTTTTTTAACTTGTTGATTTAAAGCGTATCAGCTCTAGCGGTTTTTTAATTTTCCTTTAAATTTAGTGGTTTATATATATTCTTTTCGAGAAGATCTTTTTCTTATGCATCAAAAAATCATCATCAGATTTAAATAGCTAAAAAAATAATTAAATTAGATTTATATGCTGCTAAAACAGGCAATGCATGAAACATAGGATCTATAGGGTGGATAATTGCTACATTTAATTTCTACACTCACGAATAAGTTAATATGATTTTTAAGTCTGTTGCTTTATTTTAAATTCTGCTTTTAACTATGAACATAGCGAATAGACATTCGACCAAGTAATATATTCAACTATGTTCCTGGTGGGCAATGAACAAGGAAATTAAACGATGACGTTAAAAATTAATAGTGACGCCGTAAGGGTTGGCGTATTATTCTCCTCTACGGGATTTACCTCGAATATTGAGAGATCGCAAATGGAGGGGACACTGTTTGCCATTGAAGAAATTAACCAGAATGGAGGAATTAATGGCAGGGAAATTATTCCGGTATACTATGATCCCGCCAGTTCCCCTCACCATTTTGCCGTCTATGTGGAAAAATTGATAAAAGAGGATCGCGTAAACGTAGTTTTCGGTTGTTATATGTCAAGTACGCGCAAAGCAGTCATGCCCATTATAGAAAAATGGCAAAAACTACTCTTTTATCCAACACCTTATGAAGGATTTGAATTTTCAAATAATATTATTTACACCGGTGCATCGCCAAATCAGAATAGCTTTTTTTTAGCTGACTATATGGCCAGTAATTATGGCACACGAGTGTATATGGTCGGCAGTAATTATATTTATCCCTATGAATCAAATCGCATCATGAGCGACTTCATGACCAACTTCCCTGGCGGGGCCGTGGTGAGCGAACGCTACGTGGGTCTTAATGCCGGCCGGGAAGATTTTCACAGTATCGTGCAGGACATTAAATTGGCCCGTCCTGATTTTATTTTTTCCACGGTGGTGGGTAAAAGTACCCAGGAATTTTATCTGGCCTGCCATGACGCAGGTCTTCATCCGGATAAAATTCCGATAGCCAGCCTGACCACCAGTGAAGCGGAAATATCAGAAATGCGCCCGGGCGTGGCGGCCGGTCATATCACCTCGGCGCCCTACTTTCAATCTATTGATTCTACGCGTAATAAAGAAGTAATTCGCCGATTTAAACTCAGTCCGTTCTATACGGTAGAACCGAATATGTGTTGGGAAGCCGCCTATTTCCAGGTGCATCTTTTTGCCAATGCCATGAGAAAATCCGATACAGACGATATCGGCCAGTTGTTTCCACATTTGCTTAACAGTGAATATGACGCTCCTCAGGGAAGGATAAAAATCAACCCGCATAATAACCATACTTTACTGTATCCCAAAATTGGCAGGGTGGATAACCAGGGTCAATTTGCCATTATCAAAGAAGTCAAACAGGGGGTGGATGCGGATCCCTACTTTGTTAACTACTCTCCGCCTGGGGTTGATAATGATAACTAATAAAATTTTCAACCGGGCCAAAAACAAAAGCGCCAGCCTGCGGTTTTTTAAACGCATCAGGAGCTGTAAAGTCGTTATATTTCATCCTGACGATGATGACCTGAAAATCCTCACGGAGCAATTACACCGTATCGGCTGCCAGAGCCTGATTTTATGGCCGCCGGCAAAAGATGTACCCGTCGATATCGACGCGATATTCTGGGCGGTGCGCATGGAATATCTGGCTGAAGAATACCTGATGCAGCATACGGATATCCCGGTCATTGCCATCATCAATTACGAAAACCCCACCGTTATCGACGCCGCGCTGCATTTAGGCGCCAAAACGCTGATGAGCAGTCCAATCCGTCCGATGGGTGTACTGTCCACCCTGGTGATGGCATTCAACAATCACTCCGACTGGAAGGACTTAAACAGGCGCGTGGATAAACTCTCCACCAAATTGCGCATCGCCGATGTCATCGGCCAGGCAAAGGTGATTATCTCTACCGTCCGGGGCGTCAATGAAATTGAAGCCTATGCCATAATACGGGAGATGGCCATGAATGAAAGAATGTCGATCGAAGACATGTCGAAATCATTGATTCGTGCCAATGAGCTACTCCAGCTGAATAAAAAAAAGCACGGCTAAAGATAACCCGCCAACCATGAAATCAACCCCGGCGAGTTGGACGGCCGACCCCATCCAACGCCTCGCGAAGTTCATTCGCCATCTCGTATCATCAATTTTATCTCGCCGAGCGGGAATTCGCCGCCCACTCCGGCGAACTGCCGCCGCGGGCCATTAAGGTCCGCGGCGCGGTGTGGCGGGAATGATTTATTCGGCCAATGATATGAATGGTGCCGTTAAACCATGCCCGTGCAAAACGATGCTCGGGGATCAAAGTCCGGCGCCATTTGATCTGATGACATCCTGGTACCAATAGAAACTCTGTTTGCGGCTACGCCGCAACGTTCCCTGTCCCTGGTTATCTTGATCCACATAAATGAAGCCATAGCGTTTGTTCATTTCCGAGGTGGAGGCGCTAATAAGATCTATGGGGGCCCAGGAAGTATAGCCCAGCAGTTCCACGCCGTCTTTCACCGCCTCTTTCATCTGTTGCAAATGAGACTGGAAATAGGCAATGCGGTAGCCATCGCGGATAACGCCATGTTCGTCCGGCGTATCCACCGCCCCCATGCCGTTTTCCACCACAAATACCGGGATTTGATAGCGGTCATATAAATCATTCAGTGCAATACGCAATCCCACCGGATCAATCTGCCAGTCCCATTCGGTGGTTTTTAAATAGGGATTCTTGACTCCGCCGGCGATATTCCCCCCCACTTTGTCCATTTTATCGGCATTGACGCTGGTGACCAGCGACATGTAATAACTGATCGAGATAAAATCGACCCGATGCTGGCTGAGAATCTCCTCGTCGCCGGGGCGCGTGTCAATCTGAATGCCTTTTTCACTGAAGCGACGCAGCATATGACGCGGATAGCGGCCGCGGATTTGCACATCGGAAAAGAAATAATTCAGTTGGTTCTCCCGACCGGCTAACAAGACATCGTCCGGCGCGCAGCTTTCCGGATAGGTCAACAGGCGGGTTAGCATGCAGCCGATTTTACTGTCTGGACTCAGGCGTCGGCAGTGTTTCACCGCCAGAGCGCTGGCCACAAACTGGTGATGCAGCGCCTGGTAGATGACATTTTCCAACTGCTCCGCCGGATAGCGTTCCGGTACGATGCCCCCGGTAGTAAATGGATGGCGGATGATGCTGTCGATTTCATTAAAGGTGAGCCAGTATTTGATCTTCTTTCCGTAGCGCTTTAGCACCGCCAGCGTGAAGCGCTCAAAACAGTCCACGGTGCGGCGATCGCTCCAGCCGCCGAAGTGATTAACCAGATACATCGGCATTTCATAATGTGACAACGTGACTAATGGCTGGATATTATTGCGTAGCAGCTCATCTATCAGGTCATCATAGAATTGCAGCCCCGACTCGTTTGGCTCGGATTCCACGCCGGTGGGGAAAATCCGCGTCCAGGCCATGGAAAAGCGCAATACTTTAAACCCCATTTCCGCAAACAGGGCAATATCGTCTTTATAGTGGTGATAAAAATCAATGCCGCGCCGTTTGGGGTAGTCGGAGGCATCAGTCGCCTGCATCGCCTGCTCGATTTGCTGATTGGTGATGGTATAGTGCTTTGAATATTCCTCTGGTTTAAGGTCTTTTTTAAAGATGGCCATATCGGCGGTGGATAGCCCTTTACCCCCTTCGTTCCAACCGCCTTCCACCTGATTGGCCGCAATGGCGCCGCCCCATAGGAAGCCTTCCGGAAAACCGTCAATTTTATCTTCAAACATGGTATATCTCCTTATCATTTATTCAACGGGCCGACATCGAAACGCGCAATAAGGGCCCGCTGGTTTCCACTTGCTGCGAATCCGTGATGCTGACGCTGGGGTAGTCATCGGAATTGGCGATGATGACCGGCGTGGTGATATCAAAATGGCGGCGCAGCAATTCTTCGCGATCAAAAGTCAGTAATAAGTCGCCGGAACGCACCCGATCTCCCTCGCGGATATGGGCGCTAAACAATTCTCCATTGAGCCGCACTGTGTCCAGACCGATATGGATTAGCACTTCGACACCCTGATCGGACGTGATGCCTATGGCGTGGCGGGTGTGGAACAGCTTGCTGACAATGCCGTCCACCGGGGAATATACTTCTCCGTCGATGGGAATAATTGCGATCCCCTGCCCCATTACGCCGCTGGCGAAAACGGGATCTTTCACCTGCTCCAGGGGAATAACCCGGCCATTAAGCGGCGCCACCAGGAAGGATACTGTGCCAATACCGGCATTGCCGTGGTTGGCCGCCGGGGTTATGGTGGTTGTGGGGGCTGTGGCGGCGGCCACCGGCGCCCCGTTAACCGCTGCGCCGTCGTTCCGCCCATCATCGGTTGCCGGGTTGACGGGCGAGCTGATGGTTTCATCAAAGCCCATAATAAACGTCAGCGCCGCCGACAGCACGAATGAGAGCGCAATCCCGGCAATATAGAATTTGAAGGTGGCGGTCATAAAGGCGGGCAAGGTGGTCAACGAAGGAAAGACGTAGGCCATGGCGGTGGTATTCATCGCGCCGACAAACCCACCGGCAATCACGCCGGCTACCGTGGCGGCGACCAAAGGGCGTTTGTATTTAATGGATATACCATAGACGATGGGTTCGGTGACGCCGGCCAGCAGCGCCGGCAGCATGGCGGACAACGCGAAGGACTTCAGTTTCGGGTCCCGGGCACGCAAAAATACGCCAAACGCCGCGCCGGCCTGGGCAAAGGTTGCGGTGCCGGCGGGCGGCTTTATCGTGTCGTAACCGTGTAATGCCAAATTGTTCAACATGACCGGAACCAGGCCCCAATGCAGGCCAAACATCACCAGGAAGGTCCAGCCGGCGCCGATAAGTGCCCCGGTCAGCATGCCGCTCTGGTGGTTCATGAAGGCAATACCATCGCCGATCGCCGTACCGGCATAAATCCCGATCGGCCCGACAACGATAGCAACCAGCGGCACCATAATTATCAGCCCCAGCATCGGCACCGCCACCATTTCGATGCTTTGATGGATAATGTGTTTGAGGCCGCGCTCCACCCACGAATAAACCCAGATGGCTAAAATAGCGGGAATAAGCGTGGAGTTATATTTCATCAACACTACCGGGATACCGAGAAAACTGACGATATCTCCGGGTTGTTTTATCATGGCGGTAAAATTTGGCTCTAACAGCGCCGCGACAATAGCAACCGAAACAAACGGATTCGTGCCGAAGGCTTTGCCGCAGGAGAAAGCCAGCAACAATGGCAAAAAATAAAACACGCTGTTACTGGCGGCCAGCAAAATAAGATAAGTGCCGCTGTCGGTCGCCAGCCAATGATAGGTGGTAAGGATCACCAGGACGGCCTTAAGCATACCGGCACCCGCCAACGCGGGGACGATCGGCACCAGGATGGACGACATGGTGTTGAATACCCGGGCCAGCGGGTTTCCTTTACGGGCGCCGGTTTCCCCCTCCCGTTCGGCGGTACCGTTGATGGTATAGCGGTCAATGATTTGATGATAAATGGTCGCAACCTTATCGCCGACCACTACCTGGAACTGGCCGTTGCTTTCCACCGCCATGATTACGCCGTCCAATTTATCCAAGGCCGGTTTATCAAATTTACCGGCATCCTTGAGATAAAAACGCAGCCGCGTAATGCAATGCGTGAGAGAAATAATATTTTCATCACCACCGACGAGGTTAATAATCTGCGCCGCCAGGTCCTGTTTTTCAGACATAGTAATACTCCGGATATGTCAATCTCATAAAACCAGATTGGGGGATTCCCCCAGAGATTAAGCTATAACTATTTCATCAGGTTTAATTCTGTGAACTTAATCTCACATGTTCAATATGCAACGATAAAAACATCATTTCGTCGTCCGTTAAAATGCGTTGATATTCGCGTGTCAAATAAAGATTTATTTTTTCGGCACAGGCATAAGCCAGGCCGTATTTTAACGCTACCAAATTATGTAATTCCGCATCATTTCCGCACACATAGGCATGGCTCAGCAACCGATGGGAGAAAAACTTAAGATGGGTAACAAATCTCTGAAAATCAATGGATTGCTCATCATATTCCAATTGGAAATGATATTTTACGATATTCAGTATATTCTGGATTAGCCGTGACATTTGCGCGACATCCGGCATGGTGCCCTCCTGCTGAGCATTCAATAAATGCAGGGCGATAAAAGCCGCCTCATCCTCCGGCAGGGCGATATTGAATTTTTGATTAATATCGTTCAAAGCCTCCAGGCCAATGGAATACTCCGCCGAATATAATCTTTTGATATCCCATAGCAATTCGCTTTTGGCAAATTTCTGCTGTCGGCCGCGCTCAATGGCAAAATTCAAATGGTCCAGCAACGACGCGTATAGGCTTTTATGGATTTTGCGATCCAGCCGAAAAGAGGCTTGTTTTACAATATCAATAACAATATTGAACAGTTCATCAGGTACATTGTTATAATCCGCGGTTTCTCGTTGGCGGTTATCTTCGCGAGCGAGACGGAATATTTTATCCACCTGCGTCGGATCAATCCATTGCCCGTTTTTTTTCTGAAAAGCTATTCCTTTGCCTATAACGACGCATTCTTGTTCATTATCATCATTAACAATGACGACATTGTTATTCAGCACTCTGAGAATTCTCATTCTTCACCCAAAAAAAAAGGCAAAACGTAAAAGAGTGCTTATCTCTTTTAGGTTTTGCCCGTTTTTCAACAGTTACAATCCACTGGCCCGATTATTACACCATGCGTTTTCCCAATGCAATACGGTTATCCAATAAGGCTAAATTTTTGTGATCATAAGCACAAAATCAGCTTTCACCGGATTTTATAAAACCCACCGCATTTTTGCCGCATCGCTGGATGCCGCCGGTCCATGGCGCATAATTTAATGAAATTAAAGGATAAAAACTCTAATTGGGCTTAAAGCTATAGCGGGAAATCCAAACCCTTATCCAGGCGCACCGGATAAGGGGTGTATCACTATCAGAGAACTTTCTGCAGGACCGGAACGGGCGGTATCTCCTCGGCGTGTTCAAGACTCCCGGGGTCCAGGCGGAACGCTTGCGGATAAAACCGGGGATCGGAACGGCGCGGCGGCTCGGTCGAACGCCAGGTGTACAGGCATTGCCCGCATTGAAATACGGTAAATACGCCCTGGACCGGGCTTTCAAACAAAACGTCCGTCTCTGGATGCTGGCAACGAGGACAAATCATCATATGTTCCTTTTCATTTATCAGATCAGCGGTTGTTGGCGATCAGCGTGTTCAGCCGGTCGATCCAGCGGCCCGTTTCGGGAAGATCGCGCACCGGCAGACCATAATTGCCGCGCATGTCAGGAACGACGGGGGTCGTCGCGTCAATGACCAGCTTGTCGGTCACGCCTGCGGGCGACGATCCGGGGTCCAGCGCGACCACCGACATATTGGGCAATTGTACCAGATCGCCCGCGGGATTCACTTTGGTGGACAAAGCCCACATAACCTGGGGTAAATTGAAGGGATCGACGTCCTCATCCACGACAATCGCCATTTTTACGTAACCCAATCCATGGGGCGTCGTCATGGCGCGCAGTCCTACCGCTTTCGCGAATCCGCCATAACGTTTCTTCGTGGAAATAATCGCCAGCAGGCCATGGGTATACATGGCATTAACGGCCTGCACCTCGGGAAAATCGGCCTTGAGCTGCTTGTAAAGCGGGACACAGGTTGCCGGACCGATGAGATAGTCCACCTCCGTCCAGGGCATGCCAAGATAAAGGGACTCGAAGATCGGCTGCGTTCTATAAGAAACCCGGTCGATCCTTATCACCGGCATCCGGTGCCCGCCGGAATAATTGCCCGTGAACTCGCCGAACGGGCCTTCCAGTTCGCGCTTGCGGCTTTCGATCGCGCCTTCGATAACCACCTCCGAGCCCCATGGGACGTCAAATCCGGTCAGCGGGGCCGTGGCGATCGGATAAGGCGCCTGCCGCAGCGCGCCCGCCATTTCGTATTCCGACTGGTCATAGCGCAGGGGCGTCGACGCCATAAGCGTGATAATCGGATCGTTGCCGAGGGTGATGGCGATAGGCAGATCCTCGCCCCGTTCTTCCGCCGCCTTGAGGTGGATGGCGATATCGTGCACCGGCACGGGCTGGATGGCGAGACGGCGTTTGCCCTTGACCTGCATACGGTAGATGCCGACATTCTGCTTGCCGAAATTATCGGGGTCCTGCGGGTCGCGCGAGACCACCGCGGCCTTGTCCAGATAGAAACCCCCGTCGCCATCGTTGAGGCGAAACAGCGGCAGTATTTCAAAAAGATTGATATCGTCGCCTTCGACGCTGTTTTCCCGCCAGGGCGGATTTGCGCGATGCTCCACCGGTACGGGGAATTCGTCCCAGCGCCGGATGAATTCCGCAACCTGATCCTTGGTTGAGGTGCCGGGAGCCATGCCCAAGGCGATAGCGTGGTTAGGCCACGAACCCAGGGTATTAAGCGCAACCTTGGCGTCGGTAAAACCCGCGATATTATCGAAATACAGCGCCGGCGCTTTATCTCCAATCCGGCCGGCCGCATTGGCCGCCGCCGCCAGATCCGGCTCGGCCTGGACGGAGTCTTTCACATGCAGCAACTGGCCATGTTCATCCAGCGCCTGCAGGAACTGGCGCAAATCGTCGAATATCATGTTAAATCCCGTATCCCATGTGAAAAGGCTGGTCCGACTCATCTACCCTGGCCGTTTTACCCAGCGCCGGTCAGCCCTTGCCCAACATCAGCGGCTCTCGATATAACGAGGATAAGTCGCATAAACGAAGCAAGGTAAAAACATATAGTTCGTATACGAACTATATGTTCGAACGAACGGTCTTAAACTCAGGCTTCGTGGGAAATTCTATTTAGTTCGTATACGAACGTCAAGCCCGGCATGCATTGCTGGCGGGATTTGCTTGTGCCCGCCAAAGGTAGCGGAGATAATACCCGCCCCGCCGAACGGGCGTGAACGGGGCACTACCGGACAGGATATAAAGCGGATGTTTGACAAGACCTTATTTCACCTCATGCGCGTCGTCCTGCAGGAGCATACCGCCCGCTGGAGCTTGCTGATGCCCGAACTTACCAAACCGCAATATGCGGTTCTGGAAGCGCTCGCCACCTCGCCTGAAGGACTCGATCAGGCCACGCTCGGGCAGGCTAGCGCCACCACCAAGGCGACCCTGGCGGAAATGCTGGGGCGCATGGAAACCCGGCAGCTGATTGTCCGGCGCCCGGATGCCGCCGATAGCCGCCGGCGTCTTATCCGGCTCACCAGGCAGGGCCGCGATATGCTGAACCTTGCCCGGCCCGTGGCCGAACAGGTCTCGGACAGCTTATTACAGACATTGTCCGCCGATGAACGCGAGGCCCTGGTGCAAATTCTGGCCAAGATGAGACGCGGCATTCACGCCGAGGACTCCTAGGACGGACCGGCGGCGCGTAAAATCAACCCGCCCAGTCGCTCATTAAATGGCTTAGATGATTAGTCATCAGGCGAGTGGTCAGTTCCGTATCCCCTGATAACATTGCATCAAGGATGGGCTGATGCTCTTCAGCGGATTTCACCAGCCCGCCGCTTTCGCGCAGCGCCTTAAGACCATACTGCCGGGACTGATCGCGCAGGTTTTCCACAATTGTCACCAAAGGCTCATTTTCGAGCAGCGACAGCAGGCCGAGATGGAACTGGCGATCCATTTCCAGATAACCCGCGATGTTCCCTTCCTTGGCATAAGCCACCATGTCGGAGGCGATTTGGGAAAACTCCTGCCGGCGCGCTTCCACCCGCGGCCTGAGCGTGGCGAGTTTGGCCATCGACGGCACTTCGAGCAATAGCCGGAGCTCATAGACGTTATGACGCTCTTTTTCGCTGAAATGCACCACGCGAAAACCGCGATTACGCACCGTTTCCATTAATCCCTGGTTAACCAGCGTCAGCATGGCCTCGCGCACCGGGCTATTGGAAACGCCCAATTCTTCGGCCAACGCCGAGGCGGAATAAATTTGGCCCGGCGCCAGATCGCCGGAGACCAGCCGTAATTTAAGAATAGACAGCGCCTGATCGCGAAGATTGGCTTGCCGCAGTATAGGATGTTCCTGTTCCATATAACCCTCAGACTGACGTCTCAGTAGTCGATAACATGCTACATTTTAGCCCGAATGAAGATTCATCTCAATACAGATTCCGTTTTCTTATGACCCCGCGGGTGCATTGCTGTTAACCGGGGCTGTAAAACGGCGGCTATCATAACGTTTACTTATTACTATAAGTAATAGTTGACCGCCGAAACAAAAAGCCTCCCATCCCTGGGAGCCGCATTAGAAACTGTATTTAGGCGGCGTCGAGCCCTCCCGGTAGATTTCCGCGCTTTTTACGGCGCCAAACGCGGTATCGTTCTTGTCGAGGATCTTGGCGTATTCGCCATTTTGGATCAACCGATCGTAGGCGCCTTTTAACGCCTGTAGCAATTGACCGGAATTAGCGTTGCGCGCCACCGCGGTCGCGGTCGGTCCCCCGCCGATTTCACCGGAGGCGTTAAGTCCCGCATCAACGCGTATCGATTCCTGCGCCCCGCCGCGGTTGATCAATACGCCATCGACCCGGCCGCTGTTGAGCGCCAGCACGGCGTTATTGATTGATGGAAATGCGCTAATCGCCGGCGCCTTATCGGTACATTTCGACGATGCGGATTTTAGGGTGGCCAGTTCCGCCGATCCGGCCATGGCGCCCACTTTATGGCCGCAAATATCCGCCAGCGTTTTGGCCTGGAAGGGTTGGTTTTTTTTCACCAGGAAAGTGCTGTAGTCCTGCCAGTTAGTGACGAAATCGGCTATTTTCAATCGTTCCGTCGTGACATAGAACTCGCCGTAGGAAATATCGAATTTGTTCGACTGCAAGCCCGTCAGCGCGGTGGCAAAAGGAATCAGGCTGATATCGGCCTTCAGCCCCAGCACCGCAGCCACCGATTGCGCAAGATCCACATCCATCCCTTTAAGCTCGCCGCCTTCTTTATAAGCCAACGGTTTACCGGTGTCCGGCACGGCGATGCGCAACGCACCGGCGTCCTTTATCGACTGGGGCAGCAGCGCGGCCACGTCATCGGCCTTGGCGATCGCCTCCTGCGACCAGGCGGATGCGGCGGGAAGCGCGCCTGCCGCCAGCGCGGCGATCAAACACAACTCTTTGGAACGATTGGATTTCATATAACTCTCCTGGGGTGAATTGAGGGCGCGAAGCGTACGTGATCAATAGCCGAACATTGACAATAGGATGTTACGTGTAATATATTACCCGTTACACTTAGCGGCTGCAAGCGCGATGTTAATCCCGCCGCCCGGGTGGGGGTCCCCAAGGCATCCTCCTGCCGGGCAAAACAATTGAACGCATAAGCAATTGAGGTGAAACAAAAAATGGTTAAACCGGAATTTGATGTCGTGGTTATTGGTGGCGGCCCATCGGGTTTGTCGGCGGCCTGGGAGCTCAGGGACAAGAACATTCTGGTCCTGGAAAAATCGCATCGTCTTGGCGGACGTCTCTACTCTGTATCGCGGGGAGATTATTGGCTGAATCTGGGCGGCCATTTGTTTCCACCGCCGGGGTCGCACATGCGCAACATCCTGCATTCCATAGGCCTGGATATCATCAAGATCCCCGGCAACAAATTCGCGATCTATTGGGGCGGTAAAGTATATAAGCCCAAAATGGTTTCCGCCCTGCCGCTGACCATGTCGATGACCCTGCGTGAGCGTTTTGCCATGGCGACCAAAGGCATGCGTATTCTCAAGGCCGTAAAAGGCTGGCAAAAAGCGATGGCGCCGGTGTATGGCGAAAGTAACCAGCGCCGCCGGGCGCGGGTCGCCGGCTATTTGTCGGATAAATCCTTTCACGAATTTATGGGGCCGCTGCCCAAGCGTCTTGAAGCGCTATTTCGTTCGGCGGCGCGTCGTGCGGCGGCTGAAATGGAAGACCAGCATGCGGGGGTCGGCGTCTCGCTTTTTGGCGCCGTGTGGGCCGGTAAGGGCGACTCCATGGCGCTTAACCTTGACGGGGGGTCGGGCCGGTTTGGCGAGGTGATGATGGAGCTGCTGGGCGATCGCGTGCGCTATCACGCCACCGTGAAATCGGTAAGTAAAACCGGCGACCTGGTCACCGTGGTCTATGAAACCGACGGGCGCGAGCATACCGTAACCGCCGCGGAAGTCGTGGTGGCGATACCGGCTGACCAGGCATCGGATATTGTCCGCGATATCCCCGATGATGTCCGCCATACCCTGCAAGGCGTCCAGTACGGCCCGTTCCCCACCATGGGGATCATTACCGACGAGCCGGGCCCCATGCCCTATGACGATATCTATGCCATCACCACGCCGGATGCCTCGTTTGACATGTTTTTCAATCATGCCAACCCGCTAAGAACCGGCCCGCGCAAACCGGGCGGCAGCCTGATGGTTTATTCCGGCGGCACCCCGGCGCGCGAAATGCTCAAGTTGACCGACGATGAAATTCGCGATCGTTATCTCGCCGATATCTACAAAATGTTCCCGCAGTTGCAGGGGCATGTGAAGGAAACCATCGTGCAGCGCTGGGTGCCCGGCAATACCTATCGCCCGGCCGGTTTTAATTTTGACCCGATGCTCGCCTACTGCGAGCGCAACGACGTCAATATCCACTTTGCGGGCGACTACTTTGCCGAAATCGGCAATATGGAGATCGCCACCGGCTCCGGCCACGAAGCGGCGCGGCGCGCCCGCGTGCACCTGATGAGCCAGGCGCAAAAAAGAGCGCAGCTGAAAATCGTCGAGCGGGACCGTATCGCCGCCGGCCAGGTGAAGGAAAATGTATGAAGACCGCGATCCCGCTTCGCATAGGTATTATTGGCGCGGGCGTGGCGGCGGAAACCCACGCCCGGGAGTTGGCGCGAGTCGAGGGCGCGGTCGTCAGCGCCGTTTTCTCCCGTAATGCGGATAAAGGGGCGGCCTTTGCGGCCGCTTTTTCAATCCCGCGGACCTATCACCGCCTCGACGCGTTTCTGTCCCAGCCCGCGCTGGATGCGGTCATAATCACCACGCCCAATGGCCTGCATCTCGATTATGCGGTCGCCGCGGCGCGGGCCGGCAAGCATGTCATTATTGAAAAACCGCTGGAGATTTTACCCGCGCGGGCGCGGGCGATTATCGCCGCCTGCCGAGAGGCGCGGGTCGCGCTGTTCGTTATATACCAGCGGGTCTATTCCGCCGCCGCGCAACAGGCGGCCGCGGATATCCAATCCGGCAGGCTGGGCAGGGTGTTTTTGGTTAATATCGTGGATAACCAATATCGCCCGCCGCTTTATTATGCGCGCGATGCCTGGCGCGGCACCCAGGCCATCGAGGGCGGCGGCTGCCTTATCACCCAGTCGACGCATCTTATCGATCTGGCGCAATTTCTCCTCGGCCCCATCGCCAGCGTATATGCGCAAACCGCAACGATATTGCATGAGATAGAAACCGAAGATGCCGCCGTGGCGATACTGCATTTTGCCTGCGGGGCGCTGGGCACCCTCTCTTCATCCACCGCCGCCTTTCCCGGGCAAAAACATTTGCTGACCATCAGCGGCACCGAAGGGTCGATCATGATCAACGGCGAGCACGATCAGATCGTGTTCCGCAGTACGGCTACAGACGGAAAAACCGCGGATGTGCCGCAGGGATTCAGCCTGTTCGATCCGCAAGACCCGAGAGAATATCCCACTACCGGCCAGCTCAGGCAGTTACAGGCTATCGTCGCCGCGCTGGCGCAGGGCCGGGTCCCCATTGACGCCGATCGGGCGCTGGCGACGGTCAATGTGGTGGATGCCATTTACCGCTCGGCCGCCACGCGCCTGCCGCAAGAGATATAACGCCTCGCGCGCCGGCTCCAGGCGCGCGTTTTCCCTCTATATCCTACCCCACGACGTTGTGAATGGTCCCGCGGCGCGCAAAAAAAGCGTGGTTTTTACTGTCAACCACGCTGGAATATACCCTCCGGCGCCATCCCTACGCGGCTCGCTCAATGCCGTTTTTATAGCGCTGCACCGCGCCCGGCAGTTGGCTCCATTCGGCGTACCATTGATTGAACAAACGGAACTGCGCTTCCACGTAGCCGCGCTGGCTGTCGGTAAGCGCGTCGGTCCGGTTGAAGTGCAGCGCGTACTCTTTATTCCCCTTCAGCACCATCATATATTTGAAAAACAACACCAGATCCGGACCGGCATCGAATGACGACAGGATCGCCAGCGCCTGCTCAAGTTCCTGCGCCCGTTGGCGCGCATCGCTATCGCCCGCCGCCGCGGCCAGCGAAAGATGACACAAATGCAGCACTTCTTCGGGCAACACGTTGCCAATGCCGGTGATGGCGCCGGTGGCGCCGCAATTGACGAAGCCATGCACCACGGCGGTATCGACGCCAATCATCAGCGTGACGTTATCGTCGCGGCTGGTGATATTTTCCGCGGCGTACCGCATGTCGTCCATGCCGCCGAACTCTTTAAAGCCCACAAGGTTGGCATGTTCGCCGCGCAAGGCGAAAAACAGATCGGCGCGGGTGGCAAAACCATAGTAAGGGCTGTTATAGATGACCGCGGGCAGCTCGGGCGCGGCGGCAAGAATGGCTTTGAAGTGTTCTTTTTGCGCCGAGATCACCGAACCGCGCGATAACACCCGCGGAATGACCATCAGTCCTTTGGCGCCCACGTTCTGCGCGTGGGCGGCATGGGCCACCGCCGAAGCGGTATTCACCGCGCCGGTGCCGACGATGACCGGAATGCCGGCCCGGGTCAGGCGTTCCACCCCTTCCATGCGCTGCGCGTCCGTCAGCAGCGGCCAGTCGCCCATCGAACCACAATAGACCACCGCCGACATGCCGGCGCCAATCAATTCCTGCGCTTTACGCACCAAGGCATCAAAGTCGGGCTGCCTGGCCTGTGTGCAAGGCGTCATCAACGCCGGGATCACCCCGGAAAATATATCTGCTTTCATACTACCTCTCCAATGAAGATTCGTAACGGGCGGCGCAACAGGGGTGCCGGTGCCGTTGGTTTACCGGCGCGCCGCGCCGGTCAGCAAGGCCGGATCGATGGCGGAAATGGCCTGCCCGAGCGCGTCTTTCTGCGCGGCGGAATAAGGCGGGATCGGCGCGCGCACCGGTCCGACGCTCAGGCCCAGGATTTCACAGGCGGCCTTGATGCCGCTGTTGTAGCGCCCCGAACCCAGCAGGCGGATCAGCGGATACACTTGCCGCCAGAGATCCGCAACCGCCTGGTCGTCGCCGCTTTCGCTCGCGCGCTGCAATTTCGCCAGTCCCGGCGCCATAAAGTTACCGGTGCCCATCACCATGCCGGGCGCTTTCAGTATCAGCGCGGGCAGCATCAGCACGTCCTCGCCGTTGAAAAAAGTGATTTCATCGGCATGATCCATCAGCAGCGCGCTCATCTGCATGATGTTGGCCGACGAATCCTTGACGTATTTTACCTGCGGGATCTCCCTGGCGAGCTTTAGCAGGAAATCCACGTCGAGATGCAGCCCGGTGGCCGGGGGAAAGTTGTAAGCGCAAATGGGCAGGCTGGTGGCCGCGGCGACATCGGCGTAATACGCGAAGGCCTCATCGAAACCGATGGGCTCATAGTACGGGGTCGCCAGCATGATTGCGGTGGCGCCAACGCTTTCGGCGTGCCTGGAAAACGCAATGGCCTCCCGGGACGAGGTCGCCCCGGTATGGGCCAGCACCGTGGCCTTCCCTGCCGCCTGCTCGGCCACAATCTCGACCAGGCGTAATCTCTCCTGGTGGGAAAGGACGGAAAACTCGCCGGTACCGCCGGCAGGAACAAACCCGTCGACGCCGTCAGCGATATTTTGATCTACGAGCTTGCGCAACGCCGCCTCATCGATATGTTCGCCATCCGCGGTGAACGGCGTAACGATGGCGGAAAGAACTCCCTTAAGGATCATGAGCTGAATCTCCATTGATAAAAGTCAGAGTGGTGGAAAACCATCGGCGAGCTCGTCTTCCGAGTCCGCCGCAATAGTCAGGAAACCGTTGATATAGGCACGCCCGGTCAGCGCCGGGGTAACAAAGGTACGCCCGCCGGCGCTGCGCACCTGCGCGGCCGTAACCGTAAACGTGGAGCCGATGATGCTCTGCGTGGTGACGGTGTCCTCCGGCTGGACTTTGCCCTCGGTGACCAGTTTGGCGAACAGCGCGCTGGTGCCGGTGCCGCAGGGAGAACGGTCTATGACGCCCGGCGGCGCCACCACCACGATTTTCGCCCGCAGGGGTTGCGCGGGATCGCAGCGGTAAAACAATACCTGATAGACGTCCAGCGCCGCGCCGGTAAGCGGATCGGCGACGCCTTCCCTGGTGTAGGTTTCGCGCAGCGCACGGGCCAGGCGGACGATTTCGGTGGCATTGCCGCGCTCAAGCGACAGCCCGATACTCTCGGCATCCACCGAAATGTAATAGTCGCCGCCATAAAGCAGTTCGACCGGTACCAGACGGCCTTCCAGCCCGCATTCGCCTTTGCCGACCACAAAAGATTCAACATTGGTAAGCGTAACGGTAGTGAATTTCCCGCCGTCGCGCCTGGCCGTCACGCCAACCGGGCCCGCCGGCGTGCGGATGCGAAATGACGTGCTGCCGGCGCCGTCGCGCCACAAATTGGGCAGGAGGTTAAGCTCGACTATCACCGAGGCGAAGCCAATCATGCAGTGTCCGCACATCGGCGGGTAGGAACCGGGTTCAAGGATCACCGCCCCGATATCACAGCCGTCCTCCCGCGACATGATCGGCACCACCGCGCAGGTCAGCCCGCCGCCGCGCGGCTCGTGCACCAAACGACGGCGCCAGTGGTCGGCCCGATCGCGCAGCCACAGCCGCGCGCCGTCGACGGTTGCCGCCTGCGCGGGCAAATCAATACCCGACAGCACTATGCGCGTCGGATTGCCGCCGGTGTGCGAATCCACCGCGAAGATGTCCTGCCGGTCCCGGCGGTTGAGCCAATCAACGGCGCTTGGCGGCAGGGCGCGGTTATCGGCCATGGTTTTCCACCCGGAACAGCGCCGCGCCTAATGACCGGGCGTCAACGGTAATCCCAAGACCGGGCGCGATGGGCGCTTTGCCCCGTCCCCGCTCCGAGCGCGGGGCATAACCGGCGACATGCTCAAGCGTCCAGTCGTTGAAAAACGAGGCGTGCATCAGCGCATCCGCGCGGGTGCTGGCGGCCACGTGCGCTACCGCGGCGGTCGTCACATCGCCGCCCCAGACATCCTCGATACAGACGGTCATGCCTAAATCCAGCGCCTGGTCGCGCATGCGCACCGCGCCGGTGATACCGCCGACCCGCGCCAGTTTGATATTGACCGAGACCGCGCCGGCCTCGTATTTCGCCCGGTACAGTTCCGCGGCATTGACCACCGACTCGTCCAGCACCAGCGGCAGCGAACTCATGCGCTGCACCAGCGCGCAATCGGCGGTATCGCGGCAGGGCTGCTCGACGAAAATATTCAGGCCCGCCAGTTCCCGCACCGCGATCGTCGCCGACTGCAGGTTCCAGCCGCCGTTGGCGTCGGCCACGATCGTCACATCATCGCGGCAGGCTTCCACGACGCTGCGGGTCCGCGCGGCATCGTCGAAAGGATCGTTGCCCACCTTCAGTTGAAAGCGGCTGATGCCCGCTTCCCCGCGCATGCGCACAAAAGCGGCCATCTCGCCGGGGGACGCCAGCGGTACGGCTTCATACAGCGGAAAATCCGGCTGGGTCACGCCGCCCAGCAGCGTGGCGATCGGCAGGTTGGCCGCTTTGCCCAACAAGTCCCAGCAGGCGATGTCGATGGCGCTTTTGGCGCTATTTTGCCCCAGCAGGCAGGCGTTCATGCGCTGATGGATAACGGCCAGGTTGGTCGGGTCCAGCCCCAACAGCGAGGGCGCCATAACGCGAATACCCGCGCGCGTCCCTTCGGCAAAATCCGGCAGATAGGTGCCGCCGAGGGTGCAGCTTTCTCCCCAGCCCTCCAGTCCCTCATGGGTAACGATACGTACCAGCGTGGACGCCTGGCGCTGAGCGGCGCGGCCTTGGGACATCACGTATTCGCCATGGGCGTAGGTCAGTTCATAGCCATAAACTTCAATTGCCGCGATCTTCATTGTACTCTCGCCCGTAGTGATTGGTTATGTGTAATATATTACATTCAACATTAAGTCTGTCAATGCGCTTTTTTAATCAGCGGCGTTATGCAAACAGCGCGGCAAAATGCGGATTCAAAAAAAGATTGTGCGGGTCCATTTGCCGGCGGATCTGCATAAAGCGCGGGTACTCGGGGTAAAGCTCGCTCACCCGCCGGCGATCGAGAAAGTGCAGCTTGCCCCAGTGCGGGCGGGCCGATAACGGACGTAAAGCCCGATCGACCGCCTGCAGGAAGGGAAAATAATGGCTGCCGATGGCCCCTGAAACGGAGATGGAGGTGCTGTTGCGACCGCTCTGCGGCGAAAGATAGCCGGTATCGGCTTTCTGCCAACGCACCTGCAGCGGCGAAATTTCATCAGGAAATCCGGTGCGCATCAGATGCTGCATACGCTCGACCGCCTCCCGCGCATCGGCGGCGTCGACCATGTATTCCAGTTCGTGAAATTCAGCATCGGTGGTGCCATCGGGGTAGATGCGATACGCCCGGTCCGTGCGCCGGTTAATCCCGCCCCGCGGAATATCGGGCTCGTCGGCGGACACTTCGCGCAGCAGTTTGACGAAACAGTGGCCGGCGGGCACCTCCCCCAGCTTATACATCCGGGCGGAACGGACGGTGGGCATCCACCAGAAGGAGAAATGCCGGTAGGCGCCAAGCAGGTAGTCCCATTGGCGCAGCACCTCCGACATCGGCAGGATTATATTTTCCTCTTTCAGCCGGTAGGCAGGGACCAGTTGTAAACCGACGCGCAGCACCGGCCCGAGCAAACCGAGCGAAACCTGGCCGGCGCGCAGGTAATCGGCGGTTTCGCCGTCGATATCCACCACTTCCCCGAGCCCATTGACGATACGCAGGCTGATAACCCGCGATGAAAGCGAGCCAAAAGCGGTTCCCGAGCCTTTGGTACCGGTGGCGATGGCGCCGGCGATGGATTGCACGTCGATATCGCCCTGGTTTTCAATCGACATCCCCGCGGACCAGAGCGGTTCGCCAAGGGCGGCGATGGTGGAACCCGCCGCGACCTGCGCCCGCTGTTTAACGTTATCGATGGCAATGACGCCGCTCAGCGCGCGGAGATCCAGCAACAGGCTATCCGTATGGACGATCGGCGTAAAAGAGTGTCCGCTGCCGGCCACCCGCACCGATTGTCCTTTGCTCACCGCTTCGCGAATGCCGGCAATCGCCTCTTCCTCGCTTGCCGGCCGGAAAAATTTTTCCGCGGTGAAGGTTTGGTTGCCACCCCAATTGGTCCATTCGAATTTAGACATCGTCGTCACTCCCATTTTTGCGCAATTGAACTTGACGGATAAAAACTAAACTAACATTATATAAACGGCTACCGGTTATCGATTACCGCAGAGTCTCACATACATCCATAGCGAGTTTCAAGTATGTTTAGGGGAACGAAAGTGACACAGACACAATTGTTAAACCGGCAGGTAGTGAGAGACATCGGAGAACATGAAAGCATGCCAGTGGTGCCCCTGAAATATCATGGGCGCTGGATCGCGGCCGCGCTGCTGATCGTCGTGGCGGCGGGGTTGATTATTTCGCTGATCACCAATCCGCGCTATCAGTGGCCGGTCGTCGCGCAATACCTTTTCGATGCATCGATTCTCTCCGGACTGATGGCAACCGTCTGGCTGACTCTCGCCGCCATGACTATCGGCGTGGTATTAGGCACCCTGCTCGCCCTGATGCACATGTCAAAAAACCCTGTGCTCAACAGTATCTCCTTTATCTATTTGTGGATGTTTCGCGGCACGCCGTTGCTGGTGCAATTGATATTCTGGTACAACCTTTCCGCGCTTTATCCGGAGATCACCATCGGTTTCCCGTTTGGCCCTAATTTAGGCACCTTCGACGCCAACCAGTACATCACGGTCTATGCCGCGGCGCTGCTGGGGTTGGGTCTCAATGAAGGGGCCTACATGTCCGAAATTGTGCGGGCAGGCTTGAATTCAGTGCCTGGCGGACAGCGAGAAGCGGCGGAAGCGCTGGGCATGTCGAGCTTTCGCGTGATGGTGAAAATTATTCTGCCGCAGGCGATGCGCATCATCATCCCGCCGACCGGCAACCAGCTGATCGGCATGCTCAAGACCACCTCCCTGGTCAGCGTTATCGCCCTGCAGGAGCTGCTCTACTCCGCGCAGCTAATCTATACCGCGAACTTCCAGACCATCCCGCTGCTGATTGTGGCCTCGCTGTGGTATCTGGTTCTCACCTCGGTGCTTTGCGTGCTGCAGCACTATACCGAGAAGCATTTTTCCAAAAGCGATCATCATTCCTATGCCGTGCCAGCGCCGGCGGACGAGAAAATCGACGATCACAGCGTAAGGAATGCCTGACTATGCCTTTTTCCCCATCTTCCCCGCACGGCCATCATTTTGCGGTGGTGGCGCGCGGCGTCGAGAAATCATTCGGCCACCTGCCGGTACTCAAGGGCATTGACCTGACCGTCGAGTACGGCAACGTATGCTGCATCCTGGGGCCTTCCGGATCGGGTAAAAGCACTTTTTTACGCTGTATGAATCACCTAGAGCGTATTGAAAAAGGGCTCTTGCAGGTAGGCGGCGAGACGGTCGGCTATCGCGAACACAACGGCAAGCTTTACGAGATGAAAAAGTCCGAAGTGGCGCGGCAGCGGGCCGATATCGGCATGGTGTTCCAGAGCTTCAATTTGTTCCCGCACATGACGGTCATGGAAAACATCATTGAAGCGCCGATGCACGTCAAAAAAGTGCGCAAGTCGCACGCCATCGAGCAGGCGATGGTGATGCTGTCCAAGGTGGGCCTGACCGGCAAGGCCAATGCCTATCCCCGCACGCTTTCCGGCGGCCAGCAGCAGCGCGTCGCCATTGCCCGCGCGCTGGCGATGAAACCCAAACTGATGCTGTTTGACGAGCCGACCAGCGCCCTCGATCCAGAACTGGTGGGCGAAGTGCTAAGCGTAATGCGCGAACTGGCCGACGAGGGCATGACCATGATCGTCGTGACCCATGAGTTGGGCTTCGCCCGCGAAGTGTCCGACCAGGTGGTCTTCATGGACAACGGCGTGGTGGTGGAGCAAGGCAACCCGACGGAATTTTTCAGCCATACCAAAAACGAACGCGCCAAAGCCTTTCTTGGCAAAGTGCTATAACTTCTTTTCCTGGAGTGCATATGATTGCTTTACCTGACACCGTACGGACCCGCGCGTTTATCAACGGCGAATATGTCGACGCGGAAAACCAGCGGGTTTTTGATAATTTCAATCCCGCGACCGGTAAACTGCTCAATCAGATTGCCGCCTGCTCCGCCGCCGATGTCGATAAGGCGGTGGCCGCCGCCCGCGCCGCTTTTGAGCGCGGTGCGTGGAGCCGCATGGAGCCGCGCGAGCGTAAGCGCATCTTGCATGCTTTCGCCAATCTCATTGAACGACACGCCGCCGAGTTGGCCCTGCTGGACTCGCTGGACGCCGGCAAGCCGCTGGCGGATTGCGAAAATTTCGACCTGCCCGATGTGGTCAACAACGTCCGCTGGTACGCCGAAGCCATTGATAAGGTTTTTGGCAAAATTTCTCCCACCGGCGCGGGTAATCTAGGCCTGATCGTCCGTGAACCGGTAGGGGTGGTCGGTATGGTGTTGCCGTGGAATTTCCCGGCCGCCACCCTGTCATGGAAAATCTCGCCGGCGCTGGCGGCGGGCAATTCGCTGGTGATTAAACCGGCGGAACTGGCCTCGCTGTCGACGTTACGTATCGCCGGCCTGGCGCGGGAAGCGGGTATTCCCGCCGGCGTGTTCAACGTGGTGCCCGGTCTAGGCCATATTGCCGGTAAAGCATTGGGATTGCATCACGATGTCGATGCGCTGACCTTTACCGGCTCAACGGAAATCGGCCGTCAGTTCCTGCGCTACTCCGCCGACAGCAACTTGAAAAAAGTGGTGCTGGAATGCGGCGGCAAAAGCCCGCAGATCGTCATGGCGGATATGGCGGAGAACCTGGATGCCATCGCGGAAAACCTGGCGAACGCGGCATTCTGGAATATGGGGCAAAACTGCACCTGCGGTTCACGTATCCTGGTGCACTCCGCCATTAAACAACCCTTTATGCAAGCCTTTATCCGGGCCGCGCAGGTATGGAAAACCGGCGAACCCACCGACCGCGCCACCAAGCTGGGGCCGCTGATTGAACCTGATGCCTTGACGCGGGTATTGAGCGCCATCGCGCAGGCCAAACAGCAAGGCGCCACCGTGCTGCACGGCGGCAACCAGGTCCGGCAGGAGAGCGGCGGCTGGTTTGTCGAAGCCACGATTATCGATGGCGTCACGCCGGATATGGCCTTGGCCCGCGACGAAATCTTCGGCCCGGTGGTGGCGATCGTCACCTTCGACAGCGAGGAGCAAGCGGTGAAAATAGCCAATGACTCCGCTTATGGCCTGGCGGCCACGGTGTTTTCCAATGACATCAATGTCGCCGTGCGCATGGCGCGTCAAATCCAGGCCGGCACCGTGGCGGTTAACGGCTACGGTGAAGGCGATATCACCACGCCGTTCGGCGGCTACAAAACCTCGGGTTTCGGCGGTTATGACAAAGGGTTCGAGGCGTTCGATCAATACACCCAAATGAAAACCATCTGGGTATCGCTTACCTGAAACCGAACGCAAAACATCCGCGGCCTGGCCGCAGGGTGTTTTGCGTAAATCGGCTTCGGTCGCCATAAATCCGCAGGCAAACCCGCGCCGTCCGCCGGCGCCCGATCTCTTTTTCAGCACGTTATCAAGGTTCCGCTATGCAAATTCTGGGTGAAAATTTTATTCACGGTGAACGCAGCCGGCAAAACGGCATTACGCTTACCAGTTATGATGCGTTTACCGGCGAGGCGCTGCCCTACGTGTTTTATCAAGCCACGGAGCAGGAAGCCGTCCGGGCCTGCCTGGCCGCGGAGCAGGCTTTTCCGGCATATCACGGCGCATCTGCGCCGGCCCGCGCCCTGTTTCTCGATGCCATCGCCGATGAACTGGACGCGCTGGGCGATGACTTTATCCGGTTGGCGATGCGGGAAACGGCGCTGCCTGAAGGCCGTATCCGCGGGGAGCGCGCGCGCACCAGCGGCCAAATGCGGCTGTTCGCTTCCGTGCTGCGGCGCGGGGATTGTTTCGGCGCCCGCATCGATACCGCGCTGCCGGACCGCGCCCCGCTGCCGCGTCCCGATGTACGCCAGATAAAACGCGGTATCGGGCCGGTGGCGGTATTTGGCGCCAGCAACTTCCCCCTCGCCTTCTCCACCGCCGGCGGCGATACCGCCGCTGCCCTGGCGGCGGGTTGTCCGGTGGTAATGAAAGCGCACACCGGCCATATGGCCACCGCCGATTGCGTGGCAAACGCCATCGTGCGCGCCGCCCGGCAAAGCGGCATGCCGGCCGGGGTGTTCAATATGATTTTTGGCGGCGGCATCGGGCAAGTCCTGGTGCGGCATCCGGCCATTCAGGCGGTGGGTTTTACCGGTTCGCTGAAAGGCGGCCGCGCATTGTATGATATGGCCGCCGCGCGCCCCGATCCTATCCCCGTGTTTGCCGAAATGAGCAGCATTAATCCGATAATCCTGCTGCCCGGCGCGCTGGCGGCGCGCGGCGAGAAAATCGCCCGCGAGCTGACGGATTCGGTGGTGGCCGGCTGCGGGCAATTTTGCACCAATCCGGGGATGATAATCGGCATTGACTCGCCCGACTTCAGCGCCTTTTTACAGATGATGCGGCAAAATATCCGGCGCAGCCCGCCGCAAACCATGCTCAACCGCGGCGTGCTCGCCAGCTATGAACACGGGCTGGCGCAATTGCATCAACATGCGGGAATCACCCATCTCGCCGGCGAACCGCAGCAAGGTATGCAGGCGGTTCCCCAACTGTTCCAGGCGCAATCCGGCTTATTGGCCTCAGGCGATCCGCTGCTGCAAGATGAGGTTTTCGGGCCGGTAACCATCGCCGTTGCCGTGGCGGATCAAGCCGGGCTGGCGCAGGCCCTGGCGGGACTCCGGGGGCAGTTGACCGCGACGCTGGTAGCGGAAACGGAAGATTGGCAACGTTTCGCCCATCTGGTTCCTTTATTGGAACGCAAAGCCGGCCGCCTGCTGTTAAACGGTTATCCCACCGGCGTCGAGGTCTGTGACGCCATGGTGCACGGCGGTCCATGGCCGGCGACCTCCGACGCCCGCGGCACGTCGGTGGGCACGCTGGCGATCGACCGTTTTTTGCGCCCGGTCTGCTATCAGGATTATCCGCAGGAGTTACTGCCCGCAGCGCTAAAAGATGGCAATCCGCTGAATATAACGCGCCTGGTCAACGGCGTTTGCACGCGCGAAAAAATCTGAACGGAATCGGGGCGCTACCTAAGGAAGGGCGAGACGGATCAAGACGCGCGCGTTCAGCGCCCCGGGCTGCTGGTTCCGGGGCGTTTTTCATTTATAACCCATAGGCTTTACTGCGATACGCCCCGGCGCGGGCGTTTGCCTGGCGTGAATAGCGCCATTCTCCTACGCGGTCCGGTTTGCTGGCGGCCGCGCATCGCTGCCGTAGCCTACGCCAAACCCCTCGGCAAAAGGGTCTTGGGGATCGAGTAGAAAGGTCGATTGCGCAATGATATGGGCGCGGCCGCGTATCTTCGGAATGATGGCCTCGACATTATTATTGAGCATCACCGTATCCGCTATGGTGCCTTCGAAAACCGAACCGATGATGCTCTCGTGCCGGAACCTGTCGCCTTGCGCTTGCTGGCGGCGATAAAACCGCTGGGCCATGCGCGCCGACGTTCCCGTACCGCCGGGTGAGCGATCGACGCCTGATTCGCCGAAAAACACCAGATTGCGATAGCTGCCGGCGCTGTTCTGCTCTTCGGTGAAGATCACCATCGGCACATGGCAAGCATGACCGGTAGCGGGATCGGTGAGGCGCAGATCGCGGTTGACGCTATCGCGGATGGCGCGTCCCGCGCTAACCAGGCGCTCCGCAAACGCCGGGCTCACTTCCAGCGCCAAACTGGACGCGGGGACCAGCGCGTAGTAATTCCCGCCGAACACGATATCCACGGTGACGGGGCCGAGCCCCGGCAGGTTCACCACCCGATCCGGCGCCACCATGTAAGAGGCGACGTTTTGGATCGTGACCCCTTTCACCACGCCGTTGACGACCTCGACTTCGGCGGTCACCAGACCCGCCGGAGTATCGAACGAAATACGGGATATGGGTTCGGTAACGTCGACATAACCGTTTTCCACCATCACGGTGGCGGCGCCGATGGTTCCCGCGCCGCACATCAACGGCCAGCCGCCGGTTTCGATAAAGACAATACCGATATCGGCCCGGGGATCGCAGGGCTGCATCAATATGCTGCCGCACATTTCCGAACTTCCCCGCGGCTCATACATCAGCAGTTTCCTGATGTCGTCGCGATGCTCCATCAGGTAGGTCCGCTTTTCGCTGATACGCGCGCCGGGAACGGGCGCGACGCCGCCGACCACCACCCGCGCGGGCGCGCCGGCGCTGTGGGCATCAATCACGGAATATTGGACGGTCGACTTCATGGGCGATCCTTATCGGCTGAAAAAGTGGGACGCTGCGCATCCGCCGCATAACCAACCCCAAATCCCTCTTGAAACGGGTCTTCGGGATCGACAAAAAAGTTGCGCAGCCCAATCACGAAAGCGCGCCCTTTGATCAAGGGGATGACCATTTCCCTGCCGGCCACGTTTTGCACACCCGTTAGTTTGCCTTCGAAACGCGAGCCGATAATGCTCTCATGGAAAAAGGGTTCATCCAGCGCCAATTCTCCCCGCGCGTAGCGCTGCGCCATGCGCGCCGATGTCCCGGTCCCGCCCGGGGAGCGATCGACGCCGGCTTCGCCGAACAGCACCAGATTTCGATGAACGCCGGGACTTGAGCCCGGCCCCGTGAAAATCACATTCGGGATCGGCGCCGCGTCCGCTTCCAACGGGTGCCTGACGGCGATGGTCGCGTTGGTCCTTTCGCGCACCTGCCGCCCGATGGACACGAGCCGCTCCGCAAAAGCCGGGGCCACTTGCAGATCGAACCGGTCGGCGGGAACGATCGCGTAAAAATTGCCGCCATAGGCAATATCGACGTTGACCATGCCATGCCCGGGCAAATCGATCTGATGGTCCTTAACCGCGAGGAATGACGGAACATTAGAGAGCGAGACCCCCTGGACGCTGCCGTCTTTAATATCAATATGGGCCGTCACCAGGCCGGCGGGCGTGTCAAAGACGATTGACGCCTGCGGACCGGTCGCTTTAAACATGCCCGTCTCAATCAGCGCGGTCGCCGCGCCGATGGTGCCGGCACCGCACATGGTCAGCCAGCCGCCGCTTTCGATGAAAACAATGCCGACGTCGGCGCGTGGATCGCAGGGGGCCAGAATCAGGCTGCCGCTCATTTGCGAGCCGCCGCGGGGTTCATACATCAACAGCTTGCGCACATGATCGAAGTTCGCGGCCAGGTACATCCGTTTTTCGTTCATGGTGTCGCCCCTGGCTTGCGGAACGCCGCCAATCACGACGCGCGCCTGCGCGCCGGCGGAATGCAGATCAACAACGGAAAAGTGAGATCTCGAATGCATCAGGTCTCCCGGGAGATGAAATTGCCGATAAAATATATCTATCAAGCGGTCTGCGACCGCCTACTCTACTTTGTAATCCGGCAGGGCATCGCCTTGTTTATAAATGGTCGGATTATCGATCATGCCGTAGTCCGTGCCCCACCGCTTATGAATTTCTGCATATTTTCCCGATTTGATCAGGTGTACATAGGCCGCCTGAAGGGCTTGCAGCAGCCCCGCGCTTGACTCATTGCGCGCGACGGCCGTGGCGCAGGGGCCCCCGCCGACATGGCCTGTGGGCACGAACGGTTGTCCCGATGCAACCAGGGTCAGCCCGACTTCGCGACCGGTCAATACCGCCTCCACGCGTTTGCTGGACAGCGCAAGCACGGCATCCGCCATTTGCGGAAAGACGCTGACCTGCGGCGGGGCTTTGCCTGCGCTGGCGCAGTGCGCCTTGCCGGCCTCCATGGTGGGAACGCCGGAAGACCCGCCGAGGATCGCGATCTTGTGCCCGCATACATCCGCGATGCCTTCAGGCATATATTTGCTGCCTTTATTCACCACAAACGCATCGAAATTACTCCACTCAGTGACAAAGTCAGCCACTTCAACCCGGTCTTTGCGCACGAAAAACTCGCCCATGCCTATATCGTATTTCTGCGCCTGCAGCCCCAGCAGAATAGCGGGAAAGTCCATACCCTGGATATCGACTTTCAGTCCCATCGTCTGGGCGACCGCGGTCACCATCTCAGGGATCATGCCGACGTTTTTTCCATTGACAGCAAAAGAAAAGGGTTGATATTTGGTCATGGTGGCGACGCGCAGCACCCCTCTTTTTTTTATCGCATCGGGTACGAGCGCGGCAATCTCCGGCACCGCCTCGACGCTGCCCACCTCACCGGCGGGCAGGTTGTCGGCGGAGGCCGCATTTGACGAGGCGGCGCAAAGCATCAGCGCCGAGCTGACCAAAGCCACACCGATATTGATTCGTAAGCGCATTGCTATTCTCCTCAGGGAATCATAATCCGTAACACGTTATATATTACCGATAGACGATAGCACGTTGCAGTTTTGTGTCAATAGAGGGCCGCGCACAATCCCTCGGCAACCTGGTAAGTATTCCGAATCCTCGCGCCGGAGACGGTTAGCCATCCTTTCGCATACATCGGCCTGATGGCCAGTGCGTGAGGCTGAAAAACTTATGCCATGCGGCCGCCTGATATCAGGCAGGGGGTGATAAAAAGCATATTTTTATATCCTTTCACTATCTTTACCTCTAATTCATTACTTCTTAACATAAATAAAAAACGCCGTTCAAGACCGGGTGATATGTGATTTATTTCACATCTCCGGCTATCAATTTTATTTATAACTTAATCTAACCTACTCTGGCCTTTGCGCCAGGACAGTTTTTTTTCAATAACCGGTGTTCAAGAGGCCCATTATGTCCAGCGGAAATTTTCTTCATACGGCTAACGAGACCGGGATTGATTTTAAGAAAATCGTCGATACCCTGGAATGCCCCATCTACATAACCAACTCCAGCGGCGTAACGGAATATATCAACCAGGCTTACCTGCGGGAAAATCCCATCATAGACGCTGATGCGATCCTTGGCCGGACCATTGACGATATCATCAAAGAAGGGAAATATTTCAAAAACGCGATTACCACGGAAGTCCTTAAACAAAAGAAAGAGGCAATGGCGTTTTTTGTTCATCATCTGTTACCGGAAAAAATGGCTTTTGTGTCGGGCATGCCGGTGCTCGATGAAGAAAATGAGATTGAGCATGTGGTTTCAATACTGTACGCGCAATCGTTTTTTCAGAAACTCCATGCCAAATTCAACTATCCTATTTATTCTTTCGAATCCTATCATGAGCCGCTGGGAAAAAAAGGGTTGCCGGCTTCCCCGCCCTTCGCCAATTTGATTGGCATCAGCCGACCGATGGAAGAGCTGAAGCGGATTATGCTGCGGGTCGCAAAAACCGACGCTTCTGTTTTGCTTCGCGGGGAATCCGGCACGGGTAAAGAAGTCGTGGCCGAGAATATCCAGAAATTAAGCGCACGCGCAGATCGGCCGTTTATCAAGCTCAATTGTGCGGCGATACCGGCTAGCCTTATAGAAAGCGAACTTTTCGGCTATGAAAAAGGGGCATTCACCGGAGCGAGTTCGGGAAGAGCCGGTTTTTTTGAAC
Source organism: Enterobacterales bacterium (assembly GCA_015654925.1). Taxonomy (GTDB): domain Bacteria; phylum Pseudomonadota; class Gammaproteobacteria; order Enterobacterales; family Enterobacteriaceae; genus Acerihabitans. The sequence continues at coordinate 1,564 of JAATFX010000054.1, read as the reverse complement.
AGGCAAACGGCGGTACGATATTCCTCGATGAGATCGGCGATTTACCCTTTGAGGCCCAGGCTAAATTATTACGCGTCTTGCAGCAAAAAGAAATCGTCCGCTTGGGCGGCACCAGGCCGGTTAAACTTAATGTCCGGGTCATTGCCGCCACCAATGCCGATCTGGATAAAAAAGTTGCCGATAAGCAATTCCGCGAAGATCTTTTTTACCGAATCAACCTTGTTCCCATTCATTTAATCCCCTTGCGGGAGAGAAAAACCGACATCCCGTTGCTGACTGAGTATTTTCTCCATAAATTTGATGCTATTTATAACAGAATTATCAGATTTCCCACGCCAACCTTAAATCTATTGGTCGATTACGCCTGGCCGGGCAATATTCGCGAACTGGAAAATATTATTGAATATTTGTATATTTGTTCCGATGAAAACTTCATTACCGAAGAAATGATTTCCCCGCTGTTAGGCAAGAACGGACAACGTTCGCTGCCTGAAAATTTTGACCACGGGTTATTGGATTTTTGCTCCAGTCAAATACGCCTTAACCATACTCTGCCGGATATCCTGTCGCAAATCGAAAGGACGGTATTGGCGCTGGCATTGGACAAATACCAAACCACCTATCATATCGCCGCCGCGCTGGGCGTGTCCCAACCCACCATCGTCAGGAAAATGCAAGCCCTGGGCCTGGGACGCAGAAGGTCCGGTACGGATACGCAGATGATTTGCTACCAGGGATGATAGGCATAGGCGCGAATTGCCGGCGCCTGGACGGCGCCGGCAATGTCTCTTGTTCGCCGTTGTCACAGACCGAGCAGTTTTTCCAGCATTACGTTGATTTGGACCCAGAATGTGTAGCCATCCTCCGGTTTGATGTTGGTATAGGCATACTGGTAATTGGAGTTGTTCCAGACGCGGGAACCGGTCATCGTCAAGTTGACCTCCGGCGTCAGCATAAAGGAAGCGTCGATGCTCAACTGCCGTTCGTTACGCGGCACCCGCCACCCCGTTCCGCCCAGGGAATCGTACATATCCTGCAAGTAACGGTGCTCGCCATCCGTCAGCCTGGCCCAGCGGAAAGCCAGGCCGTAACTGTCATTGGGGCGGCTCTGCCAGGGTCCCGACCAGATAAGGCCGACGTCGGCCAACGTGGCGATCCCCGTATAGGCATCCGATTGCAAGGTTTGCGACACGCTGCCGTGCAGACTCACGGCGCTGGGCGCGGGGTTGTGGGCGTCGGCCCCGCCGTCACGCCGCCATAAGGCTTTTTTTGCCGTAAGATAGAAGCCGGAGACGTCTTTGTGGGTGAGCACCGCGGAGCTGCTGTCGTACACCTTTGAGGTGCCGTTGACCGTGGAGTACGCGTCGTTGTATTGCAGATTGTTGTGGAACGCCAGCGCCTCCCAGTTGAAGGGATAGGGTTCCTGCCGCCAGCCGACGCGCCGCGCTACATTGGCGACCCATAGGGTACTACCGGAATCGTAGTCGTCGTCCCACCGTTCCCAGCCGTTGGTGAACGGAAACGCCTGATAGGTGCGCCAGACGCCGATGTTGGACTCCAGCTC
>JAATFX010000069.1 GCA_015654925.1 Enterobacterales bacterium | reverse complement strand
TAGAATGGCTAAGGGGCAATCTTTGCAAGATCCGTTCTTGAACGCATTGCGTCGGGAAAGGGTTCCGGTTTCTATTTATTTGGTGAATGGTATCAAATTGCAGGGCCAGATTGAGTCATTTGACCAGTTTGTCATTTTGTTGAAGAACACGGTTAGTCAGATGGTTTATAAGCATGCCATTTCTACTGTAGTACCATCGCGCGCGGTGTCGCATCACAACAACAATCCGGCCAGTGGTGCAAGCAGCAGCAATTACCATCATGGAACCAATCCTGCGGCGCCTCAGCAGCCCCAGGAAAGTGATGACGCTGAATAAGGCGTATCCTACTTGACCATATCGCGGCGCTTTAGCGTGTTGCTGACGCTAAAGCCCCGTTACAACTGCGGTTTATCCGTTTGAGAGGTTGTACGCTTGTTTGACCGTTACGATACCGGTGAGCAGGCCATACTGGTTCATATTTTTTTCTCGCAAGACAAAGACATGGAAGATCTGCAGGAGTTTGAATCGCTGGTATCTTCCGCCGGGGTGGACGCTTTGCACGTCATTACCGGGAGCCGCAAGGCACCTCATCCCAAATTTTATGTCGGCGAGGGAAAAGCTGAAGAGATCGCGGAGGCGGTTAAAACCAGTGGTGCGTCTGTCGTACTATTTGATCACGCATTGTCTCCGGCTCAGGAGCGAAACCTTGAGAGCCTGTGTCAATGTCGCGTCCTTGATCGAACCGGACTGATTTTGGATATCTTCGCGCAGCGCGCACGTACCCATGAGGGTAAGTTACAGGTGGAGCTGGCCCAGTTGCGCCATCTCGCTACGCGGCTGGTGCGGGGATGGACCCACCTTGAACGGCAAAAAGGCGGCATAGGGTTGCGCGGGCCGGGTGAAACCCAGCTCGAAACCGACCGCCGGTTATTACGCAATCGCATTACCCTGATCCTTTCGCGTCTGGAACGGGTGGAAAAACAGCGCGAGCAGGGGCGCCGCGCCCGCAATCGCGCGGATGTGCCCACGGTGTCGCTGGTGGGCTACACCAACGCCGGCAAATCCACGCTGTTTAACCGCCTGACCGAGGCGGGGGTCTATGTCGCCGATCAGCTCTTCGCCACGCTTGATCCTACCCTCAGGCGTATCGAGGTCGCGGACGTCGGCGATACGGTGCTGGCCGATACGGTGGGGTTTATCCGCCATTTGCCCCATGACCTGGTCGCCGCTTTTAAAGCGACGTTGCAAGAGACGCGTGAAGCGACGCTATTGATGCATATCGTCGATGCGTCGGATAACCGCAGCCAGGAAAACATCGCCGCGGTGGATACGGTACTGGCGGAAATCGAAGCGGATGAAATTCCGGTTTTATTAGTCATGAATAAAATCGATGTGCTGGATGATTTTGTGGCGCGAATCGATCGCGACGAGGAAAATTTACCGGTGCGGGTATGGCTGTCCGCCCAGACCGGTGAAGGAATTCCGTTGCTTTTTCAGGCGTTGACCGAGCGTCTGTCGGGCGAGATTGCTCAGCATGAGTTGCGCTTGCCCCCGCAGGCCGGACGTTTACGCAGCCGGTTTTACCAGCTTCAGGCAATTGAAAAAGAATGGATAGAAGACGACGGCAGCGTGGGACTGATCGTCAGATTGCCCATCATCGACTGGCGCCGTCTTTGCAAGCAAGAAAATGAGTTGGTGGACTATCTTGTCTGACCGTCCTTTGGGAATTAAAGCCTGAAGAATACTAATTAAGTAAAATGGAGCTAAAACATGGCGTGGAATCAGCCCGGTAATAACGGACATGACCGCGACCCGTGGGGAAGCAGCAATAATAATAGCGGCAACTCTGGCGGAAATAATAATAAAGGCGGACGTGAACAAGGACCTCCCGATTTGGACGATATCTTCCGGAAACTCGGCAAGAAGCTGGGCGGGTTCGGCGGCGGCAATAAAAACCCGGATACTGCCGGCGGCGCCAAAGGCCCCACCCGCAGTGGACGTTATGTCGGCCTTGCCGCGGTTGCGGTAGTGGTCATTTGGGCCGGCAGCGGTTTTTATACCATCAAGGAAGCCGAACGCGGCGTGGTGACCCGCTTTGGTAAGTTCGACCGTCTGGTGCAGCCGGGCCTGAACTGGAAACCCACCTTTGTCGATCACGTCATTCCCGTCAACGTCGAGTCGGTGCGCGAACTTGCGGCCGCCGGCGTGATGCTGACCGCCGACGAAAACGTGGTGCGGGTCGAAATGAACGTACAGTACCGGGTCACCGATCCCGAACGCTACCTGTTTAGCGTGACCAACGCGGACGACAGCCTGCGTCAGGCCACCGACAGCGCGCTGCGCGGCGTCATCGGCAAGTACACCATGGATAAAATCCTCACCGAAGGCCGTACCGTGGTCAGAAGCGATACGCAAAGGGTGCTGGAGGAAACCATCCGACCTTACGACATGGGCATCACCCTGCTGGACGTGAACTTCCAGGCCGCCCGGCCGCCGGAAGAAGTAAAGGCCGCGTTTGACGATGCCATCGCCGCCCGTGAAAACGAGCAGCAATATATTCGTGAAGCCGAAGCCTATGCCAATGAAGTCCAGCCCCGGGCCAACGGCCAGGCGCAGCGTATTCTGGAGGAAGGTCGCGCCTACAGAACCCGCACCGTGCTGGAAGCCCAGGGTGAAGTGCAGCGTTTCGCCAAACTGCTGCCGGAATATAAAGCCGCGCCGGAAATTACCCGCGAACGTCTTTATATCGACTCGATGGAGCGTTTATTGAGCCATACCCGTAAAATCCTGGTTAACGACAAGAGCGGCAACAACTTGATGGTCTTGCCGTTGGATCAATTGTTGCGCAATCCGCCTGCGGCCGATACCGCTCGCAAGGACACCAGCGCCAATTCCCTGCTGCGCTTGCCCGCTGCGCCCAATGTGCCCCCGTCCACGGCGGAATCAAGCTCATCCGAGGCCGGCAGTTCCGGCTCCGTCATGGACCAGCGCCGGGCGAATGCCCAGCGTGACAGTACCACTCGCGTAGGGAGAGACTAATCATGCGTAAGCCTTTAATCCTTATAGTTGTCGTGGTGCTGGTGGTGCTGTATGCGTCACTGTTCGTGGTGCAGGAAGGCCAGCGCGGCATCGTCCTGCGCTTTGGCAAAGTATTGCGCGACAGCGAAAACAAACCGGAAATTTTCTCGCCCGGCCTGCACTTCAAGATTCCGTTTATCGAGACGGTAAAATCGCTGGATGCGCGCATCCAAACCATGGAAAACCAGGCTGACCGCTTTGTGACCATGGAGAAAAAAGATCTGATTGTCGATTCTTATATCAAATGGCGTATCAGCGACTTCAGCCGGTATTATCTGGCCACGGGCGGCGGCGATGTCTCCCAGGCCGAAGTGCTGCTGAAACGTAAATTCAGCGACCGTTTGCGTTCCGAACTGGGCCGCCTGGACGTTAGGGGAATCGTCACCGATTCGCGCAACCGCTTGATGACCGACGTGCGCGAAGCGCTTAACAGCGGCACCGCCGGCGACGGCGATGTGGAAATCACCGCGGCGGATAATGCCATTGCGTCGGCCGCTGCGCGGGTAGAACGTGAAACCAAAGGCGCACAGCCGGCGGTGAACCCGAACAGCATGGCGGCGTTGGGTATCGAAGTGGTGGACGTGCGCATCAAGCAAATCAGCCTGCCGGCCGAAGTCTCCGATGCCATTTTCCAGCGGATGCGGGCCGAACGTGAAGCGGTAGCGCGTCGTCACCGTTCACAAGGCCAGGAAGAAGCGGAAAAACTGCGCGCGACGGCGGACTACGAGGTCACCCGTACGTTGGCCGAAGCGGAGCGTACGTCTCTGATCGTGCGTGGTGAAGCCGATGCCGAAACCGCCAGGCTGTTCGCCGACGCGTTTAGCCAGGATCCGGCGTTCTTCGCTTTTATCCGCAGCCTGCGCGCCTATGAAAATAGCTTTAGCAGCAACAACGACATCATGGTTCTCAGTCCGGACAGCGATTTCTTCCGCTTTATGAAATCACCGGCAGCAGCCATTCCGGCCGCGCGTCCCTGATTAGTTTTGCATCTGTTCGCCAAAGGCCCGTTTACGCGGGCCTTTTTTTTCAGAGGTCATGATGAATCCTACTATCTGGATGGCCCTCGGGCTGGTTTTGGTGCTTGAAGGCCTGGGTCCCATGCTATTTCCTACCGTCTGGCGCAAAATGATCGGCACCATGGCGCTGCTGCCCGATAAGTTATTGCGGCGTTTCGGCGGCGGTTTAGTGGTGGCCGGCGGTGTAATCTACTATATGTTGCGCAGCAGAATGGGAGGATGATCGCACAGATAAAAAACAGTCCCGGCTGGGGTTAAAAATTACTGAAAGCAGCGGACTGAGATGTTAGAATCCTTTTTTAAGCAACCTGGTGAATTGAGAGATGGGTAAGAACGTTGTCGTACTGGGCACCCAATGGGGTGACGAAGGTAAAGGCAAGGTCGTAGACCTGCTGACCGAACGGGCCAAATATGTTGTCCGCTATCAAGGCGGGCACAACGCCGGTCATACTTTAGTTATCAACGGTGAAAAAACCGTACTTCATTTGATCCCCTCTGGTATTTTGCGTAAAAACGTAACCAGCATTATCGCCAACGGTGTGGTGTTAGCACCGGATGCGTTAATGAAAGAAATGGGCGAACTCGAAGCACGCGGCATTCCGGTACGCGAACGTTTATTGATTTCCGAAGCTTGCCCCCTGATCCTCTCCTATCACGTTGCCCTGGATATGGCGCGTGAAAAGGCCCGTGGCGACAAAGCCATCGGCACCACCGGGCGTGGTATCGGCCCCGCGTATGAAGACAAAGTCGCGCGTCGCGGCCTGCGCGTCGGCGATCTCTTCAATAAAGAAACCTTCGCCGTTAAACTCAAAGAAATCGTCGACTATCATAATTTCCAGTTGGTGAATTATTATAAAGTCGAAGCGGTTGATTATCAGACGATCCTTGACGATGTGCTGGCTATTGCCGATGTCATCACCGGCATGGTGGTGGATGTGTCCGAGCTGCTGGATACCGCCCGTAAAAACGGCGAGTTCATCATGTTCGAAGGCGCGCAGGGCACCTTGCTTGATATAGACCACGGTACTTATCCCTATGTAACCTCTTCCAACACCACCGCGGGCGGCGTTGCCACCGGTTCCGGTATCGGGCCGCGTTATGTAGATTATGTCCTGGGCATCGTTAAAGCCTATTCCACCCGCGTCGGCGCCGGTCCGTTCCCTACCGAGCTGTTTGATGACGTAGGCGAGTACCTGTCCATCAAGGGCAACGAATTTGGCGCCACCACCGGCCGCCGCCGCCGTACCGGCTGGCTGGATGCCGTTGCGGTTCGTCGCGCCGTGCAAATCAACTCCCTTTCCGGTTTCTGCATGACCAAGCTGGACGTGCTGGACGGTCTGAAGGAAGTCAAAATTTGCATCGCCTATCGCATGCCCGACGGCCGTGAAGTCAAAACCACGCCTTTGGCCGCCGAAGGCTGGGAAGGCATCGTCCCCGTGTACGAAACCCTGCCGGGCTGGAGCGAATCCACGTTCGGCGTGAAGGAGTTCGACAAGCTTCCCGATGCCGCGCAGCGTTATATCCACCGCGTTGAGGAAGTCACCGGCGTACCGGTGGACATCATCTCTACCGGCCCGGATCGTACTGAAACCATGATTTTACGTGACCCTTTTGACGCATAACGGCCGCAAAGCCGTAAAACGCTAAAAATGTAACAAACCGGGTATTGCCCGGTTTGTTTTTTATTTTCAACGCGTTATCCTTTCTGAACCCCCAGTCTCCGTACCAGCCGATGACAAGTTTTATAGCCTGTTTGGTTCCTAAAGGTTACTCTTATTACATCTGTTTCCCTGTAATTCGCTGCTTTGCCATCATATCCACGTGTTATGAGTGCAGATACGCGGTCAACAGGGCTTACACCCTGATCAATAAATGCTGGTCTAATGTAGTGCGAATATAAAGCGGAGCGTTGTCACATTACCCTGCCTGCCGTTAGGAACAGGTGTTGCAGCAGGGCCTTTGACATTTTTCCCCTATCATCGATAACCCATAATGGTGAGATTTTAGGGCGGGGAGTCCGCCGCGCTACACATTATTGCTTGTTGAATGACATCGGCACAGCAACCCGTTTTAGGCAATGGAGGTAGCGCATGTCACAAGATCCCTTTCTCGAACGAGAGGCAGAGAAATACGAATTTCCCATCCCCAGCCGGGAGTTTATTCTGGCTCACCTGGCTAAACGGGAAACCCCGGTCAGCCGCGAAGAGCTGGCGCAGGATTTAGACATTACCGGTGAAGACCAGGTCGAAGGCCTGCGTCGCCGGCTACGCGCCATGGAGCGCGACGGTCAGTTAATTTTCACCCGCAGGCAGTGTTACGCCTTGCCGGAACGTTTGGATTTGCTGCGCGGCACGGTGATTGGCCATCGCGACGGCTTTGGTTTTTTACGGGTTGAAGGCAGCAAGGACGATTTTTACCTCTCCGCCGAACAAATGAAAATGGCCATCCACGGCGATGTGGTGATGGCGCAGCCTATGGGCGCGGATCGTAAAGGTCGGCGCGAGGCGCGAATTGTTCGGGTACTGGTGCCTAAAATCAGCCAGATTGTCGGTCGTTACTTTACCGATGCCGGCAGTGCTTTTGTGGTGCCGGACGACAGTCGGCTCAGTTTCGATATCCTTATTCCGCCGGAAGCCACCAGCGGCGCCCGCATGGGGTTCGTGGTGGTAGTGGAACTGACCCAACGTCCGACGCGCCGCACCAAAGCCATCGGTAAAGTGGTGGAAGTGCTGGGTGATAATATGGGCACCAGCATGGCGGTGGATATCGCCGTACGCACCCACGACATCCCTTATACCTGGCCGCCGGAAGTGGAAAGCCAGGTGGCGAGCCTGAAAGAGGAAGTGCCCGAAGCGGCAAAACGCGGCCGGGTGGATCTCAAAAGCCTGCCGCTGGTGACCATTGACGGCGAAGACGCGCGCGATTTCGATGATGCCGTATGCTGCGAGAAGAAACGCGGCGGCGGCTGGCGCCTGTGGGTGGCCATTGCTGACGTCAGTTATTATGTACGTCCCAATACGCCGCTGGATAACGAGGCCCGCAGCCGCGGAACGTCGGTTTATTTCCCGTCGCAGGTTATCCCTATGCTGCCGGAGGTGCTCTCCAACGGCCTGTGTTCGCTTAATCCGCAGGTTGACCGGCTGTGCATGGTCTGCGAAATGACCATTTCGGCGCAGGGACGGCTCTCTTCGTATAAATTCTACGAAGCGGTCATGAATTCCCATGCCCGTCTCACCTATAACAAGGTGTGGCAGATATTGCAGGGCGATCGCGACCTGCGCGAGCAATACCATCCGCTGGTCAAAGGGTTGCAAACGCTGCATGAAATGTATCAAACCCTTGAGCAGGCCAGGGTTCAGCGCGGCGGCATTTCCTTTGAGACCGACGAAGCCAAGTTCATTTTCAACGCAGAACGCCGCATCGACCGTATTGAACCGGTGAAACGCAACGACGCGCATAAATTGATTGAAGAGTGCATGATCCTGGCCAATATCGCCGCTGCGCGGTTTGTGGAGAAAAACAACGAACCGGCGCTGTACCGGGTGCACGATCGTCCGAGCAACGATCACATCACCGCCCTGCGCACCGTGCTGGGCGAACTGGGCCTGACCCTGGGCGGCGGGATCAAACCCGAGCCGAAGGATTATGCCGATATGATGACCATCGTCTCGGCCCGGCCGGATCACGAGATGCTGCAAACCATGCTGTTGCGCTCGATGAAACAGGCCATCTATGATCCGGAAAACCGCGGCCATTTTGGTTTGGCCTTACAGGCTTATGCGCATTTCACCTCGCCGATACGCCGTTATCCGGATTTGTCGCTGCATCGGGCCATCAAGTATCTGCTGGCCAAGCAGGAAGGGGAGGCCACCGGCCGTTCCACCCCGACCGGCGGCTGGCACGCCGAAATGGCGGAAATGCTGCAATTGGGCCAGCAAAGCTCCATGAGCGAGCGCCGGGCCGATGAAGCGACCCGCGATGTCGCGGATTGGTTGAAATGCGACTTCATGCAGGATCACGTCGGCGAAGTCTTTAGCGGCATCATCGCCAGCGTTACCGGTTTTGGCTTTTTTGTCCGCCTCAACGATCTGTTTATCGATGGGCTGGTCCATGTTTCGACCCTGGATAATGACTACTACCGTTATGACAATATCGGCCAGCGCCTGATTGGCGAATCGGGCGGGCGCGTCTATCGTTTGGGCGATGTGGTGGAAATCAAAGTCGAAGCGGTGCATATGGACGAGCGTAAAATCGACTTTTCCCTGGTATCCAGCCGCCGCCAGCCGCGCGGCGCGGGCAAGACCGAACGGGGACGGACGCAGCCGGCGGCCCGCGGCGCGGGCGCTAATGCCGGCGGCGCCAATGGCGACGGCAAACCCCGGCGCCGGCGCTCGGGCAAAAAACCGGCTAATTTTGAACCGGACAGCGCGTTTCGCCAGCAAGACGGCCAGGGCGCCGGCGCCAAAAATGCGCCGGCCAAGGCCGGAGCCAGGATAACCGATGCGGCTGCCGGCGCCGATAATGCCCCGAAAAAGGCTGCGACCGGCAAACCCCGGCGCAGCAGAAAAAAAACCGGTACGGAAAGTAAACCCGGCCAATAGCGGCCGGGATAGCGTAGCGCCGGAGATCATCCGCGACCGATAATCTATGGGCCAGCGTGGCCCATATAGCGATAAAAGATAAACATGAGCGAAATCATTTACGGCATCCATGCCGTCAAAGCATTACTGGACCGCGACCCGCAGCGTATTCTAGAGGTTTATATTGCCAAAGGCCGCGACGATCGGCGTTTGCATGACGTGGTGGTCGAGCTGGAAGCCGCCGGCATCGTTATCCAGGTGGCGAACCGCCAATGGCTGGATGAGACCTCGGAAGGGGCGGTTCATCAGGGCATAGTGGCGCGGATACAAGAGGGGCGCCAGCTGCAGGAAAACGACCTGGCGGCCTTGCTGGAACAGCATGCCGCGCCTTTCCTGCTGGTGCTGGACGGGGTCACCGATCCCCACAACCTCGGGGCTTGCCTGCGCAGCGCCGACGCGGCGGGCGTCCACGCGGTTATCGTGCCGCGCGATCGTTCGGCGCAGTTGACCCCTATCGCCAAGAAAGTCGCCAGCGGCGCAGCGGAAACCGTACCGCTAATCCGGGTCACCAATTTGGCCCGCGCCCTGCGGTTGTTGCAAGAACATAATGTCTGGATCGTCGGCACCGCCGGCGAAGCGGATCATCACCTCTACCAGAGCAAGCTGACCGGCCCGCTGGCGCTGGTAATGGGCGCCGAAGGCGAAGGCATGCGCCGTCTGACCCGCGAACATTGCGACGAGCTGATCAGCATCCCGATGGCGGGCTCCGTGTCGTCGCTGAATGTCTCCGTAGCGGCGGGCGTATGCCTGTTCGAGGCGGTACGCCAACGGCAGCCGGCCTGACTTCGTAGTCTTGGCGCGGCGATTCCATCGGTGTGGGATCGTCGCCTCAACGATATAAAATCGCCTCTGCGCGCCACACTCCCGGCATAATGGTTTCCGCCAACATAATAATCTGGTAATACTTAGCCTGGCGGGCATTCGCCTGGTCGATAATCGCCCGTTCGGCGTCCATCGGGCTGCCGCGCTCGTTTACGCTAACCCGGCCGAGTTGGGTCAGGGAGCCGGTCTGGTTGCGGCTGATTTCCTGGGCCCGGTCGGTGGGCGCCGGCGGAGCGGCAGGGGTGCCGGCCAGCGTGCCGCAACCGGTCAGCAGTACGCTGGCGATAAACATGAACACGATGCGTAATTTCATAGGCTTAAAGTTCCACGAGTGACTAATGGAAGTATACATCAGCGCTTCAACACCGAGCGGTAAAGGACAAAGGACTTTTATCTGGGGGTAAAATGGTCGAAATGCATCAGGAGTGTATCGACGGTATCGACGTTATACATGCGGTACCCGCGGGGAAACACCGCCAGCCGTTACCGACGATTTTCTTTTATCATGGATACACCTCGTCAAAAGAGGTGTACAGCTATTTTGGCTATGCCCTGGCGAAAGCCGGTTTTCGCGTTATCTTACCGGATGCGGCGATGCACGGCGCCCGCTTTGACGGCGATGAGCACCGGCGCCTGGGCCACTTCTGGGACATCCTGCGCAGCAATATCGACGAACTGCCCGGCTTGAATGATCATTACCGGCGCCAGGGGCTGATCGAGGGCGATCGCCTGGGAGTTTGCGGCGCTTCCCTGGGCGGCATGACGGCGCTGGGCGCCATGGCCCGCTATGACTGGCTGCGCGCGGTGGCGGATTTTATGGGGTCCGGCGATTATACGTCGCTGGCGAAAACCCTGTTCCCGCCGGTGGCGCTGACCTCATCCGCGCGGCAAAAGGAATTTGAGCGCCGCACGGCGTCCCTGGCGGATTATGAGGTGTATCACCAGCTCGATAAACTCGCCAATCGCCCGCTGCTCATCTGGCACGGGGAAGCCGACCCATTGGTACCGGCGGGCGAGAGCACGCGCCTGTACCGGGCGCTGGACGCCCGTGAGGGGGGACATCAGGCCACCCTGCTGACCGAGCCGGGCATCGGGCATAAAATCACGGTCTCCGCGCTGGCCGCCGGCGTGGCGTTTTTTCAGCAACATCTTTAATCATAGCGTCCGTCCGGATCAATGGCGGCCGAAGCATGCGCGCCGGTCGAGCGTGGTCCGGGCCGGAAGCCATGTGCTTTGGCCGACCACGCGATGACGAAACCCAGCACCGATAGCAGGACCAGGACCCACGGGAACGAACCGGCACCCCAGGCATCCAGCAGGACGCCGCCGAGCAACCCGCCGCCGGCAATGGCGCCGTTCCACGCCACCACGTTCATCGACAACGCCACGTCGGCGCCATCGCCTGCGGTATCGGCCAGTGCCGTCTGCAATAGCGTCGCCGCTCCGCCGAACGTCGCTCCCCACACCGCCACGCCAAGGTAGATCGCCGCGGGTACGCTGGCGAACCAGGCGAACAGCAAGGAAATGCCCCCGAACGTAGCCAGGCTGGCCAGCACCGCGGCGCGCAGGTGGCGATCAACCAGCCGGCCGGTGATCCAGATGCCCAGCAGCGCGGCCAAGCCAAAAGTCAGCAGTACCAGGTCAACGCGATCGATCAGGCCGGCCTGCGCCACGAATGGCGCAACATAGGTGTAGAGGATGTTGTGCGCCAGCATCCAGGCGATTACCGTGCCGAGCACCGGCCGCACGCCCGGCGTGATAAACACCTTGCGCAAGGACGCGCGCTCGTGGCCGGCCTGTCCCGGGTAATCCGGCACCTTGGCCAGCACCCAGACGATGAGTACCAAGGTGAGCGCAGACATGATCCCGAATGCGGTACGCCACCCCACCAGGGCACCGAGCCAGGTACCGACCGGTACGCCCAACGACAAGGCGATCGGCGTACCGACCATCGCCATCGCCATCGCTTTACCTTGCTGGTGCACCGCGACCATCCGGCGCGCGTATCCCGCCAGCAGACTCCACGCCAGGCCCGCCGAGACGCCCGCGAGGAAGCGCGCCGCTAAAGTCAGCCAATAATTGGACGAGATCGCCGTGACCGAGTTGAAAAGCAGAAAGCCGACGATGGTCAGCAGCAGAACATTGCGCCGTCTCCAACCGCGGGTGGCGATGGTCAGCGGAATTGCCGCCAGCAAAGAACCTGCCGCGTACGCCGTAACCATTTGTCCGGCATGCGATGGGGAGACCGATAATCCTTGCCCTATCTGCGGCAGCAGCCCAGCCGGCAGCGTCTCGGTCAAGATACAAATGAATCCCGTCATCGCCAGCGCCAGCAATGCGAAAACCGGCAGGGGCGTGGTGGCTTGACTCGGCGTAGCGGCAGAAATAACTGTTTTCACGTGGCGTTTCCTGAGACAGAAGAAAGAAGGAGCAGCGTTCAGTCCCTGCGGGACCGACCGCATGATTTCGAATTTGAAATCAATTTATATATCAATCGGTACAAATGTAGGCGGCGGATATTCTATTGTCAATGACTTATGTATCGATTAGTATTTATATCAATAAATGAAGGGAACAAACCCGAAGGAGCAGATCATGGCGCAAATGGGCAGACCCCGCGCATTCGATCGGGATAAGGCCATCGATCAGGCTTTGCACCTGTTCTGGGAACGGGGCTATGAAGCCACTTCCCTAAGCCAACTCAAGGCGGGCATCGGCGGCGGCATTTCCGCGCCCAGCTTCTATGCCGCTTTCGGCTCCAAAGAAGAGTTATTCCGGGAATGCGCGCAACGCTACCTGAGCCGATATGCGACGGTCACCGAATGTCTGTGGAATATAGCGCTTGCTCCCCGCGCAGCCCTGGAGACCGCGTTGCGTGCCTCGGCAAAAATGCAGTGCGAACGCGGACACCCCAAGGGGTGCATGGTTGCCCTGGCGGTAATGAGCGCGCCCTCGCCCGAACATTCCGCGGTGACGCAATCGCTGACGCGCTCGCGTATTCGCACCCGCGCCGGGATTACCGCATGCGTCGAGCGCGGTATCGCCACCGGCGAGTTGGCGCCAGAAACCGACGCCCCGGCCCTCGCCGCGGTGTTCGACAGCTTCCTGATAGGCCTGTCCACGCTCGCACGCGATGGCGTCGGTCACCCTGTGTTCGATGCCGCTATCGATCAAATCATGACGGCCTGGGATTCCGCCAGGCTTCGATAAGTCCCCGGATGGCTCCGGGCGAGGGATGCGGGGTCAGGGCGAAATAAAAAAGCCCCACGGGGGGGCTAAAAGCAAGGCGACTACTTTTTTCTTGGTTGTTCCCTGGTGTTGGAGATACGGAGAATTATTTTGATTCAACGGCTTGGCCGACGCCGACGCTGATTAGATAATAAACAGTATATGCCAGCGGGCGGGGGCGGGAAATAACACTTTATTGATTGTGTTAATCAGTTTTTTTGAATAAAAAGCATGAATATTGAATAGTTTTTTTGCTAATTAATAGATATTCGATGCTCCCTTACCTTACCGCCGGTTTTCCCCAGTATCAACCCTTGTATTCCTTGCCCCATAAATGTAAGATTGCGCGTCATTTTTCAGCCGCACAATTATCACGTTCCTTGCTTCCATGGGCCGCGGTTGACCCTGACAGGAGGCTGAATAATCCGTAAGGAGCAATTCTGTATGCGTCATTACGAAATCGTTTTTATG